>NZ_JANKBZ010000004.1 GCF_024623785.1 Archangium lipolyticum
GATGCACCACCCGTCGCTCAGCCCCGCGATGCACCACCCGTCGCTCGCCCCGGCGATGCACCACCCGTCGCTCAGCCCCGCGATGCACCACCCGTCGCTCGCCCCGGCGATGCACCACCCGTCGCTCAGCCCCGCGATGCACCACCCGTCGCTCGCCCCGGCGATGCACCACCCGTCGCTCGCCCCGGCGATGCACCACCCGTCCGTCAGCTAATGTCGCGATAAAGCGCGTTGTGGCAGAGCGGAGCGCCGCGCACATCCGCTCTGCCGCGCAGTCTTCCTACATCCTAACGTGTGCCTTGCTTTGGCATAGATAAAAACATGACCGCTGAAACGTACATTCGTCGCGCTCGAACCCTCCTCATTGCGTTCGATGATGGAGCTATCTCGGCGTCAAACTTTCTCACCAACTCTTCAGCGGCCATCGACCAGCTTGATATTTCATTGCTTACGGCGGCCAGCGTTTGGCAACCTCCAGCAACACTGTTCGCTTTATTTAGCAACTGGTACGATCCTCGAACAATATCGATCCAATTGCTGCGCCTAGTTGATCTCGGCTTGATGGTCGTCAAGGACACGCCTCTAGGTGAACGCGACATCCATTTTGAGAGGCAATGGAACTGGGATTTGAAGACAGCCTTCTATCATTTTGGAATCAAGAACCCTCAGTACCTCACTCCGCAGGCGACCAGTCTCTGGTTGACCAATAGGCTCTCCACTACACCCATAGTTCCTCTGTATTCGACGAACGAAAGATACAAAACCGTTGTGCAGCTTGCCCCACCTCAGTTCGACTCCGAGATCCTTTCGGTCATGCGAAATCGTCGAAGCTATCGAGGGTTTGGCGATAAGCCTGTTACGGTAGAGCAGTTGCGCGATTGCTTGGTCGCAGGAGTTGGAATAACGGGGTTCATTGAATCACCTCTTGAAGGAATGGGGCAAATCCCGCTCAAGATGACTCCGTCAGCTGGTGGCAGGAATCCATATGAGGCATTCGTCTACGCGCGTAATGTGGAGGAACTTCCACGAGGAGTTTATCACTACTCAGCTACCGAAAACTCCTTGGGGTTGGTTAATGACTCAGAATTGCCGAATTTAGGAGAACTTGTGGGGGGGCAGCCCTGGTTTGATAATGCCGCCGCAGCTATTTTTCTGGTGGCAAACTTCGATCGAACGATGTGGAAATACCCTCATCCCACGGGCTACCGTGTTGTACTCATTGAGTCTGGCCATATCGCGCAAAACATGTTATTGACGGCCACTCTACATGGACTTGCGTCAGCTCCCACCAGCGCGATCAGTGACTCACTTGCAGAGCGCACGCTGTTATTGAACTCGATCACCCAGTCTGTAGTGTATACCATACTCTTGGGCCCAAGGTCAGGTCAGCCCAGCATCGTCGATCCGGTTCGAATCGAGCCCAACCCCAAGATCGCATGATTCGTTTAAAGAAAATGAATGAGGGCGAGTTTGCTGTCTATATGCAGGACGCAGTGCAGTCTCTCGCCGATGAACTTTCGAGAGCGCATGATCTTCCTCCAGCAGGTGGGCTTGAGATGGCAAGGGCATCTTTTGACTCCCTGTTGCCCGAAGGGCGCCCAGACGCGAAAAACCAATTTCTCTACAGCATCGTCAATGATGAGTTCCAGATCGGAGTCCTCTGGTTCGGGGTGCGGCGGGAATCAGGCCGAGACGAAGCGTATGTTTGGGATCTTCTCATCTACCCGCCCTACAGAGGAAAGGGTTTTGGTAAGCTTGCAATGCTAGAGCTTGAGAAGATTGTTCGAGAACTCGGCCTCGCCAGCATCTCTCTTAACGTCTTTGGTCACAATGAGCGAGCACGACACATGTACGTAAGTCTCGGGTATAAGACGGTGGCCATCCGAATGAGGAAATTCATCTGAGCAGACATTTAACTGTAAAAAACTCAGCATGAAAGCCAAGCCCTTGTGGACCCGAGGTGTCCACCGCCACCGGCCCGAGCTTTGGGCATCTCTCTACGCTGGGCCCTGGTGGCCCTCTACCGGCCCGAGCTTTGCCTGCCGGGCCCCGCGGTGGCCTCCACCGGCACGAGGTGCCCGCCGTGGCTGCCGGGCTGTCCTGGCGGACTCCACCGGGCCCGAGTTTCGACTGCCGGGCCCTTTCGAGATCACCCGCCACGTTTATCCCGCTTGCTCCCCCTCCGTCTGTCAGGCGCGGCGCGTTCCGTGCGCGGTCGGCTGCGCTTGCTAGGCGCTGCCGGGCCGGTCGCTTCGGGCGACCCCACATCATCGTCGGCAGGGTCTAGGGCCCATGTACCCTCTTCCCAGCGTTTCAACGCCTGGGATGCTTCAAAAGGGACCAGTCCTGTGCCCTTCGCTGCTTCCTCCAAAACCGCTTTGGCTTCCGCCGTGCGATGGCGCAACAGCAGCGCCGCCGCTGACACACGCACGTCCATTCGTGGATGCGTGAAGAGCACCGCGAGCGCATCCCGTCCGGTGTCACCATGAGCCCGCAGTTTGTCAAACACGGCTAAGCACTGATCAACGTGCTTGTTCGCTGTCTTGGAGTCGCCCCGCCAAGCCGCCTCGGTTTCTGCCTGCACATGCCGCACAAACTCCGCCACAAGACCTTGCAAATCAATCATGGCCAAATGCCGTTTCTGACGTTCTGAATGGCCAGCAGGCCAAATTCCCGTTGCGCCTCATAGGACTGAGTGCTGAGCCACTGACGCACCGTCAGAATCCTTGAGCCCGTAATCCTAAGCATCTTTCTAGAAAAGAGAGCACTAACCCGTGTGTGAATCGCCTTGTCTAGTGCGATGACATTCTCGGTATTGTGCAGGGCCTCGCCCCCGAACCGCTTTACGTTGCCTTTGGTCTGCTCCACGATGTGATGCCATTCCTTTCCGGGGCCCGCCTTTCCCATAGCCGACTTGAAGCCACCAAACGACCCCCACGCCCTGTGTCCGTTCGGCAGGAGCTTACCCCGAGTCGGGGCCGGGCTCCCAGCGGCAACGCCCCGGGCGGCCATGGCCACTGCATGAGGCGCCAACACCACGCGGATCGTCCCCTCGGGCACAGAGACAATAAGGCGCTCGGCGCCGGTTGCCGTCTCCAGCAGGCCCAACCCGGTGCGAGTCGCGACTCTCTCCGACGCTTGCATGAATCCGGGGAGCTTTGGAGCCTTGGAAGCAAGGGCCGCCGTTTCACCAATGGCCGCCGTCCCCACGATGACGAGAATTCGCACACTGTTGGGGCCGATGACACGCCCGAAACGCTCGCCAATCTCGTGCAGCTCCGCAAAGGTGGAGGCTCGGGGCGCATCTTCGTAAAGCCGCGCATAGGCCCGCAGCAAATCGAAGAATTCATAACCGAGGTAACCCCACAGGGCGGCACTAAACACCAGGGCCGCGCCCTTCGTTATCGGCTCGGGCACTGGCGCCAACAGCAGCGCCATATAAACCGTGATGCTAATGCTAATCATCGCGAGCATTCGCGTAGGGTCGAGCATGGCCCGCACTTCCGCGTTTACGCCTTCCAGGGCAGGACCCACCGCCAGGGCGAGCGCAAGGCTTCGCTTGTCGTCATCCTGAATGCGGGGCCCGTCTTCAAACAACGTCAGGCAATCCCCTGGCGTGCCGCACCGCTCGCAAAAATGCCCATAGGAGCGGGCCAGGTCTGATTGCCACGCTTCGCCACTCAAGGGCGCGGAAGCCAACGCCAGCCTACGGCCGACATACAACGGGGGACGGGACGCGGCCACCCGAAGCGGCATGTTGAGCCAAAGCGTTGTCATGGTCTCCGAAAACTCGGCGTCACTCACCTGCACAGGCGCAAAGTCCGTGGGCAGCTTGGCAAAGAAAGCCTCTCCCTCCTGGCTCCCGTCTTCGGCTTCCGCTTCCAGCCCCGATGATTCGGACGAGTCGTGCGGCACGGGTTGACGGTAACGGGAAGCCGTCAACCCTCCACCCATGGGGGCCCCCGTGGCGCACGCTGTAACCAGCATCAGCGCCGCCAGGGCCAGCGCACCCGCGCGCTGGGGCCGCCGTGTGTCCACGGGGCGAGTATCGACAGAATGCCTAGACATTGCCGCACCTCTCCGGGCGAGCCGCCCGAGCTGGAAGCCCAAACCCGTCGATTACAGAAAGCGGCTGATAGCTAGGTCAAGCCGCCGGGTCTGGTGAGGTGCTGAAAACCCATCGGGTAGGTTGGTTTTCCCTCCCGCCGGATGGGGTGGCGGCACTACTCGCGCGCCGCGCCTTGCTTCCCAGCTTACTCCCCAGCCGGGAAGGTGACGTTCCCGAGGTTGACGGTGCGCGGCCCTTGCGCCTCCCACAGCTTGAGGGTGCAGGGGCAGGCGAGTTGCCCCGGCTCCCGCTTGGCGCCCATCACGACAAAGCCACGGGCGCCGGGAGCAATGGCCGACACTTGCCACGCGGAAAGCTCCACCTCCTCCGCGCCCGTCGCGTCCTTCAACACCGCCCCCGCCGCCGTCCAGGGTTCGGCGCCAGGGTTTAGGAGTTGAAGCCTTACCGCCATGCCTCCTGGGAGGGTTACGCCTTGGCGCTGGCTGTAGCTTCGGGCCTTCTCTGTCCGTAGTGCGTTGGCCGGGTCGTGCTTCAAGTCCCTCCCAATGTCTCGCGATTCAACCTCCTCTTCACGCTCCAGCCACGCGGCGCCCATGAGCCCGCCGGGCTCCTTGCGCTCGGCCAGAAGCCGCGCCTTGTCCTCCTGGCATTGGCGGGCTTCGGCCTGTGCTTCGTCTTTCTCTTTCTGGAGCACGTCCGCCGGGCGGGGCTTGCGGAACACTTCCACGCGCCGCGCCCCCCTTGCCGCATGGCCCACGAGCCAGAAGGTTGCACCTGCCGGGGCCGCGCCATCCGCGAAGCGCACCGTTACCTTTACCCTCTCCCCTGGCAGAAAATCCCCCTTGGGAATGACGTGGAGAGTCAGACCCTCTTTGCCCGGGGTCCAATCCGCAAGGCGGCCCTCTGGCTGGACCTCCACGGCCCCCGCAGCAAGGCGGGAGTCAAACGCAAACGTTGTCGTCTCGTTCGGACTAACGCACACCTCGGGGGCCTGTCCCGTGGAGTCCGCCGCCACGTCGATGCGGGAGGTAGCAGCACAGAGGGGGACGGGGGGCGGCGGCTCGGCGGCCTGTGCGGCGCCAGCGAGAAGGGCGAGCGCCAGGAGAGCGCCAGGGGACGGGGGCAGCACGGAAATCCAACCTCCAGAATGCAAGCGGGCCCGCGTCAGACAACCGGTGGGCCCGTGTTAGGCGCAAGGGTGCGGCGGCACTGTCTAGAAAAAACCGCCCTGGTAGCTAGAGCCCTTCGGGAACACGTCAAAGCGGGTGAACATCTTCACGTTGCCGGGCCTGCTCTCGTGCGCGGGGCAGTCGCCCAGACCGGCGGGGCAATCCGGTCCACCCGGCATGGCTGACGGGACCTCCAGGCCAATAACCAGACACACGGGGTAGGCGTCCCCGCCTGGAATCTGCGCCCGGGTGAAGGTGCCATAAAAGCGGCTTTCCCCAAGCTGCAACGTCCCCGAAAGCAAGGTGCCCCGAGGCAGCTTTCCAACGTCTTGCGCAACAACGGTAACCGGGCCCTCCCGCAGAGGAGCCCTCTCGGTGTTCTCCCCTTCGTACCCTTGCAGCACGACGCCTCCCCCCCCGCTGAAAATGCCTAACCTTTTGTGTGACGCCTTCCAATCGGCGGGGCATTCGACAGGCGCGGGCGTGGGGCGCACCTGGGGGGTCGTGCCTCCAGTGCAGCCCTCAAGCAGCGCACAGGTAGCGCCCACAGCGGCGGCACTCTTCAAGGGGGGGAGCCTGCCCGCGCGTTGCGACTGGGGCTTGGGCGCGTCGTCTGGCTTGTTCGTCGTGTCTGACTTGCGAAGCATGGCGGTAGGGGTAGGCGCGGGGGGTTGGGCCCTAACGGGCGCCGCGCCCGTGTTAGCTTCGGCTGGGTTGTGCGGCTGCGCCACTTCGCGGATGGGTGCGGCCCCTTCCGTCTCCCCACCGCTGGCAGACGCGCTAGGTGGGGGCGCGGCCTTCTGGGCCATGGAGGCAGGCGCGACACTCGGAGCGGGGGCGGGCTTTTGCAGCGGCCCCAGGGAGCCCACCGCGAGCGCCACCACCGCGAGCCCCGCCACGAGCGCCAGGGGAGGCCGCTTGAGCATGTCCACCATCAGGGCCCCCATGGGAAGGGGGCCCGAGGCTCCCAGCCAGCGACGCACGCCCCGGGCCCCTCCTGGCGCCGCCCCGTCCGCCACTGGGCCCGCAGCGGGCGCCTCCGGCTTGGCCCTGGGGGAGGGCAACTCGTCCGGGGACGGGGGCGGGGGCGCCTCCTGCTCCTGTGCCGGTGGCTCCTCCACAGGCCACCAGCCGCGCCGGGGTTTGTGCGCTGCTATCCACTGCTGCACTTCCTTCGCCCTTCCGTTCGGCTCTTCGTCCGCACTCGCATTGCCTGCCGTTGTCGCATCGTGGGGGGAGAGGGGATCTATCAACGGCAAATCCCAACTTGCATCACCCTCGGCGGCACTCAGCACCGCTTCCAGTGCGGCGCACAACTCGTCATCACCCTTGAAGCGTGCCTGCGGGTCCTTCTCCAACATGCGCATACACAAGCGGCTTGCCGACTCGGGCACACGCGGATTGATGAGGTGGGGCGCCCTGGGTGTATTCAGGCGGATCCGATCATTCAGCCCACTTTCCAACCGGCCACCGAACGGCATTACATCCGTCAGCAGCCAATACAGAATTACTCCCATTGCCCACAACTCGTCAGACACGGTGTATGTGTATATGTCCTCTGGCGTCTCACCTCTCAGGAACTTGATGATCTCGGGGCTGCGATACTCGGGCGTCCCGGGGGGCACTCGCCCCGGCCCTGTTTCAGTCTGAATTCCCTTCATGGCTCCGTAGCCAAAATCAATCACGACTGGCTCGCCGTCGTCGGCTCGGATGATGATGTTTAATTCCTTCAGGTCCCGGTGCAGCACGTCGAGCCGATGCACCTCCCCCATGGCCTTCGCAATCTTCAGGAACTTGCCCAATGCCACCCGGGGAGAGGGGTTGAATTTTTGGACATACTTATCCATGGTCAACCCGGGGACGAAATCCATGACAATGTATGGATAGCCTATGTCCGGGTCCGGCCACCGTTCGCACCCGCGAAAGCCCACCACGTTTGGGATTTGGAGGTTGAGGGTTTGAAGGCGGACCATGATGGTGACTTCCCGCCGGTTCCAGCCGGTCCACTCCAATTCCGAAAGGAACTTGATGGCGAAGTAACGCCCGCCGCGCTCGGCCTTGTAGACATAGCCAGAGCCGCCCTCGCCTAGCTTGTGGCGGATTGTGTAGTCGCCTACCCGGGCGCCGTCTTTTGGAAGATGAATGACCATGCCGCGAACCTCCGAAGGTCCGCGACTCTAGCAGAACCCAACGCGCGCGGTTGGGTCGTTCTCGCGCATGCTCGCCCGGTTGGAAGCTGGGGCCGGGGCGGAAGGCAGTCCCCTCCATGGCACGTCCGCGCCGAGCACGAATGCGAGCCGCCCACGCCCCGGCCCCAACGCCAAAGCTCGCTCACGCCTCCGGCTCGGAGTCGGGCACCTGCACCGGCTCCAGCAGCTTGGCGAAGCGCGACAGGAGCTTGACCTTTTCGTCAGGCCACGTCTTCAAGGTGCGCACGAGTCGGCGCACCTCGGGAGTCAAATCTCCCTCGGGCGGTGGCTCGTCCATGTTCTTGGCCACCTCCTTCGAGGTAATGCCTAACAGCACGTCCGCCGAGATGCCGAGGGACACCGCGATTTTACGCAGCGTTAGAACGGCGGGCATCATGTGGCCGCGCTCAATCCTCCCGTAAACGGCTGGGGCAATTCCGGCACCCCTGGCGATTTCGGCCTGAGTCACGTTCAGCCTTTCGCGGACGGCACGGGCCGCCTCACCAAGGCTTTTCATCAGGTCTCCGTATTCAGAATCCAAGTCATCCATGTGTCAGCCCCTCTGATTGCGCTGGTAGGTCCTACCGGCGTTCATATGGCTTGAGGTAGGTACTAGCAACATGGCCGATTGCGCGGAGTTGTTCCGGAGTTAGCTTCTTGAGGTAGCGGAACAGGCGCCGCAATCCGGGCGGGTCCTCTGGCGTAGATATGGGCTCCTCCAGGGCATCCACGGGCAAGGGCTCCGACGCTTCCGCAGATGACCGCCCCGACGCCTGCGACGCGGGGGGGACGTCGAGCCCTAGCAATTTGTTGGCATCCGCTCGGAGGGCACGGCACAGGCGCCGGAAGGTGGGCAAGCTCGGGAGCACTCCCCCCCGCTCAATGCGGCCATACACTTCCGTGGCGATGTTGACCAGATCCGCCACGTCTGCCTGTGTCATATTCGCACGCAACCGACATTCACGCGCGGCGGCTCCCAAGTACCTTGCCAGCTTGATTTGTGTGGGGTGTCTGTCAGACATGATGGAGCCTCAACCGCCGTTCGCTTCGTCTTGCAAATCTTCCAGGTCGGGGAGCACGCCGTATTCCATCGGCTGGGCTGCCAGCTTCTTGCGTTCAGTGGCCATCCGCACAACGGTTTGAACCTCGGCCATGACTTGCTGTCGCCCGTAGGAAGGCCCGGCCACCTCGCGGAGGTAGCCGCGCAAGTCGTCGCGCAAATCGGCGGCTGTCTGGTGACGCTGGCCAGGGTCCGCCGCGAGGGCTCGAATCAGGACAGCTTGGAGCGGCTCGGCAACAAACCCAGTCGCCCGCGATACCTCTTCCGTCCCAAACCGGAGCACGCGGTTAGCCAACACGTCCAAGCCTATCCATGTGGGGCGCTCGGTACGAATGCCTGGAGGGAAGCGCGTAGCGGGGCGCTCGGGGAGGAGCCCGAGCGGGTCTAGCGGATACTTCGCCGTCAGCATTTCCAACAGCACCAGCCCCAAGGAGAAGACATCCGCGCGCCCGTCGAGTTCTTTCGGGGCGAGCGGGTCTGACTTCCTCTGGTTGGCGGCGTAGATGGCGCGCAGGAGTTCCGGGGCGATGTAGGCTGGATCTCCTCTCAGCAAATCGCGCGGTGTGGGCATGCGCCCAGCCAACTCGGAGTAAGCCGCCCCAAAATTGGTCAGTTTGACTCGGCCATCCAATGTGAGGCGGATTCGCATGGGCCCCACGGCGCGGTGGACGATGTGCAAGGGAGTCCCCATGTCATCCTCGCACTCGTGCGCATAGGCCAGGGCATCGGCCACCTCGGCGGCGACGTGGACAGCGAAGGGAATGGGCAGGCGGTACTCCACCGCCGCCGCCAAATCCAGGAGAGTGAAAAGGAAAGAGCCTTTCGCGTGCTCCATGACGACAAAGGGGGTGCCGTCGTGAACGACGAAATCAAACACCCGCGCGATTCGGGGATGATGCAGAAACCCCGCGAGGCGAACCTCTTCCGTGGCACGCGCCCGCGCTTCGCGTCCGGTAATGGCACCAACCTTTTTGAGTACGACGCTCCGACGTTCCTTCTTCTTGAGGTGCCGACGTGATGCGATCAAGAGCGTGTCAAAGTCGGGGTGAATCAAGAGGGGCGCTTCTACGTCATAGCGATAATCCCCCGACTCGAAAGAGAAACGATAATCCCTGTAACGATCCGCTCCCTGGCGAGTCGCTCGCCGGGGGCTGTTTCCTGGTGATGGCATGGTGTGATTCCTGTTTGTGGAAGGTTTTGCAGGGAGCTACGGCGCGCTTTTGAAGGGCGGGAGGAAGACGACGCGCAACCAGCCGCCATTGCCATCCGGGGCGTAGAAGCCGCCCACCTCGTACTCACCCGCCCGCAGCGTGGCGCCTTTCACCTCCACAGGGCCGATGCACTGGGTGGGTGTGCCGGTGAGAGCGGAGGAGAGGAAGCCGTCAGAGCCCATCACGCTTAACTCGCGGTAGCGCAGCAGGCGTGAATCCAGCTCAGAGCGTTTCACGGAGGCGGTGCCTCCGATGACTTCCCGCAGCAGCATGTCCGCGACGAGTCGCGGGCCATAGGTGCGGGAGGTGGGCGGATACAGACCGAAGGTGACGCGCAGCCGCGTTGCTTCCTCCGGAGACACGTCCCGGCCTGGGGGCAGCATGTCAGCCGGTAGTCCGGCCTCCAGCAGCAGCGCGCCGAAGTCGTCCAGATCCGCGAGCACGTCCCGCATGGCGCGGAACACCTCGGGACGTGGGCCGCTGGCGCATGCGGCGGGGCACAGCAACAGCACAGCCAGCAAGGCAGGCGTGAGGGGAAAGGGACGGGGGCGAGCACGGGCAACACGAGCCACTATCCGGCGCGCATGGGGGGCGTTCGGCATGGACACCTCGCGAGTTGTGACAACGGTTGGACGAATAGACCAGCCGTGAACCTTGGTGGGTAGACCGGTAGGTAACATGCGGGACCAACCAAGGGAAGGACCAGCCGACTGCGGGGGTCAACAGGGCCGCCCCGACTTGAGCGGGCGGGAGAGGTGCGCCCCGTGCGGACCCTCCCAGGTCCCGAGCTTCGGCTGCCGTCCCCTGGCGCCCTGCCCCCCGAGAGGCCCGCTGTGCTCCTGTCTCCCTCCACGGGCCCGAGGCTTGGCTGCCGTGCCCTGGTGCCTCCACCGCGCCCTGGTAGGCCCACGGGGCCCGAGGCTCGGCTGCCGTGCCCTGGTGGCCTCCCACCGCGCCCTAGTGGCCTCCACGCGCCCGAGCTTCGGCTGCCGCCCTTCCGGTGCCTCCACCGTGCCCTGGTGCTCCACCGTGCCGCTGATGAGCTCCACGAGGCCCGAGCTTCGGCTGCCGCGCCCTAGTGCCTCCACCGCGCCCGAGCTTCGGCTGCCGCGCCCTGGTGCCTCCACCGCGCCGCTGGTGCCCTCCACCGCGCCCGAGGCTCGGCTGCCGTGCCCGAGCTTCGGCTGCCGTGCCCTGGTGCCTCCACCGCGCCGCTGGTGCGCTCCACCGCGCCCGAGGCGCTCCCCGGTGCGTCCACGGGCCCGAGGCTTGGCTGCCGTGCCCTGGTGCCTCCACCGCGCCCGAGGCTCGGCTGCCGTGCCCGAGCTTCGGCTGCCGCGCCCTGGTGGCCTCCACCGCGCCGCTGGTGCCCTCCACCGCGCCCGAGGCGCGCCCCGGTGCCTCCACGGGCCCGAGGCTTGGCTGCCGTGCCCTGGTGGCCTCCACCGCGCCGCTGGTGCCCTCCACCGCGCCCGAGGCTCGGCTGCCGTGCCCGAGCTTCGGCTGCCGCGCCCTGGTGGCCTCCACCGCACCGCTGATGCCCTCCACCGTGCCCGAGCTTCGGCTGCCGCGCCCTGGTGCCTCCACCGCGCCGCTGGTGCCCTCCACCGCGCCCGAGGCGCGCCCCGGTGCCTCCACGGGCCCGAGGCTTGGCTGCCGTGCCCTGGTGCCTCCACCGCACCGCTGGTGCCTCCACCGCGCCCGAGCTTCGGCTGCCGCGCCCTGGTGGCCTCCACCGCACCGCTGGTGCCTCCACCGCGCCCGAGGCGCGCCCCGGTGCGTCCACGGGCCCGAGGCTCGGCTGCCTGCCCTGGTGCCTCCACCGCGCCGCCCGACGCTGCGCCCAGCCCCCTAGGGCTCAGACCTGGCGCCCCGGTTGCGCAGCAATCCGGGCCTCTGGAGGGCGGCGGAATTGGCGCGGCTCCGAAGTCCTCGAGCACGGCGCCAAGGGAGCACGACGCCAGGGCGCGGTGGAGGCCGCCAGCAGCGCGGCAGCCGAAGCTCGGGCCGGTGAAGTTCACAACGCCACCAGGGCGCGGCGAGCACCTCGGGCCCTTGGGGGGCACCAGCGCAGCGGCAGCCGAAGCTCGGGCGCGGTGGAGGCCGCCAGGGCGCCGCGCAAGCCCCGAGCGCAGTGGAATCCACCAGGGCGCGGCAGCCAAAGCTCGGGCCGGTGGAGCGCATCAGCGGCACGGTGGAGGCGCCAGCGGCGCGAACCATGGTCACGGCGCGAACCTCGGGCCCGCATCAGCGGCGCGGCGGATGGCCACCGGGCGCAAATCTCGGGCGCGGCAACGGGACCAGGGCGCGGCAGCCAAACCTCGGGCCGGGGGAGCCTCGGGCCGGTGGAGGGCACCGGCAGCGCGCGGCAGCCGAGCCTCGGGGCCAGTGGACGACGCCAGGGCGCGGTGGAGCGCACCAGCGGCGCGGCAGCAGACACGGCGCGAAGCCTGGGCGCGGTGGTGGCTACCAGGGCGCAGCGGATCCACCAGAGGCCAGCGGCGCGAACCTCGGGCGGGTGGAGGGCGCCACCAGGGCGGCGGCACCGGGGCGCGGCAGCCGAAGCGCGGGCCCGGTGGCGGGCAGCAGCGGATACGGCGCGAAGCGCGGGCGCGGCGCAACCCCAGGCGCGGCAGCGCCCCAGCGTAGCGGCAGCCGAAGCGCGGGCGCGGCGGAGGCCACCAGGACAGCAGCCGAGCCTCGGGCGGATGGAGCCGCCAGCGCAGCGGCAGACACGGCGCGGCGCGCCCTCGGGTGCGGCAAGAGATACGGCGCGAACCCCGGGCGCAGTGGAGCCACCCAAAGCGGCAGCAGCGGCACCAGGGCGCGGCGCAAACCTCGGGCCGGTGGAAGCACCAGAGCACGGCAGCCGAACTTCGGGCCCGTGGAGCACATCAGCGGCGCGGTAGAGCCCACCAAGGGCGCGAAGCTCCGGCCCTTGGAGGCACCACCAGGGCGCGGCAGCGGCACCAGGGCGCGGCGCGAACCTCGGGCCGGTGGGGCGCATCAGTGGCGCAGCGGCAGACACGGCGCGGCGCGATCCTCGGGCGCGGCAAGAGACACGGCGCGAAGCGCGGGCGAGGTGGGGCGCCAGCAGCGGCCCCCCAGCGCAGCGGCAGACACGGCGCGGCGCGATCCTCGGGCGCGGCAAGAGACACGGCGCGAAGCGCGGGCGAGGTGGGGCGCCAGCAGCGGCCCCCCAGCGCAGCGGCACCCGGACGCGGCGCGAACCTCGGGCGCGGTGGAGACACCGGAGCACGGCAGCCGAAGCTCGGGCGCGTGGAGGCGCCACCAGGGCGCGGCAGCAGACACGGCGCGAACCTCGGCCAGGGCGCGGGGCAAACCTCGGGCCGGTGGAGCGCATCAGCGGCGCGGTGTGGAGCGCACCAAGGCAGCAGCCGAGCCTCGGGCCCGGTGGCCGACGCCAGGGCGCGGCGGACGGTGCCAGGGGCAGCAGCAGACACGGCGCGAAGCTCGGGCGGAAAGGAGCCACCCGAAGCGGCGGCAGCGGCACCAGGGCGCGGCGCGAACCTCGGGCCGGTGGAGGCACGCCAGCGGTGCAAACCTCGGGCGCGGTGGATGGCACCAGGGCACGGCAGCCGAAGCTCGGGCCCGTGGAGGCCACCGGGGCGGCAGCCGAGCCTCGGGCCTGTTGGGGCGCATCGGCGGCGCGGTGGGGGCACCGGGGAGCGGCAGCCGAAGCTCGGGCGCGGTGGAAGCACCAGGGCGCGGCAGCAGACACGGCGCGAAGCTCGGGCGCCGTGGCGCCACCCGAAGCGCCAGCAGCGGCACCAGGGGCGCGGCAGATCCACCAGCGGCCAGCGGCGCGGGGGCGGCGCCGGGGCGCGGCGCGAATCTCGGGCCAGTGGAGGCCCGCCAGCGGCACAAACATCGGGCGCGGTGGTGGCCACCACGGCGCGAACCCCGGGAGGGCGCGGCAGCCAAAGCTCGGGCACCGGGGAGGGGGCCAGGGCGCGGCAGCGGCACCAGGGCGCGTCAGCCGATACGGCGCGAACTCCGGGCGCGGTGAAGACCACCAGGGCAGAGTGGACGGCACCACCAGCGGCGGGGCAGCCGAAGCGCGGGCGTGGTGGTGGGCACCACGGCGGCAGCGGTGACAGGGCGCGAAGCTCGGGCGTGGTGGAAAGCGCCACCAGCGCAGCGGCCCCCGAAGCTCGGGCGCATGGAAGGCGCCAGCGGCGCAGCGGCAGACACGGCGCGGCGGCGCTCCTCGGGCGGCGGTGGTAGTCACCTGGGCGCGGCGCGAACCTCGGGCATGGTGGCCCACCTGGGCACGGGCGCGGTGGCGGTGGAGGGCACCAGCGGCGCGGTGGAGGCACCAGGGCGCGGCAGCCGAAGCTCGGGCCCGTAGAGCCCACCAGGGCAGCAGCCGAAGCTCGGGCGCGGTGGAGGGCACCAGCGGCGCGGTGGCGGCACCAGGGCAGGCAGCCGAGCCTCGGGCGCGTGGAGCACACCAGCGGCGCGGTGGCGGCACCAGGGCGCGGGCGCGGCGGATCAGACACGGCGGCAGCGGCACCAGGGCGCGAAGCTCGGGCGCAGTGGTGGCCACCAGCGCACCAGCAGCCGAGCCTCGGACGCCGTGCTCCGTTGAGGGCGCCAGGGCACCGCGGCCGATTCGTGGGGCCCATGGATAGGGCCCCGGTAGGCTCCAGCTCAGGCGCAGCGGAGGAGCCCCAACGCGGCGCACACCTCGGGCACAGCGGCAGCCACGGCGCGAACCTTGGGCGCGGGTGGCGGGCGCCAGGTACGCCGGCCCAATCTCGGGGGGCGGCGCCAGGACGCGGCGCCATTCCGGCGCCAGTGGAGCGGCAGACACGGTGCGAAACTTGGGCGCGGTAGAGTCACCCGCAGCGGGAGCAGCCGCGCCTCGGGTGCGCTCGGGTGCGGTGGAGCGCCAGCAACGCGGCAGCAGCCCCAGCGCAGCGGCAGCGGCACCAGGGCGCGGCGCAAATCTCGGGCGCGGCGGAGGGCATCAGCGGCGCAAACCTCGGGCGCGGTGGAGGGCGCCAGCGCACCGGCAGCCGAAGCTCGGGCCCGGTGGAGGCACCGGGGCGCGGTGGATGGCACCAGGGCGCGGCAGCCGAGCCTCGGGCGCGGTGGAGCAGCGCCAGCGGCGCCAGGAAGCGGCAGCCGAAGCTCGGGCTCGTGGAGGCCACCAGGGCGCGGTGGAGGCACCGGGGCGCGGCAGCCGAAGCTCGGGCCCGTGGAGGCCACCAGCGGCGCGGTGGAGGGCACCGGGCGCGGTGGAGGGCACCGGGGCGCGGCAGCCGAAGCTCGGGCCCGTGGAGGCCACCAGCGGCGCGGTGGAGGGCACCGGGGCGCGGTGGATGCACCAGGGCGCGGCAGCCAAGCCTCGGGCGCGGTGGAGGTGGAGCAGCGCCAGCGGCGCCAGGAAGCGGCAGCCGAGCCTCGGACGCGATGGAGGGCACCAGGGCGCGGCAGCCGAAGCTCGGGCCCGTGGCACGCATCAGCGGCGCGGTAGAGGCGCCAGGGTGCGGCGCGAACCTCGGGCGTGGTGGAGGCTCACCAGCGGCGCGAGGCTCGGGCGCGGATGGAGGGAGCCAGGACGCGGCGCCATTCCGGCGCCAGTGGAGCGGCAGCCTCGGCGCGAACCTCGGGCCGGTGGAGGCCCACAAGCGGCGCGAGGCTCGGGCGCGGTGGCAGACAGGCAGCGGCACCAGGGCGCGAAGCTCGGACCAGGGGAGCCTACCAGGGCGCGAAAGCAGGCACGGCGCAAGCCTCGGGCCCGCAAGGGCACCAGCAGCGCGGCAGCCGAAGCTCGGGCCGGACCAGAGCACGAGCTGCACCAGGGCACGGCAGCCGAGCCTCGGGCGCGGTGGAGGCCACCAGCGGCACGGTGGAGGCCACCAGGGCACGGCAGCCGAGCCTCGGGCCCGTGGAGCGGAGCGCATCAGCGGCGCGGTGGAGACACCAGGGCGCGGCAGCCGAAGCTCGGGCCGGTGGAGGCCACCAGGGCACGGCAGCAGCCGAAGCTCGGAAGCGGTGGAGGCACCAGGGCGCGGTGGAAGCATCGGGGCACGGCAGCCGAGCCTCGGGCCCGTGGAGGCCACCAGCGGCGCGGTGGATGGCACCAAGGAGCGGCAGCCGAGCCTCGGGCCCCTGGAGCGCATCAGCGGCGCGGTGCAGGCACCAGGGCGAGGCAGCCGGGCCTCGGGAGCGGTGGAGCCCATCAGCGGCGCGGCGGAAGCACCAGGGCACGGCAGCCGAGCCTCGGGCCCGTGGAACGCATCAGCGGCGCGGTGGAGGGCACCAGGGCGCGGTGGAGGGCACCGAGGCGCGGTGGAAGCACCAGGGCGCGGTGGAGGGCACCAGGGCCCGGCAGCCGAAGCTCGGGCGCGATGGATGGCACCAGGGCACGGCAGCCGAGCCTCGGGCCGTGGAGCGCATCAGCAGCGCGGTGGAGACGCCAGGGCGCGGCAGCCGAGCCTCGGGCGCGGTGGAGGCCACCAGCAGCGCGGCAGCCGAAGCTCGGGCGCGGTGGATGGCACCAGGGCACGGCAGCCGAGCCTCGGGCCCGTGGAACGCATCAGCGGCGCGGTGGAGGGCACCAGGGCGCGGTGGAGGGCACCAGGGCGCGGTGGAGGGCACCAGGGCGCGGTGGAGGGCACCAGGGCGCGGTGGAGGGCACCAGGGCCCGGCAGCCGAGCCTCGGGGACGGTGGAGGCAAGCGGGGCCCGGTGGAAGCACCAGGGCGCGGCAGCCGAGCCTCGGGCGCGGTGGAGCGCACCGGGGCGCGGTGGAGACGCCAGGGCACGGCGGCCGAGCCTCGGGCCGTGGAGCGCATCAGCGGCGCGGTGGAGGCGCCAGGGCATGGCAGCCGAAGCTCGGGCGCGGTGGAGCCACCAGCGACGCGGCAGCCGAGCCTCGGGCCCGTGGCGCGCACCAGCGGCGCGGTGGAGGACCACCAGGGCGGGGCAGCCGAAGCTCGGACCTAGCCAACCATGACCAACGGTGCCCAACCTTGGCCAACCTACCCGCACCTATCCGCAACTAGCCTTAACTGGTACTAACTAGCCCTAACTGGACTGCACGCCCGAAACGCTTTGACCGTGCTTGTGATGGCGCGGGAAAATATGGGGCATGAAGTCGCAAGGCATCCCGTCGCCGTCTGATTCGGCGGCCATTCAGGACGAAAGCCAGCCAACCCCAACCGCTGCACTGGACAGCGGAGCCGAGCCCAACCTGCTGCGGGAGATTTACGCGGAGTTGTGCAAGCTGCGCGCGATGGTCGGAGACATGCAGAACCGGATCGCCAACGCGGCCCCGGTTCAAGCAGCCCGCGCCATCTCGATTGACGCCGCGCAGGCCCTCCTCGGCTGCGGGCGCTCCCGGATTTTCGAGCTGTTGCGCTCGGGGGCGCTGCGCCGTGCTCCCAAGGTGGGCAAGGTCGCCATGATCACCCTGGACAGCATCGAAGCGGTTCAGGAGTGTTTCAGCCGCGAGCCCGCCCCCAAGCGCAAGCGGCAACCCGCCCAGCAGACTACCGGGCGGGCTGAGAAGGACGCGATCCTCAAGCTGATTCGGCAAGCCTGACCGGCAGGTATGCCGGATCCTCGGGATGCTCCAGCTTGATGGGCACCTTGATCATCGGGGGCACCTTCACGTTGTCATAAAAACGCTTGGTTGTGTTTGCCGAGTGGTGCCCGACAACAGCGGCAATCGCAGACAGCGGAAGCCCTCCCGCCTTGGGCCGTACCTCCTGCCCGCACTCGGAAGCCCAAGTAACGAAGCTGTGCCGGTACTCCCCGAAATGCACCGGCTTGATCCCGAGGGTCTTGCAGGCGCGAGCAACAACCCGGCGGATGTGGCTATCAACCGGCGCCGCACCGCGCGCCTGTAGCCGCTGCACAGCCGCCAAGGTCTGACGGTCGATGCTCTGACGGTGAACGTTCCCGCTCTTGTGGATGAACGTCACCGTAGCGGCGATCTCGCCTTGGTCCTCGAACACGGCAACCTTGCCCTCTCCCTTGGCTAGCCGCTCGATCTCGGTGCCGTGCATCCCGGTTTTCGCGTGGATGCACAGCACGTCGCGCACACACTGAACGTCGGTCGTGCGCCGCGTCCCCTCCTGCCGGAAGTTCGTAAACTCCCACCCGCTGATGGCCCGATAAAGCCGCTCGGTGGTCTCGATGCTGTAACCCTTCTCCCGCACTGCCTTCTCGGGACGGGTAGCGGGCACCTTGAGGGAGACGGTGGGGTCTTCGGCCAGGGCAAGGGCGCCCTGCTCCCGCAGCCAAGAGGCAAAGGACTTGAGCGCGGTAATGCGGTTCTTCCTGCCCGTCTTGTGCCGGGCCAACTCCCGCAGAAGCTCTTGGAGGGTGACGGTGCGTAGGTCCCGGCCCGCCAGAGCTTCGGCCCACGTCGCCAAGTAGAAGCCGACATTCCCCACGTAACGCTCGGTCGTCTTGGCCTGCCTCATGGACTCCAGGAAGCGGCCCACGGTCTCAGCGTTGACGTAAACGGCGGACTCCTGCTGTTGCTGTCGCGCTTCCCGCTTGGTGCTGTAGCCCTCGGGGTCGCGCATGAAAAGCGCAAGCTCGGCCTCGGCTTCCGTCTCGCTGCTGGCGTCGAGGTGGATGGTGTAGGCCCGTCCCTGAACCATCTTGCGCAGCACGAACACCGGGCGGCCGTCCTTGCCGTTGAAGGTCCGCCCCCCCTTCCACTTCCCTGTCCACTCTCTGTTGTTTCCCACGTCACGGGCTCCGTTTTGGTCCGAATTTGGACCCCAGGTGCCCTGATTTGGTCCCCAAAAGCAAGCCGCGCCCCCCTGCTAGGAGGGGGACGCGGCTCGGAGCGGCGAGTAACTTCTAGTGGAGGCGGCGGGAATCGAACCCGTCGCCTCCTGGCATCAATCAGCCGGTCTCACACCTCCCGCTGGAGCGCGGCCACCATGAGGCTCAGAGTCCGGAGTTGGGACGCCTTCAGCTTGCGCACCGAACGCATCAGCCTCCGTACCTGAACGCCATCCCGTTCGGCGGGAGGCTCGATCGCCCACTGGGGAAGTTGCTCGGAAGCGAGCCCGAGCAGGTGGTCCGCCGGAATCCGGAGCGTCAGGCACAGGCGCCACAAGGAGGGGACACTGGGCAACATCAACCCTCGCTCCAACCGGCCATACACCTCAGCGGCCATGCCGATGCGCTCGGCCACATCCACCTGGGTCAGGCCCGCCTGGACCCGCGCGGCCCGGGCCACTTCTCCCAGCTTCTTGGACAGGCGGCGCCGTACGGCGGCGTCCCTCCCGGACCCGGAGGACTGCTCGGCAATCCTTGTCACGTCCCACCAAAAAACAACGCCCACCGAGAGCTGCCAGGCATCTCGGGGGCGTTGCAGATGGAATCCCGCCATGACGCGGGATACCGTCGTTTCGCAATGCTTTGACACGGGCCACTGCTGGCAGTCAGTGGATTCCGTGGGGTGACTTATGCGGTCACCATCCCAACACAACTTTTCAGGGCATGCAAGCGTGTTGGGCTACTGCTGGATGGACTGCGGCACGGGGGCTCGCTCTCCCACCGGCAGGTAGCACTTGCCTTGGTACTCCGCGTCGTCATCCTCGCAAGGCGGTCGCCTCGCGAGTTCCACCCAGCACCCGCCGTTGATCTCCACCTCGCTCTTACCGCTCTTGCCAGACTTGCAAGGAGGCTTGGCCTGATCTCGAAAGGGCTTGGACGGCAGGGGGTAGGCAATGCCCGTCAGGCGCGTGTCGCTGCTGACGATCTTGCGCGGCGCATGGGCCAGGAACATGTCCTCAGTGCCCGAATCGGGCACTGTTCTCTCCTGGCTCCCGGGGGCCTGAATGCGCAACCACAGGGCCACGCCCATCCCCACCGTGGCGAGGCCCACGGCCGCCAGCGTCCAACGCGAGCGCAACAGCCGGCGCGAGCGCCCGGCCCACCTGCTCCACAGCCCGATCGGCTCGCGAGTCAGATGGGTGCGCACCTCGTCCTTCGCTTCCACGCGCTCCACCGCGCTCGTCAGCAGGTCGAGCATGGCCGACAGCTCCGGCAGCTGGCCCGAGGCGGGCGCCTGCTCCACCTCCAGCACGAGATGAGGCGTTGGCTCCACCAGGGAGGAAGCACGAATCCGCCATGCTTCCGAGGGCTCCCACCCGGCACGCGGGTCAGGCACCAGCACCAGGGCGGAAACACCGGTGCGGACATTGTGGGCCTCGTAGAAGCGACCCAGGTCCGCCCCGACGCCCTTGTACCGCCGGCCGAGGTGGAATGCGCCCAACCGTCCACCCTTCCAAAGTGATTTGTCCGCCATGAGCAAGCGCCTCCCCTCTCCGTATACCACCTCTGGCGGCGGTAGGACGCGCGCTATTCACCAAGTCACCCCGACGAAGGGGCACGCACCTCGATGTGCACCGGTGCCGTCGACGTGGCCGCCTGGATGCGCTGACACGCCGTGCCCGTGAAGAGCACACCGAGAAGGTGGGTTGGGAAGACAGCCGGTGGCGAGCACTCCACCGAGGAGCCACACCGCGAGCGCACACAGGGAGCCGCGAGGCACAGTCGTTCCGTTCATGCGCGGATCGTACTGAAGCCCCTGGCATCTTGGAGCCCCTGCCATCCGCCCCCCTCCCCTGCCCGGTACTCAACGCCCCGGGAGTTGTCCGGCCGTCACCCGGTGGACGCCAGCCGCCGGGAGTCCTCACTTGAATCCGAGCGCGGGCCCGCGCTCCCGGTAGAGTCGGCCCCCTATGACGCACGTGACAGAAGACAAGAACTTCCGACTCCCCCTCTCCATCCGTCCCCGGCGGTACGAGGCGACGCTGACGCTCGACATGGAGGCGAAGACCTTCTCGGGCCAGCAGACCCTCGAGCTGGAGCTCGAGAAACCCTCGAATGAGATCATCCTGCACGCCAACGCGCTGAAGCTCGGCGAGGTGACCTTCCGGGCCAACGGCAAGAGCCTGAAGCCCGCGGAAATCCGCCCGGTGCAGGTGAGCGAGACGGTGGTGCTGCGCTTCGGCGAGCAGCTCCCGGCGGGCGCGGCGGCGCTGGACGTGGCGTGGACGGGCCGCTTCACCGAGGGCCTGCGGGGCCTGTACGCGGCGGGCAAGGTGGCGGCCACGCAGTTCGAGGCGGCGGACGCGCGGCGGCTCTTCCCGTGCTTCGACGAGCCGGCCTTCAAGGCGCGCTGGGCGCTCACGGTGCGGGTGCCTCCGGGGCTGACGACGCTGTCCAACGGGGCGCTGGTGAAGGACGAGCAGGACGGCCCCTTGCGCAAGCTGACCTTCCAGGAGACGGAGGTGCTCAGCTCGTACCTGGTGGCGCTGGTGTGCGGCCCGCTGGTGGGCACGCCCGAGGAGAAGGTGCAGGGCATTCCCGTGCGCACCTGGGCGCTACCGGAGAAGGCGCACCTGACGCGCTTCGGGCAGGACGCGGCGCTGGCGGCGCTGCCCCGGCTGCAGGACTACTTCGGGCTGCCCTATGCCTTCGGCAAGGTGGACCAGGTGGGCATCCCGGACTTCGAGGCCGGCGCCATGGAGAACGCGGGCCTCATCACCTACCGGGAGATCGCCCTGCTGCTCGACCCGGCCAGCGCGCCGCTGTCCGTGCAGAAGCGGGTGGCCGAGGTGGTGACGCACGAGCTGGCACACCAGTGGTTCGGCAACTGGGTGACGATGGTGTGGTGGGACGACCTGTGGCTCAACGAGGCCTTCGCCACGTGGATGGCGTACAAGATCGTCAACGACTGGCGGCCGGACTGGCGGGTGTGGCTGGACTTCGACGCGGGCAAGGCCATGGCGCTGAGCCTGGACGCGCTGCGCTCCACGCACCCCATCCGTGGCGAGGTGCGCAACGCCGACGAGGCGGGCGAGAGCTTCGACGCCATCACCTACGAGAAGGGCGGCGCGGTGCTGCGGATGATCGAGGGCTTCCTCGGCGAGGACGCCTTCCGCGAGGGCATGCGCCAGTACATGCGCACGCACGCGCGCTCCAACGCGGTGGCGGACGACCTGTGGCGGGCGCTGGCCAACGCCTCGTCGCAGCCGGTGCTGGAGCTGGCCAACGCGTGGATCGGCCAGAGCGGCTACCCGCTGGTGGCGGCCTCGGTGGAGGGGCGGACGGTGACGCTGGCGCAGCAGCGGTACTACTCGGAGCCGGGCGTGCGCAGTGGTGAGCGCTGGCCGGTGCCGGTGGTGCTGCGGTACGAGGACGGCGGCGGGGTGCGCGAGCAGCGGGTGCTGCTGCGCGAGGCGCAGGCGAAGGTGACGCTGGAGGGCTCGGGCGAGGTGAAGTGGCTGTGCGCCAACGCGGGCTCCACGGGCTTCTACCGGGTGGCGTACGACGAGAAGGCACTGGAGCGGCTGGCGACGAACCTCCAGGCGCTGGAGCCCGCGGAGCGCATCGCCCTGCTGGCGGACCGGTGGGCGCTGGCGCGCAGCGGACAGGCGACGTTGGCCTCCTTCCTGGACCTCGCGAGCCGCTTCGGAGACGAAGAGGACGACGCGGTGCTGGACGAGCTGGTGGGGCGGCTGGCGTACGTGGAGGCCCGGCTGGTGGAGGGCGAGGAGCAGAAGCGCTTCCAGCAGTGGGTGGAGAAGCTGCTCGGGGCGGGGCTGAAGAAGCTGGGCTGGGACTCGGCACCGGGGGAGTCGGACCGGGTGAAGCTGCGGCGGGCGGCGCTGGTGCGGGCGGTGGGTGGGGTGGCGCGCGGCCAGGAGGCGCTGGCGGAGGCCAGGCCACGAGTGACGCGCATGCTGAACGGGGACAAGGCGGCGCTGGAGCCGAACCTGCTGGACGCGGCGGTGGGCATGGTGGCGAGGGCGGGAGACCGGCCGCTTTATGAAAAGCTGCTGGAGAAGATGCTGGCGGAGCCGGATCCTGCGACGCAGCGGCGCTACCTGCTGGCGCTGACGGCCTTCGAGGATGCAACGCTGGCCGGGGAGGCGCAGAAGCTGTTCTTCACGGACAAGGTGAAGATGCAGGACGTGGCGAGCTTCGTGACGGGGCTGATGGGCAACCGCACGGGCCGGGACGCGTGGTGGGCGGAGATGCAGAAGAGGTGGAAGGACGTACTGGCGAGGACGGGTGGGGCGCCGATGCTGCTGAGGCGGGTGGTGGAGTCGATGGGAGGGCTGCGTGAGAGGAAGCAGCTCGAGGAGGCGCGGAAGCTGTTGACGGCGCACCCGGTGGAGGAGGCGAAGCAGGCCATGGGGCAGACCCTGGAGAGGCTGGACCAGGACGTGGCGCTGCGGGAGCGGGTCATGCCCGAGGTGAGCACCTGGCTGAAGCGTCAGCCGTAACAACCCAGGTTGCGAGCACCCTCTCCCTCTGGGAGAGGGCCGGGGTGAGGGTCTACTGAGTCCTCACCCGCGGTAATCCAGGTCGGACGAGACCTCCGCCGCCTGCCCACTGCGGCGCAGCTGGAAAAGGTGGAGCACGATGACGGCGTCGAGCGTGAGCAACCCTGGGAGGAAGAACCAGGGGCCGACGGTATAGGGGCTCATCATCAGGAAGAACCACATCGTGAGCCACACGGCCATGATGACGAGCACGATGGGGTGAAGAGACGAGAGCCCGCGGTGGCGCAGGGCGAAGCACGCGAGCAGGACGAGGGTGAGCTGGGTGAAGGTGGCGAGCGGCTGCTCTCCGCCCGAGGGTCCGAGCATGGGCATGTGACCGCGAGCCCAGGGCAGCAGCAGCGAGAAGGAGCACACGACAACGCCCACCACCACCCAGCGATCCAGACGCTGGCGGAGGTTGCCGGCGTCCGGGTCGTGGTCGAGCTCCGGAGAGACGAAGAACCGGCGTCCCTGCTCGTAGCCGAGGACCAGGGCGGCGAGCAGCCACAGCAGGGAGACGAGCCCGGTGCCCAGCATCAGCAGGGCGTGGGTGAGGGTGAGGGCGGCATAGGCCTGGGCGATGGCGGGGTGCTGGGTCTCCTCGGGGAGGTTCTCGAGCGAGGCAGGCAGGGTGCGAGCGTTGGCGGTGCGGAACTCCTGGGTACCGGGCTGGCTGAGGATGCGCCATTCGTTGATGGCGACCAGCAAGCCGCCCAGGAGCATCACCCCCGAGCCGAGGAACCCGATGCCCGCGACGAAGGGAATGACGGAGAGCAGGAGGGCGAGGCCCACGCAGGCCAGGCCGAGCAGCGTCAACGAGCCTCCGGGGAGGCGCGAGCGCAGGCGCGGGTCGTCCATCACGCCCTGGATGGCCTCCCAGGTCTGCCCGGCCACGTCCTTGACGGGAGCGAGCACCTTGGAGAGCGCCTCATCCATCCGCGCGAACAAGGAGGGGGGTGGTGGCGGCTCCTCCCACGAGTAGTCCCCCGCATAATCCCCCGCGTTGTAGTCCTCGGAGCCGTAGCTCTCGTCCCCGGTGCTGGCGGCCTCATCCCCCGGGACCTTCAGGGGTTCGCCACATTCGGTGCAGAAGCTGTGCGCTTCATCGGTGACGGAGTGGCCGCAGTTCGAGCATTGCATGGGGGGTGCATCCAAAGAGGGGGCACCCCCAGCTTAGGCCAGGGGAGGCTCGCGGGGGTACAGCCCCCCTACTCGTAGGAGGCGGCGTAGACGAGGTTGCTGGAAAACCCTCCCCCGTTGTCCCGGTACCACGCCGTCACGGCGGCACCCGCGGCGTTGGCTCGGACCCTCGGCCGCTTGGAAGTGCCACCGTGGGCCGGCTCGAGTGCGCCGATGAAGGCGAGCGCGGTGGCGCCCTCGGGGTAGCGGGCCGCATATACCCGATCCACCCCGCTCACGTTCCCCACCCAGACGATGTGGAAGTTGCCCTGGCCATCCGCCGCCACCGAGGGCTGGCTGGCCCTGCCCGTCGTCACCTCCACCGGTTGCCAGCCATCCTCCGGCGTGAAGCGCTGGAGACGGAGAGACGAGGGAGAGACGTCACCCGGCGCCGTCCAGGCGGCGACCGCACGGCCCCACCGGTCGATCGTGACAGCGGGCTCATCCCCTCCCGCGACGGCCCTTCCCAACGGGGTGGACGGGCTCCAACCCTCGCCCGGCACGAAGCGGGTGGCCTGGATGAGGGGAGAGCCCGAGGCGAGGTCCGTCCCGCGGAACACGAGGACCGCCGAGCCGTTGGCGCTCAGGGCAGCGGCCACCGAGGCACCCGAGCCGAGGTCCGAGGCCTGCTCCGGTGGCGTCCACCCCGAGTCGGGCGTGAAGTGACTGGCCCGCACACGCACGCCGCCTCCCGAGTCCGGCTGCAGCCACGCCGCCAGCGCCCGCCCCGACTTCTCCACGGCCAGTGCCGGCACCGACGTGGCCCCCGCCTCCGCCTCCAGCAGCAGCGGCGAGCTCCAGCCACCGCCCTGCACCCGGCGCGTGGCCCACAGGCTGTCCTCGGTGCCATCCGACTGCCGCCACACCACGAGCGCATTGCCCTGTGCGTCCACGCCCACCCTCGGCGCGCTCACGGGCCCGGCGCCGCTCTCCAACAGGCGCGGCTCGCTCCAGCCCGTGCCGGGGGTGTACTCGGCGGCGTAGAGGTCCACCTGGGCACCGTCGTGCAACTCCCACACGGCCACGCCGAAGCCCGACTCGTTCACCGCCACCGCCGGGTGCTCCGCATCCCCCGGGTGGACGGTGTCCAGCTCCCGCGCCGGCTCCCAACCCGCGTACGCCACGGAGCGGCTGGCGAAGGGCCGGAAGGCGCCGCTGGAGGTGCCCTGCACCCAGACGGCCAGCGCCTGGCCCTGCCCATCGAGCGCCACGTCCGGCTGGAGCCCGGGCCGGGTCGGCCGTACCTCTCGCGGAGGCTGCCACGCCCGGCCTCGCGTGGTGAAGGAGACGCTGACGGGCGACTGCATCACCCGCCCGGCCGGGTCCTTCACCGCCGCCGCCAGCGTCGCGCGCACCGTCTCCCGGTAGGGCAGCGGGTTGACGGGAGTGAAGGAGCAGCTCGTGCCCGAGGTCTCACAGGCCACCGTCGCCGCCACGCGCTCGCCCGCCACCTCCAGCGTGAGGAGGCCGGAAGTCACACCGGAGACGTCCACCGGCTCACTGAAGGTGAAGCGGATGGGTGCATGGATGTCCACCTCCACCGAGCCCTGCATGGGAGACACGTCCGACACAGAGGGCGGGGAGAGGTCCACCCGGAAGCCATCGGACACCACGAAGGGAGTCCAGCTCCCCGCCGCGTCCTTCGCGCGGACACAGTGGAAGTAGAACCCCCTCTCGGAGAGCGACAGCCCGGTGATACGCGCGGACGTCCGCGTCGTGGTGGCCCGAGTACCGGAGAAATACGAATCACAGCTGGGGACCGTCGCGAGCAGGTACTCGTACAGGACGACGCCATTGGCATCGGTGAAGCCCGTCCAGTTGATCTCGGAGACATCGGAGACGAGCTGGTAGCGCAGGTCCTCCGAGGGACCATCCGCGACCCTCGCGCTCGAGGTGTCCGGCGGCAGGCTGTCCTCGATGTACACCAGGGGCCCCCGGCACTCCGAGCGGTTGCCCGCCGCGTCCCGCGTGGCCACGTAGAGGGAGGTGGTGGCGTTCTCCGGCACGGTCGCGGACACGGAGAAGGAGCCCTCGCTCCACAGCTGCGCGGAGCTCGCCAGGGGCGTCCCCGTGCAGCCCTCGCTCGTGAAGAGGAGCACCTGGGACGGCACCGAGGTGCCGGACACCGTGATGGAATTGCTCTCGTTGGGTGAGCCAGGTGAGAGCGTGAGGGCGGACGGAGCGGCGGGCGGCGTGCTGTCCTCGACATAGCGCGTGGAGGCGCACGGGCCCATGTTGCCGGCCGTGTCGATGGCGTAGGCGCTGAAGGAGGCGGCGGTGTCATCCGCCACGGAGAGCTTCACTTCGAAGGAGCCGCTCGTGCTCACGGACGGCGTGGCGAACGGATCTCCCGCGCAGGCGCTCCCGGTGAAGACCAGCACGCGGGCGCCCGGCTCGGTGGTGCCCACGAACAGGGGCGCGTTGTCGTTGGCCGGCGTCTCCGGGGAGAAGCGCAAGCGCACGGGCTCGGGAGCCGTACCGTCATGGGTGTAGACGAAGGCCTCCGAGCAGGACGAGGCGTTGCCCGCGATATCGGCCGTTCGCGCGGAGAAGGTGGTCGAGCCGTTGGAGTCGGCGATGATGGAGAACGACGCCTCTCCCTTGTCATCCGCCGCCTTGCTGCCGAGGGTACCGCCGAAACAGCCGGTGGACTTGTAGACGGAGACCGTGCTCCCCGGCTCTGCGGCGGCGATCAGGGAGAAGGTACGCGACGAATTCGGCGAGGAGACGGCGCCGCGGAGCACGGGCGGCGCGGGCGGCAGGAGGTCATGGGTGAAGGTGTGGACCGCCGAGCAGGTGCTCGAGTTGCCGGCGCTGTCCACGGCGCGGGCGGTGAAGGAGGTGGTGCTACCGTGGGCCACCGTCAGGGGGAAGTTGACCTGATCCGACGTCTCCACGACGGTCGTCCCGAGCGCCGTCCCCGTGCAGTCGCCGCTGGCGAAGAACTCCACGCGGGCCGCGTACCGCACCGACACCGTCAGGGTGAGCTCGTTCCGGGTGGACGCCTTCGGAGTGCTCGATGACCACTTCGGGGCCTCGGGAGCCACGGTGTCCGCGTAGTAGCTCAAGGACGACGAGCAGGAGGAAGTGACCCCGTCGCGGACCGCGATGAGGGAGAAGGTGGTGGTCTTGTTGGCTTCGACGGAGATCGTGAACTCCGCGAGCCCGGACTCGTCCACGGGGATTTCGGTGCTGGTCGACGAGAAGCACCCCGGCACCTTGTAGACCCGGAGGGTGGTGCCCGCCTCCGCGTGGGCGCGCAGGCGCGGCTCGAGCTCATTGGACTCGCGCGGATTGCCCTCGGCCCACACGGGCGTGGACGGCTTCGGCTTGGGCGGCTCGTCGGACGAGGAGCCTCCACACCCCACGAACAGCAACCCGGTGCACAGCAAGCCCATCCATCGGTGCATCGCCAGTCGCATACGTCTCACCTTCCAGACAGCCGCGCCCACCCCGGGCGGGACCTGGACACTCATTGAGGGAAGCGGGGCCGGTTGGATCTCAGTCGAGCAGGTCCGACTTGCAGCCCTTGCCATCGAAGACGACCCGGGTCCGGCGCTCGGGGAGGACCTTCACCTCGCAGCTCGCGGGCCCCCCGGTCGTGACGAACCGCAGGGTGTAGCGGCCCGCCTTCCAGCGCCGCAGCACGAGCGGCAACTCCTCGAGCTCGCGCCCGGGGAGCGACACCTGTCCGCCCAGGCCCGGCACCGCGCCGATGATGAGCGAGCCCTCGCCCACCAGCGACTCCTCGACGGGAGCGGGAGCCGCGGCAGCCGCCACCTGGCCCTGCTGCCGGACTCGCTTGGGCTCGCGCTTCGTGCGCTCGGGCCGGGAGGGAGTTTCGGACGCGGCGGCCACCTCCGTGGCCCGCGGGTCCGGAGGGGCCTCGGGAGCGGGCTCCGCAACCCGGGTCTCTGGAGGCGCGGGTGCTGGCGCGGGAGCCTCGGCCACCGGGGCGGGCGGCGTCACGGGGGCGGGCGCCTGCCTCGAAGCGAGGAAGGCCACTCCCGCGAACGAGAGCGCCAGGCCCACCACGACTCCCGCCACGGGAGCCCAGACCCTGGTGCCTCCCGGGAGACGGCGCACCGCGGTCCGCGAGGCCGCCGTCACGGTCGAGCTCGCGGTGCTACCCCCACCGCGGAGCCGGCGCGGGCTCGAGCTGGCGACGGAGACCTCCTCGCCCTCGTCCCGCACGTAGTCCGCGAGCGAGCCGGGTCCCACGGGCAGGCCGGCCTCGAGCGCCACCGACTCGAGCGCCTCGCGCAAGGAGCGGGCGTCGGGGTAGCGCTCCTCGGGCTTCACCCGCATGGCCCGGTCCACCACGTTGGAGAAATCGCGAGGCAGGTCCGGGCACACGCGCGAGAGCGGCTCCCACTCGCCCCGGACGAGCGCGGTGTGACGCGACTGCACGGAGGTGTGCGCATCCAGCGGGCCCACGCCCGCGGCGAGCTGGTAGAGGGTGACACCCAGCGAGAAGAGGTCGCTGCGCCCGTCGAGCGGCTTGCCCCGGGCCTGCTCCGGCGAGAAGTAGCCCACCTTGCCCTTGGTGGTGCCCACGCGGGTGAGGTTGCGGTTGGTGGCCGCCTTGGCGATGCCGAAGTCGATGAGCTTCAGCGAGCCTCCGGCGGACAGCAGCAGGTTCTGCGGCGACACGTCCCGGTGCACCAGGTTGGGCCGGGCGTGCACCGCCTCCAGCGCCGCGCAGGTGGCGATGCCCACCGCCAGCAGCGCCTCGTCCGAGAAGCGCTCGCCGCGCGCGCGCAGCGTGCGCTCCACCACCGCGAGCGACTCGCCGGGCACCAGCTCCATGGCCATGTAGAGGAGCCCGTCCGCCTCACCCACCTCGTAGATGTGGACGATGTTGGGGTGGCTCAGCGTGCAGGCGGTGCGGGCCTCGTCGAGGAACATCTCGCGGAAGTCCTCGGACTCCGAGTACTCGGGCCGGATGACCTTCAGCGCGACCGGACGGACGATGCCGCCCGTGAGGGCCTGCTCGGCACGGTACACCTCGGCCATGCCGCCCTGCGCGAGGAGGCGGATGACGCGGTAACGGCCAACGGTGGTCCCAGGCTCGATGGAGGACAAGGCCCCCCGAGCCTATCACCACAGCATGTCTTGATCCTCCGTGACGCCGGGAACCCCGGACAGGCGGAGCGTCTGGCCACCCACCCGTACCGTGCCCTCGAAGAGGCCGAGCGGCTGGGCGAAGTGGCTCACCACCACCTTGAAGTCGTGGTCCTCCCGGTGGACGTAGAGGGGATGGAAGCGCAGGTCCACCGCCCCATCCTCGGTCCGCATGCGCCAGGGGTTCATCAGCTCGTGGCGGTCGTACTCGAAGTGCGCCCGGGCCAGCGGGTAGAGCCGCTGCCCCAGCCAGAGGGCGTTCTCGTTGGTGCCGGTGCTCTCGTTGAAGCCCTCGACGAGGTTGAGGCCCAACGGGGTGCCGTCCGCCAGCCGTCCGGCCAGGAAGGCCCACCGCCACGCGGTGTGCCGCGCCAGGTACCCCTGGGTGTAGTCCGTGCCCCCTACCCCACCATCAAGCCGGAAGCGCTTGCCGCCCGCCTCGAGGCTGCCAAAGGCCAGCATGCCGCCGCGCTTCTGGGTGACGTTGACGAAGCCGTCCTTCTCCACCGGGGCAATCACCGTCAGCGCCGGAGGGCCTCCGGCCACCAGCAGGTCCCCGTTCCACTGGAAGGACTGGAGACTGCCCGTGCGCAACCGGCTCACGTCCACATGGAGGCGGTAGCGCTCGTCGTCCTCGCCTCGCCGCGCCGTGAGCCGTCCGCCCAGCGTGCGGAACGAGGCCGTCAGCCCCGCGCCCGGCCGGTCACTCACCTCGGCCAGCGGGCCAGGGGCGCCCAGGAAGCTCACGTCGCAGAGAGGCCGCTGCTCCTTGAGGTCGAGCGCCACGGCGAAGGCGTTGGCCGAGTAGCCCACGTCCACCACCGCGAAGAGAGCCATCACCTCCGGCGTGGCGGCCAGGGTGTAGTGCCAGCGCTTGCGCTTGAGCAGCCGGGCGGGGGCCGCCACGGGGGCCCACCTCCCCTTCAGCCGGGAGAGATCCACCTCGGGCAGCTCGCCCTGGTAGGTACCGAATCGGGGTTCACCCGACGCCGTGGCCACCGAGGCCGGCGCCGGAAGGAGACTCAACTCTCGCTCCGGTGTCATGTCCTTCCCAAGGTGGGGCATGTCCTTCTCCTCTGCCACCTGACCCTCCGGTGCGACGGATCACTCGCGCACAAAACGCTGTCCACAAGTGTCCTATAATCATCAATCGTATCACGCATCGGGGTCTCCGGGACCGCGAAAGAGGGGGAGTCCATGGCTGGCAAGCCCATCAAGATGACCGTTTCCCTGCGCTCCTTGTTCGCCGTGAACAACAGCGCCCAGGCTCGATGGGGCTCGCCCAGCTCGCACCCCGTGGCGAAGGCCACGGTGGAACTCAAGGGGACCGGGCTCAGCGCACTCACCGGCACCTTTGGGGACGCACAGTTGGATGTCTCCTCGACGGCCATCGCCCTCAAGCGCGTCCTCCTGGATCGGCAGCGATGAAAGGATTCCCCATGCGGCTGTGGAACATCGGCATCGCTTGCTCCCTGGTAGGCGTCTTCCCAGCGGCGGCAGCCGCCCCAGAGAAAGCCCCGCCCCCACCTGTTCCAGTCGTTTTCGCGGAGCCTCTGGGGGCTCGGACCTTGTGGGCGGCGGGAGGTGGTGATCCTGGCGGGACCGCCTTCGGAGCCTGGGTGTCCAGCGATGGCAAGAGCGTGGCCTTCTTCACCCACGCGTCCTCATCGAGTGATGGCACTGCCCGGACGCTCGTCGTGAAAGACGTGGACACGGATACCGTCGTCTTCGAGAAGGTGCTCTTCACGGAGGAGGAGGATTTCCAACGGAGCGATCCTGACCTGGAGCGTCTGGGCAGAGTGCGTACCTGGGAGGCTCGCCCCTATATGGAACAGCGCCAATGGAAGCCTCTCCTCGTCCACCAGGAGCTTCCCCATTACGACACCGAGTTTCTTTCGGAAGCCTGTTATGAGAAGCAGGTCCGCCCGAACCGCTCGATGTCCGTCGGAGACTTGAAGCTTTCCTATCAGGAGCCACGGGTTCAGCTCTGGGCCCGAGGCAAGAAGGTGCTCGACCGCCGCTATCCCTCCTGGAAGGTTCGCCAGCAGGGATGCGAGCACGCCAGCCCCGCCTGGCTGCAAGGCGCCTACGTCAACAGGCAACAGGGGGTGGTGCTCCTCGAGCTCAGTTTCTGCGGCTCGCATGCTTGCAACGAGCCACCCACTGCCTTCCACGTGCTCCGCATTCCCAAGGAGAAGCCACGTAAGGGGAGTGCATCTCCTGGGCAGGAGGTCACTCCGCCCAGCGGCCCGTTCGTCGGGTACACGAAGGAGGGATATGTCAGTGGGTCGCTCTACGCGACCGGTTTCCCAGTCATCTCGGAGGATGGGACACGCATTGCCCTGGCGGAGGTCCTCGCGGATGGTCAGCGCAAGGACCCCAACCTCCTCATCACGGTCCGCAAGACCGACACGAATGAGATCCTCTGGAAGCTGCCCGTGCTCGAGGCCGGAGAGTTGTCGCCCGTTCGGCGCTCGGTCCCTCTGCGCCAGGAGCTTGAGGGGAAGGTGCTCGAGAGGATCCGCCAGGTGAATGAGTACCTCGGTGGGACGCGCTGGGTGCCATTGGTGGAACAGCCCGTCCAACCAATGGTGACGGAGAGCTGCCAGCAGGCCCCTGCCCAGAAGCTACAACTCCCGGGGCTGGAGCTGTCGTTCCAGCAGGGGCACCTCGTCCTGAAGCGGGGAGAGGGCAGTGCTCCCAGCGAGTTGAGTCTCGCGGCCCCGGGAACCGAGGCGTGCAAGGCGGCGAGCAGGACCTTCATCGACGCGGCCTATGCGGACTCATCCAGGGGCGTCGTCCTGCTGCGCCTCTCCACGTGCGGTGACGAGGCGTGCCCAGAGCAGGACAGGTGGTATCACTCCATCAAGCTGCGCTGAGGCGCCACACGGGAACAGCCCGGGGAGCTAATACCCTCACCCCGACCCTCTCCCAGAGGGAGAGGGAGAGGGGAGGGGGCTCACGAGCGGCCGAAGACGATCCGCTCGTCGCTCAGCAGCCGGGAGATCTGCGTCAGGCAGAGTGCCGTCAGCACCAGGCAGCCCACCGTGCTCAGCACGAAGGGCAGTACGCCCAGCGATTCGCCCCGCATCAGCTCCGACACCAGCAGTTGCTGCCCCAGCACCGGCACTCCGTACATCCACATCTGGCTCTGGATGGGAGACAGCGCCAGCACCATGCCCGGCAACGTGGGCAGCATCATCAGGAGCTGCAGGTACGTCTGCGCTTCCTTGTACGAGCGCGCGAAGGTGGACACCAGCATCTGCGCCGCCGATGACAACAGCGCCATGGGCAGCACCGCGCCCACCATCGCCAGCGCCGTCGCCGGCTCCAGGCTCACCTTCACACCCAGGTCCTGCAACGGTATCCGCTTCGCGACGACCGTGAAGGCCACCGAGACCACCACCACCGTGATGCAGGAGAACACCGTGGTGGACAGCCACTTGCCCAGCACCAGCGTCCCGCGCTCCACCGGGTTGAGCAGCAGCGACTCCAGCGAGCCGCGCTCGCGCTCGCCCGCCATGGTGTCGATGGCCACGTTCAGCCCACCGATGAAGCAGGCCATCACCAGGAAGATGGGAATCATGTTGAGGATGCTCGCGGCCAGGCGCTCCGGCGTGGACAGGTCCACCTCCTCCACCCGCACGGGCATGGCCAGTTCCGGCGCCACCCCGCGCGCCAGCAGCCGCTGCGTCCCCAGGCTCCCCGAATACTGGCTCAGCAACGCCTGCGTCCGCTTGATGGTCGCACGCGCCTTGTTGCGCGAGTTGTCCATCACCAGTTGCACCTTCGCCGAGCGTCCCGCCGCGAAGTCCTTCCCGTAGTCCTCGGGGATGATGAGCACCGCGTCCAGCGTGCCCGCCTGGATGCGCGACTCGTAGTCGGCGGGAGCCTCGGACAGCTTCGCCCCCGAGCGCTCCAGGTACGCCATGAGGCTCGGCGCGTTCGCCCGCCCCACCACCGGCAGCTCCAGCGGCTTGTCCTGCCGGTTCCACGAGGCGATCACCGTGAACATCACCGCGAAGAGGATGGGCCCCACCAGCGAGCCGCCCAGCACGCTCGTCACCGAGCGCCGGTCGCGCAGGTGGTCCCTCATCTCCTTGCGAAACACCGCCGTCAGGAGCGCTCTCACTGCATCAACCCCTGGTCACTGCCGATGACCGTCACGAAAGCCTCCTCCAGGCTGTCCTTCCCCGTGCGCGAGCGCAGCTCGTCCGGGGTGCCCTCCGCCACCACCCGGCCCCGCGCCACCACCACGATGCGGTCGCACAGCGCCCCCACCTCCTGCATCACGTGGCTGGAGAACACCACGCAGTGTCCCTGCTCTCGCAACCGGCGGATGAGCGTGCGCACCGCGCGCGTGCTCATCACGTCCAGGCCGTTGGTGGGCTCGTCCAACAGCACGTTGCGCGGCCCGTGCACCAGCGCCCGTGCCAGCGCCACCTTCATTCGCTCGCCCTGGCTGAAGCCCTCCGTGCGACGGTTGGCGATCTCCTTCATCTCCAGCAGCTCCACCAGCTCGTCGATGCGCTTGTCCAGTGCGGCGCCCGACAGGCCGTGCAGCGTGCCCGCGTAGTGGATGTGCTCACGGGCGGTGAGGCGCGGGTAGAGACCGCGCGCGTCTGGCAGCACGCCGATGGCCCGGCGAACATCCAGCGGGCGCTCGGCCACCTCCACTCCGTCCACCTTCGCGCTGCCCCGGTCCGGCCGGATGAGCGTGTAGAGCATCCGCAGCGTGGTCGTCTTGCCCGCGCCGTTCGGCCCGAGCAGTCCCGTCACCACGCCATTCTCGGCGCGGAAGCTCACGTCCTCCACCGCCGTCACCGCGCCGAAGCGCTTGTGCAGGTTCGTCACTTCGATCATCGGGTACTCTCGCTCTGCTGCTCTTCCAGCCAGAAATGTCTGCCACCGCTCGCCAGGGTCCTATCGAGGAACTCCGAGAAGGAGCTCGCGATCCGCTCGCAGTATTCAGGGTCCGGAAACATCTCCCGGTAGCCGTCCATGAGGGGATAGCGCCCGTTCATCGAGTTGCCAGCATCAATCAAGACGTAGTTGCCATCTCCCACGTCGCAGAGGACGTACCAGGAGGCAGGACCACGCGAATCCTCATCCCTGCCACGGATGGCAATCCGCGCCCGGATGATTCCAGACAAGGGCAGGAATCGATAAGGCGAGTTCGGCCGCTCGAAGAGCTCGGCACCGTTGCAATGAAGGTAGAAGGCGCGGAGTTCCGGATCCAGGCGCCAGCCCACCCGCCGCTCGAAGTCATCGAGCTGCGCGGGCGTAGCCGGTGGATTCGGAAAGTGGTCACGCGAGACCTGTTCGAGCAGGGCTTGAATCGACATGGCACTCAATCCACGTAGGGACGGTCGGGCCCCACCGTGTTCCAGCCATCCGCTCCGGCGTAGCAGGCAGGGTAGGCATCCGTGAACTTGTCATGGGTGTTGGGCGACACGGGAAGCACATTCTTCTCGGAGATCGCATCACCGCCATGTGCGAGATCCCTGATGTGATGGCCATGCCAGTTGTTTCCAGCGGCATCCACGGGCCATTCCCCGAACTCCTCACCCCACTTCTTACGGAAGGCGCGCATCACGGATTCCCACTTCGCACGCTGTGCCTTCACGTTCGAAGCTTTCGGGTAATTGCAGCAACAGTGGGTGATGGCGAGCCTCCCGCCAGCGGATACGGGGAAGAGAGCGAACCGCATTTGCCAGTCCGTCTTGATATCGGCGAGCCAGATGCAGCCCTTGAGCACGTATTCTTCCGCGGCGCACTTTCGCTGGCATCGATCCATCCAGGCCTGGCTGCACTTCCATGGGCCGTAATAAATGGTCGTCTGTACCTGACCGCCCTGCGGGCTCTGTATCGTTGGCCCTACCCACTTGTTGCCGGAGGTAGACGTTCCCGTCGCGACAGCCGGGCCGCTACTCAAGAGGGCCAACATCGCCAGGCCAGTCATCGACCCCATGCGGCCCATCGGCATCAGGGCACCGGGCCTGCGAAAGAGGTGAAGAAGGGTGGACGCTTGAGGCCCTCGCCGCACTTCGGCTCGAGCCCCTCCACGCTGCCTCGGGCCACGAAGTCCGCCATCAGCGACCGCGCACAGCCGATGGCGCTCGTCCCGTGCCCCACTCCCGGCAACGTCACGTGCAGGCTGTGCGTCAGCGTGCGCTTCGCGTCCTCGGCCCACTCGGGAGGCGTCACCGGATCCAGCTCGCCCGACAGCAGCAGCACCGGCACATCCGACTTCACCGGCTCGCGGTAGTCCTTCGGTACCTCGCCGCGCGGCCAGAAGGCGCACGGCTTGAGCATGTTGCGCAGCGCCGCCTCCCCCATCCAGGTGCCCTTCGTCTCGCGGGTGATGGCCTCGTCCGTGATGAGCGGCGCATCCTCCGAGCACACCACCGACAGGAACATGCCGTGGCTCATGTTGCGGTCGAAGACGCCGCTCATGCTGTGGTGGATGGCCACCAGCGGCCTCCAGTCCCCCTGCGTCGCCCGGTCCAGCAGCAGCGGCACCAGCGACGTCGCCTCGGGCATGTAGAGCAGCGCACGCAGCACCGCCGCCAGTCCATCGCGGGTGATGGTGACGTCCTCCGGCACTCCCGTGAGCGGGTGCTCCAGCTTCGTCTGCACCGGCGTCTGCTGGAGCTGCGTCAGCAGCGCCTCGAAGCGGCCCCGCAGGTCCGGGTAGCGCTTCGCGCACGTCGCGTCCTCCTCGCAGTTGCTGAAGAGCAGATCCAACGCGCGCTGGCTGTCCCGCGCCACGTAGAGGGGCAGCAGCAGCGACATCGGCGCCACGCCCTCGAGGATGACCGTGCGCACGTGCTCCGGGTGCTGGCGCACGTACACCAGCGCCGCCCTCGTGCCGTATGAGACACCGTAGAGGTTCAGCTTCTCGTAGCCGAGCGCCTCGCGCACCTCGTCCAGGTCGTCCATCGCGATGGGCGTCGTGTAGAGGCGTACGTCCGCGTCATACCCGGCCAGGCACTTGCGGAACTCCTGCTCGTAGAAGGTGTCGTCGAACTGCTTCGACAGCGGCGCGTCCGGTGGCACCGGATCGCACTCGAGCGGCCGCGACTCCCCCGTGCCTCGCTGGTCCACGAAGACCACGTCCCGGTTGCGCTGGATTCGCTCCAGGATGGGCATCATCTGCCCGGCCAGCTTCGCCGCCCCCTGCCCCGGGCCTCCCGCCAGCAGCACCAGCGGGTCCGCCTCCGGCGAGGAAGCCAGCGCCGGTGCCACCACCACCTTCAGCGGAACCTTGCGCCCCTTCTTCGCGGCGCGGTCCTCCCACACCTCGTAGGTGCCGCACAGGGCCTGCCGACTCGCCCCCTCCAGCCGGCACGGTTTGAGGGCCACCTTCCTCGCGGGCCCCGCCTCCGCACTCCGCGTACAGGCGGACAGGGACAGCAGGGCACACAGCACAGCGGGGAGGAGCCGGGATGCGGAGACCCTCACCCCGTCCCTCTCCCGGAGGGAGAGGGGATGTTCGCGCAGGTCGTGCGTTCTCACAGTGTCCAAGACTTACCACCCCCGGCCTCCCCCACGCACCCCTCCTCCGGGTGGCCAGCCTGCCCCCGGAGCGGTTTGAATCACTCGGCAGACCCTCGCGTCGCTGCTAAGCCCATGACCATGAAGAAGAACCGCTCCCTCCTCGTCCTCGCCACCGTCGCACTCGCCCTGCTCGCCGGCTGCGCCTCCCTGCAGCGCATGGCGAAGAACGCCTTCAAGAAGCCGCGCCTCACCTTCAAGTCCGCGCGTCTGTCCAAGGCCTCCCTCTCCGACGCCACCGTCGACCTCACCTACCAGTTGGAGAACCCCAACCCCCTCGGCCTGAGTCTGGCCTCCATCGACTACGCCTTCTTCGTCGAGGACAAGCAGGTGGTCGCCGGCACCCCGCCCAAGGGCCTCAACATCGCCGCCCGCGGCAAGTCCGACCTCGTCTTCCCCGCCAACGTGAAGTTCGCCGACATCGTCCCCGTCGTGCAGACGTTCCTCAACAAGGACACCGCCCGCTACAAGGCCCAGGGCAGCGTCGGCATCCAGACTCCCATCGGCGTGCTGCGCTTCCCCCTGGAGCACGAGGGCGTCTTCGAGGTCCCCAAGGTTCCCCAGGTCCAGTTCGAGTCTCCTCGCATCTCCAACGTCACCCTCCAGGGCGCCACCGTGGAGTTCCCCCTCGTGGTGAGGAACCGCAACAGCTTCCCCCTCCCCGTCGGCGGCATCAGCGGCGCCCTCAAGGTGGCCGGCGCCAGTGTGGGCACCCTGTCCACCGGGGACCTCGGCCTGCTGGAGGCCGGCAGCACCCGCCAGCTCACCCTGCCCCTCAACATCAACTTCCTGCGCGCCGCCTCCGCCGCCACCGCCCTGCGCTCCGGCGGCAACGCCCAGGTGAAGCTCGAGGGCCAGCTCGTATCCGGTGGGCAGAACGTCCCCCTGGATGTCTCGCAGCTCCTGAATTTCCGGCGATAACCGGACCCGGCCGGGGGGCTGCCGGGCGGGCAAGCTCTTGAAGGTTGTTCCCCGGCGCTTCAACCGTTACGGTTGCGCGGCATTCTTCCGGGCCCCCCATGCGCCGAATCCTTTTCAAGTCGAAAATCCACCGCGCGACCGTCACCCAGGCCGATCTGGATTATGAGGGTTCGGTCACGATCGATCGCAACCTGCTGCGCGCCGCCGACATCCTCCCCTTCGAGAAGGTGGCGGTGTGGAACGTGACGCGCGGCACCCGCCTCGAGACGTACGCCCTCGAGGGCGACGCGGGCAGCGGCGTCATCTGCATCAACGGCGCGGCCGCGCACCTCAACAAGCCGGGTGACCTCGTCATCCTCGCCACCTTCGCCGAGGTGGAGGAGCACGAGGCCCGGGAGTGGAAGCCCACCGTCGTCTTCGTGGACGCGAAGAACCGCATCGTGCCGGGCCGGACGGAGGAGATTCCGGGTCCGGCGCGCCGCATCGCCTGAACGGCGGCGGACGCTCCTACCCCCAGCCGCTTTACGCGCCCCCTCGGGCTTGCCATGTTCGTCCTCCTGTCGAGCAGGGGGGCGCCAAGGCCCCGGAGGCGAGGACGCGATGAAGTCGACGTGGGCATGCGGAGGCCTGCTGCTGGTACTGGCGGGCTGTGGCACCCATCGGGAGGCCTTCCGGCCCAACCCCAATGATGATGATCCCCTGGTGGGCTCCCTCCAGGTGGTGAAGGCCCCCCGCGTGGACCGGTGCGCGCAGCACGGCACCTCCTCGGTGCGCGGTCACTGTGACGAGGCGAAGTACCTCGGCACCGAGTACACGCGGCGGCTGTCCGTGGGCGACGAGGTGTGCCTGGATGGTGGCTACGGCGACGAGCCGGGGCAGGCCTGCAGGGCCCGGGCGGCGGTCATCGACACGGCGCCCAACCAGGTGAAGCTCGAGGTGCGCTCGGCCACGCCGGACTCGCGCTGGTTCAACGCGGAGATGCGCCACGCCTGGTACGAAGAGGGAGCGCTGGTGGACCTGTACCTCGCCGAGCGGGGTTATTGAGGGGAGGAGCTACACATGGCCATCTTTGACCCGATCGCCGACAAGGTGAAGCTGCTGACGCCCTCCGAGCTGAAGAAGCTGGCGGACACGAAGCTGTCGGACCTGGTGCAGCAGGAGGTGCCGCGCTCGCGCAAGCGGGTGGCGGAGCTGGAGCAGCGCTATCCGTCGGCGGGCACGCGGGAGCGCGCCCAGCGGCTCATCGACGAGAAGAAGCACGTGGCCAGCATGGTGGGCGGCATCAGCGGCGTCTTCGGCCTGCTGGGCCTGCCGGCGGACCTGACCGTGATGGCGTGGTTGCAGCTCACGCTCCTGGTGGACCTGGCCACGCTGTACAAGGTGAACCTGAAGAGCGAGCGGGCGCGCAACGAGCTGCTCGACCTGTACGGCTACGCGACGGGCGTGGGTCCGGTGCAGCGCTCGGGGCCGCGGGTGCTGGGAAAGGTGGCCGAGGTGCTGCTGACGAAGGGCGGCCTGCACACCCTGGGGCGGGCGATGCCGCTGGTGGCCGTGCCGGTGACGGCGTACCTCAACAACCAGCACATCCAGAAGGTGGGAGACCACGCGGTGCGCTCCTACGAGGGCTTCGACAAGGCGCACGCCAAGACGAAGCAGGCCACCTCGCGCAAGGCGAGCTGAGTGTCCGAGCGCGCCCCCCAAATCTGTCCGCTGACGGGGGCGTACCTGCGCCCCTACTTCGAGTCGCTGCTGGTCAAGGCGGTGTCGGACGCGCACGCGGCGCGCATGCCCCTGACGCTGCTCTGGGTGGACGCGGATGAAACCCAGGAAGGCAACGACACGCACGGGCGCGAGGCCATGGACGCGGCGCTGAGCGGGTTGGTGGACGAGCTCGCGGCGGAGCTGGACGGGCGCGGGCCCATCGGCCGCATGGAGGGAGACGCCTTCGCGGCGAGCCTCTACGCGGTGGCGCCGTACATGGGAGAGCGGCTGGCGGAGGGGCTGCGCCGCAGGCTCGCGGCACGCACCTTCCACTCGGGCGCGGGCGACTTCCACCTCACCGTCTCCGTGGGCGTGGCGGGGCTGCGTCCCGGGGAGCCCTACGGCAACCTGCTGGAGGCGGCGGAGGCCACGTGCGTGCAGGCGAAGCAGGCGGGGCGCGACCGGGTGGTGGTCCGGTAGCGCTCACTCGATGCCGAAGGCCTTCATCCGCGCCTTGAGGGTGTTGAGCGCGACCCCGAGTTCCGCCGCGGCCCGGGTCCTGTTGCCCTCGTGCTTCGCCAGGGCCTCCTGGATGTCCCGCGCCGTCAGGTCCCCGGGGCGCTTGCGCACGGACGGGGGCATCTCCACACCGGGCAGGGTCGTCCTCGGCGAGGCCATGGAGAGCGGACCGCCGAACCCCAGCTCCCGTTGCTCCAGGTAGGACGTCACCGCCTCCAGGGTGACGATGACGCGCTGGCGCTCGATTCCCTCCAGCAGCTGCTGCGCCGCCTCGCGGGCCACCACCGTCTTCACCGTCGACTCCAACTCACGGATCTGCCCCGGCCAGTCCGCCCGCTGCAGGAAGGCGATGGCGTCCCGCGTGAGCTCCGCGTCGTACTGCTGCTCGACCTTGAGGCGGTGCAGGAAGGACTCCACCAGGCGGGGGATGTCCTCGCGCCGCTCCTCGAGCGTGGGGAGGATGATGAAGTCCCCCGCCGCGAGCCGCTGCGCCAGGTCCGGCCTCAGCCCCGTCTGCCGCAGGGGCACCTTGGACGCGGAGATGAGCCGGAAGCGCGGCGGCGGCTCGCGGAAGTCCGCGGGAGCCCCCAGTGGCGCGAAGCTGCCCGTGCCCTCCAGCACGTCCACGAGGAAGTCCTGCGCGATGGCCGGCAGGAACTCCACCTCGTCCAGGAAGAGGGTCCCCCCGTTGGCGCTGTAGAGCTTGCCCACCCGGGGCAGTGCGTCCGTGAAGGCGCCCTTCACGTGCCCGAGCAGCTCACTGGAGAGCGCCGACGAGTCCTGCGGCAGCCGCCCGCAGTTGAGGATGACGAAGTTGCCGTCCAGCCCGCTGCGGCTGTGGATCTCCCGCGCGATGAACGTCTTCCCCGTGCCCGAGTCCCCTCGCAGGAACACCGGCAGGTGGTGGTGGGCACACCGGTCGATGGCGCGCTCGAGCTGGGCCGTGACGGCCGAGACCGCCTGCTTCACGCGAGCACCCGCCACCAACCCCTGGGGCACCTCCGCCAGCAGGGTGATGCGGCTCTTGCCGTTGCCGAGCAACACCACGTCCCCGGCCTCCAGCACCCAGTCGTGCGAGGGCCCCATGCGTTGGAAGCGCAGGCGCTCATCGCTCGAGACCCGCGCCTCCTCCCGCCCCATGAAGCTCCCGTTCCTCGAGTTGAGATCCCTGTACACCCAGCGGTGATCCTCGCGGAACGACAGGCGCCCGTGCTGCCGCGACACCGCGTCGTGGGAGAAGACCACCGTGGACTCGGGCGCCCGCCCGAACACGTAGGACCGGTCCGGGTACAGCGGCACCGTCAGATCCTCGAGGCCCTCGCGCTGCACCAGGAGCGCCTTGGGCTCCAGATAGGCCGCGTCCCAGTTGCCCGGCAGCAACCGTGTCTCCGTGCCGCTCTCCGTGGCCCGGGACTCACGCCCCAACCGCTCGTTGCGCGTGTCCGCCGAGAGCTCCCGCGACTCGGAAGACGCCGCCGGGGAGGACGCCCCCCCGGTCACCGTCTGGACGGACTGGAAGGTCCTGCTGCGAGAAGGTCGGCCCGGGGGCGAGTGCTGCTCCTTTTCTGCTCCTTCGTGCGACTTGTCGTCCCGGCTCGCCATCCTGCCCCTTCAGTGTGTCCGTGGCGCTACTGTCACGATTGATAGCAGTTTTGACAGGCTGCCGCTGGGGGGCACGTCAGGAGGGGGGTGGAAGATGCGTCCAAGTGCCCGGAGCCACGAGGTCCGAGGAAAGACGTTCCGCTGGCACGCCACGTGCTTTAGAGCAGCGCCGGCAAGCCGGATGGACCGGCCCCTCCTCCACCCAGGAGCACGCGTGTTCACCATCACTGTCGGTCTCATTGGAAAGCGGACCACGACGACGGGGACCCTGGCTTCGCGGGAGATCGCCATCGGAAGAGATCCCAAGAACGACCTCGTCCTGGAGAGTGGAAGCGTCTCGCGCACCCACTGCCGGTTGGTGGCCATCGAGGGTGCCACCATCGTGCTGGACGAAGGCTCACGCAACGGCACCTGGCTCAACGGCCGGCCCGTCGCCCAACCCGCGGTCATGCATTTCGAGGATGAATTGGTCATCGGACCCTACAAGCTGAAGGTGCAGTCACTCGTGGGCCGGGGCACGGCCGGTACGCTGGAGTTCGTGGCCAGCCGGCCGCAAGTGCCCGCCGACACGGACGGGTCCCCCTTCCCCCAGGAGCACACCATGGTGTTCGCGGGGCTGCCCTCCCTGGAGCACCGGCGTCAGGCCCTGCGCTGGCTCATGAGGGATGTGAACTCCCCCAACCCCCGGGTCATCGAGCTGCTGCGGGCCGCCCTGCAGGACCCGGACGCCGAGCTGCGGATGACGGCGGTGCTGGCGGCCGCGTGCGTGCGCGCCCGCGAGGTGCTGCCGGAGCTCCAGGCGTTGGATGTCTCCGCCCTGCTGGAGGAGGTCGATGAGCCTCGCGAGCGCCGCTTCTACGAGCAGCTCTGGCATGGGGTCATCCGGTACCTCCAGGAGCGCCGTCACCCAGGGGACTCCGTTCCCGGGAGGGATCCGCTCAACCCGCTGTGGCGCATGCTGGCCGGGGCCCTGGAGGTGACGGATGTCACGTCCTTGTTGCTGCACTCGCTCACCACGCCCCTCGAGCCGGGGACGAGGCCCGAGCAACTGCCGCCCGGAGTGGTGGAGCAGAACGGCCGCTACGTGCTGCGCCAGTCGGGGATGCCCTTGCGGTGGGTGGCGCCCGTCGACCACTGGGTCGGCGCCAATCCCGTGCGCCGGGTGCGCTCCGAGGGCTTCTTCGTGGCCCAGGTGCCCATCGACCGTCCTCTGGCGGCCTGGGTGGGTAAGCCTCTACCCATTCGTGCCGTGCCAGACTACGAGCAGGTGTGGCTCGGTTCCTACCAGGAGGCCGAGCGGCTGTGCGAGGCCCTCTCACGTATCGAGGGGGTGTCCATCCGGCTGCCCACCGCGGACGAGTGGGAGATGGCGGCCCGCGGGCCGGATGGGCGGCGCTACCCGTGGGGCAATCTGCCCCAGCAGGACTGGGAGAAACACGCCTCGCCCTGGGGTGTGGAGCACCTGGTGGGGGACGTGCCCGAATGGACGTTCGACCCGAGGACCTCCTCGCAGCTGCTGCGGGGGGGCGTGGAGGCCCGGACGTGGGTGCGGCACGTCGTGCACCCGGACGAGGACGAGTTCGCCGCGGCGCTGCGGTTCGTCATTCCGGGCGTGTGAGCGGGGCCGGGGTGCCGCCCCGGCTCAAGGCGTCAGCTCCCGACCGCCGGGGCACAGGGCGAGCTTCCGGGCCTGCTCCCGTGCCTCGGGGTCCGCGGTGAGCCACTCGCGCACCGCGGCCACCCGCGTCCGCATTGCCGCGCTGTCCGCCGCGTACTGAAGCCGCTGCTGGTCATGCTCCGTCAGCGCCCAGCTCAACGGCGCCGCCTCGCTGAATTCGAAGATGGCCGTGGTGAAGAAGCACGGCTCGCCCACGTTCAGCTCGTCCTGCACCAGGCCCAGCAGCTCGTCGTTGCGGAACGACATGCTCGACTCGCGCGCCCGCAGCACCGCCTCCATCGGTGACGTCAGCCCGCCCAGCACGTCCCCCCCGGCCTTCGCCTGCAACTTCGTCCGCCGGCCGTTGCCCAGGTGGTCGCGAATCTGGATGAGCACCACGCCCGAGGTGCACTCGCGCAGCCACTCGCGGTGGGCGTGCAGCCACATCGCCGACAGGTCCACCCCGTAGTTGTCGTAGTAGCCCGCGTCCACCACGCGCACCCGGGGCGAGGTGGGCAGCGCGCTCGCCGGGCTCACGTACGGAAAGGACGCGCTCATCCGTGCCGCCGCCGCCACGGAGAACGCCGGCTGCTTGCGGGGGAAGAGCTGGAAGAGCTGCACCCCCGACATCGACAGCCTCGCCTTCTGGCCCTCGCGCGGCTCGTCGCCGTTGCGCTCCACCACCAGCGTGCTCGCCTCCGACGAGGTCAGCGCGGACAGGTCCAGGTTGCTCACCAGCAACCGCCGTCCGTCCTCCACCAGCATCGGCGAGTACACCAGCGAGGGCAGCCAGCCCTCGGACTCGCCGCCGCGCAGCGACGCGAAGGAGCGCTCCAGCAGCCCCTCCGTGTGCTTCACCCAGGCGCGCTCCACCGCCCGCCCGCGGTTCTCTCCGAAGGGCAGCATCAGCGCGATGGCCGCCGCCGAGAGGCTGTCACTCTCCATCATCGAGACGAGCGACACCCGGTCCGGCAGACCACCGCGCTCCAGCCCCGTCACCCACGTGCCCGCCCCCACCATCCCGCCCGAGGCTCCGGTGACGAGGCGCACGTAACGGTGGAAGCCCGGCACGCCCTCCTCGCCTCCCAGTTTCGAGAGCACGTGCGCCGTCCACACCGCCGCGCGGATGCCGCCTCCGCTCGTCGCCACCAGCGCGAGCCGGGGCTTCGGCCCGGGTGCGCACCGCATCACCGGCTGTCCCGACGCGGGCTGCGTCTCCCCCTGCGTGGGCCACGCCACACCCGGCGGAGGCTCGGCACGCATCCGCTCCAGCCAGGCGTTCAGCGCCTCGTCATCTCCCAGCAGCCCCGCGTCGCGGGGAGACGCGAGGCCCGTCTCCGCGTACGCGGGCGGCTCGGGCTGAGACAGCTCGTCGTAGAGCGACAGGTCCGAGCACCCCCTCATGCCGAACACCCCCACCACTCCCGCCAGGAGGAGCGCTCCCGAGTGCCGCACGGGGAAGAAGAAGTGGACGGCCCCATAGAGGGCACCGCAGAGGCCGATCGCCACGCAGATGACCACGGCCGGCGATACCCACCCCCGGTACCCCGTGAGCGCCACGTGCGCGGCCACGACCAGATAGCCCACGAGGAAGAACACCAGGAGCCCGGCCTGCAACACGTGCAGCACCACCACGGTGGTCGAGTGCCGGCGGAAGAACGTCGCTTCGAGCCTCCGCAGCCAGCGGTGGCGCTGCCGATCCGACGCGTACCAGTGCTGCAACCGCTCGGCGCCGCGCGTGAGCAGCAGCATCACCCCCAGCGCGGCCAGCACGCCGAAGAGGAAGGCGAAGTGCCGGTCGATGAGGCACGGCATGCAGAGCGCCACCAGCCACGCCGGATAGACGCCCGTGCGGAAGAGATACCAGCGGATGGTGGGCGGCACCCCGCCCGGCTTGCCCCTCCGGGGAGCCAGGGCCCATGGCTCGTCCGCGTCCAGCAGGTAGCCGATGAAGCACAGCTGCCCCAACAGCATCGCCGCCATGAAGGCCGCGACGAACGTCACCCGGGGCACGTCGTTCAGGAAGAGGCTCGGCAGTCCCAGCTCACTGAACGCGCCCCAGACGATGCACACCGGCACCGCCTGGAGGACGGGCAGCAACGGGCTGCGGACCAGCCACTCCCACAGCGGGCGCAGCGGCTGCACCGTCTCGCCTCGCCACCAGGACCGGACCCGTTCCAACCACTCCATGACCTGGAGCCTGCCTCAGAATGGATCATCTCCGGTAGGCGGGGACTCCCGACTGTTCACAGGCCGTGCAAGGGAGCGTACGCGGAGATCCAGCCGCGCGATCGGGACGAAGACGTACTCCCCGATGCATCGGGCGTCATTCGTCGCCGTCGACGCGGACTTCCGCCAGGAGATACTCGCCTTCGGTCCTCAAGAGCTCCACCGCCATCCGTCGAAGTATCGCGCCGTCGAGGTCATGTATAAAGACGCGCCCGGTTGACCGGGAAACGCATAAGGAGAGCCGACGGAGCGGCGCTCTGTCGTCAGGAATGATCAAGTACGATCCGCATCACTGGTGGCGGCACCTCCTCAACCTCCGCGGCGGCCTGCTCCAGGAGATCGTCGGGCGAATCGGAGTGTTCGCGCTCTGGTCCGCGGCGGTGACCTGGTACCACCTGAACGTCCACAAGATCGACGTGCCGGCCACTGGCCACACACTGGTCGGCACCGCGCTCAGCCTCCTGCTCGTGTTCCGCACCAACTCCTCCTACGACCGGTTCTGGGAGGGACGGAAGCTGTGGGGAGGGGTTGTCAACGAGACGCGCAACCTCCTGCGCGCGGCGGCGATGAACATCCCCTCGCTCGAGCTGCTGCGCCGGCTGGCGGCATGGACGGCGGTGTACCCGTACGCGCTGACGCGGGTCCTCCGGGGCGGTGGCGAGCTCGGCCCCGCCGCGTCCCTGCTCCCTCCCGCGGAGATCGAGCGCGTGATGGCCGCGGGCAACGCCGGGGTCGCGGTGACGCTGCGCATGTCCGCGGTCCTCGCCGAGGCGAAACAGCGCGGGCTCATCTCCGACATCATCCAGATGGAGATCGACCGCAACGTCCAGATGCTCGTCGGCTATCAAGGCGGGTGCGAGCGCATCGTCCGGACGCCGATGCCGTTCGCCTACATGCTTCACCTGCGACGGACGCTCATCCTCTTCATCCTCGGCCTGCCGTTCGCCCTCGTGGAGTCCTTCGGCTGGTCGACGGTGGTCGTCGTGGTCATCATCGCCTACACGTTCCTGGGCATCGAGGAGATCGGCGTGGAGATCGAGGATCCCTTCGGCACGGAGGAAAACGACCTTCCCCTCGAGGAGATCTCCGCGGGCATCGGCCGGACGCTCAACGAGGTGGTCCCCTGGATGAACCAATCCATCGAGAGTCCCGGGTTGAGCTATCCGGGAGCCTCGCTCACGAAGGGTCCCTCCAAGCCGGAGGAGCCACCCGCCTGAGCCGCGGAAGAGTTCCGCATACAACCCTGGCCGCCAAAAGTGCTGTCGGGGCTCCGTGGAGGTCTCTACCGTCGCGCATTGCCCATGCGCTCCGACCTCGTCCGTCCGGCCCTCTGTGCGCTGCTGCTCTCCACCGGCTGCTATCGCCTCACCGCGAGTGACAAGACGCGGGAGGAGTTCAAGCCGCCCCGGCGCATCGATCCAGCCGCCATCGCGGTGCCAGCCGGCTACCGCATCGAGGCCATCGCCACCGGCTTCACCTACCCCACCGGGGTGGCCTTCGATGAGAAGGGCATCCCCTACGTCATCGAGTCTGGCTACTCGTATGGCGAGGTCTTCACCGAGTCCCGCCTCCTGCGCATCAACGCGGATGGCAGCTCCACCGTGGTGGCCACGGGCGAGCATCCGCCATGGACAGGCGTCGTCTTCCACCAGGGTGCCTTCTACGTCGCCGAGGGCGGTGAGAAGGGCGGTGGCCGCATCGTCCGCATCACCCCGGATGGGCACCTCACCCCGATCGTCTCCCACCTGCCCAGCCTGGGCGACCACCACACCAACGGGCCAGCCATCGGTCCGGATGGAGCGCTCTACTTCGGCGTGGGCACCGCGACGAACGCGGGCATCGTGGGGCCGGACAACGCGGACATGGGCTGGCTGCGCCGCGAGCCCCAGTTCCACGACATCCCCTGCCGGGACGTCACCCTCCGGGGCATCAACGTCACCAGCCCCAACCCCCTCACGCCCGAGCCGGACGACCAGGTCACCACTGGCGCCTTCGTCCCCTTCGGCACCGCCACGAAGCCGGACCAGGTCATCCGGGGCCGGGTGCCATGCTCGGGCGCCATCTTCCGGCTGGCCCCCGGCGCCACCTCGCCGGAGCTGGTGGCCTGGGGCTTCCGCAACCCGTACGGCTTGAGCTTCTCTCCAGAAGGCAGGCTGTACGTGACGGAGAATGGCCACGACGTGCGCGGCAGCCGCCCCGTCTTCGGTGCCGCGGACTACCTCTGGGCGGTGGAGCCCGGGCGCTGGTACGGCTTCCCCGACTTCTCCGGCGGCCGTCCCCTCAACCAGGAGTGGTTCAAGCCGCCCGATCAGGAGCATCCGCCGCAGTTCCTCCTCGCCGAGCACCCGGGCCCACCGCCCCAACCGGTGGCCATGTTCGGCGTGCACTCGTCCTCGAACGGCTTCGACTTCTCGCGCGGCGGCGCCTTCGGCTACGCGGGGCAGGCCTTCGTCGCGCAGTTCGGTGACCAGTCCCCCGACACGGGCAAGGTGATGTCCCCCGTGGGCTACAAGGTGGTGCGGGTGGACGTGTCCACCGGCGTCATCCAGGACTTCGCCGCCAACGAGGACAAGGGCAGTGGCGGCCCGGCCACGCACCTGGGCACGGGCGGGCTCGAGCGCCCCATCGCCGCGCGCTTCAACCCGGACAACGACGCGCTCTACGTCGTGGACTTCGGGGTGATGACCGTCGACGACAAGGGCTTCCACCCCTACGAGAAGACGGGCGTGCTGTGGCGCATCACTCCCGCTCCGAAGAAGGAGGCTCCATGAGGGCCATCGGCTGCCTGCTCGTCCTGACCGTGCTCGGAGCCCTGGTGGGCTGCGGACCGGCCCGCCGTGGGGTTCCCTTCGGCCCGCCCCTGCAACTCACCGAGCGGCAGAAGCAGGGACAGGTGCTCTTCATGCGCGAGTGCAACGGCTGCCACCCGGGCGCGGCGGGAGGCCTGGGGCCGGGGATCGCCAACAAGCCCCTGCCCGGCTTCGCCATGCGCACGCAGATCCGCGCGGGCGTCGGCTCCATGCCCGCCTTCACCGAGCAGATGCTCAGTGACGCGGAGGTGGACGCCATCGTGGACTACCTCAACGCGCTCCAGGAGACCCCGGGTCCGCTGTGAACCGCAGCAGCTCGCCCAGCCGCTCGATGCGGGCGTCCCCGTCCAGCCCGAGCCCCACGAAGCGCACGCCCGCCGCACCGGCCGCGCCCCGGTCGAAGCGCGAGTCGCCAACCATGAGCGCCGCCCCTGGCTCGACCCCCAGCCGGCCGAGCGCGTACAGCACCAGGTCCGGCGCCGGCTTGGCGTTCACCACCAGGTCCGAGCACGCGAGCACGTCGAAGAAGTCGAGCAGGTTCGCGGCGCCCAGGAGCGCCCGGGCCAGCGGGGAGACGGAGTTGGTCACCACCGCGCGCCGCAGCCCTCGCGCGGCCAGCGTCTCCAGCAGCTCGCGCGCATCAGGATTCACCCACACCTCGCCGGCGTAGCGGGGCAGGTGCTCCACGTAGAAGGCATCCAGCTCGGCGGGGGTGCAGCGCAGACCGAAGACGCGCACGTCCTCGTCCGTGCCCTGCCCGAAGGTGGGCGCGAACTCCTCGCGCGTCACCGGACTGCCCCGGAAGCGACGTCCCGCGTCCTCCAACACCCGCAGCCACGCCTCCTCGCTGCGCACGAGGACTCCATCCATGTCGAACAGAACGGCGCTCGGTGTCATCAGGCCTGCGGCTCCTTGGCCTTCTTGCGCGCCTCGAGTTCCTTGCGGACCTCGTCCATGTCCAGCGCGCGCACCTTCCCGATGAGCTCCTCCAGCACCGGCCCGGGCAGCGCCCCGGCCTGCTCGAAGAGCAGGATGCCGTCGCGGAAGATCATCAACGTGGGGATGGAGCGGATCTGGAACATGCCGGACAGCTCCGGCTGCGCGTCCGTGTCGATCTTCCCGAAGGTGATGTCCTTGTGCGTCTCGGAGGCCTTCTCGTAGACGGGAGCGAAAGCGCGGCAGGGGCCGCACCACGTCGCCCACCAGTCGAGCATGACGATGCCCTGCTTGGACACCGTGGCCTCGAAATTCTCCTTGCTGATTTCCTGCGTGGCCATGGCGTGCCTCCCTAACGGACCTGCAGCAGTTCCACTTCGAAGACGAGGGTGGAGTTGGGGGGAATCACGGGCGGAAAGCCGCGAGCGCCGTAGCCCAGCTCCGGGGGAATGGTGAGCTTGCGCAGGCCGCCGACCTTCATGCCCGCCACGCCCTGGTCCCAGCCCTGGATGACCTGGCCCGCGCCGAGCCGGAAGGTGAAGCCCTCGTTACGGTCGCGGCTGCTGTCGAACTTCGAGCCGTTGGTGAGGGTGCCCACGTAGTGCACCGTCACCGTCTTGCCCGGGGTCGCCTCGGCGCCCGTGCCCACCTTCAGGTCTTCCGACTTCAAGCTCATGAGCTCTCTCCCGTGAAAAGCCCCACATTAACGCGCCCGGTGTACGTGCGCTGCCCCTGGAGAGAAAAAAGCGCGGCGCGGTGCCTGTTCGCCAAGACACCGCGCCGCCAGATTGTCATGCCACCATCACATGCGGCGCTCAGAAGGTACCGCCGATGTTGATGGTGCCGTTGTAGCTACCGGTAGAGGCGTCACCCGCGTCCACGCCGGGAGCGAAGTCATCGGCGATGAGGAAGTTGTAGTTGACGCGCGCGTCGGCGGTGAAGTCACCGATATGGGTGCGAAGACCCACGCCCACGGGGATGCGGGAGTTGGTGTCGTCGCGGAAGCCGAGCGCCTCACCGTTGCGGACGTTGTACCAGTTCAGGCCGTAGCCACCGAGCACGTAGGGCTGCACGGGAGCCGCGGTCAGGCCGAGGGTGACGGCCGCCTGGGCACCATTGCGCACGATGTCCGGGCCGGAGCCGCCCACGTCGGTATCCAGGTTGTTCACCGCGCCGCTGTAGCCGACCTCGAGGCCGAGCACCTTGCTGGGCCGCAGGGACGCCGCCACGCCCACGGACGCGCCGGGGTTGATCTCCGGAGCGAGCCCGCCGGTGTAGCCCTCGACGCCGGCGCCGACGGTGACCGTCAAGCCGCGCATGTCGCCCATCTCCTGGCCCTTGTCCTTCTTCTCCTCGTAGCCGGAGCCGCCGAAGGCCGAGTCATCGGAGATGGGAGGCACCGCGCTGACCTCCGAGTCGTCGTAGTCACGCTGGATCGACGACTGCTCGTCACCCTGCAGGCCGACGCCGCTGCCACCCGTGGCCTGCTGCTGCACCGGAGTGCAGAAGAGCGTCATGCCACCCTGGCCCTGCATGGGCATGCCGGGCTTGGCGTGCTGGGCGCCGTGGCCCGCCTGGCCCGAGCCGCCGAAGGCGTCCTGGCCGGAGCCCACGTCACCGGTGGTGCCCAGGTCACCGGAGCCACCCACGCCCTGGTCCTGCATGCTGGTGTCGGGAGGAGGCGCGACGTCCTCCTGTTCGAGGATGAGGGTATCGCTCGCGTTGGGATCCGCCAGACCGGAGCCGCCGATGTTGTCCGGGGATTGCTGCGTGTCATTGCGATTCGCGTCGTCGCTCACATCCTGAGCCCACGCAGCATTGCCGTAGATGAGCGCCGTCACGAGTCCCGCCAGAATCTTCACTTTCATCCGAACCTCCAATACGTCGGGTGGCTGACGGGAAGTTCGTTACCGGGAACACATCCGGCAAGGAGCGGCTCACTTCTGGACAGAGTCGGGACCCCGGCCGAGGAGTACCCAGGCGAGCGAGGCGGGTACACGGGCGCGGGGGGTTGACCCTGGAGGAGGGAGAACTGGCCGAGAGGGGTTACCCCTTCGTCCAGTCGCTGCTCGTCACGACGGGCAACTGCAGCGCGCGCTCGCGATCCAGATCCAGGTTGCCGATGTGCAGCGACAGCGGCGCCTGCACCCACTTGTAGATGGACTGGAGGAAGAGCCGGGTGAACTTCTCCACGTAGCCCTTCAGCCTCGCGCCCTCCACCTCGGGGAACATGGCCTCCAGCGCCACCTGCATCTCCGAGGGCACCAGCTTCTCTCCCGCGAAGAGATAGAAGCAGGCATCCAGGATGGGGAAGGGCATCAGCTCCTCCTCGCCCACCTGGTTGTGCGCCAGCTCCGGTCCCGCGGGCTTCGCCAGCACCCTGCGGATGCCCTCGTAGTTCGTCTGCTCCAGCAGGTAGTCCAGCAGGTACATGACGACCGTCTTGGGCACGTTGGCGATGACGGCCAGCGCGCCCATGAGGTCTCCGCCCGTGGTGGTGTAGCCCACCGCGCGCTCGCTCATGTTGCCCGTCTGGAGGAACAGGCCTCCGCTCGAGTTGGACCAGTTCCACATGCGCTGGGCGCGCAGACGGGCCTGGATGTTCTGCTCGGTGATGGGCGTCACCTCGGCCCCCGCGAGCATGGTGCGCGCGATGGCCAGCTCGCGCTCGAAGGCCTCCTCGATGGGAACCACCTGGAAGGGCACTCCCAGCTCGCGAGCAATGGTCTCCGCTGCGTCGCGCGTGGCATCGCTCGAGTAGCGGCTGGGCATGTAGAAGGCGCGCAGCAGGCTGCCCGGATTCTCCGGCCGCACGCGCTTCGCGTAGCGGTGGGCGATGAGCAGGGTGAGCAACGAGTCGCGCCCGCCCGAGAGCGCGATGCCGATGACCTTGAAGGCGCGCGTCTTCTCGAAGTAGTCGCCAATGCCCAGCGCGAGCGCGTCGAGGATGTCCTCGCACAGCGCCTCGCGGGCGGAGCGGCGCGTGTCGGGAGCGGGGAGGAAGAAGCTGCGGTGCGCGGGCACCGGATAGCGCAGCTTCTCACGCCGGCTGGTGAAGGCGCCGGTGCAGTCGATGGTGGGCACCAGCTTGCCACCCTCGCGCAGCCACGCCTCGCGGTCGCTGCGCCACGTGGTGTTCTCCGCGCGCAGGCGCAGCGTGCGGTCGAGGTCCACCACGGCCGCCGCGAAGCCCTCCTGGAAGCGGGGCTCCTCCGCCACGGGCTTGCCGTTCTGGTTGATGAAGCCGCCGCCGTCGAAAATGATGCCGTCGTTGCTGCCCAGCGCGTTGGAGTAGGCGATGGTGCACTGGTGGTCCGACGCGCGCGTGGCGAGCAGCTCGCGCCGGGTGTCCCCGTGGCCCACGCGGAAGGGCGAGGCGGACAGGTTCACCACCAGCTCCGCGCCCGAGTAGGTGCGCCGACGCAGGGGGGCCTCGGGGCTCCAGATGTCCTCGCACACCTCGGGGGCCATGAGGCCGAAGTCGAAGCGGAAGATGTAGTCCCCGAAGGGGATGCCCCGGTACTCCTCGCGCATGCCGGGGTAGCCGCGGGAGAAGGTACGCCCCTCGTAGAAGATGTTGTAGGTGGGCAGCTTCTCCTTGGGAACCAGGCCCAACACCTTCCCGCCGGCCACGAGCGCGGCGCAGTTGTAGCGCAGGCCCTGGTGACTCAACGCCACGCCCACCAGGAACACGGTGGACAGCGAGGCCGTCTCGCGGGCGAAGCGCTCCAGCTCGGGCCACTGGCGCTCGACGAAGCCCTGCCACTGCACCAGGTCCTCGGGCGGATAGCCACCAATGAGCTGCTCCTGGAAGACGCCCACGGTGACGTCATCGGCGGCCATCCGGCGCGCCAGGTCGAGCGCCTTGTCCACGTTGCGCGCGAAGGCGCCCACGGTGGTGTTGACGCTGGCGAGCCCAATCTTCACGAGCCGCATGAAAAACTCTCCTCCACGTCGAGTGGAACCGGCCGGCACGGAGCCGGCGGGCGGGTGTGGCGCGCTAGCAGACGCCCGGCAGGGGCGGCACGCAAGGGCTAGTTCAGGGGCCCCACCGGCTTCACCGGACTGAGGCGGGCGATGAGCTCTCCCACGTCGTCCAGCACCGCCTCCAGCCGCTTCCTCACGTCCAGCTCGCACAGCAACTGCTGGCGCCGCTCCGGCTCCGGGACGACGGCGGCGGCCACCACGTCCGCCAGCGCGCCTCCCTGGGCGCGGGCCACCACCGGCAGCAGGTTCTCCGCGAAGGAGGCGGGCACCCGGCCGGCCAGCTCGAAGACCGCCTGGCGGAGCCTCTCCTCCTCGGGCCCCTGGTAGGCGACGTCCGGCAGCAGCTGCACACGTACCTGGCGGTACAGCTCCTCGGACGTCAGCTCGCCAAGGAGGCGGGCACGGGCGACGCCCTGGAGGAGGATGTTGTAGCGCCCGTCCTCCAGCTCCTCGTGCCAGATGATGAGCCCGGCGCACATCATCGGCTGCATGGGCGGCCGCTCGCCGTACTGGCTCTCCCAGCCGGGCTCCAGCTGGGCGAGCGCCATCACCTTGTCCCCGGCCAGCGCGTCGCGCACGAGGGCCCGGTAACGCGGCTCGAAGATATGGAGGGGGAGCGCCGCATGCGGAAAGAGGACCGCGGAGGGCAGCGGGAAGACCTTCAGCGCCTGGGTGGTGCGCTCGATGCGTTCGAGGGCCGTCGTCATGGGGGGAACACCGTAGCGCGGTAATAGCGGCCGGGCGAAGGCGGCGCATCCCCCAGCCGCCAGACAGGCATCCGCCCGGGGACGCGACGCTGGTAAAGTCCCCACATTCCGCTAGGGTGCGCGCCGCCATGACCGACCCTGCTGCCCCCGCGGCCGTTCCTCCGGCGAAGCTCTCCTGGTACCGTCGGCTCTACCTGCGCGTGGAGGCCCTGTCCTCCACGAAGCACGCCCTGGCCGCCATGCTGCTGGTGTCCGTGGTGGACGGCTCGGTGTTCCCCATCCCGCCCTTCGCCCTGCTGGTGCCCATGGTGCTCGCCCAGCCGCACAAGTGGTGGCGGTACGCGCTGATGGGCACCGCGGCCAGCCTCGTGGGTGGCTTCATCGGGTACTACCTGGGCGTGCTGCTGCACCAGGGCGCCGTGAGCTTCCTGCAGATCGACCTGGACATGCGCATCCAGCGCTTCGGCATCGACGCCACGCTGGGGCAGCTGCTCGGGCAGAACTTCTGGGTGCTGGCGCTGCTGTGCTCGGTGCTGCCCACCCCCTTCAAGGTCGTGGCCATCGGCAGCGGCATGGTGGGCGTGCCGCTGGACCGCTTCTTCCTGGCCGCGGTGCTGGGACGCTCGGTGCGCTTCTTCCTGGTGGCGGGCGTGATGCGCTTCTTCGGGCCCACCGCCCGCAAGTGGCTGCGCGTCTGAACCCCGCCTCCGGGGCGCCTCAGGCCTGCACGGTGGTGGCCAGCGCCTCGTCGATGGTGGCCAGCAGCTCCTCGGGGCGCACCGGCTTCTCGAGGATGCGGTTGCGCACCGAGCGCACGAAGTCGCGCGTGGCCTGGGTGTAGGCCCCACCGGAGATGAAGACGAGCCGCTCGGCCAGCTCCGGCGCGTGCGCGCGCAGGTTCGAGTACACGTCCATCCCCGTCGTCCCCGGCATCTGCAAATCACACAGCACCAGGTCGAAGCGCTGGCCCTCGCGCACCCACGCCAGGGCCTCGGCGCCGCGCGTGGTGACGAACACGTCGTGCGAGGGCTCGATGAGCATGCGCATGGACTGGGCCAGGCGCGGCTCGTCGTCGATGATGAGGATGCGCCGGCGCGGCGGCACCACGCTGGCCGCGGGGGCCTCCGGTTCGGGGGCCTCGGGGAGCTCGGCGCCCTCCGCCGCGGGCAGCAGGATGGTGAAGACGGTGCCCTGCCCCTCCGCGCTGCGCACCCGCAGCTCGCCGCCATGGGACTGGACGATCTGCTGGCAGATGGCGAGCCCCAATCCGGTGCCCTCCCCGCTCGGCTTGGTGGTGAAGAACGGGTCGAAGATGCGTGCCTGCACGGAGGGGGACATGCCACAGCCGGTGTCCGACACCTCCACCAGGGCGCGGCCCGAGTCGTCGCGGCCGGTGCGCACACGCACCTCGTGACGCTCCGGGCTGCCCTCGGGGATGGCCTGTAGCGCGTTGACGAGCAGGTTGAGCATCACCTGCCCGAGCCGTGCCTCGCTCCCCATCACCTTGGGCGGATGGCCGAACTCCTCCACCAGCCGGGCCCGCGGGCGCACCGCGTGAGCGGCCATGCGCAGCGCGGGCACCACCACCGCATTGACGTCCAGCATCGCCCGTTCCTCCCCTTCCTGCCGGCTGAACACCTTCAAGTCGCGCACGATGACGCGGATGCGCTCGGCGCCCTCGCGGGCCGCCTCCAACCGGGCCCGCGCCTCCGTGAGCCCCGCGGACCCCTGCTCCAGACTCTGCGCCACGCCCTCCAGGTTCAGCACCAGGTAGGCGAGCGGGTTGTTGATTTCATGTCCAACGCCCGCGGCCAACGTGCCCACGGCGGCGATGCGCTCGGCGGAGATGAGCTTCGCCTGGAGCTGCCGCTGCGCGGTGACGTCACGGTGGGTGGCCACGAAGTACGCCACCTGGCCCCGCGCGTCGCGCACCGGGGACACCAGCACCTCGCTCTGCACACGGGAGCCATCCTTGTGCGCCAGCGTCGCCTCGCCTCTGAAGAAGTCGCCCTCACGCACCGCCTTCCCCAGGAGCTGGTGCGCCTCCGACTCCAGCCCGCCCATGAGCAGCCCCCGCGGCGAGCGGCCCACCAGCTCCTCCGGCCCCCGGCCCGTCAGGTCTCGGAAGGACTCGTTGGCGTACACCACGCGCAGACTCCCGTCCGGGAGCAGCTGGTGGATGAGCACCCCCTCGCGCACGCTGCCCACGGCCGTGGCCAGCAGCTCCAATTGCGCATGGGCCTTGCCGCGCTCGGCGTGGGCCGCCGCCAGCACCAGGCCGGTGAAGGAGATGACGGCCAGGAAGAGCTGCAGCTCCAGCAGATCCACCGCCGGCCCGTCCTCCTTCGAGAAGAACGGCCCGTGGCCCGACACGGTCCCCCAGATGGAGATGCTCGCGGTGAGGAGGATGGAGAGCACCGCCCCCTGCACCCCGAAGCGCAGGGCGGCCCAGACGCCCAGGGGGAAGAGGAGGAACACCTGGGCATAGGCCAGGGGCCCCACCGCGTTGCCGCGGAACGACCACAGGCCCACCCCGGCGATGAGCGCCGCCAGCCCCAGGGCCTCCCGCCAGCGGGGCTCCGGGTAGGGCCGGGCGAGGACCAGCACCGCCGACCCCACCACCAGTGCCCCCATGGCATTGCCCAGCCACCACACCCACGCCGTGAGGCCGAGCGCGTTCCAGGCGGCCTTCCCACTCAGCACGAGTCCCAGCGAGCCCATGGAGACGCTGGCCAGCGTGCACGAGACCGCCACGAGGGTGAGCACCAGCACGTCCTGGGTGCGCGCCAGCGTGGACGAGAAGCCCAGGCGCCTGAGCAGCAACACCCCCAGCACCGCCTCCAGCGTGTTGCCCGTCCCCACGACCAGCGCCACGGCAGGGGACGCGGAAGCGAACAGCAGGTTGGCCAGGGAGGCCGCCACGAAGATGGCCGGCCAGCGCGACACGCCCAGCAGGAACAGGCCCGCCAGCGACACCCCCGTGGCCGGCCAGACGGGGCTCGCGACGTCGACGATGGTCGCCGTCGACAACCCCAGCCGGGCGAAGGCGAAATACACGGCCGCCAGCGCGAACATCTCGGCGAGGATCCGCTTGCCGGATGCGAACGAGCGATCGAGGCGCTGTGGTGGCGACTGGATGGCGGTTCCCCCCGAACGCTCGCTGTTCGGCCGGGAGCGTTGGCGCGGCATGCTACCCCGACCTGGGGACGAGGAAAACGTCACCCCTGCTTGCCTGTACGTCCACCCAACACATGGGCGAGCGGGAGTTCACTCTCCGTCCTACGTCTGCAATGGATCGGCACGCGCTCCGTAGGGAAGGACAAGGAGGTCATCGAGACCACATGTCCCGCCCTGGTATCGCCGCTATCCTGTCTTTCTTCATCCCCGGACTGGGTCAGATCTACAACGGGGACATCCTCCGAGGTCTCTTCTGGCTCATCATCACGCCGGGCTTCTGGTTGGGCACCGGCGGATGCCTCGGGTGGGTGTGCCACCTCGTCTCCGCGGCCACGGCGCACAACCGCGCCGAGGACAAGGAGAAGGGGGTGCGCGTCAGGGTCGTGTAGCGGCGCGAGGCGCGCCGAGCAGGGCCTGGAGCAGCTCGTCCGACGTCCGGGCGAGCGCCCGGGCCCCGTGGGACTGGAGCTCCTCCACGTCGCGGAAGCCCCAGGTGACGCCCACGGCGTACATGCCGGCGGCCCGCGCGGTGTCCATGTCCACCGCCGTGTCGCCGACGAAGGCGCAGTCCCCGGGCTCCACGCCCAGCTCGGCGGCAATCCCGAGCGCGGCCGTGGGGTCTGGCTTGCGTGGAACTCCGGCCCGCTCACCGTAGATGGCACCGAAAGGCACGTCCGGCAGCAGGGCCGCCACCAGCCGGCGCGTGGCCGCATCCGGCTTGTTGCTCAACACCGCCAGCTTCACTCCCTCGCCCACCAACCGCTCGAGCACCTCGCGCACACCCGGGAAGGGACGGGTGTGGTCCATCATGTGCTCGGCGTAGAAGGCGCGATAGGTGGCCAGCACCGGCTCGCGCAGGCGCTCGTGCTCGCGGGGAACGGCACGGGACACCAACACCTGGACGCCCTCGCCCACGAAGTGGCGGTAGTCGGCGAGCGGGTGGACGGGCAGCCCGTGGGTGGTGAGCGCGTGGTTCATCGCCGCGCCGATGTCGTGCAGCGAGTCCAGCAACGTCCCATCCAGGTCGAAGAGAGCGGCGCGAGGAGGCATGCCCCTAGAAACACCAACGCCCCGGCCCGGACAAGTCCGAGGCGCGGGGCGTGGGCTTCAGGAACAGGCCCTCGGGAGAAGGAGACCTACTCCGTCTTGGCGGCCGTGGGCTCGCCCGCCGAGGCGTCACCCTTCTGGAGGGTGGCGAAGTTGATGTTGTTGTAGCCGGCGCTGGCGCAGCTGAACATCACGCGCTTGATGATGGCGAACTCCACGTCCTTGTGGGCCTGGATGTTCACGTCACCCTTGAAGGCGTTGGTGTTGCCCTCGGCCATGGAGTGGAGGTCCTCGAACTGCTTCTTCATGTCCCGCAGCTTCTCCTCCAGCGCGGGGATGTTGAGGTACTCCTCCTTCACCAGGTCCTGAACCCGGCCGACGACGTTGCCGGAGATGGAGACTTCCTCTCCGGACACCATCACCACCGGGTGCATCTCCACCTCCTTGACGTTGGTGGCCTCGGGGAGCTGGATGTCCTTGGTCATCATCAGCACCTCGCCCGTCGCCGAGAAGTTGGCGATGAGGAAGAGCACGATGATGACGAACATGTCGACCAGCGGGGTGATGAGCACGTCCGCGTTGCCGCCGTGCTTGCCGTGGGCCGCGCCGTGGCCGAACACCTTGGAATGCTGCAGGCGCTTGCCGTAGCGCTTACCGGGAGCCTTGATGGCCATGAGTCGTCTACCTTCCCTAACCCATGATGGCGGACACCGAGACCTGGGGCAGTCCGGCACCGATGCACTGGTCGATGATGCGCACCAGGTCCTCGTAACGGACCTTGTCCTCGGTCTGCAGCGTGATGGCTGACTGATCCGGGAACTGCGCCTTGAGCTCCTTGAAGCGGGCCACCAGCGGCGCCAGGTCCAGCTTGCCGTTGGAACCCCGCTTCGCCTCGATGGGCGGGAACTCGCTCTGATCCGCCGCCAACCGCAACTCGGTGGGCGTCACGAAGAGCGTGAGCTGGACCGTCTTGGTCTGCTCCTCCTGTTTCTGCTCCTCGTCCGTGGCGGGTCCACCCGCCTGTGCCACCTGGAGACGGCCGATCTGTGTCCAGACCGCCGTCATGATGAGGAAGCTGATGGTCACCGCCATCAGGTCGATGAACGGGGTGAGGTTGATGGCAACGTCCAACGACTTCTTGCCTTTACCTCCCCCGAGATCCATTCCGCCGGCCATGGAACTCTCCTTCCGCCCGCGATCGTACGCCGTTCAATGAAGAAGGGCGCGCGTCACACCCACCGACAACGCGCCCGGATTCTGGTTCCCAGGTAGGAGGAGGAACTACTCCTCCACCTCGCGGGAGGACGCCGAGACGGTGGCGTTCTTGAACTTGTCGCGGTTGTTGACGATGAGGTTGAGCACCGCGACGCTCGTCTCGTTGATGTCGTTGACGAGCGCGGTGGCGCGGCCGGAGAGGATGGAGAAGGCGATAACCGCCGGGATGGCCGTGAGCAGACCGAAGCCGGTGCAGTTCATGGCTTCGGAAATACCGTTGGCGAGAATGGTGGCCTTGTCGGCCGGGTTCACGTTGGCCACGGCCTCGAAGCAGGAGATCAGACCGGACACCGTTCCGAGCAGACCGGCGAGCATCGCCGCGTTGCCGAGCATGGCGAGGTAACCGGTACGCGCCTCGATCTTCGGCGTCTCGCGCAGGCTGGCCTCGTCGAGGGCGGCCTGGACCTCCTCCTCGCCCTTGGGAACGTTCATCAGGCCGGCCTTGATGACCTGGGTGAGCGGCGTCTGCTTCTGGCCGGCCACGTAGTTGATGGCCTTGTCCAGGTCACCGGCGTAGATGTGCTTCTTCAAGCCGCGCAGGAAGGCGTCCTTGTTGATGGACGCCTTGCCGAACAACACGATGCCTCGCTCGATCATGATGGCCAGAGCGAACACGAGGCAGGTGGCGATGGGGTACATACCCCACTGGCCCGCCTCCCAGCGCTTGGCGATCTCCTCGAACAAAGAGCGCTCAGCGCCGCCGGCATTGGCGAGGACGGTCAGATTCGTCAAAAACCCCAGGTTCATTGCTTATGGCCTCCAGAGAGGGGCGGGCCCGTCATGGCGGGCCTTGTGCCACCCCGGCAGTTCCCCATGTGGACACCCACATGGTTCCCTGGCTCGGGAATGGCATGAATGGACGCCGGACTTTAGGAACGCACCTCCTGGAGTGTCAAGGCACGCCCAGTGCTCTTAGTTGCTGAAATCCCATGAGAATTTTGCGATCAGACACCGACAGGCAGGCCGGTCTGGTGTCGGACGGACACGGTGCGTCACGCCTCGCTGCTTGCTTGACGGGACCCGGGGCTGGGGCTAATGGCGGCCGCCATATGGCCAGAAAGCGGATCGGCGAGCTGCTCCTGGAGCGGGGGGCGATCACTCCGGCCCAGCTCGAGGCCGCGCTCCAGGCACAGCAACACTCGCGCCAGAGGTTGGGCGTCGCGCTGGTGTCCCTGGGTGCGATCACCGAGAAAACCCTTTCGCACGCGCTGAGCGAAGCACTGGGCGTGCCAGTGATGGACCTGATGGCCCGCCAGCCGGATTGGAGCGCCATCCACCTGCTGCGCGCGCGCTTCTGCGAGCAGCATGACCTGTTCCCCGTGGCCCTGGAGACCGTGGGCGGGCGCCGGCTGCTGGTGGTGGCCATGGCCGACCCGCTCGACTCCGCCGCCATCCAGGAGATGGAGTTCACCACCGGGTTGAAGGTGAGCCCCCGGGTGGCCCCGCTGTCCGCCGTGCGCGGCGCCATCCAGCGCTACTACCACCGGGCCGCCCAGGGCACCGCGGCGGCCGCTCCGGCGGCCTCGGAGGCCGTCCCCGAGGCGCTCGAGGACGACGTCGAGGAGATCATCGTCGGCGAGGAGCTTCCTCCCGGGGAGAACACCCGCCGCGTGTCGCTCGAGCAGCTCATCCAGGAGCGGGAGCAGCAGCGGCGGGCCAGGCGGGACCAGGTGAAGCCCTCCTCGGCGAAGCGGGCCGGAGACATCAGCGCCGAGCTGGACTCGCTGTTCGGTGAGGTCGTTCCCCCCACGCCCGAGCCGTTGGACCCCGTGGAGGAGTTGGAGCGCAAGTTCTGGGCGCTCATGCGCATCATGGCTCGCAAGGGACTCCTCACGAAGGAGGAGTTCACCCGCGAGCTGGATGACGAGAGCTGAACCGGACGGGCTGTCGCAACCCGGGGGAAGACATACCCTCACCCCGACCCTCTCCCAGAGGGAGAGGGAGTGGATTGGGAGGGCTGGGGCTCAATCTGGGATTGGCAGGCGTACGGTGAAGGTCGTCCCCTGCCCCAGCTCGCTCTCCACGCTCAGCTTCCCACCGTGCTTCTCCACGATTCGCTGCACGATGGAGAGGCCCAGCCCCGTCCCCTTCCCTTCTGTCTTCGTCGTGTAGAAGGGCTCGAAGATACGCGACAGGTTCTCCTGCGAGATGCCGCTCCCCGTGTCCTTCACACAGACCACCGCCTCGCGCCCCTCCTGCCTCGTCCGCAGCGACACCTTCCCGCCAGGCTCCATCGCGTGGCAGGCGTTGGTGATGAGGTTCACGAACACCTGCTCCAGGTTCGCCGGCACCGCCGACAACAGCGGCAGCTCCCCGTAGTCCCGCTCCACCTTCACCTTCGACTGCGTCACCACGTGCTCGCAGTACCCCACCGCCCTGTCCAGCACCGTGTGCAGCTGCACCCGCTCTGGTTTGTCCTTCGCCGGCCTCGCGTATGACGTCAGGTCCTTCGTGAAGCGCAGGATGCGCTGCCCGCTCTCCAGGATCTTCTTCAGCTTGTCCGTGTCCGACGAGCCCGAGCTCCCCACCATCATCGCCCGCTGCAGCAGTGACTCCGCGTACGCCACCACCGCCGTCATCGGGTTGTTGATTTCGTGCGCCACGCTCGCCGCCAACTGCCCCATCGACGCCAGCTTCTCCGCCTGGATGACCCGCTGCTCCAGCTGCGCCACCACCGTCACGTCCTGGCCAATCGCCATCACCCCCTCCACCTCCCCCTGCGAGGTGAGCGTCGAGGACGTGGCGAACGAGGCCCGTGCCTCCCCTGTCCGCGTGCGCAGCCGCAGCTCGAAGTTGGGCACCGCCTCGCCCCGCAGCACCGCCCCCATCAGCGACACCAGCCGCAGGTGCTCGTCCTCCGGCACCAGCGTGAAGACGTCCTTCCCCAGCACCTCCTCCTTGCTGAAACCCGTCAGCCGGCTGATCGCCTGGTTGAAGACGACCACCTTCTTGTCCCGGTTCGCCACCAGGATGAGCGCATTCGCCTTCTCCAGCAGCTCCTCCAGGTACTTGCGCACGAACGTCAGCTCGTCGATGAGCTTCGCGTTCTTCACCGCCACCGCCACCTGGTTGGCCAGCTGCACCAGCACCCGCTCGTCCTGCAGCAGGTCTCCCTCTTCCTTCAGCGTGGCCGGGTACTCCAGGTTGATGGCGCCGTAGAGCTGCCCGCTGGCCACCAGCGGCGCGCTCACCCCGCCCGTACTGCCCTCGAAGAGCAGCGGCACCCGCGCCCCCACCACCACCCGCCCCCCCGCCGGAATGGACTCCAGCGCCAGGTGCATCTTCTCCACCGCGCTGCGCTTGAGCACCAGCGGCTCGCGAGAACCCTCCTTCAGCCGGCCCTCCGCGTAGAGGCTCGTCAGCCCCCCTGTCCGCGCGTCGATGATGCGGATGCAGAAGGTACGCCCGGGGAACAGCTCCTTCACCCCTCGCGCCACCGCCGCCACCAGCTCCTCCTCGCTGCCCGCCTCCGCCACGCTGCGCCCCAGGTCCAACAACACGCCCTCGGTGCGCGCCTGCTCCAGCAGCGCCTGCTCCACCACCACCAGCTGGCCCCTCATCAGCTCCGACTCGCGCCGGCCCACCAGCGACACCCACTCCCCACGCCTCACCAGCTCCACCACCACCACGCCCCCGGGCGGCAGCGCCACCTCCATCACGCACGAGGCCCCCTCCTCGGGCACCCGCGCCCCCACCAGCGACTCCATCATCTGCTCCACCGTCGCCCCGTGCTCGAAACAGAAGCGCGAGAAGGCGGCATTGAGCGCCCGCGGCCTCAGTCCCAGGTCGCACAGCGCCGCTGGCAACTCCACCGCTTCGAAGAAGGCACGGAAGGCTTCGGCGGATGGGCCCCCCGGCACACGGGAGTCACTCGTCATGAGAGCTGGCTTTGTCCAGGTCCAGGATCTGCTGCGAGCCCATGTAGGCCTTCGTCTCGTAGCGCGTGATGCGTCCAATCTTCCGGACGATCTCCGCCATGCGCTCGGCCTCGCGGTAGATGATGTCCACCGGCTTGTAGGAGGTGTCCTCCTCCTTCAGCCGGCGCTTGAGCAGCTCGGCGTAGCCCATCACCGAAGTGAGCGGCTGGTTGAGCTCGTGGGCGGCCGTGCCCGCGAGCGCGACGATGACGGCGTTCTTCTCGCTCTCCTCCAGCCGCGTCTCCACGTCCGACAGCTTGCGCTCCAGCTCCATGCGGTCACGCAGGTCCGTGAAGATGCCCACGCTGGCCACCTCGCGCCCTCCCTCGTAGACGATGGAGGCCGTCATGTTCACCGGAACCAGCTGCCCCGTGCGGTGGACGATGTCCTGCCTGCACACCGACAACCGGCCCCGCCCGCCGTAATCCGGACTGCGCAGTTGCGTCATGATGCGCTGGGCCACCCCCTCCGGGTACAGCTGGTTCACGTGCATGCCACTGAGCGCCTGCTGCGCGGTGTAGCCACAGAGCGCCTCGGCCCCCTTGTTGAAGAGGATGATGCGGCCCTGCATGTCCGAGGCGACGATGGCGTCCACCGACGAGTCGATGAGCCGCTCCAGGAAGTCCTTGGTGTGGCTCAGCTCGTCGGCCAGCAGCCGCGCCTGCGTCACGTCGCGGAACGAGAGGATGATGGCCCGGCGGCCATCCTCCAGCGGGGCCGCGGAGAAGCTCAACGTCAGGCGCCGTCCCTTCGGCGTGCGCACCATCAGGTCCACGTCCGAGCGGGATTCGCCACGCCGGGCCGCCGTCACCAGCTCCATCAGCACCGACTCGTCCAGTGGCTGGGAGACGTCCACCAGGTGGCGCCCATAGGCGGCCTCGGAGGACGTCTCCAGGACCTTCTCCCCGGCGGGGTTGAGGCTGAGCACGCACGCCCGGTCGTCGAGGATGGCCACGCCCTCGCGCACGTTGGCGAAGAAGAGGTGGTACGTCTCCAGCGAGGCCGCCTTCGCCTCGGCGGCGATGCGCGCCGACATCTCCCGCTCGGTCTGCCCGCGCACCGACTGCAACAGCGAGGCGTTGCGCAGCGCCACCGCCGTGGCGTGCGCCACCGTCTTGAGGAAGTCGATCTCATCCGGCGCGAAGGTGCGCCGGTCCCCACCCGAGGCGCGCAACAGCAGCACCCCCCGCACCTCGCCTCGCATCAGCAGAGGCAGCGCCGCCAGCGTGTGGATGCCCCGCGCGGCCACCTCGCTCTGCACCCCCTCCAGCAACGGGTGGTGGGAGGCGTCCTCCACGATGACGGGCAGGCCCGTGCGTGCCGCCTCGCGCACCTCCGGGTAGCGCTCCAGCTCGATGCGCACGTCCGTCTGGCCGGGAGCGTCACTGGCGGCCACCACGCGGGCGGACACCTGGTCGTGCTCCAGCATCACCAGCGCCGCGCGGCCGATGCCGAGCCTGTCCGCGAGCCTGCGGGTGACGTCGTGGAGCAGCTCCTCCACGTCCATGCTCTCGGCGTAATCCGCGGTGAGCTCGAGCAGGAGCTTCAAATCCTCCTGCTTCCGCAGGGAGTCCTGGTGCTCGAGGTGGCGCTCGGCGACACGACGCAACCGGTACGCCAGCTCATGGGGCTCGGCCCCGGCCACCACCACCTCGGCGGGCCGCAGGGACTCCAGGGCCGCGAAGGACGCCTCACCCGGCGCCACCAGCGCCACCAGGGAGAGCTTCGCCCCCGCGGGCGTGGCGAGCAGCTCCGCCAGGGCGGACCTCCCCTCCGGTACCGTCAGGTCCACCAGGCCGATGGTGGCCCGCGCTGGCTCCTCCACCACGCGCAATCCCACCCGGGCCACCGCACGAACGAGCGGCTCGCGCGCGGCCGAAGCCGCGGGCACCAGGACGACACCGAGGGAGGATTCGTGGGGAGACACGCCCCGGACTCTACCCCGGGTCTCGCCTCAGGGGCAGTCAGACTCCCGCGCCCCCATGTCAGGTGCCGAACCGCAGAAGGCCTGCCCGAGGGACAGGCCCTCGTTCCGGGCCGGAGAGGAGGGCGCCAGCCGGAAGTCCCCAGCCTCCGCGTCCTGGAAACCGGGCTCTTTCTCCACGGAGTGTGCGTCCCAGCGGGTGGCGCTCCGCCAGCCAGCGAGGTCCGGGGACTTCCCATCCACCCGGAAGGAGACATGCCCCTCGGGGGAGAAATAGAGGTTGCCGTCGAAGGAGCCCCCGGAACGCTGGGAGCCGGCCCGCACCACGATGGCGCAGGCACCAAAAATGTTGTTGCGTGCCTCCACGTCCTGGCTGGGGCCGGAGTCGCCGTTGCCGAAGCCCAGGCAGTGGCCAGGCATGTTCCACACGGTGTTATGGTGCACCTTCACGTTGACCGCGGTGTCAATGCGGATGCCGGTGCCCTCGTTGCCATCCTCCCCGTAGCCGTCGAGGACGAGGTTGCGCCGCAGGACGATGTGGGTGGGTGGTGAGCCCTGACGCACCCCACCGATGTTGATGCCCCTACCATTGTCGCGCACCTCGTTGTCCTCGAGCGTGACGTCGCGAGCGGACAGGTGCACCACCACGCCCTCTCCCGCCGAGGAGGAGGAGCGGCGGTGGCCCCAGATGCGGTTGCCGCGCAGGGTGACGCGCGTGCACGTCTTGATGTCCGCGCCATTCTCCTGGTTCTCGTGCAGGTCGTTGTCCTCGACGAGCAGGTTGTCGAAGGGCGTCCCGGGCTCGGTGGCGCCGCCCTCGGACCCCAGGCACTGCACCCCGTCACCCGAGTTGTGGTGGATGTCGTTGCCCCGGACGACCACGTTCTTCGAGTTGGTCTGCACGACGACCCCGTGGCTGTCGCCGGAGCGCTGGAAGTTGAAGATGGCGTTGTCCTCGATGAGGACGTCACTGGCCCGCTCGGCGATGTTGACGCCCGCGCCGCTGGTGCCGTTCTTCAATGTGCAGCCACGCAGGATGCCGTGGTGCGCCCCCGGGCCACGCCAGAAGGCGGCGAAGGAGTCCTGCCCCGCCACATCGAGGGTGAGCCCCTCCACGCGCCAATACGCGCGGCGCACGTCCAACAGCGTCGTGCCACTGCCAGCGGGTTTGATGACGGGCTTCGCGCCGGGCGCGGCCTTCACCGTGAGATAGCGGCCGGGCGCGCCGTCCCGCGAGTCGAACCGCAGGCGCTCCGTGTACGTGCCCGTCTTGAGGAAGACGGCCTCGCCCGGTTGTAGCAGCGAGAGCGCCTTGCCCACGGTGCGAAAGGGCGCGCGCTCCGTGCCCGCCGCGGTGTCGCTGCCGCCAGGCGCCACCCAGAGGATGCGGGAGAACTCGGGCGGCGGTGGAGGCGCGGGAGGCGGCGGCGGTGAAGGCGCGGGAGGCGGCGCCGGAGGTGGCGCGGACTGAGCGGGCGGGCTCGCGGTGGGAGGAGGCGTCGTGCTGGAGGTGGGGGGCGACGGCGTGGGGGACGGAGGCGGGGGCGACGCTGGCGGCTTGGGTGCCGGTTGCGGTGCGGAGGCAGTCCCGTCGAGGGTGGGAAGCTCGTCGTCGGATGGAATCGGCCCACCCCGCTCACCACACGCGAGGGCTCCGATGAGGACAGCGGGAGGGACGACCGGCAGCAACCACCTGATGCGCATCCGCACTCCTTGTATGAGCCACGGCCCCTGGGGAAGCCGCGAGGACGCGCGCCGGACACGACCCATCCGCTTTCCATTCCCCCCGCTCCACCCCCCGGCCGCCCGCCCGTTCGTGGACGGAGGAGGCGAGGCATGAAGTTCCGATGAGTTGCGGCTCCAGATCAGAAGCCCGTCTGATATCTATCAGTGAAATCTGAAATGACGACACCCGCTCACGAACGCGGCGGACGTCGCACGGCGGCTCACAGCGGCCGACGCCTCGGGTTCACCCGGAGAAACGATGGGAGGCTCGGTGACGGGAGGCTGGAGACACGAACGCCCCGGCCGGGAGGGCCGAGGCGTCCGAGGGAAACGGGGTTCTCGAAGGGATGCGCCTACCAGCCGTTGCTGGCGACGTAGGTGCCACGTCGAGAGGGGACCCACACCCACTCCTGCACCGACTGGTTGTAGCCCTCCACCCAGCGCTGCTCGTAGTAACCGCCCTGGCACTTCACCCGGTCACGGCGCGGCTTGTACTTGCAGGTCTCCTCGACCCAGACCTTCTCGTAGTGACCCGGCACCCACTTCTGCACCGTCCGGAGCTCGTAGCGGCCCGACTCACGCGGCCCTCGCGAGCGCGGGGGCTCGGGAGGAGGAGGCGGCGCGGGGCGGTAGCCGCCCGTGTGACCGTACCCGACGGAGCCGCCCACCGGGGACGCATCGTGCTGGCCGCCGCGGAAATCATCGGCCCGCGCGGCGGGCGCCAGGAGCAGCGCGGAAAGAGCCAGGGTGAAGAGTCCGTTCTGGAGCGTCATCGTCGTGTCCTCCGTCATCGTTCTTGCCTGATTCGACGGAGGACCCCCGGCTTCATTCAACCGCTCGGAGCGCGGACTCCTACTTCTGCGCCGGCTCCGGCTTCTGCCCGCTCAAGCTCCGGTACGCGATCGTCAGCCACATGTCCTGCTTGATGAAGCCATCGCCCCAGCTCTTGAACTTCTCGGGCATCCCCTCGGCCTTCACCTGGTCGAGCGTCTTGCCCGCGGCGATCTTCCCCTTCACCAGGGACACCGTCTCGCGCAGCATCTCCGCGAAGGCCTCGAGCTGCTCACGCCCCGAGAGCGCACCGTGGCCCGGGATGATCTTCACCCCCGCGGGCAGCGTCTGGAGCACCCGCTCCACGTTGCGCAGGTAGCCCTCCAGCGAGCCTCCGCTCTCCAGGTCGACGAAGGGGTACTTGTCCACGGTGAACTGGTCCCCCAGGTGCAGCACGTTGGAGCCGGTGAAGTACACCATGCTGTCGCCATCGGTGTGGCCCGAGGGCAGGTGCGTCACCTGGATCTCCTCGCCGTTGAAGAAGATGGAGAGCCCCTGGTCGTAGGTGATGACCGGCAGCGCCTCCTTGGGCGCGGGAGGAATCTTCATCCCGAGCGCCGCGCTCTCGAGCCCGTTGATCAGCCGCGTGCGCACGTGCGAGTGCGCCACGATGCGGCCCTCGCGACCGAAGACCGCGTTGCTGCCCGTGTGGTCGAAGTGCCAGTGCGTATTCAGCACGTACTCCAGCGACCCCTTCGCGCCCTTGCCCTGGCTCTTGGCCAGCTTGCCGAACGCCGCGCGAATCTTCGGCGCCAGGGGCGCGAACTGGTCGTCCACGATGAGCACCCCGTCCGGGCCCACGGACACGCCGATGTTGCCTCCCGCGCCCTCGAGCATGTGCACGTTGCCCGCCACCGGAATGGACTTCACCTGCACCTTCGAGAAATCCTGCGTCTGGGCCAGCGCCAGGCCGGGCAGCAGCAGCGCTGAGAGGAAGACCTTCTTCATGTCGGGGGGCTCCGTTCGAATCGAGACGCACCCACCATAACCACGTCACGTAAAACTTGTGGGACTCAGGTGACATGGCACCTTCCGAGCCATGTCCGAGCTCCGTGCCTTCCCGCGTCATCCCCATCGGCTCGTCGTCCGGCTGCGGGGGATGCTGCCCGTGCGCACCCGCGACGTGTCCGACGGCGGCTTCCAGGCGGACATGCTCCAACCCCTGCACCGGGGGAGCACCGTACGGGGCTCGCTCACCCTGGACGGCGAGGAGCTGCCCTTCGAGGGCGAGGTCGTGTGGATCCGTGTGGAGGGAGGCGGCCCCACCGTGCGCGGCCGTTACGCGGTGCGCTTCACCTCGGGGGCCGAGGGCTTCCGCCAACGCTTCCACACGTGGCGGCGCCGGCAGGGCCACCGGCTGGTGCGTTGGTTCACGTAGCCGGCACACGAGAGGTCTAAGCTGCGCCCCTTTTCCTGAACCACGAAGGGGAGAGCACATGGCCGAGCAGGCGAAGCTGACGCCGGCGGATGGAGCGGAGCTTCCGGGCTACCTGAAGCAGGCGGAGGGCGGCACGAGCCGCGGTGCGGTGGTCGTCATCCACGAGTGGTGGGGCCTCACGGAGCAGATGTGCGGCGTGGTGGACCGGCTGGCGCGCGAGGGATTCACCGCGTTCGCACCAGACCTCTACCGGGGCCAGTTGGCGAAGGACGCGGCCCAGGCCGAGAAGCTGATGAACGAGATGAACGACCGTCAGGCGGTGGAGGACCTCTCGCGCGCGGTGGAAGCGCTGCGGCGGCGCGCGCCGGGCACGAAGGTGGCGGTGATGGGCTTCTGCATGGGCGGAGCGCTCACGCTGGCGGCCGCGGCCCATGACGGGAGCGTCGCCGCCGCCGTGCCCTTCTACGGGATTCCTCCCGAGGAGGCGGACGTGACGAAGATCCGCTGCCCGGTCCTGGGGCACTTCGCGAACATCGATGACTGGTGCACGCCCGACCGGGTGGATGCGCTGGAGAAGAAGCTGAAGGGCGCGAGCGTGCCGGCGGAGATTCACCGGTACGACGCAGGCCACGCCTTCTTCAACGAGAAGCGGCCCGAGGTGTACTCGCCCCAGAACGCCGAGCTCGCGTGGAAGCGCACGGTGGAGTTCCTCCGCGTGAAGCTCGGCTGAACCGAAGGCAGATGGCCGGGCGGGGACAGCGGAGCCCTCGCCCGGCCCGGGTCACACGAGATTACGGGCACACCCGGGTGGCCACCGGGCTGATGACGGCAGCCCCGGAGATGTTGCAGGACGACGTCCCTCCAGCGCGCAGCCGGATGACGCCCGTGGCGCCACCACCACCGCCGCCACCGCCGCTCTCGTTACCTTGCTTTCCGCCGTTCGAACCCGCAGTCGGAGCAACCCCCGCCACGCCACCCGAGCCACCATCGCCACCCTGACTGGACGTGCTCGTGCCCGGCAATGCCGCGGACGCCGAGTTCGTCGAGCCATCCGAACCATCCGCGCCCACGTTGCTGCCCTCGAACCCACCCTCGCCACCGGCTCCTCCGTTGGCCGTCAGACGGGCAATGCCGAGAACCTCCAACACCCTCCCCTCCAGCAGAATCCCGCCACCACTGCCTCCGCCTCCGCCTCCGCCAGCGCTGGTGTCGGTCTGACCACCTCCCTTGCCGCCCCCTCCACTGACGGACACGGTGCCATCCACATTCAGCAAACCGGCCGCGGAGATCTGCACGGCGCCACCTCCCGCTCCACCCACTCCTGCCACTGCGTTGGTTCCCCCCGCGCCCCCCGGACAACCACCGATCAGCGGAACCAGAGTGCTCTCAAATTGTGCACCAGCCGTCCCCGCAGCCGAATTGCCATCCCCAGTACCACCCACCGCGCCCGCGGTCGCGAAGCCACCACCACCTCCTCCTCCGCTGCCACCGCCGTTAGTACCTGCTCCGCCAGCCCGAACATCACAGGTCATAGCGTTCCCACCCGCGCCAGGTTGTGCCTTGGTGGCATTCGCCAGGATGGAACCATGGATGTAGGCCAGTTCGTAGATCGCGAAGATGACGGGCCGGGTGCCCTTCACGGTCACCGTCTTCTCGTAGTCGATATCGAGACGCTTCATGTAGAGGACCAGCACCTCGGGTCCACCACCGAGTTGCGGCATCACTTTGGCCAGAGGAGCCACGGGAAGCGTCGTGCATGTATTCGTCGCGGACCAAACGAAGGGGCCCGAGCCCGAGGTGTCGAGCGTGACGTCACACGAGACACGAACCTCCTGCAAACCAGCGACCTCGGCAGGCGTGAGCGCATCCGGGTCGAAATTGCTGGGTGAATACGGGAAGAGGCTACACTTGCCATTAACGCTCGCCACGCACGTGCCCTGCTGATTCGTGGTCGTGCTCCAGGTGCAGGGCTTCCCGAGCATGGCAGGGTTCACCGTGTAGACACAGTTGCCGTCACCCGTGCAGACTTCGGCTTGAATCTGGCACGCATTGGGCGGCGCACAGGTGTAGGCGGTACCGGCGCATCCACCGGCCCCATCGCATCGGTCGTCCCTCGTGCAGAACTGATCGTCGTTGCAGGTTGCTGTGGTGGGCTTGGGCGGGTAGCTACACGCCCCCGAGGAGGGATCGCAGGTGCCCGGACTCTCGTAGCACTGACCCGTCGGGGTGTTGCACGACTTGGGGGCTGAACCCACGCATGCCCCATTGCCATCGCACTTGTCGATGAGCGTACAGGCATTCTTGTCGTCGCAGTCCACCGTCGCGGACTTGGGTGTATAGATGCACGCCCCCGAGGCGGAATCGCAACGGCCCATCGTCTCGTAGCACGAGCTCGTCGGGCTATTGCATGTCACGTCCGTTCCCTTGCATGCGCCATCCTCGGTGCACTTGTCGCCCGTGGTGCAGTTGTTGTTGTCGGTGCAGGCCTTGCCCACGAGAACCTGGTAGGCACACTTGCCAGTGCCGCACGAGCCGACGCCTCCACACTGAGAAGGAGAGTCGCATGCGGTGTCGCAACAGATGCCATCCACGCAATGGCCCGACGCGCACATCGTGGGGAACAGGCAGGTACTCCCGTTGGCCTGCGGCCTGCACTCCTTGATTTCGTCGCAATCGAAATCAACCTCGGCATCCTGTACCGAACACTTCGACGACGCGCCCTTGTATACGTCAGCCCTGCCATCGTTGCAGTCCGTGCCGTTGATGGCTTTGTCTTCCATCGAGCTGGCGGGATGGCCGTCCTTGTCCGCATCCTGGGCCTTGAGCACGAGCGCCGCTGGCACGGCGCCCTTCTCGGGCAGCGTCACCGCCTCGGCGAGGCGGCGCGTCTCGATGGCCTGCCCCTCACACTTCTCCGTGGAGTAGGAGGACACCTCGACCTGGAGCTGCTGGCTCCACCCCTTCTCGCGATACACGGCGAGAACCAGGGTCCGGTCCTCGGCGTGCCTGGCCAACGTGGCCGAGTCGATGAGCTCGGAACTCTTGAGGTTCTCCGCCGCGGCATCCAGGGCGGTCACCCGGATACACGCGGGGACATACCCTGGCTTCGGATACGTGATGGTGAGTGCAACCGCACTCTCCTTCACCTTGTTCGAACAGGCGGCCAGCAGGACGAGGCAGACGAATACCCATGCGCGACGCATGGGGCGATAGATTACCCCAGCTCCAGGCGAACGTCGCGCTTACGACACCCGCGGGTCTCAGCCCTGGGGCGGCTGCTGCTCCCCGGACCCGGTCGCGGGCTGTTGCGCGGGCTCGGGCTCCATGTTCACCAACTGGAAGGAGTAGCTCCGCACGCCTTTCGGCAGCACCACCTCCACCAGCGGATTGTCCGCCAACAGGTGCGGCGTCACCGGCAACTGGACAAGGCCGTCCGCGTCGCTCGTCACGGTGATGCGCCCCCGAGTCGATTCGAGCAGCACCCGCGCTCTAGGGATGGGCTGGCCCGTGGACGGATCCACCACGCGCATCGTCACGTCCTTCATCCCCTGGGCCTGCTGCGGATTCAGCCGCGCCACATCGGGCGGGACCACCTGCCGGTAGTACGGACGCAACGTACAGGCCGACAGCAGGCCGAGGGACAGCAGGGAAAGTCGCATCAGGGAACGCATCGGACACATGGTGGCTCCATCCAGGCGATCAGGGGCACGAGGGAGGCGCAGCATACCGGGTGGGCGGCTTCAGCCAGCAAGCACCGCCCCGCCTGCACGGATGCCCGGCCTCCAATGGTACCTCCCCACCTGTCTCCCGCGCCGGCATGTCGCATCTTCAACGGCATCCGAGTCACGGCGGAGCCTCCGCCCCCACCCACCAGGAGAGCACGCATGTCCGAGCCCATCGACCCCAAGAGCCCCAAGCCCACCACCCGCCGCGAGCTCCTCGAAAAGGGCTACTGCGAGAAGGGCGTCTGGGGACCGGAAATCCACGCCACCGCCACCGAGCCCATGCCCGACATCGAGGAGAGTGGCTACCGCGATGTCGTGGTCATCCCAACGCCCACGGAAGGCGTCGAGTTCAAGAACCGGGGCCTCATCATCGGCGCGCTCACGATGATCTCCGTGAGCCTCATCACCTTCTACATCCCGTTCCTCAATGCCCTGCTGGGCGGCCTCTTCGGTGGCTTCTTCGCCAAACGCTGGCGCCGCGCGTTCGGTGCCGCGGCCATCGCCTCCGTGGCGGTCCCGGCGGCCATCGCCTTCTTCTACGGCTTCGATACGCCCGATCTCCTCTACTTCATGTACGGGCTCGGCTTCTGGGGATGGACCGCCCTCCACGTCGTCGGCATGTTCATCGGCGCGGCGTCCGGCGTGTACTCGCGTCCCCTCGCGGACCGGCGCGGGCTCTCGCGCGGCGTCATGGAAGGATAGCGGGCCCACCAGGCAACCGGGCAAAGCGCATCCCCGACCCGGGACGGAAGCAGCGCCCCGGGTCGCTCGGGACTAGGATGCGCTCGTGAGCATCCCCCGTACCGAGGCCGCCCTGGCCCGCGCCACCGAGGCCGCCAACCGTGGTCCCCACTCCGCGCCACCCGACGGCCATCCCCGCTCGCGGCACCTCGCCATCGGCGACCCCCAGGCGGACATCACCCGCTTCTTCGCCCTGCTCGACCGCCACGGGCTGCTCGGCCCGGACGGAAGGCTGCTCCCCGAGGTCCAGCTCGTCTCGGTGGGAGACCACTTCGACTGGGGCAAGGCCCACGAACGCGACGCCGTGGCCACCAGCGCGTTGAGGCTGCTCGCGTGGATGGCCTCGCACCCGGCCGACCAGGCCGTGCTGCTGCTGGGCAACCATGACCTGGGCCGCGTGGGCGAGCTGTCCGGCTTCACCGACGCGCGCTTCGCCGCCGCACAGGTGGAAGCCGACCGCATCTACCAGGGCGACGACACCGACGAGGTCCAGGAGCGCGACTTCCTCTCGCGCTACCCGGAGGTGCCCAACGTCGAGCTGGTGGCGCGCGACTTCGGCACCTTCCGCGAGGTGCAGCGCGACTGGGTGGCGTACCTGCTGCGCGCCGGCCGCTTCCGGGTGGCCCACGCCGCGGCGGAGGACCTGCTCGTCCTGCATGCCGGCGTCACGCGGGAGGACCTCCTCACGGCGGGAGTACCCGACTCCCTCCAGGCCCGTGCCCCCGTGGTGGCCGACACGCTCAACCGGGTGCTCGACACCGCGGTGGCGGCCTGGAAGCAGGGCCCCTTCTCCATTCCCGGTCTGCACCACCCCGGCAACGCCACGTACGGCGAGGGCCGGGGCATCTTCTATCAGCGCGCCAGCCTGCGCCCCGAGGACGCCGCCCACCGCACCGCCACGCCGCGCCGCCGGTTCGATCCGCACCGGCTGCCTCCCGGGCTCGTCCAGGTGGTGGGCCACACGCGCGACAAGCGCAGCCGCGAGCTGCTCGCCCTGCCCCTCGAGGACATGCGCGACGGCGTGCTGCGCCACCTCGTCACCCACGGCACCTCCCTCCACTACCGCCCCGGGACGCCCCCCCCGACTGGCCCCGGCGAGGCGGTGCTCGTCTTCACCGACGGCGGCATGCGCGAGTCGCCGTTGGAGCTGTTCGAGCTCTTCGACCTCGACACCCGCGCACCCGCACGGCCGCACGAGGCAACGCACCAGGGAGGTCAGGAATGATGAAGACGACGCGGAGACTCGTGGGCCTGACGCTCGTGGGGGCCCTGGGCCTGGGCGGGTGTGCCGGGCACTCGACGCCGGCCACCCGGGAGACGCGAGGGACGGAGGAGCACTCGGAGGCACGCGGACAGCCGGCGCCTGGAGATGAACAGGCGGAGCGGGATGCCTTCGCCCGGCGAGCCATCGAGCGCCTGCGAGCCTCCGGCGAGACACGCGACATCCAGTACGACGCCTCGGGCTTCCTGCTCCGCCTGGGCGCCAAGGACGGCAACTCCGGTGACACGGTGTTCCTGTCCAACTTCTTCGACGAGTACCTCGCCTCCCCGCCGGAGCACCGCGACGAGGTCTTCACCCAGCTCACCCGCGTGCGCGCCCCGCCGGCCCTGCCGAAGACGTTCGCCGAGGCCCGGCCGAAGTTGATGCCCGTGGTGCGCGGACGCACCTTCTTCGAGCAGCTCCGGCTGGTGGTGAAGAGCGGCCCCGGGACGCCCGTCCCCATCCCCTGGAAGCCCCTGAGCGGATTCCTCGGAGTGGGCCTGGCCTTCGACGGGCCGGACACCCTGCAGTACCTCGGGCCCGACGAGCTCGCGCGCTGGGGCGTCTCCTTCGAACAGGCGCTCGACGCGGCCCTCGGCAACCTGCGTCAGCGCAGCACCGAGAAGCTCGTTCAGCTCGCCCCGGGCACCTGCGAGTCCCCCTGGGAGGACAACTACGCCTCCTCCCGCCTGCTGCTCGAGGAGGTGGTGCGCGGATGCAAGGTGCAGGGCGCCCCCGTGGTGCTCGCGCCCCACCGGGACCTGCTCCTCATCACCGGCTCCGAGGACGAGGATGGATTGCGCCGGGTGGCCAGCCGCGCCCTCCAGGCCGTGATGGCCCCGCGCGCGCTGGACGGCCGCGCCATGCGCCTCTCGCCCGAGGGCTGGGTGACCTTCATGCCCGAGCGGCTCAGCAATGCCTGGGCCGACTTCCGCAAGCTGGAGCTCTTCACCCGCGCGCGCGACTACGACGAGCAGACGCAGCAGCTGGAGAAGCACTTCCAGGAGCGGGGCGAGGACATCTTCGTGGCCTCCTTCACCCCCTACCAGGACGAGCGCGGGCGCAGCATCAGCTACGCCGTCTGGCTCAAGGGCGTGGACGCGCTCCTGCCCAAGGCCGAGGTCATCTTCTTCATGGACCCGGCGCTCGGCGAGGAGGCCCCGCCCGTGGGCATCGCGCGGTGGGACGAGGTGGCGAAGGCGGCCGGCAAGCTGCTCGCGCCGGTGAACGGGCTCTACCCGGAGCGCTACCGCGTGCAGGGCTTCCCCGACGCGGAGCAGCTCGCCCGGTGGCAGAACGACCCGGGCGACCTGTTCGACGAGGACGGGCCCTGAGCACGGGCCCGTCCCCTCACGGCTTCGCCTTCACGTCCGCCAGCTTCTTCTCCAGCGCCGCCACCTGGCGCGGAGAGGCCTGCACCCCGGAGAGCGTCTTCGCGTAGGCGAGCGCGTCTTCCAGCGTGCGCACCGCCGCGTCCTTCTCGCCCCGGGCGACGTGGATGTCCGCCCGCTCCGAGAGGACACGCAGCCGTCGGCCACCCTGCACCTTCTCCAGGGCCCGGCCACTCGCCGCCAGCGCATCGTCCAGCCGGCCCAGCCTCCGGTAGAGGTTGGCCAGACGCGCGGGCGGGTTGTAGTCATCCGGGAGATCCTTCTCGCTCTGCTCGATGGCCGGCACCACCCGCATCAGGTCGCCCAGCACCAACGCCGCGGACATGCGGTGCGAGTCGAACACGGAACGCGCATCCGGGTTCGGCGCCTTCGCGGCCTCGCCCTCGAGGAAGGTGAGCCACTGCCCCGCCACCGTCTTCGCACCGGCCTCGTCACCCGCCGACTCGCGGGCCCCGACCAGCACCTCGAAGACTCCCGAGCGGTCATCGGCCGGCATGGCGATGTCCGGGGCGATGGCCTCGCGCGCCACCGCCTCCAACGAGGCCCTCAGCTGCTTCACGTCCGGCACATCGCCCGCCACCGACAGCGAGCAGGAGAGCCCGAGACCCGCCGCGTTCGCCCGCGAGGGCGAGGGGGGCACCCGGGGCAGCTCCGCCAGCGCCGTCCGGGCACATGCCTCGTGACGCTTCGCCCCGTACTGCGCCATCAGGAGCGACTCCAGCGCGCGGCCACGGCGGGACCAGTCCGCGGGAGCCCCGGCCAGCGCCTGGGCGAACACATCCGCCGCCTCGGCCGCCTTGCCCTCGCCATACAGGGCATCGCCCCGGGCCAGCAGCGCCTCCGGTCCCTGCGCCCCCCCGCGGTACGCGCGCTCGCCGTCCTCGAAGAGCCTCTCGAGCTGGGCAACGGTGGCGCTGCCCGCGAAGCGCACGAGCGCCTTCTCCTCCCTCGGATCGATGATGAAGAAGGTGGGCCAGAACTCGACCGGGTACTTCTCCAGGAAGCCCGCGTTGCCAGGAAGGTCCGTGTTGAGCTCGAGCCAGACGAACCGTCCGGCATGCGGCGCGAGCGCCTCGTCCGTGAAGACATAGGCGCGCATCGAGCGGCAGGTGTGACACCACGGGGCCCAGGTATCGACGAAGAGGGGCAACCCCCTCGACTTCGCCTCCGACAGGGCGCGCGAGTAGTCATCCTCGATGAACGGCAGAGGGGCCTTGGCGTGCGCGGCCGGCGTCTCGGATACAGCCGAGGTGCGCGTGGCGGTGCAGGCCAGCAGGCCCACGGCGAGCAGGCTGGACAGGAGCGATCGCATCAGCACGGCACCCTACCCTGCTGACGAGCGACGAAGAAGGTACGACATCCGCCCCCCAGAGGGGGCCAGGGTTCTATATGGTACCGGTTTGCCCTTCGCCTCCCTCTTCCTCCTGCCGAGAGCCCCATGAGTGGCCGAGTCCTCCTCGTCGACGATGACCCGAGCATGGTGGCACTGCTGTCCCTGCACCTCACCCGGCGCGGCTTCAAGGTCACTTCGCTGACGGACCCCCAGGCGGCGCTGCCCCTGTTGATGGAGCAGCCCTTCGACGTGGTCCTCACCGACCTGCACATGAGCGGGCTGAGCGGCACCGAGCTGTGCGAGCGCGTGGTGGCCAACCTGCCGGACCTGCCGGTGGTGGTGATGACGGCCTTCGGCAACATGCAGACGGTCGTCGCGGCCCTGCGCGCCGGGGCCTACGACTTCATCACCAAGCCCGTGGAGGTGGATGACCTGGTGCATACCCTCTCCCGGGCCGTGCAGAACTACCACCTCAAGGGCGAGGTGGTGCGTCTGACCAAGGTCGTCGCCGAGTCCCAGCGCCTGGGCGGCGGCCTGCTCGGCTCCAGCCCGCCGATGCGCAAGGTGTACGACCTGCTCACCCGCATCGCGGACTCGGACGCGTCGGTCATCATCAACGGCGAGAGCGGCACGGGCAAGGAGCTGGTGGCGCGGGCGCTCCACGAGAAGAGCCGGCGCGCCTCGGGGCCCTTCGTGGCCATCAACTGCGCGGCCATGCCCGAGGCCCTGTTGGAGAGCGAGCTGTTCGGCCATGCCCGGGGCGCCTTCACCGACGCCAAGGCGGCGCGCGCGGGTCTCTTCGTCCAGGCGCACGGCGGCACCCTCTTCCTCGACGAGGTGGGCGAGATGCCCCTGGGCCTCCAGCCCAAGCTGCTGCGCGCCCTGCAAGAGCGCTCGGTGCGCCCGGTGGGTGGAGACCACGAGGTGTCCTTCGACGTGCGCGTGGTGGCCGCCACCAACCGCGACCTGGAGGGCATGGTGGAGGAGAACCGCTTCCGCGAGGACCTCTACTACCGCCTCAACGTGGTGCAGATGGAGCTGCCGCCGCTGCGCGCGCGCGGCGGGGACATCCTCCTGCTGGCCCAGCACTTCGTCGAGCACTTCGCCGCCCGCGCCAACAAGCGGGTGACGGGCCTCAACGAGACCGTGGCCGAGCGGCTGATGAGCTACAGCTGGCCCGGCAACGTGCGCGAGCTGCGCAACTGCATCGAGCGCGCCGTGGCCGTCACCGTCACCGAGCACCTCGCGGTGGAGGATCTGCCGGAGAAGATTCGCGCCTACCGCGCCTCGCACGTGGTGGTGGCCAGTGGAGACCCCTCGGAGCTCACCACCCTGGAAGAGGTCGAGCGCCGCTACATCCTCCGCGTCATGGAGGAGGTGAAGGGCAACAAGTCGCTCGCCGCCCAGATTCTCGGGCTGGACCGCAAGACGCTCTACCGCAAGCTCGACCGCATCAAGGGCTCGGGGGAGTAGTCCATGGCGGGCACGGCGGACTCCTGGATGGGGCGCGTGGTGGCCGGGCGCTACCAGGTGACGGGAACACTCGGGCACGGCGGCATGGGGACGGTGTACGAGGCCGAGCAGCTCGGTCTCGAGCGCTATGTGGCCCTCAAGGTGCTGCACCCGCATGTCGCCAGGACGCCCGGCGCTCCGGCCCGCTTCCAGCGCGAGGCCCAGCTCCTGGCCCGGCTCGAGCACCCGGGCGCGGTGCACGTGTTCGACCACGGTGCCGACGGGGAGGACCTCTACCTCGCCATGGAGCGCGTCTTCGGCGTTCCCCTGGACGCGGTGCTGGAGACCCACGGGCCGCTGGAGGTGAAGGCCGCCGTGGAGCTGGTGGTGCAGGTGTTGGAGGTGCTCGACGCCGCGCACGGCCTGGGCATCGTGCACCGCGACCTCAAGCCCTCCAATGTCATGCGGGTGGGCGAACCCTCCGCCTTCTCGGTGAAGGTGCTCGACTTCGGGCTGGCCGCCCTCGTGCACGAGGAGCAGCACTCCCGGCTGACCGGGAGCGGACAGGTGCTCGGCACGCCCGCGTACATGTCCCCGGAACAGTGCCGCGGCGAGCCGCTCGACGCTCGCGCCGACCTGTACTCCGTGGGGTGCCTGCTGCACGAGCTGCTCGTGGGCCGCGCGCCTTTCGGGGACTCGCCCGCCGTGGAGGTGATGAGCGGCCACCTGTACCGGCCACCTCCGCCCCTGCGCCAGCTCCAGCCGGAGCGCGGGATTCCCGAGGCGCTGGAGACGCTGGTGCTCGCGTGCCTCGCCAAGGAGAAGGCCCAGCGCCCCGCGAGCGCCCGCGAGCTGGCCTTCCGGCTCCGGGAGACACTGGCGCCCCCGGCTCCCGCGCGCGGTGAGGGCAAGAAGCAGGAGCGCTCTCGGGCCGTGACCGCCACGCCCGCCGCGCACTCGCCCGACGTCCTCGCGCGGCCCGTGGCCATCATCGAGCCCGGAGGGCCCGCCAATCCCCATGGCATCGGCACCGCCCTCGCGGTGGCCGGGTACCAGGTGGTCCCCGCCAGCGCGGACAGCCCCCTGGAGGGCATGCACGCCCTGGTGGTGGTGCCCCGGAGCGCCCAGGCCCAGGAGGAAGCGCTCACCCTGGCGAGCACCCTGGCCGCCCGGCCCCAGGCCCCGCCCGTGCTGCTGTGTGGGAGCGGCGAGGACTTCTCGCTGATGTCGCGCGCCGTCGCGAGCGGGGTGTACGACTACGTGCCCCTGCCCGTGGACCCCACGGATCTGGCCCGCAAGGTGGGCCGCGCGCTGCGCTCGCGCCGCTGAGCCCCTGGCTCGGGGCCCGGCACATCCGTCCAGGGCCGACACACCTGGCACGTCTTTCATGGGCATCCGGCCCTACACGTGCTGTCTTCGGGCGACCGGATGAACGACCTCGCCCACCTGCGCACCGCCCTCGAGTCCGCCCGCGACGCCCTCCCTCCCCCCGAGCACTTCCCGGAGGCCACCGACGCGGACACCGCCCGCCGCCTGCTGGAGCGGCTCCGGAGAGATCTGCTGCCCCGGCTCGGAGGCGCGGACGCCCCGCTGCTGCTCGTGGCCATCGCCGGGCCCAACAACGTGGGCAAGTCCACCCTCTTCAACGCCCTGGTGGGCACGCCCCTCTCCCCCGCGCGCCCCGAGGGAGGCCTCACCAAGCAGTGCCTCGCCGCCGCGCACCCGGACACCTGGACGGGCTCGCTCAAGGACTTCCTCACCCGCCGCTACGACATCGTCCCCGTGTCCTCGGGCGAGGCCGCGCCGGTGGACCAGCCCGGGCCCTCCGGGCGCCTCTACCTCGTGCTCGCCGAGGCCGTGCCCCGGGGGCTGGTGGTGATGGACACGCCGGACTTCGACAGCGTCTACCGCGACAACCGCGAGCGCGCCGAGGCCCTGCTCGTCACCGTGGACGTGCTCGCCTTCGTCGTCAGCCGGCAGACGTACCAGAACGCCGCGCTGGTGGACTTCCTGCGCGCCGCCGTGGGCCACGGACGGCCCTACCTCCTCGTCTACAACGAGGCCACGCGCGAGGAGGTGGCGCGCGGCCACCTGGAGAAGCTGGCCTCGGACGTGGGCCACCCGCCCCTGGCGCGCTACCTCGCCCCGCACCAGCCGGAGGTGGAGGCCGGGGAGAAGCCGCTCGCCACGAATCCCTTGGACACCTCGCCCCCGCTCGCCGCGCTGCTCGGGGAGGCCGAGCACGCCCGCGCCCTCAAGGCCCAGGCCCTGGCCGCCTCGCTCCGGGACGCGCGCGCGGAGATGGAGCAGCTGGCCCGGGCCGCCACCGCCGCCACCCGTGAGCCGGAGCGCCTGCGCCAGCGGGTGCGTCACGAGCTGCTCACGGTGGGCCGGCACGCGGCCCTCAAGGCGGTGCCCGCGGACGTGCTGGTGGAGGCCTTCCGCGACGAGCTGGACGCGCGCAGCGCCTTCCACCGCTACGTGCGCCTGCCCTTCCGGGGACTGGCCACCGCCCTCACCTTCCTCTCGCGCCAGGTGCGCCGCTCCTTCACCGGCCCCGAGCCCGCGGCCGCCCCGGTGACCCAGCTCACCGAGGACACCCTGCGGGATGGGGTGCGGCGCATGGTGGAGCTCTTCGCCCCGGAGGTGGCCGCGTGGCATGGCGACGCCCGGACGCACGCGCTCCTCGCCGAGTCCTTCGGGCCCACCACCCTGGCGCGCCTGGACGAGCCCCTGGGCTTCGAGGCGCTCCATGCCCAGGCGGCGGACCGAGACAGTCTCTACGCCTTCTGCCGGGGCCTGGTGGCCACCGAGCTCCAGGGCGGCATGCGCGAGGAGCTGCTACAGACCCTCACCACGCTCGTCTACTCGGTGCCCTCGGGAGCCGCGGCGGTGGTGACGGTGGCCACCGGCGGCTTCGGCCATGACGCCGTCATCTGGGCCGGCACGCTGCTGTCCACGCCCCTGCTGGAGCGCTTCGTGGACCTGCTGGGCGCTGACATCCGCGAGCGCGTCACCTCCAAGTGGGCCGATGCCCACGGCGCCACCCTCGCGCGGGCCCTGGAGGAGCGCTTCTTCGCGGGTCTCCTGGGCCAACTGGACACGCGGGTCTCCGCCTGGGAACGCACCGCTTCCGCGCTGTCCGACACGACCCGGCGGATCTCCTGCTGAGCGCCCACCGTGTCAGACCCCCCAGGCATTCTGTGTCCAACCGCGACTCGAGGACCACAAGAGGCGGGTGGGAGTGCTTCGTACACGGGTTGTCGGAGGGAAGGATGGGGATGGTCGAGGGGAGCGCGCGCCGTGCGGTGCGGTACGCGTGAGGGCCTCAAGGACCGGGTTGACTTCAAACATAGGGTCAAAGAAATGACCTTTACGGTCCTGTTCCGACAACCTGATGCGTCGTATTCCGCCCTGCCTACACTGTAGGGTGGGTTCAGGTATGGACAAGAAACTGGCGAAGACGATTGGGGAGGCCGCCCGTTCGGCCCGTCTGCGTGCGCAGCTCACCCAGGCGGATGTGGCCGAGATGGTCGACCTGGTGACCGAGGTGTACGGGCGCATCGAGCGCGGCGGCATGGTGCCAAGCGTTCCGACGCTGCTGCGGCTGTGCCGCGCGCTGCGGATTTCCGCGGACGAGCTGTTGGGCCTTGCGGGACCGGATGGCTCGCTCAAGCTGGCCGAGCCGCCGAACGAGCAGGGCGAGAAGCCCGAGGTGCGCGCGGTGTTGCGCGTGCTGCGGCAGCTCGACTCCGGGCAGATCAAGTTGCTGGGCCGCCTGGCGGTCGCCCTGAAGAAGGAGTGACCGTCGAAGACTAGAGGCCGAGCCGGGAGCCGGGTACACTTTCGTCCCACCCCATACAGTGTCCCCGGCTTCAACTTGACCGCAGAGGTTGGTCGGGGAATCCTGCAGGCCCTTGTCCGTGCACCCATCCCGAAGAATGGTCGCCCTGGCGGCGATGTTGATGGTGGTCCTGGCCCCGGCGGTCCACGCCGAGGTGCTGCCCACCGTGGTCATCACCGGGGACCCGGTGGCCCCGTCGCCGGCCCTGACAGGAACGGGTCTGTGCGCGACGTCGCGAACGTCAACGGACCCGTACGAGGACTTCCCCCAGACCAACTCCGGATTCATCGGCGGGGTGAACTCCTTCCTGGAAACCGCGCCCAACTCCGCCAATCCCAACGCGCGTGTCACTGCGGTGCTCCGGACCCTGTTGGATCTGTCGAACAACAACACCTCGGGCGAGCAGAACGGCACCTACCTGAGCTACGGCGACTATGAGAAGTCGGTCCCGGGGTGCCCGGATGGTGGATGCGACTTCTTCGGTGTGAACCGCGCGGCGGCCTTCGCCACGCGTCTGCGCGGTTACCTGAACATCACCTCGGACATGGTGGGCCTGCCCGTCCACTTCGGGTTCTACGCGGACGATGCCGTCGCGTTCAGCATCTACGACAACACTCCCCAGCGTTACCAAATCATCAACCGGCCGCCGAGGCTCGGATTCGCGACCTGGCGCACGACCAATAGCGTCACCTTCACGAAGCCCGGCCTCTACCCCATCGAGGTGCTTTATGCCGAGGTCGGCGAGCACGCCGCGCTGGAGATGTCGGTGCTGGTGGGGACCTTCAACGACTTCGAACGGGCGGCGAACGAAGATCCGGTCGTCAGACTGCGGGGCGCGGGTTTTGTCCTGATGAAGCCCGCCGACCTCTACCAGACGGAGAGTGGACGCCCGTCGTACCCGGACCTGGGTCAGTGCCAGCAGTGCAACCGGCAGGACGCGAACACCGCAGGCAACAACGGGTGCGGCTCGGCCTACTACTGTAACAAGGCGGCGCTGTGTGCCCCCTGTGAATCGTCGCTCTTCTGCGGTGACACCTGCTCGCCCTGCGGGCCCTCCACGCCGCTGTGCATCAAGCGCAACGAAAAGTACACCTGCGTCCAGTGCTCGGAGGACTCGCAGTGCCCCAACGGTCGCTGCGACCTGACCACCAACCAGTGCCGGGGCTGCAACGACGACGGTGACTGCCGCTCCGAGGGCAAGGTCTGCGACCTGTCCCAGAACGAGTGCGTGGTGTGCAACACCGACTCGAACTGCCCCAAGGGCCAGGTCTGCAGCGCCGACCACACGTGCAAGGAGTGCGTCACGGACGCGCACTGTCCTCGCGGTCAGTTCTGCGCCGACAATACGTGCCAGACGTGCGGCACCCAGGACAGCTGCGCGGGCACCTCGTGCAACTGCTGCCCCGGCGGCCTCAAGTGCGCCTCGCCCGTCCCCGGCGCTTCCCCCACCTGCGTGGAGTGCACCGCCGACGCAGACTGCGCCGACGGCAAGACGTGCGACATCGCCAACGGCCGCTGCGTGGAGAAGGTCGCCGAGTGCAACACCTCCGAGCGCTGCGGCGAGCAGTGCGTGAAGTGCCCCTCCAACCGGCCCTTCTGCCTCGACGGCCAGGTGTGCGTCGAGTGCCGCTCCGACCTCGAGTGTGGTGACGGCAAGTTCTGCCTCAGCGGCGAGTGCGCCTCGTGCACCACCGACAAGCGCTGCGGCTCGCGCTGCGAGGCCTGTACCGCCGACGCGCCCTTCTGCCTCACGGACGGCACCGCCCAGGGCAGTTCCTGCGCGGGCTGCCTCCAGGACGCCGACTGCGGCCCCGGCGGCACGTGCGACCCCACCACCCGCACCTGCGGCACCTCCACCTGCTCGGTGAGCTGCGCCGAGGGCCAGGTGTGCTACGGCGACTCCTGCGTGGAGTGCTTCGCCGATGCCCACTGCCCCTGCGGTGGCACCTGCGACACCGCCACCAACACCTGCACCACCTCGTGCGACGCCAGCGACGACTGCCTCGGCGTCCAGCACTGCTCCGCCGCCACCCAGCAGTGTGAGCGCGGCCGCCGCAAACCCGGCACCGAGCCTCAAGGTGGCGCCTTCTGCTGCGGCACCACCGCAGACAGCACTCCCGGTGGCCTCGCCCTGCTGCTCCTCGTGGCCGCCTTCCTCGCCCTCCGCCACCGGGGCGCCGCATGAAGCGCTCTGGCTCCTTCGCTCTCGCGCTCGCCCTGGCACTCGCCGCCGCGTCCGCCTCCGCGCAGGACGCCCGCTTCGATGTGCAGTCCTTCCGCCCCCTTGGCGCACCCCAGGATCTGGTCGTCGTCGGCCAGTCCCGGCCCCTCTCGCACCTGTCCATCTCCGGCGGAGCCTTCCTCAACTTCTCGTTGGATCCCCTGGTGCTCGTCGCCTTGGGCACGCACTCCAAGGCCGTCAGCGTGGTGGGCAACCGCCTCCAGCTCGACGTCATGGCGTCCGTGGGGCTCTTCGACTGGATCGAGCTCGGCGTGGACATGCCCCTGGTGCTGGCCCAGGGCTCGGACAACCTGGAGGCCATCGGCACCGAGGGCGTCATCCAGTCCTTCGCCCCCGGAGACCTGCGCCTCACCGCGAAGGTGGCCGTGCCCGGCCTGCGCCGCGCCGCCGAGGGCTCGGGACTGGGCGCCTCGCTCACCTTCGGACTGGGCCTGCCCACCGGTATCCAGGATGCCTTCACCAGTGACGGGGACGTCACCTACACGCCCGGCCTGCTGCTGGACTACCGCTTCGAGTCGGGCATCCTCCTGGCGCTCAACACCGGCGTCTGGCTGCGTCCGGACCGCCAGTTCGCCGGCGTGCAGTGGGGCAACGCCGCCACCTTCGGACTCGGCGCCGAGGTGCCCGTCCTGCGCAGCAGCGGCATCACCGCCGTCGGCATGCTCACCGGCAGCATGCCCCTCGACAGGCTCCCCGACAGCGCGCTGCAGATTCCCGCCGAGTTCCTCCTCGGCCTGCGCTGGTACAGCTCCACCGGCCTCACCTTCACCGTTGGCGGTGGCGGCGGCTGCGGCTGCTCGCTGACGGTCCCCACGCTGCGCGTCTTCACCTCCATCGTCTGGGTGCCCGGGAAGACCCGCGAGTGGGAGGCGCTCGAGCGCTTCAAGGAGCCTCCCGAGCCACCCGTGGATCCGGACGGAGACTCCGTCATCGGAGAGGGCGACCGCTGCCCGAGCGTCCCCGGGCTCGTGGAGAACGGCGGCTGCCCGGACTCGGACACCGACCTCGATGCCGTGGTGGATCGGCTCGACCGCTGCCCGGCCGAGGCGGGCCTCGTGGACAACGGTGGCTGCCCCGACCCGGACGCGGACAAGGACGCCGTGGTGGATCGGCTCGATCGCTGCCCCGACGTTCCCCAGGGCCCGCGCGGCCGTGACGGTTGCCCGTTCGCGCACATCAAGGGCAACAAGATCCTCATCCTCGACCAGGTGCACTTCGCCACCGGCCAGGACATCATCCTCCCCGAGTCCTTCCCCATCCTCGAGGAAGTGGGGCAGATCCTCATCGACCACCGCGAGATTCAACGCGTGCTCGTCGAGGCCCACACGGACGCGCGCGCCAGCGACGCGTACAACTTCGACCTGTCGCGGCGCCGCGCAGCCAGCGTGATGAACTACCTGCTCGACACCGGCGTCGCCGTGGAGCGCCTGTGCTCGGCGGGCTTCGGCCGCAGCCGCCCGCTCGGGGACAACAACACCGAGGAAGGCATGGCGCTCAACCGCCGCGTCGAGTTCACCATCCAGCCGCCCGTCCAGGGTGCGATGCCGCCCTGCCCGCCGGATCCGTCCGCGGAGCAGGAACCGTCCTCGGCGAAGAAGGGCCGGCGGCCCCCCGCGGAGCGCAAGACCGCCGCGCCCCTTCCCTAGAGGAGTCCTCACGGCGACGGCAGCCGGTTCCACTCCTCACCGGTGAGGAGTGGATTCGCTCTACCCGGTTCCGCTGCTCAACCGGTGAGGAGTGGATTCGCTCTACCCGGTTCCGCTGCTCAACCGGTGAGGAGTGGATTCGCTCCAGAGCCCGCACGGTCGACGCCGGAGGTCGAGCGACCCCCGGCGGCACACGGTACCTCTGGGGTACGGAGAAGACGGCGCCCGGAGCGCGACGCGCCTCAGCGGTTCGCCGTCTTGACCTCGAAGACGACCTCGGCGGCCGCCTTGCGCCGGCCAGCGGTGGCTGTCACCACCGTGCGGCCCGGACCCACCGCCGTCACCTGCCCGGTGGACGACACCGTCGCCACCGACCAGTCCGAGCTGAACCACGTGACAGGCACGTCGCTCAGGGCGATGCTCCGGTTGTTGAACGTCCTGGCGCGCAGTTGCTGCACCTGCCCCACCTTCGCGAAGACGAGGTGCGTGGGCTCCACCTCGATCCGGGCGAAGTCCGAGCGCACCACCTGCACCTGGAGGGTGCGGCTCAGCGGAGGCACCGTGGCGGTGATGGTGGCCCGGCCGGGCGTCACCCCCACCAGCCTCCCGTTCTCCACACGCGCCACGGTCGCGTCACTGGTGCTCCACTGGGGCGGCACGTCCACCAGCGGCTTGCCCAGCTCGTTCTTCACCACGGCGGAGATGGGGATGGAGTTGCCGGCCAGCAGGAAGTCCGCTCCATCCACCCGGATGTCCACCACACTGGGGATGGACACCTGCACCTCCACCGAGGCCCGTGCCTTGCCCACCGCCGCGGCGATGGTGGTCTTGCCGGAGCGGCGCGCCACCACCACGCCGTCCGTCACGCTGGCCACCTCCGGCGCCGAGCTCACCCAGCGCAGCTTGGGGTTCTCCACCGGCTGCCCCTTGGCGTCGAGCGCGACGACCTTGAGGGTCATGGACTCACCCGAGGCATGCAGCGGCCGGTTCTCCGGCATGGTCAGGGAGAGGGAGTCCGGGGCGGAGCGGCAGGCCCCGAGCACGAGGACGGAGAGCAGGAGCAGGGATCGGGCGGACGGCAAGGTCTTCACGGCGGTAGGGGGAGCGGGCGGGCGCACGAGCGTGCCTTCCAAACGGAAGGCGCTCACGACTGTATTCCCATAAAGCCCTCACGCAATCATTCGCAAGCACATCTCCCGGCTGGCTGCCTGCTCTGCCGGGTGGAATGCACTTCCGGAAGCCGGGGTTCGCTCGAAGACGTACGTTTCTCCTCGGAAACCGGGGGTTCCGACCGTGATCCACCACGTCTTCTCGCTCCTGTCCCTCCTGCCAGCGGGCCCTCGCCGGGCCGCCGTCCGCAAGCTGATGGACACCCTCTGGAATCTTCGCACCACCACGGAGGTCGTCGGCCGGGAGAACCTCCCCGACGAGCCCTGCCTCTTCATCTGCAACCACCTGTCCAACGCGGACGGCTTCACGCTCGACCGCGCCCTGCGGCCCCGGCCCGTGTTCTTCCTGGCCGGCATCAAGCTCCAGGGCACCGTGATGACCCGGCTGGGCACCGAGGCCGTCAACACCATCTTCATCCGCCCCAACTCGGCCGACATCGAGCCGCTCAAGCGCGCGGTGGAGACGCTCAAGGCGGGCCATCCCGTCCTCATCTTCCCCGAGGGCGGCCGCAGCCGGACGGGAGCCCTCATGCGCGCCAAGAAGGGAGCTTCCCTCATCGCCCGGCGGGCCGGTGTCCCCGTCGTCCCCGTCGCGCTCACCGGGACGGAAAAGTTCATGCCCATCGATGACACGGACATGGGCCGGGAGCGGGTGCGCCGGGCCCACCTCACCGTCCACTTCGGCAAACCGTTCCGCATCGCCGAGCTCGAGGCCGAGGCCGCCCGAGCCGAGGACCCGCGTCAGGCCCTCGCCGACGCGATGATGCGGCGGGTGGCCGAGCTCCTGCCCCCTGAGTACCGCGGCGTCTACGCCTCCGCCGAGGAGCACGAGGACCTCGAGCCCCGGGAGCGCCCTGGCACGGAGGCATCTCCGCCCCCCGTCCGCTGAGCCCTCAGTCTCCCGCGTACCACTGCAACCGGCTCGTCGTCCCACCCGGGGCGAGACTCAGCGGCGGCAGGTAGAGCCCCAGCTCCTCGCGCTTCCACCACGCCCCCGTGCGCCGGTGCGTCTCCAGGTCCGTCATCCGGTAGTCGTGGAGGACGGCGCGGACATAGCGCGGCGGGTGCTCCGGAAAGGGGTTGATGGCGAAGAGCTTCAGGACGTCGGGAGAGCCCTCGAGAAGGCGCAGCACGAGGGCGAGCAACCAGGTGGGTGGCGAGCCCAGCGCCGCGAACCACATCTGCCAGTCCAGCCGGGGCTGGTGCGGGGCCACCTGCCTCGGAGCCCGGTTCAGGCCGCCCACCTTGTAGCGGAAGGTGTACTCGCGCCATGTCTCCCCATCATCCGAGCCCTCGAGGGTGATTTCGGGGCGGCGCACCGTCATCACCGCGAAGAGGCCATAGGGATTCACCGCGCGCAGCGGGCGGGCCCGCGCCTCCAGCCAGTCCAGCCACCGGGGCGAGCGGCGCGGCCGGTTGAAGCGGGCCAGGATTTCATTCGCGCCCAACACGAGGAACGGAAGGGCGACGAGCCAGCCCCCCACGGTGCGCCATGCAGGCCTCGGCTCGGCGGGCCGCGGGGACGCGAGCGGCAGGAGACGCCGCAGGGCCTCGTCGTCCAACATCCACAGGCCGAGCGCCAGCGACTGGGCATTGAAGAAGCCGTAGTTGCCGGTGGCGATGATGACTCCCTGCAGCCCGGCGAAGAGCCAGAAGCCGAGGAGCCGCAAGGGCCTCGGGGCGAGGGCGAGGAACGGGCCCGCCGTCTCCATCGCCAGCACCGACAACGTGGAGAGCTTCTGGAACCTTCGTGGCAGGTGGTGCGCGTACCAACCGCCCCGCGTGGGGAGCGGCGCCGTCTCGTAGTAGTAGTTGCAGGCGGTGAGCTCGCGCCACGTCTTGTCCCCAGACTTCAGCTTGGACACCCCGGAGCCCAGGTAGAGGCGGAACACGAGCGCCCGCCACAGCGCGACCTGCGCCGCGGAGGGCTCATGGCGCCCCGCTCCCGGCCTCACTCCCGCCGGCGCGGTGAGCATGCCGAGCAATCCCATCTCCAACAGCAGCGCGTCCCATTGGAAGGAGAGAAACTCCCGCCCCGCCGACACATAGGAGAGATAGAGGGCCCAGAGCCCCATCAGCGCGGCCTGGGGCGCGAGGCCCACCATCACCGCCACCGACAACACCTGGCCGGCGCGGATGCCACGCACCAGCGTCTCGTCGGACGCATCCAGCCAGAAGAGCGAGGGCACCAGGGCGTAGCGCTCGCGGCCCATCGCGGCCAGCCGCTTCGAGGAGACCAACTCCTGGAAGGGCATGATGCCACGCGAGCCGTAGAGCCCCCGCACCTGCCGCCCCAGCGAGGTGAAGGCGATGAGGTAGAGGCCGCCCAGGGCCCGGAAGAACACCTGGCGCACGAGCCGGTGATGCGGCGGTGCCACCGAGCGCCCTTCCAACATGCCGAGCCACCGCCCCACCCGCGTCCGCTCGCGCCGGCTCGGACGCCTGGCGGGCAGGGAGCGAATCATCTGGAAGAACGCCTTGGCGCCCTGGGGGCTGGCTGCTCGCATGGGGGCTCCTCCTCTCCGCGTCAAAGCTGGGAGTGCCGGGGATGAGGTGTCCACCCACTCCAGCCCCTCGCTCCGGAAGGGCCCGAGCGGCCGGGCCTCCACGCTCCGTGAAGAGGGGTGCCTAGCTTTGCCGCATGAGCGAGCCCAAGGAACGAGCCCACCGGACGGTGCAGGTGCTCCCCGGCGTCCACCGCTGGAGCGTCAAGGATGACCGCATCGGCGGCATGGACAGCGAGGCCTACGCCGTGGTGGCCGAGGACGGCGCCGTCACCCTCATCGATCCACTCCCCATCGACGAGAAGGCCCTGCGCAAGCTGGGCCGGGTGGAGGCCATCGTGCTCACCGCCGGCAACCACCAGCGCGCCGCGTGGCAACTGCGCAAGCTGTTCGGCGCTCCCGTCTGGGCCCCCCAGGACGCTTACGGTCTGGAGGACACACCGGACGCCACCTACGGCCCCGGAGACAACCTCCCCGGAGGCCTCGTGGCCTACCACACGCCCGGACCCGCCTTGTCCATGTATGCCCTCTGGCTGGAGCGGCCCCGGAGCGTCATCTTCCTCTCGGACCTCCTCACCCACTTCGACCAGGGCACACCGCGCTTCGTGGAGAGCGAGTACCAGGACGATCCCGCCCGCACCCGCCTGAGCATCCGGCGGATCCTCGACCACCTGCCGCTGGAGGTGCTCTGCTTCGCGCACGGCCACCCCATCCTGCACGACGGCGCGTCCGCGCTCCGGCGCGCCCTGGACGAGGACACCGAGGCCCCCGCTCCCTCCGAGCCCCTCTGAGCCTGAGCCTCCGACGAGGCAAAACCCGCGCCCTGAACCGCGCGCCCCTCACTCCACGCGAATCACGGCCACGTCGGGCTCGGTCTTCTTCACGGGCCCTCGTGCCACGGCGAGCTCTCCATTCTTCACCGTGCACGTGGCCTCCTCGGCGGGCACCACACGCACGGGATTGAGCACCTCGGGCCGGCCGAACTTCACCGGGCTGGTGGCGAGCATCAGCTCCTGCTTCTTCCCACTGTCGCTGTCGCTGTAGACGACGGCGATGCCCTTGAAGGGGGGCAGCTTCATCAGCAGCCGGTAGCCCCGCTTGCCGGGCAGCTCCGCGCGCTCGACCTGCAACGTCTGCTTGGGCGAGCCGAAGGCGGGGAACACCTGCCCATCGGCGATGCGGATGCCCCACTGCGCGGGCTTCTGCGCGTCCGTCGGCTTGCCGCAGCCGGTGAGCTCCTGAGGCGCCTGCGGGGCCAGCCACAGCTCCACGTGGTCATCGGCGAGCCACTTCGCGCTCGGGCCCGTCCACTTGTCGTCATGCACCTCGACGAGCAGCGTGTCCGGCGCCACCAACAGCGCCTTCAGGGCCGCGTCCTTCGGGTCATCCTGGTTGCCCAGCAACACGTGGCCCGCCTCGAAGCCGCACGCGCCGAGCCCCGCCGTCTTCCACCCGCCCTGGAGATACGCCTTGTCCACCTGCACCTGGGGCAGGTACGGCAGGAGCCTCTCACCGGGGGAGGCCTCGCCCGCCTCGCACGTGGACGCGGCGCGGGCGACCTCACCGCGCAGCGCCTCGAAGTCCCAGGACTCGCCATCCTCCTTCGCCTCACCCTCCGAGGGCACGGAGGACCGCCGCGACTCGCTCATCGGCAACAGCGGGGAGAGCTGCACCGTGCGCGACTGGCTCCACCGCTCGCGGCTGCCGCCCGTCTGCTCATGGGAGAAGAGGTTGTCGGTCACCGTCACCGAGTCCTGGCCCACGCCCGCGGCGCCATAGCCGTCATTGCACACGGACAGCAGGAGTTGGGCGGGCTGGCCGGAGCGCACCAGCCACCACTCGGCGGCCTCGCACTGGCCATTGGCCCGGGAGCCCTTCGCCTTGCGCCCGCCCGGCCCGAACTTGCGGCCGATGAACCCGCTCGACGTCTCCACGTCCGCCCATCCGAGGTCCAGACGCTTCACCTGCAGGGAGTTGCCCCGCGAGTCCTTGCCCGCGTCGAGCGTCTCCGCGACGGTGCAGGGCTCGCGCTTCGCGCAGAGCGGGTCCGACGAGGAGGCGGGTGGAGCGCCCAACAGGGAGAGCAGCAGCACGGTTCCGGTAGCGTTCATGGGGGCACAGCTTGCACCAACCCGCGGCCCCGGTTGAACCCTCCGTGCCCTGTCCCTCACCGCTTCGGGGGAGACACCACTTCCACCTGACGCGCCATCCAGTTCTCTCCCTGGATGACGTAGGAGGCCCGCACCTCGGCGCCGGGCTGGAGCGCCCGGAGCGTCGTGGACTGCCCGCCCCGCTTCACCTGGGTGTCACCATCCGTGGTGAGGACGATCTGCTTCCCATCCGCATCGCGCAGGTGGAGTGCACCGCCGCTGGCGCGGGCGACCGTACCGGACACCGAGCCCGTCAGCGGATCCTCCACGGCCTGCTCCGCCGCGGTGGACCCCTCCTCACGGATGTCGCGGGCAATCTCACGCGCCTGCTGACTGACATCCTGGGCCGTCTGGCTCAGGTCCTCGTGGAGCTTGGGGGCCTCCTCCTTCACCCGCTCGTTCACCTCGGAGGCCTCCTGCTTCGCCACCTCACCGGCCGCCCGCGCGGTACGGGAGGCGGCATCCGCCAGCTCGTCCGCCTGCTTCTGGAGCTGCTGCCGGGCCTCGGCCCTCTCCCCTTCCGAGGGTGAGCCGGTGGCCTGTGCCTCATCCCGCTCCCGACACCCCGCGCCCAATGCCAGACCCAGGGTCGCCAATGCTGCCCACGAGCGCCGTCGCATGTTCCGTCACCTCATCCGACGCGGGCCAGGAGGTCCCCGACCCGCCTTAGCCGCTCAAGATAGGCACGGGCCTCGGACGCGCTCCGGTGCCGGGGCACCCGCCCTCGGTGAGGAAGCGGACAAGAAAGAATTTCCCGGAAGGAAACCGGCCCCCGAGAGTGGTTGAGGCAGGGTAGTCGTTTCAGCTCACAACACCATCCGTCTGGCCCGCACCACGACGTCTCATCGAAGAGGCCACCATGGAGACCGCCCTCCCGCTGGACCAATACCGGCTGCTGGTCGAGCACGCCCCGACGATGGTGTGGCGCGCGGGACTGGATGGCCGGTGTGACTATTTCAACACCACCTGGCTCCAATTCACGGGGCGCCGCATGGAGGAGGAGGCCGGCGAGGGGTGGATCTCCGGCGTCCACCCGGACGACCTGCGCCGCTGCATGGACACCTACCTCACGAACTTCGAGCGGCGGCAGCCCTTCGAGATGGAGTATCGGCTGCGGCGGTACGACGGCGTCTATCGCTACATCTTCGACCGGGGCGTTCCCTTCACCGACGACACGGGACGCTTCGCTGGCTTCATCGGCAGCTGCGTCGACATCCACGAGCGCCGCGAGGCGGACCGGGCCAAGGCGACGTTCCTCGCCCTCGCCACCCACGAGCTGCGCACGCCACTCACCTCCATGCGGATGTACCTGGAAGCGCTGCGCCGGCAGCACCCGGAGGAGGAACCGGCGACGGGTGGCGCGCTCACGCGGATGGGCCTGCAGCTCGAACGGGTCGCCACCCTGGTGCAGGAGCTGGAGGACAACGGGCGCATCGAAGCGCAGATGCCGCTCCTCATGCGCAAGGAGGAGTTGGAGCTGGCCGGGCTCGTCCAGGCCGTGGTGGACAACCACCGGAACACCGGCGCGCTCCGGGCCCGGGGCCGCCAACGCCATGCCTTCGAGCTCTCCATCGCTCCGGGGACATACCGTGTCCTCGCCGACCATCAGCGTCTGGAGCAGGTGCTCAACCACCTGCTGGGCAACGCGGTGAAGTACTCGCCCAGGGGAGGCACCCTCCGCGTCACCCTGACCCGTGCAGCAGAGGGCTTCGAGCTGTCCGTCTCGGACCCGGGCATCGGCATTCCCGCCGCGGACATCCCCTCGCTGACGCGGCGCTACTTCCGCGCGAGCAACGTCTCCGCGGAGAACTTCCCGGGGCTCGGGCTGGGGCTGTCGCTCGTCAAGGACATCCTGGACGCGCACGGCGGCCGGCTCCGCATCCAGAGCGAGCAGGGGCAGGGAACGACCGTCACCGTCTTCCTCCCCGAGACACGGACGGAGGTGGGCACATGAAGCGCGTGCTCATCGTCGACGACGACCCGGACATCCTCGACTCGCTCACCCTGCTGCTCGAGCTCACCTACGCGGTCACCGCCGCGGAGGACGGTGCCGTAGCGCTGGAGCTGGTGGAGAAGCAGACGTTTGATGTCGTGGTGCTCGACCTGATGATGCCCGTGCTCGACGGCACCCGGGTCCTGAAGGAGCTGCGACAGCGGGGCATCCAGGTGCCCGTCATCCTCGTCTCCGCGCACCGGGACCTCGATGCGCTCGCGGCACAACACCGCCAGCTGGGCGCCTTCGCCTCCCTGCGCAAGCCCTTCAACATCCAGGAGTTGGAGCGGCGGCTCGAGGAGGCCTTGAATCAGGGAAGCCCGAGTGGCGGCACCTCGGGTGCTGGCGGCTCGGGCCACGGCATGCCCCCGTCGCGCGGCCCGACGCGGGGCGGACAGAGCTACCATGCGGCCCGGCTCGCGCACGGGCCGCCCTTCGTGCCGGACCCCGCTCAGTGCACCAACGCGGGCGGCTGGCCGTCCAGCACGCACAGGTTGGTGGTCTCCTCGCAGGTGATGGGGAAGAACGGGTCCAACGACAATCCCGAGCGCGGCTGCTTGCAGATCTCCGGGTCACGCACGCCATCCTTCTCGCACCGGATGGCCGGGAACACGCCCACCGCCTCGTAGGTGGCCGTGCAGTCTCCCTCCGAGTAGGTCAGCTCCGCCCACCACTGCGTGCCAGGAATGGCCGCCTGGCCCTGGATGTGGAGGTTGCTCCACTGGTAGCGCCGGTCCACCGTCGAGCCCGGGTCCGCGCTCACCACCTGCCGCGCCTCGGACATCTGGGGCACCACGCACTCCCCCGCCTGGTTCGGGTACTCGGTGCTGAAGTCCCCCAGGGCCACGGCGGAATGCGTGGGATCCGGGTCCTTCCCCTCGAGATCCGCCAGGGGTTTGGGCTTGAGCGCCAGCGTGGGCGGCACATGAGAACCCGGGACGCGGAAGGCCTGCGCGCCGAGGACCTCCGCCTTCTTCCGCGCGCACGTCCCCGTGCCCGTCTTCAACGTGTAGCGCACGGCATGCTCGCCGCGCCCCACCGTGCACTGGGGCAGCGGCTGCTCCGCGCCACATGCGCTCAACCCGGCCGCAAACCCGAGCGGCAGGAACCATGCAAAGGCTCGTCGTGTCTTCATGATGGATGGCTCCGCCTGGGCTTCAGAACGAGAGACGCGCGCCGAAGCGGATGCTGCGAGGCGCCTGATAGGAGAGGGGCTTCTGGTAGTTGGGATTGACCACGACCGCGGCCGTCCCGCCTCGGACCTTCAGGTTCTCGAGGTCCGCCGGCTTGCCGCCGACGATCGCGTCCACGGTGTCGTAGGTGTAGTTCTGGTCCACCGAGGTGACGGCCTGGAAGTTGAACAGGTTGAAGCTGTCCATCGTCAGCGTGGCGGTGAGGCCCCGGGCGAACTTGTAGTGCAGACCCAGGTGGGCATCCACGTTGTGCACCCAGGGCAGCCGACCACCGCTGCCGCGCGGCAGGATGAAGGTGCCGCCCGTACCGTAGGCGGGGTTGCTGCCCAGCACGTTGAGCGGCGCGCCCGAGGTGCTGCGGTACGAGAGCCCCAGGTCGAGGCTCGCGGTAGGCGAGAGCTGGAACTCGCGGGAGCCGTACACCTTGATGGCGTGGGTGCGATCCAACGGCAGCGTGCCCGTCCGGTTCTCCATGAAGGAGATGAGGTCGAAGTCCGAGGTGACGTTGGGGGCGAGCTGGTTGGCATCCGGCCTGTAGAGGCCGGAGTAGTTCCCGCGCAAGTAGGACCAAGTGTAGCTGGCCTGGGCGAGCCACTGGTCCGAGAACGCCTTGTTGAAATAGACGCTGACGGCGTCGTAGTCGCGCACGGCCTTGTCGAACTGGGAGGCGATGCCCCGGCCCGGGTTGCCGATGAAGAAGTTGGTCCGCTCGTTGACGGACATGTCCTCGATGACCTCGTTCATGTAGCGCCGGGTGTAGGTGGCGCCGACGCTGGCGCGCGGGAGCACCTCGTACTCGCCGCCCAGGACGATCTCATCCGAGGACTGGGGCTTCAGGTCCGGGTCCACCGGGCTGTTGATGGCGAAGGTCTGGGTGTAGCGAGGGCTGAGGGAGGTGTTGGGGGCCCCTGGCGGCACCAGGACGTTGCGCACGTCGCGGCAGTCCGTGTACGGCGCGGCCTGGTTGAGCGGATCACACCCCGGCCCGCCCGAGGCGGTGGGCGTGCTGCTGCGCGTGGCGTTGATGCGGGTGATGTTGGAGAACTGCGAGTTCACCATGGCCAGCACGGCGTTCTGGTAGTAGCGCGCGTAGCTGGCGAAGAGCTTGGAGCGGCCCTGCTGGGTGAAGTCGTAGACGAGCCCCACGCGCGGAGAGAGCTGGTTGGGCAACGCGAAGGCCAGGTCGCCCCCGGTGCCGTAGATGGCCTGAGTGTCGTAGCGCAGGCCCGCGTTGAGGGTGACGCGGTCCATCACGCTCCAGCTGTCCTGGACGAAGGCGCCCAGGGCATCGGCGCGGGTGGAGGTGGGAACCACGGGCTGGATGAACACCTGGTCCGGACCGGTGAGATAGCCGAACGCGCGGTAGTCCTGGAAGTTCGTCCCATCGGTGGACTGGACGTAGGTGACGCCACCGGAGTAGGCGCGCGCATCGCGGTTGGTCATCACCTCGGCGTCGAGGCCGGCCTTGATGACGTGGTGACCGAGCGCGTTGAGCAGCAAGGTGCCCACGACGTTGGCCTGGTAGCGGTCCGTCGTGCGCTCCATCAGGAAGCCGGGGCCGCCCAGCAGGTAGGTGCCCGCGGGGCAGCGCACCGCGTTGGTCGTACCGGCGGGCTCGCATACCGAGTCTTCTGGCAACCGCTCGAAGTCACGGATGGAGTAGCGTCTCAGCCCGGCGCTGGTGCCGGTGCGCTGCATCTGGAACTGAGGCGTGCCGGACAGCCCCGATTCATTGCCGATGCCGCTGCCGTCCACCGGAAGGGTGGACTCGTACTGGTGGTGCCAGCCGACGTTGGCGTCGAGCAGCACGCGCTTGTCCAGGAAGGACGAGGACAGCTTGAGGGTGATGTCCCGTGCATCCTGGTCGTAACGGTGGGCGAGCGCCTCGTAGCTGCCGTTCAGGTTGTCCACCTCGACGGCGCCGCTGTCCAGGTTGTAGCCGAAGCGGCCCGGGCCGCCGGAGCTGGCCGGAGTGCCATACACAGACAGGGTGAGGCTGTGGTCCGCGGCCACCTGCCAGGTGAGCTTGCCGAGGTACTGCACCGAGCGCTGGTCGGCGAAGTAGCGGGTGGTGGTGTTGGGGATGAGCTCGGTGCGGGAGAAGCCGTTCTCGTCCTTGAGGGGCTTGCCATCCTCGCCGAGCACATAGGCGTTCAGGTTGCGATCCAACGCCCGGCGGGTGAAGGACGGCGCCACGCCCGCGAAGAACCAGAGCTTGTCCTTCAGGACGGGGCCGCCCAACGTCGCGCCGAAGTCACCCAGGTTCCACAGCCGTTGGCTGGTGGTGATGACGGAGCCCTCGCGCGGCACGCGGGTGGGAGCGCTCTCGAGCGCGCCCGGGGTGATGTTGCCGAAGACCGAGCCCTGGAACTCGTTGGAGCCGGACTTCGTGACGGCCGTCATCACGCCGCCGGTGGCACGGCCGAACTCGGGCATGAAGCCACCGGTGATGACGTTCACCTCCTGGATGAACTCGATGGACAGGGGCGTACCGAGGAGGCCGAGCGCGGGGTTGCCGGCGGACAGGCCATCCACGAGGAAGCCGTTCTCCGGCGAGGTGGTGCCGTTCATCGAAATGCCGTAGGCATCCGCGTTGGCGCCGGGAGCGAGCTCGGCGAGGCTCTCGAAGGAGCGGGACGCGGAGCCCTTGGAGGTGGGGCCCACCACGGCCAGGTGGCGCACCAGCGCGTTGTCCACGCTGACACCGGTGCGGGTGGAGCCCACGTCGACGGCGGGCGGAGCGGCCTGGACGATCATGACCTCACCGAGCGAGTCGGGGAGGAGCTCCGCGTTGAGGCGGACGGTGTGGTTGAGCCGGAGGGTGATGTCCCCGCGCGAGTAGGGCTTGAAGCCCTCCCTGTCGAAGCGCAGCGTGTAGACCCCCGGGGGAAGCTGCGGCAGCCGGTAGAGGCCGGTGGCGTCGGTGACGGCGACCTGCTCTCCCTGGAGCTGGGGAGAAGTGGCGGTCACCACCACGTCCGGGACGGGTTGCTTGCTGCTGGCGTCCACCACCGTGCCTGTCAGCACGGAGGTGCCCTGCTGCGCCAGGGCGGGTGCCATCCACAGGCACACGCCCAGCGTCAACACGGCCACGAGGACGCGCGCCTGGATTCTCTGGGAACGTCGGTTCAAGGATTTGCCCTCTGTCAGGCGCCCACCCTCCATGCAACTCGGCGCCTCCGTTCCACGTGCTACACTGGGAGTTCAGAAGAAGACAAGAGAGCCCTCTTGTCCTCCAACGGAGGCAGTGCATGTTCCTCGAGGATGTGGAGAAGCACGAAGGGACGAGCCCCTATTCGGAGCTGATCCGCCGTGCTCGGGAACAGGGCCAGCCACCCGCGGGCATCTGGCACTTGTTTGCGTTCAAACCGGAGATGACGAACATCCTGGCGCAGCTCACCCAGGTGGCGATGCGTGGCCCCTCGCCGCTCTCCGCCGGGATGCGCGAGCTGATCGCCGCCTTCACCTCGCGGCGCAACCAGTGTGTGTATTGAACGGACTCCCACGCCGCGGTCGCGGCGAAGCTGCTGGGAGATGAGTACAAGGTCCGAGCGGTCCTGGAGGACCTCGACACGGCCCCGATTCCGGAGGCCGAGCGGGTCCTGCTGCGCTTCGTGGAGAAGGTGAATCGCGAGTCGGAGCGCATCCAACGCGAGGACGTGGAGGTGGTGAAGGCGGAGGGCTGGACGGACGAGGCCCTCTACGACGCCATCACCGTGTGCTCGTTGTTCAACTTCTACAACCGGTGGAACGACGCCATGGGCGTGCGCGAGCACCCGGTCGAGGTCTACCAGCGCAGTGCCGAGCGGCTCGCCCAGGAGGGCTATGCGGGCCCGCCGGCCGGCAAGGAGGAGTAGGCGGCGGGGAGGAGCTCAGGGCGCCCGCGTCTGCCAGGCCTTGCGCCGCACGGACTCGCCGATGCGGGAGATTGGCAACACCTCGTCCACCGCTCCGCGCTCGATGGCCGCGCGCGGCATGCCGAACACCACGCAGCTCGCCTCGTCCTGGGCGATGGTCGCCGCTCCCGCCTGTCTCATCGCCAGCAGCCCGTCCGCCCCGTCATCGCCCATCCCCGTCAGCAGCACCCCCACCGCGTTCGCTCCCGCCGCTCGCGCCACCGAGTGGAACAGCACGTCCACGCTCGGAATGTGCCCCGACACCCGCGGCCCATCCAGCACCTCCACCCGGTAGTACCCGCCGCTGCGCTTCACCCGCAGGTGCCGGTTGCCCGGGGCGATCAGCGCCCTGCCCTGCTGCACCCGGTCTCCCGGCGCCGCCTCCCTCACCTCGATGCGGCACAGCTCGTTCAACCGCTTCGCGAAGGCCGTCGTGAACTGCTCCGGCATGTGCTGCACGATGACGATGCCCGGGCAGTCCGGAGGCATGGGCATCAGGAACTGCCGCAACGCCTCGGTGCCTCCCGTCGAGGCCCCCACCGCCACCACCTTGTCCGTCGTCACCGACAGCAGCGTGGACGCCGGCCGCTCCGGCTGCCGTGCCACCTCGGGCTCGGATGCCGCCCGCCGGGCCAGGCGGGAACGCGCCCTGGCCGCGCCCCGCAGTGACTCCAGCAACCGGGCCTTCGATTCGCGCAGGAAGTCTCCCACGCCCAGCGAGGGCTTGGAGATGATCTCCACCGCCCCCTCCTCCAGCGCCCGCACCGCCATCTCCGAGCCCGGTCCCGCCAGCCCGGAGCACACCACCACCGGCACCGGCTCCTCCTCGCGCATCAGCTCGCGCAGGAACGTGAGCCCGTCCATGCGTGGCATCTCCAGGTCGAGCAGGAGCACGTCCGGCCGGTGGCTCTTCATCTTCTGCCGCGCGATGAGCGGGTCCGACGCCACCTCCACCACCAGGCCCGGCTCGCGCGCCAGCAGCATCAGCACCCCCTGGCGGACCACCGCGGAGTCATCCACCACCAGCACGCGCAATACCGAAGTCATGCATCACCCGCGCGGAGCGGCCTCCCCGGCCAGAGCCCGTAACGCGTACACGGTAGGCATGACCGTGCGGAATTTCCACCCGAGCCCCGTGAGGCTCTCCGAGTGCCCGAGGAAGAGAAGTCCCCTGGGTGACAGGTGCTCCACCAGCCGCTCCAACGCCCGGGCCTTCGAGGCCGCGTCGAAATAGATGAGGACGTTGCGGCAGAAGACCAGGTCGAAGCGCCCCACCACGCCGTGGCCGTCGTTCAGGTTCACCCGCTGGAAGCGCACCAGCGAGCGCAGCTCGGGGCCCGCCTTCATGCGCCCTTCCTGGCTGCCGGTGCCCTTCAGCATGTAGCGCAGGTAGGGTTTGGGAATCTCCCGTGACTTGTCCAAGGGCCAGAGCGCCCGGCGCGCCTGCTCGAGGATGCGGGTGGACAGGTCCGTCGCCAGGATGTCGATGTGCCAGCCCTCCTCGGCCGGCAGGTGGTGGCGCAGCACCATGGCCAGGGTGAAGGGCTCCTCCCCCGTCGAGCACCCCGCGCTCCACACCCGCACCCGCCGCCCCTCGCCATTGCCGGTGTCCCTCTGGGCGCGCCAGTGTGGCAGCACCTCGCGCTCCAGCAGCTCGAAGTGCCGCGGCTCGCGGAAGAAGTGCGTCTCGTGCGTGCAGAGCGCGTCCAGCAGCCGCACCCGCTCCGCCTCGTCCTCCTCCACCCGCTTCAGGTAGGCACCGAAAGACAGTCCACCCAGCTCGCGCAGCCGCCGCGCCACCCGGCCCATCAGCAGCGCCCGCTTCGCCTCCGACAGCCAGATGCCCGCCTCGCGATGGACGAGCTTCTGGTAGCCGAGGAACTCCCGCTCGGTGAGCGCCGAGGGCTCGTGAAAGGAGGCGGGCTCCTGGTCCTCCCGGTTGGACCCGCCGCGCTCTTCATGTCCTGAAATCAGGTCACGGCTCCTTCTGGATGGGCGTCTCCGCCTGGGTTCTCAGCGTGCTGGCCACCAGCACCTCCTGACTGCTGAGCACCTTGTCGATGTCCATCAGCAGCACGAACTTCTTCCCCCCGCCGGGCCGCCCCATCCCCACCAGGTAGTCCACGTGCACCGGCGCGCCGAACGCCGGTGGCGGCACCACCTCTCCGGGCGCCAGCTCCATGACCTGCCCGATGGCATCCGCCAGCAGCCCCAGCACGAGCCGCTCTCCGCCCAGCTTCACCTCCACCACCACGATGCAGCTCCACCTCGTCAGCGTGGCCGGTGGCATTCCCAGCTTCACCGCCACGTCCACCACGGGCACCACGCTGCCTCTCAGGTTGAACACGCCCCTCACCCAGACCGGGGCTCCAGGGATGCGCGTCACCGTGTCGTACTCGATGATCTCCTTCACCTGCAGGATGCCGAGCGCGTACTCCTCTCCGGCGAGGATGAAGCTGAGGTACTGCGTGGAGGTGGCCGATGTCTGTTCGCTCATGGCTGGCACCTAGAAGCGCTTGAACTCGCGGTCCTCATCCGGGAGCGCGGCGGGAATGGAAACACGGGGAGCCGGAGCCACGACCCCGAGCCCATTCGCCACGGCCTTCAGCCCGTGCGCGGTGGGAGCCTTCTGGACCGGAAGACGCTGCACCGGCCGGGAGGTGCGCCCCCCATCGGGCACGCGGAAGAAGGACACGAGCTGGTTGAGCGCCTCCGCCTGGGCCGACATCTCCTCCGCCGTGGACGCCAGCTCCTCCGAGGCCGACGCGTTGCGCTGCGTCACCTGGTCCACGTGCGCCATCGCCTTGTTCATCTGCGCCACGCCGCTGGACTGCTCCCCCGAGGCCGCCACCACCTCCTGCACCAGATCCGCCGTCTTGCGGATGGAGGGCACCAGCTCCGTCAGCAGCTCTCCCGAGCGCGTCGCCACCTTCACGCTGCCCGAGGCCAACCCCGAAATCTCCCTCGCCGCCGTCTGGCTCCGCTCGGCCAGCTTGCGCACCTCCGTGGCCACCACCGCGAAGCCCTTGCCGTGCTCTCCCGCCCTCGCCGCCTCGATGGCCGCGTTGAGCGCCAGCAGGTTCGTCTGGTAGGCGATCTCCTCGATGATGGAGATCTTCTGCGCGATGGAGCTCATGGCCTCCACCGTCTCCTTCACCGCCCGGCCACTCTCCTCCGCGTCCCGGGCGCCCTGCATGGCCATCTGCTCCATCTGCCGGCTGTGATCCCTGTTCTGCGTGATGCTGGCCGTCATCTGTTCCAGACTGGAGGTGGTCTCCTCCACGCTACTGGCCTGCTCGCTGGTGCCCTGCGCCAGGCTCTGAGAAGAGGCGGACACCTGCGCGGAGGCCGAGGCGAGCGCATCGGAGCCCTCGCGCACCTCGCCGATGACCTCGGCGAGCTTCTGCACCATGCGCTGCATGGCCGTCAGCAGCCGCCCCGTCTCGTCCTGCGTCTCCGAGGAGATACGCACGGTGAAATCCCCCTCGGAGAGGCGGTCCGCCACCTGAAGCGCGTTGCTCAGCGGCCGGGAGATGACCCGGGCGAGGAGGACGCTGAGCAGCAGGCCGACGAGGAAGCTGCCCCCCATGGCGGAGAGGATCCACCCTCGCGCGAGGTCATGGGTGGCATCCGAATCGTCCGACGCCTTCTGAGAGGCCTTGAGGATGAAGTCCACCAGCTCCTCCAGCTTGTCGGAAGCGGACTCGTAGGTGTGCTGCGCGCGGCCCTGGCTGAAGGCGCGAGCCTCCTCCTTCTGATTGGAGCGCGACAGCGCGAGGATCTTCTCGTGCTCTTCCAGGTAGTCCTTCCAGAGCGCGCGGAACTCCGTGGTCAAGCGCCGCTCCTCCTCGGTGGAGATGAACGGCTCGTACTTCTTGAAGTTGTTCTCGACGGATTCCAGCTCCCGCCGCATGTCCCGCTCCAACTGGGCCATCTGGGCGGCATCGGTCGCGAGGACGTGCTGCTGCTCGTAGATGAGGAAGTCGGAGGTGTCGGTGTTCGCGTCCGAGACGTAGGCGATGCTGGGCATCCAGTTGTCGGTCACCTCATCCGTCGCCTCGTTCATCTTGCTCAGCTGGACGATGGCGAAGACCCCCAGCAGGAGGTTGAGGAAGCTCAAGAAGAGGAAGGCGAGCAGCAGCTTGAAGGAGATCTTCAGGTCGTAGAACCAGGTCATGGTGCTTTCTGGGGGGTGAAGAGTCTCAGGCCGCGGCGGCGGGCTGCGCCGCCCTCAAGGCCTGTTGCAGGAGTGCGGGTACATCGAGGATGAGGGCCACCCGGCCGTCACCCAGCAGGGTGGAGCCGGCCAGCCCGGGCAATCCCTGGCACAGCTTGCCCAGGGGCTTGATGACCGTCTGGCCCTGACCGAGCAGCGTGTCCACGGTGATGCCCGCCTTGCCCAGGCCATGGCCGATGACGACGATGTTCTCGCGGGGAGGCAGCTCGCCACCGAGCTGGAAGTGCTCGCGCAGGCGCAGGTACGGCAACGGCTCGCCGCGCAGGTTGATGAAGCCGGTGCGGCCGGGGTGGCGCTCGTCCAGTGGCAGCTCCACGCACTCGAGCACGTTCTCCAGCGGGATGACGTATGTCTCCTCGCCCACCCCGACGGAGAAGCCCTCGATGATGGAGAGGGTGAGCGGCAGGCGCAGGCTGAAGGTGGTGCCCTGGCCGGGCGAGGTGTCCACGGAGATGGTGCCGCGCAGCGACTCCACGTTGCGCTTCACCACGTCCATGCCCACGCCGCGGCCGGACAGCTCGGTGATGCGCTCAGCGGTGGAGAAGCCCGGCTCGAAGATGAGGGCGAAGAGGTCCGCGTCGGAGCGCTGCTCGTCGGGGCCCAGCAGTCCGCGCTCACACGCCCGGGCGGTGATGCGGTCCCGGTCCAGCCCCGCACCGTCCTCGGCCACCTGGATGACGATGGTGCCCGCCTCGTGGAAGGCGCGCAGGGCCAGCGTGCCAGTGGGATCCTTTCCGCGCTCCTGGCGCACCTCCGGCCTCTCCAGGCCGTGGTCCATCGCGTTGCGCACCAGGTGGGTGAGTGGATCGCGGATGAGCTCCGCGACGGTGGTGTCCACCTCCACGTCCTCGCCGCTCACCTCCAACCGCACCAGCTTGCCGGTGGCCATGCTCAGGTCGCGCACCGTGCGCGTGAAGGGCTGGAAGGTGCGGCCGATGGGCACCATCCTCACCTTCATCACCAGCTCCTGCAGGTCCAGGTAGAGCCGGTCCGCCTCGCGGTGCGCCTCCAGCAGTTGCTGAGGCGTGTAGCGGTGCGCCTGCACGAGCATGGAGGTGAGGCGCCCACGCGCGATGGCGATCTCCCCGGTGATGTCCAGCATCCGGTCCAGCCGGTCCAATCCCACGCGAAGGGTGCGCTCGCGGGCGTGAGAGGGCTCGGACTGCTCGGAGCCGGACTCCCGCGCGACACGCTCCATGCCACCCCCTCCCGAGGGCGGGGCCATGGGCCGGGCGGCCTTCACCGTGCTGTCGAGCAGGGCGTGCACGTCCCTGGCCGGCAGACGCAGGTCGGGCTCGGCCACGGGCCGCAGGCCCACCAGCTCGCGCATCGCGTCCACCGACTGAAGCAGCAGGGTGCCCAGTCCCGAGTGCAGCACCAGCGCGCCCGCTTCCAGCCGGGTGAGCAGGTCCTCGAGCGTATGCGCCAGCTCCACCGCCTCGGAGAGGCCCATGACGGCCGCTCCGCCCTTCAGGGTATGCACCGTGCGAAAGACGGCTCGCAAGGTCTCCGGACCGGGAGACGCCTCGAGCGCGAGCAGGTCCTGCTCCAGGCTGGTAAGCTGCTCCTCCGTCTCGGTGAGGAAGACAGCGTGGACCTTCTCCAACTCGGGCTTCATCTCCCCGCGTCGAGAGCAATCCCCACGCCAATGTCCGCTGGTGGACAACTCCCTGGAATCACAAACAGGGGTTGCTCAACGACGACCCGGATCCAAAACATGGATTCTAGATTCTAGATTTTGGACGAAAGGCCCAGGCGCTTGAGCTTCTGGTACAGCGAGCTGCGCGGAATGCCCAGACGCTTGGCCGCCCGCTCCACGTGCCCGCCCTCGTCGGCGAGCACCCGCTCGATGTGGCGGCGTTCCACCTCCCGCAGCGTCAGGTCCAGCTCCGAGCGCCCGGAGGAGAGAGCGGCTCCTGGCTCCACGGGGGAGGGAGCGAGAGCTCGCGCGAGGAGATGGTCGAACCGCAGGTCGTCCGGCCGCAGGACGGGGGTAGAGGAGAGCAGCACTGCGCGCTCCAACACGTTGCGCAGCTCGCGCAGATTGCCGGGCCACGAGTAGGAGCGCAGGGCGGCCTCCGCCGTGGGTGACAGATCCAGCCCGGGGCGTCCCAGCTCGCGGGAGAGCCGCGCGAGCATATCCCGGGCGATGACGAGGATGTCCTCGGGCCGCTCGCGCAGCGCGGGGATGAACAGGGGCAGGGTGCTGATGCGGAAGTACAGGTCGCTGCGGAAGCGGTGGGCGCGCACGGCCTCGACCAGGTTCTGATGGGTGGCGGCGATGAGGCGCACGTCCACCGAGCGGTCCTCCACCTCGCCCAGCCGGCGGAAGCGCTTCTCCTCCAGCACCTTGAGCAGCTTGGGCTGCACCTGGAGGTCCATGTCCCCAATCTCGTCGAGGAACACGATGCCGCGGTGGGCCACCTCCAGCAGGCCCTGCTTGCGACTGACGGCGCTGGTGAAGGCCCCGCGCTCGTGACCGAAGAGCTCCGTCTCGAGGAACTGCGGTGACAGCCCCGCGCAGTTGAGCTGGACCCGAGGGCCTCCGCCGCGGGGGCCGTGCAGGTGCAGCCACGTGGCGAGCACGCCCTTGCCGCTGCCCGTCTCCCCCTGGATGAGGACGGGGCTGTCGCTGTCCAGCACGGCGCGCGCGGTGGACTCCAGCTCGCGGATGGCGCGGCTCTGGCCGAGGAAGGGGTTGAGGGCCTCGGGACAGCTCGCGGCGAGTGCCTGCTGCTGGCGGCGCGTCCGCTGGGCCTCCAGCAGGCGCTCCACCATCATCAGCAGGGTGGACAGCTCCACCGGCTTGGGCAGGAAGTGCTCCGCGCCCTGCTTGATGACCTGGATGGCGGTGTCGATGGAGACATGCGCGGTGAGCACCAAGACGGGGATGGACGGGTCCACCGCCCGCATCTCCGGGAGCAGGTCGAGCGCGGTGCCATCCCGCAGGCGGTAGTCGAGAAGCACCAGGTCCGGCCGGCAGCCGCGGAAGAGCTCGCGGGCCTGGCGGCAGCCCTCCGCCTCGACGACCTCCATTCCGTGCGCCTCGAGGAAGTGGCGGATGCCGAAGCGGACCGTCGGCTCATCATCGACCACCAGAATCCGTCGCTGCATTCAGCGCCCCCTCGGCAGGGAGGCACACGCGGACCTCGGCGCCCCCCTCGGGCCGGTTGCCCACGGAGACCGAGCCACGATGTTCCTCCACGATACGTTGGACGATGGAGAGGCCCAGACCCACCCCCCCTGGGCGCTGGGAGTAGAAGGGCTCGAAGACGCGCGGCAGCTCCTCGGGCAGGAAGCCGGGACCCTGATCCATCACCAGGCACTCGACCTGGGAGGCATACTCGTCGGCGCTCCTCCGGGCGATGAGCCGCACCGTGCCGCCGTGCGGGGAGTACTGGAGCGCGTTGGCGAGCAGGTTCTGGAACACCTGGGTGAGCCGCCCCGGGTCCATGGGAAGACGAGGCAGGTCCGGAGCCACCCGCAGCTCCACGCGCGCCTCGCACTCGTGGGCGAGGGGGGCGGTGATTGCGACGGCCTCGTCGAGCACGCTGGAGAGCGTACAGGGGTGGAGCTCGGTGGTGCGCGGGCGGCCGTAGGTGAGCAGCCCGTGCATGAGCTGGTGCAGGCGCGACACCTCGCGCCGGAGCATGGAGACGTAGGGCGCGTGCTCGTGTGATGGGCCGAAGCGCGCCTCGAAGGCATCCAGGGTGGCGGAGATGCCGAAGAGGGGATTGCGCACCTCGTGGGCCACGCCGGCCACGAGCGCGCCCATCCGGTGCAGGGTCTCGTTGCGGCGCAGCGAGTCCAGCGCCTCGCGCAGCCGGACCTCGGTCTCGCGGCGGGCGGTGATGTCGCGCACCACCCCCGCGAAGCCGTGAAGCCCGCCGTCCGGCTCCCGCAGCGCGGTGAGGAAGAGGAGGATGTAGAAGCGCGAGCCATCCTGCCGCAACCGCCAGCCCTCGTCCCGCACCTTGCCCTGGGCCTCCGCCTCGTCCATCAGCCGCTGGGGCAGGCCCGCGGTGATGTCCTCCTCGAGGAAGAACATCGAGCAGTGCCGCCCGATGACCTCCCTGGCGGGGTAGCCCGTGACGCGCTCGGCGCCCGCGTTCCAGCTCGCGGTGCGTCCATCCCGCCCGAGCATGAAGAGGCCGGAGTCCTCCACGCTCTCGACCAGGAGCCGGAAACCCTCGCCACAGCCCTCGTGGTCGGGATTCAGGAGCTCACAGGGGAGCCGCGCACCGGACATCGCGCAGATACGGTCCAGGGGTCGATGTGAATGGGTCGACATGGAGGGAGATGAACCGTCGAGGGAAGGTCAATACGCCTTGAAGATGCGATCGGCCGCCACGTCGCGCACCGCCTGGTTGCGCACCGGGGCGAGAGGGGCCGGGCGGGTGGGCATCACCCGCGGAGGAGGGGTGACCGACAGGTCATTCCCCGTGCCCACCTTGAAGAAGGCGACCAGCTGCCGCAGCGCCTCGGCCTGGGCGGACAGCTCCTCGGCGGTGCTCGCCAGCTCCTCGGAAGCCGAGGCGTTGCGCTGCGTCACCTGGTCCACCTGCATCATGGCGCGGTTCATCTGCGTCACGCCCGTGGACTGCTCGCGGCTGGCGTCCGCCATGTCCTGGACCAGCGCCGCCGTCTTCTGGATGGAGGGGACGAGCTCTCCGAGCAACTGTCCGCTCCGCTCGGCCACCTTCACGCTGCCACTGGCCAGCAGGGAGATGTCCTGGGCCGCCGTCCGGCTCCGCTCGGCCAGCTTTCTCACCTCGGTGGCCACCACCGCGAACCCCTTGCCATACTCGCCCGCGCGCGCCGCCTCGATGGCCGCGTTGAGCGCCAGCAGGTTCGTCTGGTAGGCGATCTCCTCGATGATGGAGATCTTCTCCGCGATGGCGGTCATCGCCCCCACCGTCTCCCTCACCGCCTGGCCACTCTCCTCCGCCTGGCGCGCCCCCTTCACCGCCATCTGCTCCATCTGGCGGTGGTTCTCGCTGTTCTGGGTGAGGGTGGCGGACATCTGTTCGAGCGAGGCCGTCGTCTCCTCCACACTGATGGCCTGCTCGCTGGTCCCCTGGGAGAGGGACTGGCTGGAGGCGGAGACCTGCGAGGAGGCCTCCGCGAGCGCGGCTGCTCCCCCTCGCACCTCGCCGATGACCTGCGCCAGCTTCTCCGACATGCGCTTCATCACCTGCAGCAGGCTCCCCTCGAGAGCGCCCCGGGTATCGAGGGTCATGGTCAGGTCTCCCTCGGAGATCCGGCGGGCGATCTCCGCGACGTGGTCCGGCTCGCCTCCCAGCTTCCGGAGAATCCCCCGGGTCATCATCGCGCTGATGACCAATTGCACGGCGAACGCGGTGATGAGCACGAACAGCAGCGCCAGGAACGTCTCGACCCGCTCCGTCTCCCGCTCGACGGCCGCCTGCGTGCGCCTGTCGAGCATCGAGAAGAACTCGTCGATGGGCCGCAGGATGGTCGCCTTGTTCGCGTGATAGGCCTCGTCGTGCATGAGCCGCGCCGCCAGGGAGGGAGCCGGCTCGCGGTGGACGGTGAAGTTTCCGCTGCCGTCCTCGTAGAGCCCCTTCACGGCGTTCATGGCGATGGACTCGGTCCTGACGAGCGCGTTGGAGCTGCGCTCCGCCTCGGAGAGCTTGCCAAGCTCCTCCTGGGTGAACCCCAGCTCCTTCATCATCTGGACCAGGGAGATCCGCCGACCATCGGGGCGTGGCTTCTCGCCGTTGCGAACCGCGAGCACATCCCAGTACATGCGCTCGTACCGGGCGTCGCCGGTGACCACGTACGTGCGCGCGAACCGCGTCAGGTCGTCTGACGACTGACGGAGCTCATCGGCCACCTGGTACGAGGCATAGCGGATGTACTCCTGCTCCCGGGCCCGCTGCGCCCCTCGGAACAAGAGGACGGAGACCGCAATGAGGGAGAAAAGGAAAAGCACGTAGAGAGAATGGATGATGATGAGCGATTTCTTGACGGTCACCGCACACTCCGGGCGGATGGCGGCTCGGGCCGCACCCGCTCGCGTCAAGAGCAATCCCTACGCCAGCATCCGGCAGGCGACAAACGCCCGGAACCACACCCGGGGCCCTCCCACGTGCGGTTGGGATCCGACGGCTGGAGTCTGGAGTCTGGATTCTGGACGGACTCATTCCCCCGAAGGGAAACACACGCGGACCTCGGCGCCCCCCTCGGGCCGGTTGCCCACGGAGACCGAGCCACGATGTTCCTCCACGATACGTTGGACGATGGGGAGGCCCAGACCCACCCCCCCTGGGCGATGGGAGTAGAAGGGCTCGAAGACGCGCGACAGCTCCTCGATTGGGAAGCCGGGACCCTGATCCCTCACCACACACTCCACCCGGGGGGGCCCGTCGTCCACGAGGCGCCGTGCGGTGAGCCACACGGTGCCACCGCGCGGGGAGTGCTGGAGCGCGTTGGCGAGCAGGTTCTGGAACACCTGGGTGAGCCGCCCCGGGTCCATGGGCACGGGGGGAAGGCCGGGCTCCACGTGCAACTCCACGCGTGCCTCACGCTCGTGGGCGAGGGCGGCGGTGGCGTCCATGGCCGCGTCCAGCACACTGGAGAGCATGCGGGGTTGGAGCTCGGTGCTCGGAGGGCGGCCGTAGGTGAGCAGTTCCTGCATGAGCACGTTGAGGCGTGACACCTCGCGCCGGAGCAGGGAGAGGGAGTGCGCGGTCACCTGGGGATGACCGGGCTGCGCCTCCAGGACGTCGAGCGTGGCGGAGATGCCGAAGAGGGGGTTGCGCACCTCGTGGGCCACCCCCGCCAGGAGCTCGCCCACCCTGGACAGGGATTCACTGCGCCGGAGCGACTCCAACGCCTCGTGGAGCCGGGCCTCGGTCTCGCGGCGCGCGGTGACGTCGCGTGTCAGCTTGGCGAAGCCGCGGAGCTCACCACCGGGGCCGCGCAGCGCGGTGAGGACGACGTGGGCGTAGAAGCGCGAGCCGTCCGCGCGCACCCGCCAGCCCTCGTCCCGGGCCTTGCCCCGCGCCTCCGCCGCGCGCAGCAGCCACCGGGGCCGGCCCTGGGCGACGTCTTCCTCGGCATAAAGGACGGAGAGGTGCCGCCCGAGGATGTCCTCGGCGCGATGGCCCTTGATGCGCTCGGCGCCCCCGTTCCAGCTCGCGATGCGGCCGTCGGGGTCGAGCATGAAGAGCGCGGCGTCCTCCACGCTCTCGACCAGGAGCCGGAAGCCCTCGTCGCGGTCGAGGCTGGCGGGCGTCTCGAAGCCCGTGAAGGGAGACACGCCGTGGTCACAGCGGCACAGCCCCTCGAGGGATGTCTCCTCCGTCGTCACGGAGAGCCTGTCTGGGAGGCAGAACGGGTGAAGCGGCATGAGAAGAAGATGAACCGCTGGAAGGGGGCGGGTCCCTCCCACCTGCCCGTCCGCCCGCTGGGGAGGGGACCTGGGATTGCCCACCGCCGAGCGGCCATGCCAAGAAGGCCACATGTCCTTCCTGCACCAGGCCCTCGTCTTCCTGGCCGCCGCGGTCGTCTCCGTTCCCCTCTTCAAGCGGCTGGGCCTGGGCTCGGTCCTCGGCTACCTGACGGCGGGCGTGGTCATCGGACCGTGGGGAGCGGGGCTCATCTCGGACGTGGAGAACATCCTCCACTTCGCCGAGCTGGGCGTGGTGCTGCTGCTCTTCGTCATCGGGTTGGAGCTCCAACCTTCGCGCCTGTGGGAGCTGCGCCGGTCGGTGTTCGGCCTGGGCGGGGTGCAGGTGGTGGCCACGGGGGCCCTGCTCGCGGGGGTGGGGCTGCTGCTCGGGCTGCGGCTGCCCACCGCGCTCATCGCCGGGCTGGGGCTGTCGCTGTCCTCCACGGCCTTCGCCCTGCAGCTGTTGGCGGAGAAGAACGAATTGCCCACGGAGCACGGGCGGGCCGCCTTCGGCATCCTGCTCTTCCAGGACCTGGCCGTCATCCCGCTGCTGGCGCTGCTGCCCTTCCTCGGGGAGCCCATCACGCGCGCGACGCAGCCCGGGTGGGTGTCGGCGCTCCAGGTGGTGGGTGTGCTGGCCGGAGTCATCCTGGGAGGCCGCTACGTGCTGCGGCCCCTCTTCCGCTTCGTGGCCTCGCTGCACAGCCAGGAGCTGTTCACCGCCACGGCGCTGCTGCTGGTGGTGGGCACCGCGCTGTTGGTGAGCCAGGTGGGGCTGTCCATGGCGCTCGGGGCCTTCCTGGCCGGCGTGCTGCTGGCGGACTCGGAGTACCGCCACGAGTTGGAGGCGGACATCGAGCCCTTCAAGGGCCTGCTGCTGGGCCTCTTCTTCATCGCGGTGGGCATGTCGGTGAACATCGGCCTGCTCGCCAGCGGCCCCGTGCGCGTGGTGGCGCTGGTGCTCGGGCTGGTGCTGCTCAAGGCGCTGGTGCTCTACGCCCTGGGGAAGTGGACCTTCAAGAGCGACGAGCCCGCCCTCAGCATGGCGGTGGTCATCTCACAGGGCGGTGAGTTCGCCTTCGTCCTCTTCGGGCTCGCGGTGGGCTTCCGGGTGATGGAGCGCGAGCTGGCGGATCTGCTGGTGGTGGTGGTGAGCCTCTCCATGGCCGTCACCCCGGTGCTCTTCGTCCTCTATGCCCGCTTCGTCCGGCCCCGCTTCCACAAGACGGAGAAGCGCGCGTTCGACGTGGCCCCCGACGAGGACCATCCCGTCATCATCGCGGGCTTTGGACGCGTGGGGCAGGTGGTGGGCCGGCTGCTGCGCGCCAAGCGCATCGGCTTCACCGCCCTGGACTCCAGCCCCGAGCACATCGACTTCCTCAAGCGCTTCGGCAACACGAAGCTCCACTACGGCGACGCCTCGCGATTGGAGCTGCTGCGGGCCGCGCGCGCGGACAAGGCGAAGCTCTTCGTGCTGGCCATCGACGACGTGGCGGCGTCGCTGCGCACGGCGGAGACGGTGCGCCAGCACTTCCCGCACCTCACCATCTTCGCGCGGGCCCGCAACCGGCAGCATGCCTACGGGCTGCTGAACCTGGGCATCACCCACGTCATGCGCGAGACGTACGCGGGCAGCCTGGAGATGACGGGAGAGATTCTACAGGAGCTGGGGCTCACCTGGTCACAGACCAAGACCACGCTGGACCGCTTCCGCGAGCACGACGAGGCCCTGCTGCTGGCCACCTACAAGCACCACCGGGACGAGAAGAAGCTCGTCGAGATGGCGAACCAGGCGCGCAAGGAATTGGAGGAGATCTTCGAGAAGGACGAGCAGAAGAAGCCCGCTTGAACGGCGGAAGGGCGGCCCGCCTCCAGGACGAGCCGCCCTCCCCTTCAGCAATGCCCTACCTCAATAGCAGAGGTAGTTGTCGTCCCACGTGTGCGGATCCGCGTCCTCGTACACCTGGGTGCACTGCATGCCGGCGATGGGGCCCGCGGAAGACCAGGAGAACTGGAACGGGCTGCTGGTGGGCACGCAGAGGTAGTTGTCCGTCCAGGTGTGCTCGGCCGGCTCGGAGGCCTCGTGGATCTGCGTGCAGCGCATGCCGGAGATGGGCCCGGCGCTGCTCCACTGGAGGCCGTGGTTCACGGGCGAGCACAGGTAGTTGTCCGTCCAGGCATGGGGATCCGAGGTCTCGAGGAAGTGGACGCAGGACTGGCCCGGGAGGGCCCCCGCCTGGGACCAGGTGAACTCGGGCAGCTGGGCGATGGCCTGCCGCAGGTTGGGCAGACGGCCGATGTTGCGGGAGTCGGCGGCCTGCGGGGTGCCCGTGGAGGCGAGGAGGCTCCGGACGTAACGCGGCTCCAACGCGCCCTTGCCGCGCGCGAGGGCCACGCCCTGGAGGTTGGCCACGGAGGCGGTGACGATGGGCGAGGCGCTGGAGGTGCCGCTGAAGGAGGAGGTGTAGTACTGGTTCTCGCCGTAGGCGGAGCCGAACAGGTCGCCATAGCCCAGCGACGTCACGCGCTCGCCCCAGCCGTGCACGTCCACGCGGGAGCCGAAGTTGGTCCAGCACATGGGGACGCGGGTGGTGGCGGTGCTGGCGCCCACGAGGATGGCGCCCGAGTCGCGGACCGCGCGGTTGAAGAGGTTGCCGTACACGGGTTCATCCAGGTTGACGCTGCCGTTGCCGGCGGCCTCCACCACGTGGGTGCCATTGGCGGTGGCGGTGGCGATGGCGTCGAAGTTGGCCTGCCAGTACTCCATGGCGATGTAGTTGCACTGGGTGGTGTTGCAGGTGCAGGCCGTGCTGTCGGCGGGGCCCTGGGCGTGCAGCTCGATGAGCACCACGCCCCCGCGGCCCACGGCGGCCGCGGCGTTGGCGATGGCGCTCGCGGTGCTCTGGCCGCCGATGCCCTCGTAGCCAGCGGAGGCCTCGTGGGCGATACCGGTGACCCCGTAGCCGTTGGGCGCGCCCACCATCTCACCCAGCACCGCGGTGCCGTGGTTGCGCCAGGAGAGATCGGAGTACTGGGTGCCGCCCATGCGGAAGAGGCCGGGCATGTCCTCGTGGGCCGTGTTCCAGCCGCCCTCGACGTCGACGATGCGCACGCCCGCGCCCTTGCCGCCGGGCACCGTCCAGGAGTAGCGCGCGTCCACGCCACCCGGGGCCGCGTCCAGGTAGCCCTGGCGACTCTCGTAGCTGGACGTGGCGGGCGGGATGTCGGCCGCCGCCAGCAGCCCCGAGGCGAGCAGGGAGCCGAAGCCCACCATCGCGGGCTCCGCGGGAGGCTCGGCGTAGGCCACCTCCACGCTGTCCAGGGCATTGAGCCGCTCGATCATGTCCTGCACGCCGTCGGCGGTGGTGCCGGGCAGCAGCGGCACCTCGACGTAGAGGCCCAGGTCCGCCAGCTGGCGGCCACCGCGCTCCTCGCCCGAGCGCTTGAGCTCGGCCAGGGAGGCCTCGTCCTGCTTGAAGAGACGCGTCGGGGCGCCCGCGCGCGGCACCCGCGCCAGCAGGTCCGACGCGGAGGAGAGATCCCTGGCGAGCCGCGCGTCATCGAGTCCGCGGCGAGCCAGGAGCGAGCGCTCCTCGGGGCCGCGCTCGGAGGCGAGGGCCACCAGCCGGCCGTCGCGCGGACGCACCCGGGTGCCCTCGTGGAACTTCACCACCAGACGCTCCACATACATGCCCCGAGGCAGCTCGGCGCCCCGGGACTTCACCGCGGCGGCGCGCGGCACCAGCTCCTTCGCCGCGGCTTGCGCGTCGGGAATGGCCGTCAGCGACAGGCCCAGCGCCAGGGTGTGCAGGATGCGTCCCTTGAATACAGCTTGCATGCGTTGCCCTCATTTCGTGGGTGATGCAACGGCGCGGGAACGACTGGCGTCCGCGCCGCGAAGCACACTGGCATGCCTGTCTGACATGGATTTTTGTTTGGAATTGTCTTGACGGACTCGAGACCTTCCGGGTTCGGAGCGAAATGCCCGCTGGCGGAAGCTCGCCCGAATTCAGTGCTGGGCAGGAGCGCGCGTGTTGGCGAGGCTGGGGCCCGTGGACACCCTGCCCGACCCCCAGGAACTCGAGCCCCTCCTCTCCGCCGCGCTGGCGCTGCCCGCGCTGAAACCCCAGGCCGCCCGGCTCGAGCGGCTGCTGCGGGACTACGCGCGCGGCCTGGAGCGCAAGGACGCCCCCCTCTCCGTGGCCCTCGTCGGCGCCACGGGCGCGGGCAAGTCCACCCTGCTCAACGCGCTGGCCGGCCAGTCGCTCGCGCGCGAGGGGGAGGACCGCCCCACCAGCTCCGCCGCCACCCTCTTCGCCCCCGAGGGCGCGGGGCTCGACGACCTGGCCCAGACAGGCGCGAAGGTGGTGCGCTACACGCCGGGCCCCCGGGGGCTGTGGAGCGGCCAGGTGTTCATCGACACGCCGGACCTCAACAGCGTGGCCACCGTGCACCGCGAGGTGGCGCGAGCGGCCCTGGAGCGCGCGGACGTGGCGCTCGTGGTGATGCACCGGGGGAGCGTGGCCGAGGCCACCCAGGTGGAGTTCCTCTCCGAGTTCGCCCGGCGCCGGGCACTCGTGTTGCTCGTCAACTTCGCGGACGAGCTGTCCCCCGAGTCACGTGAGGCCCTGAAATCCCAGTCGCGCCGGCTGGCGGCGGAGCAGTACGGGCTGCCGCTGGAGTCCGTGCCCGTCTTCGCCATCAGCGCCCGGGCGGCGCAGCGGGGGGAGGATCCCTCGGGCGAGTTCGGCGCCCTGCTCTTCCATCTCAAATCCCTGGCCACGCAGACGGTGGCCGAGCGGGTGCGGCGCACCAACGCCCGGGGTGTGTTGGAGGAAATCACCACACGGGTGGAGGGCGCGCTGAAGGAGACGGAGGACACGCTGGCGCGGACGCGGGGCGCGCTGGAGTCGGGCCTCGCACGTGCCTCCGAGTCGCTGAAGGCGGACTTCGACGGGCGGCTGGGGCTGGCGCAGGGCCACCTGGGCTCGGAGGTGCGGAGCCAGGCGGCGGGGCGCTTCTGGGGCCCGGCGGCGTGGGGCATGCGGCTCTCGTACGTGGGGGCCGGGGGACTGGGAGCGGCGACGCTGGTGGCGCGGCGGAGCCTGCCGGTGGGGCTGGCGGTGGCGGCGACCTCGACGGTGCTGGACGCGGTGCGGGACAGGACGCGGGCGCGAGCGGCGGAGACGGCGGTGGTGGAGCCCTTCGAGGACGACCTGGCGGTGGAGTCGGCCGCGCGCACCGCGCTGGTGGAGGCGCGGAGTCTGGCGCACGCGAGCGGGCTATCGCCGGAGACGCTGGGCCTGCCGGACGTGGAGACGTTGCTGGCGGAGCTGCGGTCGGCGCGCGCGAGCGCCTGGCGCTACACGCTCACCACGGCGGTGGCCGAGACGGTGTCGCGCTGGTGGCGCACGGCGCGCTGGCTGCTGCTGCCCCTGGTCAACCTGCCCCTGCTGGCACTCATGGGCCACGTGGGCTACCGCGTGGTGCGCGCGTACGTGGAGGGCCCGCTGCTGGGAGTGGACTACTTCCTCAACGCGGGGGCCCTGTTCGCGCTGCTCGCGGGGGCGGGGGCGCTGCTCACCTCGTTGAGTCTGGCGGGCACCACCCGCGCCGTGCGCCGCGCGGGCCTCGAGCGCTTCGTCGCGCTCCTGGGGGCGCTCGGGGGCAGGCTGGGAGAGTCCATCCAGGAAAGCCTTCTCAAAGAGCGAGAAGCCGCCCGTAACATCTTACGATTCCGCTAAACAACAGACAGAAACTCTGTACCCGCGTCCGGGGTAGGCAGGGGGGCAGGGGTATGGCCATCATGTTGCCGTTGTTGCTCTAAATCAGACAGGCAAGACTCACGCTCGAAGCCCTGTCCATCTCTCGCACTCCGGCGGTTCATTCCATCGCGCCTCCGGGAGCATCGACGAGCATCCACTCCCATCGCGTTTCTGACTGTCCTGGGGAGGCAGCCAGACATGATCAAGAACCACAGCAGTGCCTTGCGCTCGATTCCGCCCACCGGAGTCCCGGGCCCTTCCAACAACGAGCTCGGGCCCGGCACGCGCATCCAGCACTACGAGCTCATCCGGGAGATCGGCAGTGGAGGAATGGGCACGGTCTACCTCGCCCGCGACACGCGGCTGGGCCGCCGCGTGGCCATCAAGTTCCTGCACACCCAGGACGCGGACCTCACCCGGCGCTTCATCCTCGAGGCCCGGGCCACGGCACGGTGCAGCCACGAGAACATCGTCATCATCTACGAGGTCGGCGAGCACGCGGGCAGCCCCTTCATGGTGTTGGAGTTCCTCCAGGGCCAGCCGTTGAAGAAGCTCGTGGCGGGCCAGCGGACTCCGGCCCCGCGCGCGGTGGAGCTGATGGTGCCGGTGGTGCGGGCCCTGGTGTGCGCCCACGAGCAGGGCATCGTGCACCGGGACCTCAAGCCCGAGAACATCCTCGTGACGGACTCGGGCGGCATCAAGGTGCTCGACTTCGGCATCGCCAAGGTGTTGCAGGAGGAGGAGCAGCCCGCCGCGGTCGGCAACGCCTCGGACACCTTCGTGGGGAGGCTGCTCGACGGAGAGGCCGGAGACCTCACCCGCCGCGGCGCCATCCTGGGGACGATGGCGTACATGTCCCCGGAGCAATGGGGCAACGGCGTGCCCATCGACCACCGGACGGACATCTGGGCCGTGGGCATCATGCTGTTCCGGATGCTCGCGGGCCAGCATCCGCTGGGGACGATGAGCGGCCCGCAGCTGGCGGTGACAGGCTTGCTCGACGAGCCGATGCCCGCCCTGCGCACCGTGGCGCCGGACGTTCCGAAGGAGCTGGCCGACATCGTCGACCGGTGTCTGCGCAAGCACAAGGAGGAGCGGTTCCCGGACGCGCAATCGCTGCTGCGCGCCCTGGAGCCCTTCCTGCCTGGGCGCTACGGCCGCGGCGAGCTGCGCATCGACGAGAGCCCCTACGCCGGCCTCAGCTCCTTCCAGGAGGCCGATGCGAACCGCTTCTTCGGCCGCACCCGTGAAATCACGGCCCTGGTGAACCGCATCAACGACCAGCCGCTGCTGGCGGTGGTGGGCCCCTCGGGCACGGGCAAGTCCTCGTTCGTGCGCGCCGGCGTCCTGCCCGTCCTCAAGCGCTCCGGCACGCCCTGGGAGTCGCTCGTCATCCGCCCTGGCCGCAGTCCCCTGTCCGCGCTGGCGGGTGTGGTGGCGCCGCTCGTGAGCTCCTCGCCCAGCATCGAGGAGGACATCCGGGAGCAGCAGATGCTCGTGGAGCGCCTGCGCGCCGAGCCCGGTTTCGTGGGCAGCGTGCTGCGCAGCCGCGCCCGGCGCGAGCACCGCAGAATCCTGCTCTTCGTCGACCAGTTCGAGGAGCTCTACACCCTGGTGCCGGACGCGAAGGACCGACTGGCCTTCACGGCGTGCCTGTCGGGCATCGCGGACGACGCCACCTCGCCCATCCGCGTGGTGCTCTCCATCCGCTCGGACTTCCTGGACCGGGTGCCGGAAGACGAGCGCTTCATGGCCGAGCTGAGCCAGGGCCTCTACTTCCTGTCCTCACCCAGCCGCGACGGCCTGCGCGACGCGCTGGTGCAGCCGGCGGAGATGGCCGGCTACCGCTTCGAGACTCCAGCGATGGTGGACAACATGCTGGAGCACCTGGAGTCCGCCCAGGGCGCGCTGCCCCTGCTGCAGTTCGCCGCCACCCAGCTGTGGGAGGCAAGAGACCCTTCGCGCAAGCTGCTCACGGAGAGCGCCTACAAGTCCATTGGAGGTATCGCCGGAGCGCTCGCCAGCCATGCCGACAGCGTGCTGGCCTCCCTGTCCACGCAGGAGCGCACGCTGGTGCGCGCGCTCTTCCTGCGCCTGGTCACCCCCGAGCGTACGCGCGCCATCGTCTCTCTGGAGGAGTTGCGTGAGCTGACGAAGGACACGGGGGAGATGCAACGGCTCATCGACCACCTCGTCCAGGCGCGTCTGCTCGTCGTGCAGACGGGAAGTGGCGCCACGGGCGCGACGGTGGAGATCGTCCACGAGTCGCTGCTCCACAGCTGGCCCACGCTGCGCCGCTGGCTGGACGAGGGCCAGGAGGACGCGGGCTTCCTGGAGCAGCTGCGCAACGCGGCCCGCCAGTGGCAGGCGAAGAACTTCGACGGCAACCTGCTGTGGCGCGGAGAGATGGTGGAGGAGGCGCAGCGCTTCCAGCGCCGCTATCGCGGGGAGCTGCCGCGGTTGCAGCAGGACTTCCTCGAGGCGGTCTCCTCCCAGGCGAAGCGGGCCACGCGCCTGAGGCGGGCGCTGCTCATCGGCTCCACCGTGTTCCTGGCGCTGCTGGTGGTCGCGGCGGCGGTGGCGCTGGTGGTCATCCGCAACTCCCAGCGAGAAGCGGAGCGGCAGGCGGAGGCGGCGAGGCAGGCCGAGACGGTGGCACGCAACGCGGAAGCGACGGCGCGCACCGCCGAGGCGGAGGCGAAGCAGCACCTGGTCGAGGTGCAGGCCAAGGAGCTGGAGCGCCAGAAGGCGGCGGAGGAGGCGCGCAAGGCCCAGCAGGCGGCGGAGGAGGCCGCCAGCCAGGTGGCACGCGCCAACGAGGAGCTGTTGAGCAAGAACGACGAGTTGCTGTCCGCGCTCAAGAGGGCTCGCGAGGCGCAGATGCGCGCCAGGGGCGCCAAGAAACGCGCCGAGCTGAGCGCGGAGGAGGCGCGTGAAGCCAAGGCGGCCGCCCTCAAGGCGGCGCAAGAGCTCGAGGAACTGCTGCGCAAGGAGCGGGAGCGCAACAAGCGGCTGAATGACCGGCTCGGCCCGGTCATCGAGAACCTGAAGGGGGCACGACAGTGAGAGGAATGAGGAACGGAGCCGCGCTCGGCCTGGCCCTGATGGTGTTGATGCACTCGCCGTGGACGGCGTCGGCGGCCACGCCCAACAAGCCAGGCACCAGACCCGAAACGGAAGCGACGCTCCCCTGGTCCCGGAACGTGCCACAGGAAGACCAGGACGCGGCCTATGTCCTGTTCCGCGAGGCCAACGGACTCCTGAAGGAGTCCTTCTTCCGCCAGGCCAGCGAGAAGTACACCCAGGCCCTGGAACGTTGGAAGCACCCAGCCATCCACTACAACCTGGCGCTGGCCCTGATGAATCTCGACAAGCCGGTCGAGGCCCATCAGCACCTGGAGTCGGCGATGCGCTACGGCCCCGAGCCCCTCGAGGAGGAGAAGTACGAGTACGCCCGCACCTACAAGGCCCTCATCGAGAAGCAGCTCACCCGGGTGGAGTTCAGCTGCGACACCCCTGGCGCCATCGTGACATTGGATGGACAGCCGCTGTTCACGGCCCCCGGCCATTACGTGGGGATGGTGCGTCCTGGCGCGCACAGCCTCGTGGCCACCAAGGAAGGCTACCTGCCCACGGACATGAGCCGGACCTTCATGCCCGGGGAGCAGCTCACCCTCGACCTCAAGATGTGCACCGTCGAGGAGTGCACCGTGTACAAGCGGCGTTGGCCCGTCTGGATGCCCTGGGCGGTGGTGGGGTCGGGCATGGCGGTCGCCGCGGGCGGAGGTCTGCTCCAACTCCAGACCAGCCAGAGCTACGACACCTTCGACGCCGGAATCCGGGAGTGTGGCGGATGCTCGATGAGGGACAAGCCGGACCTCGCCGCCCTGCGCACCCGGGGTGACAACCTGCAGCGGGCGGCTTTCGGCGCATATGGCATTGGCGGAGCCGCGCTCGTCACCGGCGCGGTGCTGCTCATCCTCAATCAACCCCAGGCCCACCGCACCGACCCGAACAAGCCGAACCATGCGGTGGATGTCACACCGCTGCTCGGCGGTGACACGAACGGCGTCCTGGCCACGTTCCGCTTTTGAGGTGCACGATGAAACGCGAGACCCTTCCCCCTGTTCGTCGAGCGCCCCTGCTCCCACTGGCGCTCCTGCTCCTGCCGCTCGCGGCCTGCCTCACCCCCGAGAGCGTGGACTGTCCGCCCGAGCTCGTCTGCCCCTCCGGACAGAGGTGCGCCGCCAGGCAGCCCGCGTGCATCAAGGATGATTGCGGTGATGGCGTCGTCCAGGCCGGCGAGACCTGCGATGACGGCAACATCGAAGACGGGGACGGCTGTAGCAAGACCTGCAAGTCGGACGAGAGCTGTGGCAATGGCGTCATCGACCTCACGTCGGAGGGGGGCGTCACCCGTAGAGAGGCCTGCGATGACGGCAACACCATCAATGGGGATGGCTGCAGTGCCGACTGCCTCTCGAGTGAGTTCTGCGGGAACACCATCGTGGACAAGGTTGCCGGCGAGGTATGTGACGACGGGAACAGGGCCAATGGCGATGGCTGCGACGCCGATTGCCTGTCCAACGAACAATGCGGGAACAAGGTCGTGGACACCGCCATTGGCGAGGTGTGCGACGACGGGAACAACACCACCGGTGATGGGTGCAGTGCCGACTGCCGCTCGGGCGAACAATGCGGCAATAGCAAACTCGACCCTGGCGAGGTGTGCGAAGACAACAACAGTGACAACACCGACAATTGCGTCGCCTGCCATCCAGCCAGGTGCGGAGATGGGTTCCTGCACAAGGGCGTCGAATCATGCGATCCCGGACCCGCCGGTAGCTCGCCGACCTGCAATTTCAACTGCACGACGAACAAGTGCGGCGACGGCATCGTGAACACCAGTGCCGGAGAACAATGCGATGACAGCAACGCCGTCGACACGGATGGCTGCACGGCTTTGTGCCAACTGGCTCTGTGCGGCGACGGCATCGTGAACACCAGTGCCGGAGAGCAGTGCGACGACGGAAACAAAGACAACGGGGATGGATGCACAGACTCGTGCCAATTGGCTCGTTGTGGTGATGGATACGTGAATGCCAGTGGCGAAGAGCAGTGCGAACCCGGGCTAGACGCGAACTGCAATCACAACTGCAAGTGGAATCAGTGCGGTGACGGCATTGCGAACATCAGCGCAGGCGAAGCATGTGACGACGGAAACAAGGAAGAGTGCGGCACCTGCAATAACGACTGCAAAAGGAACCAGGATCTAACCAGCGCAACCGGACGTATCATCGGCGTGCCAGCCGATACAATCACCGATGGCTCAAAGATTACCTTCAACAAGGGTCTAGAAAACGAGCGGGTCTTTGAGTTCGACAATAACGACAAGAAAACAGACGGCAACATCAGAATAGCCATCGCAGACTGGCAAGACTCCGACAGTGTTGCCGAAGCCATCCAGCATGCCATCAATCATCAATACAATGAAAACAACGGCTTCGACTGGCGTGTATCCGGCCGTTCTTGGAATGTCGTAATGCTCGAGTACAGGGCCGCAGGCCGGATTGACGAGGGCAAGAACATCACGGAGTCTGTTCCTGTTGGCGGCTTCTTCGCGGAACGGCTGACCCGTGGTTTCGGCTATGACTGCCCCACGAATACGGGGTGCAAGCGTAACGAGGACTGCAATTCCCAGAAGTGCACCATTCCACCGGGTCAGGTGAAAGGAACCTGCCAGCCCTAGCGAGCCAGGGTCGTCAATCTCCCCGCTCGACTCAACCGTGTCGGGCGGGGCGGACGACCCTGGCCTGCAAGCGCCTGTAGAGTTCCATCACCAGCAACAACTCCTCCGCGGTCCGCTGCTCGATGGCGCGGTAGTCGCCGCTCTCGTAGCTCTCCCACACGCCCTTGCTCGAGCCCTTCTTCTCGCGCAGCCCCAGGCGCCCGGCCATCTCCTTGGTCGTCTTGGGGTACAGGATGGGCTCCTCGGGGAAGAGGAAGCTCGCCTCGTTCGCCAGGTCGATCGGCCGGGCCTTGAAGAAGACCTCGAACAGCTCGGCCGGATCGGCGATCTCGTTGAAGAGCGAGCGGCAGTAGAGCGCCGGCAGGTCGAACTTGGCGATCCCCGCGCCACACACCACCAGGTCCGTCGCGGGCTTGCCGAGCACCCGCACGCCCTCGGCCCGCTGGCGCTTCCACTCCTCCTCGAAGCGCGCCTTGATGGCCCGGAGCAGCGCGGCCTCGGACTCGAAGTCCCACAGCCACAGCCCCTCCACCTCGGGTGCCTCTGGGATGGACTGCTCGAAGCGCTTGCTGAAGAAGCAGCCCCCGAGCAGCACGTGGCCCGGCCTCGCGGGATTGACGACGAGCGAGCTCAGGCTCGTGGCGCGCTCGCTCGGAGGCGCATAGGCCTCCAGGTCGAAGAACAGCATGGCCACCTCGTCGGGGGGTTCACCGAGAGGTGCACGCTAGCATGGAGAGCTGACGGGCAGCCGCTCCCCGGCGCACGGGGAGCGGTCCAACACCCGGAGTCCAGGTCCTACTCGGAGCGGCTGGCCTGGCGGGAGCCGCCGGCCGCATCCGATGCGCGACCCGCGGAGGAAGCCGCGCGCTCCAGGATGGCCTTGGCTCCAGCCGGGATGCCACCCGCGGCCTGCTCGCCCTCGCGAGGCGGGGCCGAGGCGGGCGCGAGCGGCTCGCTGCCACGCGCCGCGTCATGAGCGGCCATCACCGGCATGTCGCCCGTGTTGCCACACGCGGGCGCGGCGACGAGGGTGTCGCGCACCGGGTCGCCGTAGCCGGAGATGAGCGCGGGCACGGAGGGGTTGTTCCACCCGTTGCCCCGGGTCTGCGCCACCTTGAAGTGCAGGTGGGGACCGCAGGACCAGCCGGTGTTGCCCGAGTAGCCGATGAGCTGACCCTTGCGCACCTTGTCGCCTGCCTTCACCACCACCGCGCTGAAGTGGAGGTACTGCGTCTCGACGCCGCCCTCGTGGGAGATGACGATGTAGTTGGCGTACTGCGCCATCTTCGGATCGCACGCGCCCTGATTGCTGTCACCGCGCGCCATGCGCACCACGCCGTCCTGAGCGGCGACGATGGGGGTGCCAACGGGCATGCGGAAATCCCAGGCGTAGGTGTCGTTCTGAAGGTGGCTTCCCGTGTCGTGGCCCTGGCTCACCGGGAACACCCGGCCACAGGCAAACGGGACGCCCATCTCGGGAACCACGGTGTTGCGGGCGGAGGGGACTGCCGGAGCGGAAGCAAGCAGGAAGAGCGTGGGCAGGATCATGGGTGGGCCGCGCATAAACGACGGAGTGCCCTTGCTGTATTTCAGACTCTTTTTCCGCTTTCCTGCTCGTCTCCTGGTTCCGGGAACAGGCGACCAGACAGCCTTGTTGGCTGCGCCGCCCGGGGACCCCGGGTGAGGGGGAACGACACACATGCGGCGAGAGACACGGTGGCTTCGGTGGATGACCCTGGGCCTGGGGCTCGGGATGGCGGCCTGCGCGACGAGCCCGGCCACTCCAGCCGCGAGTGGGGAGGCTCCCCCCGTGGAGCGCGTGGTGGCCTTCGTGGACGTGAACGTGGTGCCCATGGATGCCGAGCACCTGCTCGCCCACCAGACGGTGGTGGTGAGGGGAGAGCGCATCGTGGCCCTGGGCCCGGTGGACTCCACGCGAGTGCCCCGGGACGCGGTGCGTGTGGAGGGACAGGGCCGCTACCTGATGCCTGGGCTGGCCGACATGCACCTGCACCTGGTGCCGGGCACGGGAGAGCCGGAGGATCCCGCCGGCCAGGTGCTCGCGCTGCTGGTGGCCAATGGCGTCACCTCGGCGCGGGCGCTGGGAGGCCCCAAGGACACCCCGCGGCTGGTGAGGGACCGGGTGGCGCGCGGGGAGGTGCTGGGGCCCACGCTGCGCGTCGCGGGGCCCTCGTTGCATGGCAAGTCGGTGCGGGGACCGGAGCAGGTGCGACAGCGGGTGCGCGAGTACGCGGCGGCGGGCTACGACCTGCTGAAGACACACGGCTCCCTGGGCCGAGAGACCTATGACGCCATGATGGCCGAGGCACGCGCGCGAGGGCTGAAGGTGAGCGGCCACGTGACACCGGACGTGGGGCTCTTCCACGCGCTGGAGTCGGGGCAGCAGATCGAACATCTGGACGGCTACCTCAACGAGCTGCTGCCCGAGAACGACGCCGCGCGGGTGGAGGTGGGCCAGGTGGAGCTGGGTGAGCCGCTGGAGCGGATGGACCCGGCCCGCATCCCAGCGCTGGCGGAGGCCACGAGAAAGGCAGGCGTGTGGAGCTCACCCACGCTGGCCCTGTTCGAGACGGTGACGAGCCCCGAGGGCGTGGAGCCGCTGCGTGCGCGTCCGGAGCTGCGCTTCGTGCCGCAGGCCTCCGTGGAGGCGTGGACGCGGATGGTGGCGGGAGACGCGCAGATGGCGGGAGTACCGGCGGAGCGCAAGCGCCGGTTCGCCGAGCTGCGGCGGCAGGTGGTGCACGGGCTGTACACGGCGGGCGCGAAGCTGCTGGTGGGCTCGGACTCGCCGCAGCTCTTCATGGTGGCGGGCTTCGCGGTGCACCGGGAGATGGAGGCGCTGGCGGCGGCGGGGATTCCGGCCTACGGGGTGCTGGAGGCGGCCACGCGCAACGCGGCGGAGTACCTGGGCGAAGCGAGCACCTGGGGCACGGTGGCAGAGGGCCGGCGCGCGGACCTGCTGCTGCTGGACGCCAACCCGCTGGAGGACGTGCGGCACACGCGCGCCATCGCCGGGGTGATGGTGCGCGGGCGCTGGCTGCCGAGGAGCGAGCTGGACGCGATGCTGGAGCGCACGGCGGTGGTGGCGAATGCGCCGCCCCGGGCGAAGAAGAAGAACGTGGCCACCACCGCGTCGGCGGTCCCATGATGGAGCGAACCGGAGGGCACCGCATGGCGCGCATGGACAGCTACGTGGAGTACACGCTGGAGCTGCTGGAGCCACTCGGCCCCGTGCAGGCGCGCAACATGTTCGGTGGGTGGGGCCTGTACCAGGGCGGGAGGATGTTCGGCCTCATCGCCGAGGACCGGCTGTACCTCAAGACGGACGACACCACGCGCCCCGCCTTCGAGTCCGCGGGAGGCGAGCCCTTCGTCTACGACGCGGGCAAGGGCCGCAAGCCCGTCACCATGTCGTACTGGACGCCTCCGCCGGAAGCGAGCGACGACGCCCACGCGCTGCTGCCCTGGGCGCGCCGCGCGGTGGAGGCCGCCCTGAGGGCCGCCCAGAAGAAGCCCGCCGCGAAGAAGAAGCCCGTGGCCCCGGCGAAGAAGAAGCCTGTCCGCCGCTCGCGGCGTGCCTGACTGTCACCGGTCCTCACTTTCCGAACGAGCCCGGCGCCCTTCGTGGCGGCAGCCGCTATCCTGCCGCCTCTTCCTTCAACGGAGGCAGCACCGTGGCCGCAGACACCCTCTTCGCGAAGATCGTCCGAGGCGAGATTTCCTGCCACAAGGTGTGGGAGGACGACCGGCACCTGGCCTTCCTGGACATCCGTCCGCTGAGGCCCGGGCACACGCTCGTCATCCCCAAGGTGGGGGTGGACTACCTCTTCGACATGGAGCCCGAGGCATATGGCGCGCTGATGCAGGCGGTGCGCACCGTGGCGCGGCTGCTCAAGGAGCGCACGCAATGCCAGCGCGTGGTGGAGGTGGTGCTCGGCTACGAGGTGCCGCACGCCCACGTGCACCTCATCCCCACCGACTCCATGGCGGAGTTGCCCTCGTTCGCCGGCAGCCCGATGGACCACGGCGAGCTGGCCAAGCTGGCCGCGCGCATCCGCGGGCAGTGAGCCGCTGACGCGCCGGGACGACCCTCACCCCAGCCCTCTCCCAGAGGGAGAGGGTGCTGCTCAACCTCTGTCGCCGGGGAGGTACGACAGCTCGACAATGAACGTGGCCCCATTCCCTGGCTCGCTCTCGACGCGAACGACGCCACCGTGAGCTTCGACCACTTGCCGGGTAATCCAGAGCCCGAGCCCGAGTCCGCCGTAATTCCGTGAGGACACCGCCCGCTCGAATCGGTCGAAGATGCGAGCCTGGTCCTTGAGCGGAATGCCAATGCCGTTATCCCGGACGGACAGCCGCGCTCGGCCCTTCCCCGCGTTCACCCGCACTTCCACGGGTTTGCCAACCCCGTACTTGAGCGCGTTGGAGAGCAGGTTCGTTATCACCTGCTCGATACGCAACCTGTCCCACTGCCCCCTCACGTGCTCCTCCACGCTCACCCTGAGCTGACATTCCGACCGGGCCACCGCTTCGGCGAAACGGTCCACCACGTCGAGCACGAGTGCTGACAAGTCACACTCCTCCAACCGAAGCGTGAGTTGGCCAGTGCTGAGGCGGGCAACATCCAGAAGCTCATCCGTGAGCGCGGCGAGCCGCTCGGTCTGCCGCCGCGCTTTTTCCAATTTCTCCTTCAGGCGCTCCTCCCCCCTCTCCTTCACCATGCCCAGGAGTGATTGGACATGGAGTTGGAGAGTGGTGAGGGGTGTCTTCAGCTCATGCCCGGCAACGGACAGGAAATCATCACGCAGCTTCAGCGCCTCCAACAGCTCCTTCTCGATCCGCTTCCGGTGCTCGATTTCAGCTTCGAGCGCCTGGGCGCGCTGCTGGAGAACGGAGACTTCGCGCAGGCGCGCATCGAGGGACTCGGCTTGTGAGTACTTCTCGGTGGGAATGACGTGGGAGTGTGCGCAGCAGACTTCGTGGAACGCCTGCGCATCGTCCTTCGTGCGGAAGTTTCCCATCTCGTAACCACACAGCAGGCTGAAGGGGTGCTCCTTGCCGAGCTCGTTCCACTGCTCCTCCAGCAGCAGTGCGGCCTGCGGATTTCGCTCCTTCCAGAGCAGGTCCACCATCTCGCCGTAGGCACGAACACATGCCCCCCCAGCGTTCCGATGACTCCTGTCGAGAACCCCACCGATGACATCCCGGAAGCGACTCCAGTCAGGCAGCCCCCCGACCATGAACCTGGCCAGGGTGTCCCGAGCGTCGAGGAGGACGAGACGCCCGTCCTCGCAGGCACGCTCCACGTCGAAGCCCTTCGCCTTCAGCCGCTGCACCAGGCCCGCTCGGTGCGCTTCCGTGGCGATGATGACAGCGGGTTCACCCGCCTGGAACCCCGCGTCCACGAATCGCACCACCACGTCGAAGAGGAACGTTGGGTCCTCGTAGAACTGAACGGTGTGGTTGTCCTCAGCCCTCCGCGGATGCTGGTTCTGGCTGTGCGCTGAACGTCCGGGTGCGGAGGTCATCTCAACACCCTAACACCAAGGGGGGGAGTCCCCCCTCTCCTCCATTCGCCCTCCACTGCTCCAGGCAGGCGAGCTGCTCGCGAGCCCCGGCGCGCTCTCGACGCGAACGCGCCCCCCCATCCGCATTTTAACGATCTCACAGTTGTCCCTGCCTCTTCCGACCGTCAGCGGGTAGGTAGCAGCATGGAGTAACGAGCAGATGTCTCCGCCAGGACTTTCCCGATGAAGACCGACACGTCCTTGCCCGGACAAGCCGTCGACCTGACCAACTGCGCCAAGGAGCCCATCCACATTCCGGGCGCCATTCAGCCGCATGGCGTCCTGTTCGCCCTGCACGAGCCCGCGCTGACGGTCGCTCAGGTGAGCGCGAACGTGGCGGACGTCCTGGGCATCGAACCGGAGCTGCTATTGGGCCGCCCGCTCGAAAACCTGCTCGATGCGACCTCGCTGGGCCTGCTGACCGAAGCGCTGCGGAGCGACCGTCCCCAGGAGAACAACCCATTTCCTGTCACGGTGGGCTCGCGCGCCTTCGACGGAATCGTCCATCGCCACCAGGGCGCCACCCTCTTGGAGCTCGAGCCGGTACGGCCCATGACTGAGGGGAAAGATGGGTGGTCCCTCCAGCGACTCCTCCAGCGGGCCCTCGCCCGGTTGCAGGCGGCGGAGAACCTGCGCGAGCTCTGCGACACGGCCGCCGCCGAGGTGCGCCGGCTCACGGGGTTCGAGCGGGTCACGATCTACCGCTTCGATGAGGAGGACAATGGCGAGGTCCTGTCCGAGGACAAGCTGGAGGGCCTGGATGCGTATCTCGGCCTTCATTATCCCGCCTCGGACATCCCCCAGCAGGCACGCCGGCTCTACCTGCTCAACTGGCTGCGCATCATCCCCGACAGGGAGTACAGGCCCGCGCCCATCCTTCCCAGCCTCCGGCCTGACAACCAGCAGCCCCTCGACTTGAGCTTCTCCGTGCTCCGGAGTGTCTCGCCCATTCATATCGAGTACATGCGGAACCTGGGCCTCCGCGCCTCCATGAGCATTTCCCTCGTCCATGGGGAAAGGCTCTGGGGATTGATTTCCTGCGGGAACCATTCCTCGCCAAGGTTCCTCCCTTACGAGCTGCGGGCCGCGTGTGAGCTCATCGGCCGCATCACCTCTCAGCTGATAGGAGCCATGGTGGAGCTCGAGAAGGTGGAGCTCCGCAAGAAGCTGCGTGGGCACCAGGAGCGCCTGGTGGAAGCAATGCGGGCCGAAGAGGAAGAGGCCCTCGCCGGTCTCGTCAAGCAGCCAGCGGAGCTGCTGGGGCTCGCGGGAGCGAGCGGCGCGGCCGTGTTCCGCGAAGGCAGGTGCTGGACAGTGGGGCGTGTCCCTCCAGAATCGGCCATCGAGGGCCTCGTCGAGTGGCTGCGCGAGACGGTCAAGGAGGGCCTCTTCCACACCAGGGCCCTGCCTGGCCTCTACCCGCCAGCGGAGGCATTCAAGGAGGTCGCCAGCGGCCTGCTCGCGATCTCCCTTCCCAAGCCCGCCCCCGACTACGTCCTGTGGTTCCGGCCGGAGGTCATCCAGACGGTGAACTGGGGAGGTGACCCCACCAAGCCCGTCGAGCGGGAGGGACAGGAGCTACGCCTCCACCCGCGCCGCTCGTTCGAGCTGTGGAAGGAGGTCGTCCGCTCGACCTCGCCGCCGTGGACGCCGGCCGAGGTGGAAGCCGCCGCGGACCTGAGGCGCTACGCCATCGAGATGGACCTGGGGCATCAGGTGCTTCGGGAGCAGAAGGCCGTCCAGGCCAGGGACGACCTGGTGGCGGTCGTCTCGCACGATTTGAAGAACCCGCTCGGGGTCATCCATCTCCAGGTAGGGTCCATCCTCCGGGCCTTGCCTCTGGACCGCGAAGGCCCCTGGCGGCGGCTCCAGAACTCAGCCGAGCGCATCCAGCACGCGACGGAGCGGATGAACACCCTCATCCGGGACCTGCTCGACCTCGCGAAGATCGAGGCGGGACGCTTCGTCATCGAGCCCGCGCCGGAGGAGTTGGAGAGCCTGCTCGAGGAGTGTCTGGAGATCCTACGTCCGCTCGCGGAGCAGAAGCGGCTGTCCATCTCACAGCGGGTGAGTCATCCCGAGGTGCTGATCCGAGTCGACCGGGACCGGATCTTCCAGGTGCTCTCGAACCTGATCGGAAACGCCATCAAGTTCACCCCGGAAGGAGGCTCCATCCAGCTCACGATCGATCTGGTGGGCAAGGCCGTGAGGTTCGCCGTGAAGGACACCGGCCCAGGCATTTCCGCGGAGCAGTTGCCCCACCTGTTCAACCGGTACTGGCAAGCCAAGAAGCGTGCTCGGGAGGGCACCGGGCTCGGCCTCTACATCGCCAAGGGCATCATCGAAGCCCATGGGGGCCAGCTGTGGGCGGAGAGCCAGGTGGGCTCCGGCAGCATCTTCTTCTTCACGCTGCCGGTGGCCACCTGGCCCTGAGAAGCACGGGGTCACCCGTCCGCGCTTCCACGCGGACGGCGAGCCATGGACCTCAGGCCGCTCGGGGCTCGCCGCTCTTCTCCGCCTCGCGGTACAGCTCCTCCACGGCCTCGTCGTACTTCTTGAGCACGCTGCGCCGCTTGAGCTTCAGCGACGCCGTCAGCATGTCATTGGCCGTGGTGAAGTCCTCGCTGATGAGCAGGAAACGCTGCGGCTTCTCGTACCCCTTGATGCTCTTGGTGTACTCAAGGATCTGCTCCCGGTAGAGCTGCTGCACCTCCTCGCGCTTGAGCAGCTCGGGGATGGAGGTGATGTCCAGTCCCTTCTCGGCCGCCCACTTCTTCAGCGCCTCCATGTCCGGGACGATGATGGCCACGTTGAAGGGCTTGTTCTGCCCGTGCACCATCACGTTCGTGATGAAGGGCGAGAGCTGCAGCGCCTGCTCGATGGGCACCGGCACCACGTACTTGCCGTTCTCCAGCTTGTACTGCTCCTTGATGCGGCCGGTGATCCACAGGTACCCGTCGTCATCCAGGTAGCCCATGTCGCCGGTCCTGTAGCCACCGTCGCCCGTGAAGGCCTTCGCGTTCTCGTCGGGCAGGTTGTAGTAGCCCAGCATCACGTTGTGGCCGTGGACGACGATCTCCCCCTGCTTCGGGTCGCCCGTCTCGCTACGGTCGATCTCCACGCGCGTGCCGGGGATGGCCTTGCCCACCGAGCCGATCTTCCGGTTGCCGGGGAAGTTGGCCGTGGCGATGGGGGACGTCTCGGTGAGGCCGTAGCCCTCGTAGACGGTGATGCCAAGGTTGTCGATGAACTCCGCCACCTCGCGCGAGATGGCCGCGCCACCGCTGAAGGCATACTTCAGCCGGCCGCCGAACCGGGCGCGCACCTTGGAGAAGACGACCTTGTCGAAGAAGGTGTGCTGCACGTCCACCAGCAGGCTGTTGTCCTTGCGGTCCGCCAGCTCGCGGCGCTGCCTGGCCACCTCCAGGCCGCGGGTGAAGAGCATGCGCTTGATGGGCGACTCCGAGGCCATGCGCTTCTGCAGCCCGTCATAGATGCGGTTGAAGATGCGCGGCACCGAGAAGAGCAGCGTGGGCTTCACCTCGCTCAGGTTGTCGATGATCTTGTCCACCGCCTCGGCGATGCCCATGGCGGCGCCCATGGAGAACAGGCCGTGCAGCTCCACCGACTGGCCGAAGACGTGCGCCCACGGGAGGAAGGACAGGGAGCAGTCCGCCTCGGACATGGGGAAGACTTCGTGGATGGCGGCCACGTTGCGCGCGATGTTGGAGTGGCTGAGCATCACGCCCTTGGGGTTGCCGGTGGTGCCCGAGGTGTAGATGAGGCCACACAGGTCCGTGGGCTTGGGCTGCACGACGGGGCTGGGCGTCTCCGTGCCCCGGCGCAGCAGACAGGCGAAGCTGTCCGTCTCGTGCGAGGTGCCGGTGAAGCGGATGATGTGCTCGAGCTTGGGTAGCTGCGGCTGAAGTGCCTTCACCTTGGCGGCGATGGCATCCGTGGCGACGAACACCACCTTGGCGCCACAGTCATTGAGGATGTACAGCCACTCCTTCTCCTGCTGCTGCTCGTACATGGGGACGTAGGCAGCTCCCAGCGTGTAACAGGCATATGCACCCACCGCCCACTCGTGGCGGTTGTTGGAGATGACGGCCACACGGTCTCCGTGCGTCACGCCGAGCTGTGACAGGCCCCCGCGCAGGTCATCCACCATCTGACCGAACTGGATGTACGTCATCCACGTCCATTGGCCGTTCTTCTTCTCGCCAAACAGGTTGCGAGGGCCGTAGTGGGCAGTGCTCTGCAGGAAGATGTCGACCAGCGTCTCGAACTTGGGGCTCGCCATGTACTCGGGCTCCTTGGGTGCTGGGAGGTGGACGGTTTTGAAGCTCCCCCCGTGCCTGAAGCCCGGACGCTACCTCATTTCATTTGGGGGCCCTACTGCATGGGTCTGGCCGCCTTTCCGCCCGCACCCGGGGTGGAAAATGGTGGGCGGGGTGACTGGAACACCCGCAGCAGGAAGAAGAGGGACGGGAAGATGAGGGCTCCCCCCACCGCGAGCGCCACCAGGAGGGCCCGCTGGGTGGCCACGTTCGCCGCCGCGCCCTGGAGGGTGACGTCCGGCACCACGAGGTAGGGGTACTGGGAGACCGCCCACCCCGAGACGATGAGGCCCACCTGTGCCGCCGCCGCCACGCGCGCCGGCCAGAAGTGTCGGGTGAGCAACAGTCCGAAGGCCAGCACCGCCGCCACCGCCGTGGCCGCGTGCAGCCCCAACGCGAAGGGAGAGCCCGTCAGCCCCGACCACACCCGGGGTGCCCCACCCCGCGCCAGCAGCAGCACGCCGAAGGCCGCGAGGAACACCGCCACGCCCGCGCCCAGCGCCCGCCGCCGGAAGTCCTCCTGGAGCGCGGGCTCGCGCGTCTCCGCCGTGAGGTACACCGCCGCCAGGAAGGCGAAGAGGCACAGCGCCAGCACGCCCACCGCCAGCGCGAAGGGCGACAGCCACGCGGAGAGGAAGCCGCTCACCACGGCGAGCCCCTCCACCTGGATGTCTCCGCTCACCATCGCGCCCACGCACATCCCCAGTAGCAGGGGCGCCAGCACGCTCGCCACGCTGAAGACGAGCCCCCAGCGCCGCTGCACCTTGTCCCCCCGCGCGTCGTAGGTGCGGAAGGTGAAGGCCGTACCCCGGAAGACGATGCCCAGCAGCAGCAGCGTCAGCGGCACGTGCAGCGCCACCGACAGCACCGCGAAGGCCCTCGGGAAGACGCCGAAGAGGATGACCACGCCGATGATGAGCCAGACGTGGTTCACCTCCCACACCGGCCCGAGTGCCCTGGCGATGAGCGCCCGCTGTTCCGCCTTCCGGGGCCCCGAGGCCAGCAGGTCCCACACCCCGCCGCCGAAGTCCGCGCCTCCGAAGAGCGCGTAGAGGACGAAGCTGCCCACCAGCGCTCCGCCCAGCAACCACAGCTCAGTGGACATGGGCCACCTCCGAGGGGGGCGCGCGGCCCGGCAGCGTGCCCGCCACCTGCCGCACCAGGAGGAACACCACCATCGCCCCCAGGAAGAGATAGACGAGCGTGAACGTCCAGAAGGGTACCGCCAGGTGCGTCACCGGCGTCACCGCGTCCGCCGTGCGCATCACCCCGCGGATGATCCACGGCTGGCGTCCCCACTCGGTGACGAGCCACCCCGCCTCCATCGCCACCACCCCGAGCGGTCCACACAGCAGCCAGCCCCACAGCACCCGCCGGCCCTCGGGCCACGCCTTGTGCCGCCAGCGCAGGAAGAGCGTCACCACCGCCAGCAGCGCCATCAGCCCTCCCGTGCCCACCATGACCTGGAAGGCCAGGTGCACCTTGAGCACCGGCGGCCACTCGTCACGAGGGAAGTCGTTCAGGCCCTTCACCTCCGCGTCCGGATCCCGGAACGCCAGGATCGACAGCCCCTTGGGTATCTCGATGGCGTAGGGCGTGGTACCCGTCTCCACGTCCGGCAGCCCGCCCACGCTCAGGGGCGCGCCCCGCTGCGTCTCGAAGAGGCCCTCCGCCGCCGCCAGCTTCACCGGCTGCGCATGGGCGATGTGCTCCGCCTCCAGGTCTCCCGCGAAGGGCTGCAGCAGCGCGGTGACGCACGCGAGCGGCAGCGCCACGGAGAGCGCCTTGCGGTGGAAGGCGGCTCCCGGGTGCCGCAGCAGCACGAAGGCGTGGATGCCCGCCATGGCGAAGGCGCTGGCCTGGTAACACGCGAGCAGCGTGTGCAGGACCTGATAGGCCCAGCCCGGGCTGAACATCGCCGCCACCGGATCCACGTTCACCGGCCCGCCCGCCGTGGGCGTGAAGCCCGCCGGGTGGTTCATGAAGGCGTTCACCAGCGTGACGAAGAAGGCGCTCGCCGCGCCGCTCACCGCCACCATCACCCCCGAGAAGAGGTGCAGCCCCGCCGGTATCCGCTCCCTCCCGTACAGATAGATGCCGAGGAACACCGCCTCGGTGAAGAAGGCCGTCCCCTCCAGCGCGAAGGGCAGCCCTATCACTTCTCCGTATGTCCCCATGAACGCGGGCCACAGCAGCCCCAGCTCGAAGGACAGCACCGTGCCGCTCACCGCCCCCACCGCGAAGAGGATGGCCGTGCCCTTCGCCAGCTTCTTGCTGAGCTCCACGTAGTCCGCGTCGCCCGTCCTCCGGGCCTTCACGTCACTGAGCACCATCAACAGGGGCAGCGCGATACCCGCGGCCGCGAAGATGATGTGAAAGGCGAGGGACAGCCCCATCTGGGCACGCGCGTAGAGCAGATCCATGACGTAGATGAGTCTGCTTTATGCGCTAATTTCTCGCAATCAACGATTCTTATCCATGTCACCAGCAGTGAACACGGCACGCCCCGTCGCCGGAGCATGCCGTATCCGCCGTCTGGCCCCGGACACTACGCGTGGGCCGGGGAGTGGTTGATGCGCAGCCCGAGGCGCTTCTTGCCTTCCGGGGCCTGCTGCGGCTCCGGGGAGGGAGGCACCAGCGTCTTCACTGCGCTCTTCGCCAGGGCCGAGGCCAGCGTGGAGGCGAAGATGAGGACGAGCTTGCGGCCGAGCTCGAAGCCGATGGGCCGCTCCTCGGCTTGCGAGGCCAGCCGGTCCGGATGCTCCCAGGCCCGCCGCAGCGCCTGGCGGCGGTGCTTCCACAGCAGCTCCTCGCGGTGGCGCGCCTTCCACCAGGAGTAACCCATGCTCATGACCAGCAACCCCAGCGCGACGCCGCCCGCCTTGATCAACACATCGCGGTTCTTCTCGACCGCGTGGCGCACCTGGTAGCGCACGTCCATGGCGCGCTCGCGGCGCCGGTCCAGCTCCTCGAGGGTGAGGAGCAGTTCGTCGCGCAGCCGGTCCGCCGTCTTCTCCACCTTCTCGCGCTCGTCCATGCCGGCGGTGATGTGCCCGCCGCCCTTTTCCTGCTCGCTCATTGCAGTGTCTCCCGGGTGCGGGCGATGTCCGTCTTCAACCGTTCCTGGGTGTGGGACAGGGGCTTCTTCGGCAGCCGCCTGGCGCCCGCGAATGCCAGGCCTCCCGCGAGCAGCACCAGGAAGACGCCCACCAACAGCACGCCGAGCCACTGGGCCAGCGGCAGCGCCAGGCCCGCCGCCACGAGGAGGGCCGCCAGGCCCACGAGCCCCAGCACGGCACCGGCGCCCAGGAGGATGCCGGAGGTGCGCGCCGCCTTCACCTCTTCCCGCAGCTCCTTCTTCGCGTGCAGCACCTCGGCGCGCGCCAGCAGCCGCGCTTCCTCGATGGCATGGCGGATGAGCTCCGCCGTGGACAGGGACTCCAGTTGTCTGCGCTCCAGACGCTCCGATTCGAGTTCCACGTCTCCGCCTCCCGGGGCATCCGGCGGGCCCACCCCGTGGTACCGGGTGCCACCCGCTCTCTCGCGGAAGGTGGGAGCGGAGACATTCCTGGGGAAGTCCGTCCGCCGGAACACGGCGATGCCCGGCCGCCTCCTTGGAAGCGAGCGAGCGGCCAGGGGCCCGGTGGGTCAGCGGCGGCGCTTCTGCTGGGCCAGCGCGGTGGCGAGCGTCTCGCGCACCTGCCTCGCCTGGAAGAGCCGGTCCGCCGCGTCCAGCAGCGTGTCCGCGTACAGCACGTTCTTGCGCAACCGGGCCGGGAGGATGGCCGTGCCCAGGTGCGCGCCCAGCAGCGCGCCCGTGCAGGCGGCGGCCACGTCCGCCTCGCCTCCGCAGCGCAGCGTCAGCTCCACCGCCTGCCGGAAGTCGTGCGGCACCTTCAAGGTCGCGTACAGCGCCGTGAGCAGCACCGGCACCACGTGCGGCGGCAGCCCGTCCACGCCCCGCAGCTGGCTGGGCGGGACGCTCACCTTGCGCAGCTGCCCCAGCGCCCGCGCCGTGTCCCACGTCAGCAACCGTGGCAGGTGCCGCAGCTCCTCGGCCAGCTCCTTGTCATGCGCCGCCGCGGAGAGTGCCAGCTCCTCGCAGAACGCCGCGGGCGTGAGGGGCTCCTTCGTCGTCAGCCCCAGCGCCACCGCCTGCGCGAAGGCCGCCGCCGCCGCCGCGCACGTCGGGTCCTTGTGCGTCAGCACCGACAGCACGCCCGCGTCGTGGCGGATGCGCACCTTGCTCTTGCTCTCGAAGAGGCCCACCACCACCGCGCGGCTCAGCACCGAGTGGCACTTCACTCCCAGCGGCGCCCCCGCGCTCATCCACGGCGTGCCCTGCGCCAGCTTCTGCAGCGCCTCGGACAGATGCTTGGGCGGCTGGAGGATGATGCCCTCCTGCCACAGCCACGCCAGGTGCGCCGCCGCGCTGCGCCCCTCCACCTTCCCCTCGCGGATGACGCTCTCGGCCGCGGCCAGCATCAGCTGCGTGTCATCCGAGAACTGGCCCTTGGCGAACTTCCCCCGAGGCCGAGGCGCGAAGTCCTCCGCCAGTCCAGGCAGGCGCGCGAGACTCGCCGGAGGGATGCCCCGCAGGGGAAAGCCCAGGGCATCCCCAATGGCGAGTCCCAGGAACGCGGCGTGGAACCTGTCCTGGCGCTCGGCGGGTGTCAGCGACATGGGGAGCGGCAAGATAACCGAGCCACGTCCCGTGACCAGCACCGACTTTCATCCACAGTGAGATCTCCCCGTGCCCACGCACGGGTTGGGTGGAGGACGCGCTCCCACCACAAGATCCGGAGCGACTACTCGTCGCGGCCGAGGTTGACAACCGCCTGCAGTCTGGCCAGTACCGCCTCGGCGCCCTGGTGCAGGTGCACGCCATCCCAGAGCGCCGGTGTGCTGTGTCCACCACGCTCTCGCCAATCCGCCTCCGCTTCTGGAAAGGCGACATTGCGGAAGCGCACCCGGTCCTCGAGCGCGTAGTCCACCACGTAACGGCGCGCCGCCGCCGAGGGAGGATCCGCGATGAGGTGGAAGAGCTCCAACACGGGCGACGTCACGGGAGGACCCTCAACCGACCCCGGCATCCGCCGTGGGCTTGAGGAAATAGGCGGACAGCTTGCGCGGGCTGCGGCGCAGGACGTCCTCCAGCGTGTACTTGTCCAACGAGGACTGGAAGGCGCGCGTGGCCTCGTTGAGTATGCCGATGAGCCCGCAGGCCGGGACGATGGGGCACTTGTTCGTCTCGGGATCGAAGCACTCCACCACGTGGAAGTCCGGCTCCATGCGGCGCACCACATCTCCCACGGAGATCTCCGACGGGGGCCGCGCGAGGATCACCCCTCCCGCGCGCCCCGGCCGCACCTCCACGAAGCCATGCCGGCCCAGGCCCTGCATCACCCGGACGAGGTGGTGCTTGGAGATGCCATAGGCGTCGCTCACCTCGCCCGTGGAGACCACCCTGTCGGGGTTGGACGCCAGGTACAGCAGCACGCGCAGCGCGTAGTCAGCGTGAAGGGTCAGATGCACTCGTCGTCACCCCTATGCCCACCTGCGGCGGAGGTGTACTCGGAAGGAACGCATCCGCATGGATCTCCTTGAGCGACAGTCCGGCGAGGAAGAGCTTCTTCCTCAGGGATAGCACCAGGTCCGGGTTGCCGCACAGCCAGGCGCGCCAGCCGGCCGGCCGGGGGCATGCATCCTTGATGAGCGCATCGAGCGCACCGACGGAGACGCCCACCCGTTCCGGCCCTCTCAGAACACAAGGCCGGTACTGCAACTGGGGGTGACGGGACTGCAAGGCGCGCAGCTCGTCCACGAGGTACAGCCCGGAGGCATCGACGGCACCGTGGAAGAGCCAGATGGGACCGGTGTGTCCCTGAGCCAGCGCGTCCCGGACGATACCGTACAGCGGCGCCAGACCCGTGCCCGACCCCGCCAGCAACAACGGTTGCTCCGGCCGCCCCGGCACGTAGAAGCATTCACCCGCGGGTCCTTGGAGCTCCACCGGATCTCCCGGCCGGGCCTCGTCGAAGAGCCACCCGCTCATGCGGCCTCCGGAAATCCGACGGACGTGGAGCTCCAACGTGTCCTCGTGCGGCTGGCTCGCGAGTGAGTAGCTGCGGGCCAGGCCATCGGCTCGAAGCAGGGACACGTACTGGCCGGCCCGGTACTCGAAGCCTCCCTCGGGGCGCAGCCGCACGCACAGCACGCTGTCGCTCAGACGCTCCAGCGAGGCGATGCGCGCGGACACCCGCAGGTCCGCGCCGGCGCTCGCCACCTCGAGCTCGGAGTCCGGACGGCACGCACACGCGAGGAAGTAGCCCTGGGCCTTCAGCGTCTCCTTCAGCCCCACCTGCGCCTTGGCCGGCACGTCTCCGCGCTCGGCCCGCATCAGACAGGACTGGCAGGCCCCCGCCCTGCACGAGTGCGGCACCGCCACGCCCCCCCGCAGCAGTCCGTCGAGCACCGACTCGCCCTCATCCAGCCCGTACCACTGGCCCTCGTGCTTCACCCTCGTCATGTGCGTGCCCTCCCCCCGGCTCTTCAGCGGTTGAGCACGTCCGCGCGAGCGCCCTCGGCGATCTTCAGCACCTGCTCCACCAGCGGCGCAGGCACACCCAGCTCCGTCAGCGTCGCGCCCAGGTGCTCCGCCACCGCGTTGAAGTGCGTGTCGTTCAGCCCCTGCTTCACCAGGTGCGCGTGCCCCTTGCGCATGTCCTTGCCCGAGTAGGAGACAGGGCCTCCGCACACCATCGTGAGGAACGCCTTCTGCTTCGCCGCCTGGCGCTCCATGTCCACGTCCTCGAAGAAGTGGCTGATGCGCTCGTCCGACAGCACCTTCCGGTAGAAGAGCTCCACCGCCGCGCTCATCGCCGGCTCTCCGCCAATCTGCTCGTACAGGCTGGACGGCTTCTTCTCCGCGACGCTGTTCTGCATGTGCCCCTCTCCCCTGGCCTTCTTGGGCCGCCATATTGATGCATTTCATATGCATCTTTAAAGGTGCATATGTGATGCACCTTTTTTGACGCAGCGTCAAGTCGCCCCCCAGGGTCGGGGAGTGGAAGTGGGGCCCAGAAACGCGAAGAGGGCATCCCAGGACCCGAACACGGGACCCGAGATACCCTCACCCCAGCCCTCTCCCAGCGGGAGAGGGTGGGTAGTCATGCGTTTGCGGAGTTAGCGCAGCGAGGCCGCGCTCATGCGCGCCGTCTCGCGGCGCACCGTCGCCTGCTCGATGTCGAAACGCACGTCGTCCGCCGACATGCCCTTGAGCCGCTCGGCGGCCTCCTGCATCCGGCGCCGCGCCGCCTCCACGTCGATGCCCGTCACCGACTCGGCCACGTCCGCCAGCACCAGCACCTTGTCGTTGCTCACCTCGACGAAGCCGCCCGCCACGAAGTAGTACTCGCGCCGCCCGCCGTCGATGAGCGTCAGCGGCCCCGGCTCCATCAGCGACAGGAACGGCGTGTGGCCCGGCCTCACGCCGAACAGGCCCTTGCCACCGGGGACGATCGCCTCGTCCGCCTGCACCGACAGGATGCGCTTCTCGGGGGTCACAATCTCGACCGTCAGCTTGGCCATGGGCTTCCGTGCTCCCTGGGTACCGCTTTTTCAGAAGGTCAGCTGGTGGGTCTTGCCGCCCACCGTCTCGAACTCGATGCGCCCGGCGTCCGTCAGGCGCGGGCCCTTGCCCGGAACCCCGAGCACGCCCTCCAACCACTTGAGGTGCTGCGCCATCTGCCGCACCTCGGGCAACTCGCGCGAGCCCACGAACTCCAGCAGGCGCCGCTCCTGCACCTGGCCCCGGCGGGTATACTGCGCCGCCACGGCCGTATTGGCCCACGCGGGTATCTTCCTGTTCTTCTTGCCGGCTAGCTTCACCGTGCCCTTGGGCGCCAGCGGGTAGAGCACCCACACCCGCTCCCCGTCATTGGAGACGAAGTACAGGTCGTCCACCCCGCCCACGCACTCCGCCAGCGTCCAGACGGGCCCGCTCTCCTTCGACACCTCCAGCGTGCACTGCCCGGGGTTCTTCTCCACCAGGCGCACACTGAAGGTACCGTTGGCGCTCACCCGCGTACGGCTGGAGCGCTCCGCGGCGGACACCGGGAGCGCCACCAGCAACAGCACCAGGACGAGGACGGATCGCAGCACGCTGACGACCTCCCGGCGCGGTACGGCCGACTAGGCCGCCGCCATCTTACGGGCCTTCTCCAGCGCCTCGTCGATGCCGCCCACCATGTAGAACGCCGACTCGGGGATGTCGTCGTGCTTGCCGTCGCAGATCTCCTTGAAGCCCTGGATGGTGTCCTGGAGCTTCACGTACTTGCCCGGGGCGCCGGTGAACACCGTGGCCACGAAGAAGGGCTGCGAGAGGAAGCGCTGGATCTTCCGGGCGCGCGCCACCACCAGCTTGTCGTCCTCGGACAGCTCGTCCATGCCGAGGATGGCGATGATGTCCTGCAGCTCCTTGTAGCGCTGGAGCACGCCCTGGACGCGGCGGGCCACCGTGTAGTGCTCCTGGCCCACGACGTCCGGCGACAGGATGCGGCTGGTGGAGTCGAGCGGATCCACGGCCGGGTAGATGCCCAGCTCGGAGATGGCGCGGTTGAGCACCGTCGTCGCGTCCAGGTGGGCGAACGCGGTGGCGGGCGCCGGGTCCGTCAGGTCGTCGGCGGGCACGTAGATGGCCTGCACCGAGGTGACCGAGCCCTTGGTGGTGGAGGTGATGCGCTCCTGCAGACCGCCCATCTCCGTGGCCAGCGTGGGCTGGTAACCCACGGCGCTCGGGATGCGGCCCAGGAGGGCGGACACCTCGGAACCGGCCTGGGTGAACCGGAAGATGTTGTCGATGAAGAGGAGCACGTCACGCCCCTCGACGTCGCGGAAGTACTCCGCGATGGTCAGGGCGGTGAGGGCCACGCGGGCGCGGGCGCCGGGCGGCTCGTTCATCTGCCCGTACACCAGCACCACCTGGCTCTCCTCCAGGTTGTCGATCTTGATGACCTTGGAGTCCTGCATCTCGTGATACAGGTCGTTGCCCTCGCGGGTGCGCTCGCCCACGCCGGCGAACACGGAGAAGCCACCGCGCTCCACGGCCACGTTGCGGATGAGCTCCTGCAGGAGCACCGTCTTGCCCACGCCGGCGCCGCCGAACAGGCCGATCTTCCCGCCACGGGTGTAGGGGGCCAGCAGGTCGATGACCTTGATGCCCGTCTCGAACATCTGGACGCGCACGTCCTGCTCGGTGAACGGGGGCGGCTGGCGGTGGATGGGCCAGGTCTCCTTGGCGGCCACGGGGCCCTTCTCGTCCACCGGATCGCCGGTCACGTTGAGGATGCGGCCCAGGGTGGCCTTGCCCACCGGCGCCTGGATGGGCGCGCCCGTGTTCGTCACCGGCTGGCCACGGCCGATACCGTCCGTGGAGTCCATGGCGATGCAGCGCACGGTGTTCTCACCCAGGTGCTGCGCCACCTCGATGGTGAGGTTGTTCTGCCCCGCGCTGATGTTGGGGTTGGTCACCTTGAGGGCGGTGAACACCTCGGGGAGCCCACCGGGCGGGAACTCCACGTCGACCACAGGACCGAGAACCTGGGTCACCTTACCTACCGTCGGAACTTGAGCGCTCATGGAATGTCTTCCGTCCCTCGTCGAATTTGTGGCCCGGGGGATGGGCGGGCCCCCTCTACAGGTGGCCTCCCCCAGGGGTCAAGCTTCGCGGCCCTTCGGCCAGAAGCGGAACTTCTACTTCAGAGCCTCGGCACCGGACACGATCTCCATCAGCTCCTTGGTGATGACGGCCTGGCGCGTGCGGTTGTACGTGAGCGACAGGGCGGCGATCATGTCCGTGGCGTTGCTGGTGGCGTTTTCCATAGCGCTCATGCGCGCGCCGTGCTCGCTGGCGACGCTCTCCAGCAGGGAGCGGTACAGCTTGATGGATACCGCCTGGGGCACCAGCCGATCGAGCACGTCCTGGCGGCCCGGCTCGTACTTGAAGTCCACCAGCGCCGGGGTGGCCGTCTCCGGAGCGGCCTGGACGGCCTTGGGGGCCTCCACCGACAGCGTCTGCAGCGGCAGCAGCTGGGCCACCGTCACCTTCTGGCTGATGGCGGACAGGAACTCGTTGTAGATGACGTAGACGGCGTCCACCTCGCCCTTGAGGAAGCGGGCGCTCATCTCCTCGGCCACCTGGGAGGCGTGGAGGTAGTCCAGCCGCTGGTAGAGCTGGCCGAAGTCCTTGCGCATCTTCTGGCCGCGCTGGCGGAAGAAGTCGTTGCCCTTGCGGCCGACGGTGGACACCTCGACGTCCATGCCGCTGTTCTCGTAGAGGAAGCGGCTGGCGCGACGGATGACGTTGGAGTTGAAGCCACCGGCCAGACCGCGGTCCGAGGTCAGCAGCAGCAGCTCCACCTTGCGCACCGGGCGCGAGGTGAGCAGCGGGTGCGCCAGGCCCTCGCCCTGGGAGCGCGTCACCAGGTCGGAGATGATCTGGTCCAGCATCTGCGCGTAGGGCCGGGCGGCGATGATGGCGTCCTGCGCCTTGCGCAGCTTCGCGGCGGCCACCATCTTCATCGCCTTGGTGATCTGCCGCGTGTTCTTCACCGAGCGGATGCGCTTGCGAATGTCGCGAAGGGACGCCATGGGGCCACCAACTCCTCTGGAAACGCGGACCTGAGCACCCCCGCGGGGGGGCGGGGTCCGGACGCGGCCCCCTATATAGGGCGGTGTGCCAGCCGGTCAACCGTGGCCTTCCACTAAAGAGGCCTCACGGGCCCCGGAGTGGGGTATGGCGTCCAGGCGGACACGCCGCGCGCCCGGGGATGCCGACCCGGGACCCGGGAACTAGCCTTCAAGGGCAGGCCCACACCTCACCGGAGCTCTGACCCATGGCCTCGCTGCGCGGCCCGGTACTCATCGTGGAGGACGACCCCGACATCCGCGAGTCGCTCCAACACTTCCTGGAGTCCCATGGCTATCCGGTGCGATCAGCGAGTCACGGGAAGGAGGCGCTCGAGATGATGGCGCGCGCCCCCCGGCCCGCCATGGTGGTGCTGGACATGTCCCTGCCCGTCATGGACGGCCACCGGCTGCTCACCACCCGGCGGGGGGATGACACCCTGCGCTCCATTCCCGTCGTCATCCTCTCGGCGTCCATGGCGAGGATGAGTCCGAGGGACCGGGCCCTGTACGCCTCCAGCTATGGGGTCGCCTCCTTCCTGGGCAAGCCGGCGGACCCCCGGCAGGTGCTGGAGGCGGTGGAGCGGCACGCGCAACGGGCCGAGGACACCAACGCGGGTGTCCCCGTGTGAGCAACCAGGCGGGGAATCGGTTCCCCACCGGAGGCGAGGGGACGAGAATGGGCCTCCCGGTGGTTGGGCCGGGGTCCATGGGGAGAGGCAAGGCGAGTCAGGTACGCAGGTGGGCGCTGGCGCTGCTGGCCATGGGGCTGGCGGTGACGCTGGGCGTGTGGGCGGCTTCCCTCTATGTGGAGAAGCGCTACGCGGACCGGATCCTCCCCCGTGCCGAGGCGCCCCAGAAGCCGGTGGCCATCGTGTACGGAGCGGGGCTCGCCCCCGGGGGGGTGCCCTCGCCGGTACTGGCCCAGCGGCTGGACGCGGCCATCGCCCTCTACCGCGAGGGCAAGGTGGACACGCTGCTGCTCAGCGGGGACAACTCGGACCGCTTCCACGACGAGACGCGGGCCATGCTGCACTACGTGCTGGAGCGGGGCATCCCGGCCTCCGCGGTACAGGAGGACGACGCGGGCCTGTCCACCTACGACAGCTCCGTGCGGGCGCACACCGTCTTCGGGGTGCGCGAGGCGGTGCTCGTCACCCAGCGCTTCCACCTGACGCGTGCCCTCTACATCGCCAACTCGGTGGGCATCGACGCCTGGGGGGTGGCCGCGGACGAGGGGCGGCCACGCACCCGCCGCTATGCCCTGCGTGAGACGCTCTCCCGGGTGCTGGCCCTGTGCATGGTGATGGCCGGGGCGGAGCCCCGCTACCCCTCCGGCCGGACGCTGGCCGGGTCGCGCTGAGCCACCTGACAGGCGAGCAACCTCGCCCTGTTGCGTGGAATCCACCCGGTTCGCACCGTTGGCTGGAGCAGCCAACCCGGCGTGCTCGGAGGAAGAGCCATGCGATTCAAGGACCTCGGAGCCGAGGACGTGGGTGAGTCGGAATCCTTGCGGAATCGGGACCCCGTCACCGGCCAGGAGCACATCAACTTCACGGACCAGGAGCTCACCGCGACCCCTCCGCTGGAGGACTCGCCGGACTACCGGGACATCCTTCCGGATCAGATCCACGAGTTCCGCCGCGGCGAGGGAGAGGACGAGGAGGAGCAGGCGGAGATCACCGCCCGGCCGAGGGAGCCGCTGCGGCCCCTGCCTCCGAACGATCTACCCGAAGGGTAGACGAGGGACGGTTCCTTGGAGACACGGACCCGACGCTCCGCGCCGCTGACGCCCCGAGTGGTGTGGATGGTGGCGCTGAACGTGCTGGCGCTGGTGGCCGTGCTGTGGCTGGTGGCCACGGTGTGGACGGTGCTGTCATGGATGCTGGTGGCCCTCTTCCTGGCGCTGGCGGCGAACCCGCTGGTGCGCTGGCTGGAGCAGAGGGGGCTGCGGCGAGGCCTGGCCGTGCTGGCGGTGTCCCTGTTGGGACTGGGCCTGGTGACGGCGCTGGTGATGACGCTGGTGCCGATGTTCATCGAGCAGGGACGCGCGCTCATCCGCGCGGCCCCGGACTACATCGAGCGCTTGCAGCAGCACCGGTGGGTGAGGACGCTCGACGATCGCTACGACATCATCGACCGGATCTCCCAGGAGCTGCGCCGGCGGATTGGAATGGCCCCGGGGCCGGTGCTCGGGATGGTGACGGACATCCTGCGGGACGTGGCGGCCGCGGTGACCATCGCCGTGCTGACGATCTTCTACCTGCTGTTCGGAGCGGACCTGTTCGACAAGGCGCTACAGTGGGTGGAGCCGTCGCGACGTGAGCACTGGCGGTCCCTGGGCCACGAGATGCACCGCACGGTGGGCGGCTACGTGGCCGGAGCGTTCTTCGTCTCGCTCGTCGGCGGGGTGGTGACGGCGGTGTTCACCCTGCTGCTGGGTGTGCCCTACTTCCTGCCACTGGGGTTGGCCATGGCGGTGCTGGGACTCATCCCCTTCGTGGGCTCCGCCCTGGGCGCCCTGCTGGTGGCGGGGACGACGTTCGCCTCGGTGGGAACGAAGCAGGGCCTCATCGCGCTGGCGGTGTTCCTCATCTACCAGCAGGTGGAGGGCAACCTGCTGCAGCCGCTCGTCCAGCGCCGGACCCTGAAGATGAACCCGCTGCTCATCGCCCTGGTGATGCTGGTGGGCACGAGCCTGACGGGGCTCGTCGGCGCGCTGCTGGCGCTACCGATCGCGGGCGCGGTCCAGGTGCTGCTCCAGGACCGGCTGTCGCAACTGCGCAAGCAGTGGAGCACGAACAGCAACGGGGCGACGCGCATCATCCTCGCCCCCGAGGCCCGGAAACTCCACGACGAGCCCCCCACCGAGCCGCCCGCCGTCCATCACTGAGCCCTACCCCGGAGCCCCGGTCCTCCGTGCGAAGGGAAGGACCAGGGCAACGAGGCTCAGCGCCGGCCGCGCGCGGCCCCTCGCTTGACGGCCGTCCGGGTATTCGCGGCCTTCTTCGCGGGGGACTTCTTCGCCGCCGCCTTCTTCGCTGGAGCCCTCGCGGCCACCTTCTTCGCCGCCGCCTTCTTCGCGGGGGCCTTCTTCGCCGCCGCCTTCTTCGCGGGGGCCTTCTTCGCCGCCGCCTTCTTCGCGGGGGCCTTCTTCGCCGCCACCTTCTTCGCCGCCACCTTCTTCGCCGCCACCTTCTTCGCGGGGGCCTTCGCCGCCGCCTTCTTCGCCGGAGCCTTCGCGGCTACCTTCTTCGCGGGGGCCTTCTTCGCCGCGCCCTTTCCGGCAGCGGGAGGCGTGGCCCGCACAGCCGTATTCTTCGCGACGGTCTTCACCACGGCGGCTGCCTTCTTCACGGCCTTCCGGGCAGGAGCAGCAACGGGCGCGACCTGGGCCTCGGTGGCCGATTGCTGGAGCTGCTCCACGCGGCGCCTGGCGGCGGCGACCACGGGCTTCCGCAATTCCTCCTCGGCCTCCTCCTCGTCAGCCTCGGTCTCGAGTTCCTCCTCGGCCTCGACCTCTTCTTCCTCGTCAGCCTCGGCCTCTTCCTCGTCAGCCTCGGCCTCTTCGCCGGCCTGCTCCTCTTCCGCCGTGGCCTCCAGTTCCCCGGGTTCGGCCTCCAGTTCCTCGGCCTCGGTCTCATCCTCCTCGGCTTCGGCGCCCTCCTCCTCGGCCTCTTCCTCCTCGGCCTCTTCCTCCTCGTCAGCCTCGGCCTCTTCCTCCTCGGCCTCCTCCTCGTCAGCCCCGGCCTCTTCCTCCTCGGCCTCTTCCTCCTCGTCAGCCCCGGCCTCTTCCCCCTCGGCCTCCTCCTCCTCGTCAGCCCCGGCCCGGGTCTTCACCTGCTCGCCCTTCTCTCCGTCCTCGTATTCCACGTGGAGGTCGGTCAGCGCGCCCTGCACCGCGGAGAGGGCCCGGGCGAAGGTCCTGTCACCGAACTCCTCCACCTCGGCGGGAGGCACGAGCACCTCGAGCATGCTCTGCAACGAGCGGTACAGCCGCAGCTCGCGCTTCTCCGTCTCCCAGGTGCCGTAGATCCAATCATCGTCCGAAAGCGTCTCCGCCCAGCTCGGGAGCGGGCTGTCGGCCTGCTCCACCATGGCGGACTTGCGCGCGGCGAACATCTGACGGTGCGGACCCTTCACCCCGATGCGCCAGAGGCCGGCGGCGGGCAGGCTCTCCAGCTTCAGCCGCGACTTCTCCAGCACGCTGGGCGCGCCCTCGGGGCCATGCAGCGGGAAGAGGTGGACCTCCCCCTGGAACTCACCGCCATCGAACGCCCGGTACAGCGCGCCGAGCTCCTCGGGGAATGGCACCCCGCACTCGGTCTCCGCCCGCCGGACGTCCTCGTGTCCCACTCCGGCCGCCACCCGCTTCGCTGACTTCTGAAGTCCCTCCAGCCACTCGAACATGTCCCCTCCACATCGAAGGGCCCCAACTTATGGCGCGCGGGGCCTGCTGCGCAGTGCGCCTCGTCGGATATTGTGCACGGCACCGGCCCGTGCGGGCAGCCTCTTTCCGCACCCGCGAGCCGCTGATCCCGTATCGACTCAACCCGCGGGAACACCCATCCACATCCCATTCTGGAGCCCCACCATGCACCGCCTCCTCATCCCCCTCCTCCTGATCCTGACCGCCTGTGGTGGCGGTCACGAAAGCACCGTCACCTATCAGGTGAACCTCAAGCCCGGCGATGTGACGGGCAGCACCATCGCCAAGGACCTGCGCGTGGACCCCGACGATGCTCAGTGGAAGACCTTTCTGTCCCAGGCCCAATCCACCCTGGGCGAGGCCCCCACGCGCTTCGAGGTGACGGGCGCGCGCATCCAGCTGGATGCCACGAAGTCGAAGAACGTGGGCATGCTGCAGGACGTGCTCTCCGGCGACGTGGTGGCCTTCCTGCGCGCCAGCGAGACCGGTGCCCAGGTGGAGGTCGCCGAGACGCGTGACCCCCGGGGCAGCGCCCAGGTCACCATGGACCCGACCGGCGGCTCGCTCGAGACGCTGGAGACCAACCTGGCCCGGAGCGACTTCCGGCTCGGGCTGCGCGGGGGCACCACCCGGACGGCCTCTGGCGACTTCGAGGCCACCATCATCCTCTCCCTGGACGTCACCGCCCGCTAGGCCCCCGTCCTCCAGGGCTCCCCCGTCTGGCCTGGGGGGCCCCGTCTGGCGGACTCCCCTCCCCTGTCCTCCCGTTCCCTCCCGCGCCAGCTTCCTCCGGTGAAAGCCTGCAAGGAGTGGAGCACATGAATCGCTCGTGGGGACGGTGGGCACTGCTCGGAGTGATGGCCGTGACGGTGGGAGGCCTGGCCCTGGCGCAGGAAAGACCAGGCGCGGCACAGCCGCCGGAGCAGAAGAGCGTACGGAGCGAGAAGCGCGACCCGATGGCGAAGCAGATCGCCGAGCTGGGCCGGATGATGGTCGCCGATGGCATCCCAGCCTTCCTCACGCAGCTCCACGGCATCAACCAGACGGAAATCGCCCTCGGGGAGCTCACCCGGCAGAAGTCCCTCTCGCCGACCGTGCAGCAGTACGGCGAGCACATGGTGCAGGACCATACCCGGGCCGACCAGCAGCTCATGGACCTCGCGAAGCAGCGCGGCATCCAGCTCGGCGCGATGGCGCAGCCGACCAATGACGTGCAGCGCCGGCTCCTGAGCGCCAACGAGGCCACCAAATCCAAGCTGATGGTGCTGCAGGGGAGCCTCTACGACCAGGAGTACCTGGCCTCGCAGGTGGCCTCCCACGACGAGACCATCCAACTGGTGACGCTCGCCCGGCAGCAGTACCCCGAGCTGGCCCCGATGCTGGACGGGCTGCTGCCCACCCTCCAACGGCACCGGGACCAGGCGTACCAGCTCCTCGGCCAGGTCAAGCCACAGGCCCAGGCCAGCCAGCAGCCACCTGCTCCACAGCAGCGGCAGGGGCGCCCGCCACCCGCTGGCCGGTGAGCGGCACCGCGCCAGGCCCCGGCACCCGCTTCCCCGGTTGAAGCGGGTGCGGTGTGCCGTTAGTCAGGGGCCATGGCACATCCCGTGAGCTACGACGCGACGACGGAGAACTTCGACGCGCTGGTGCTGGCCCCCCAGGGCGAGCTGGTGGTGGTGGACTTCTGGGGCCCCGGCTGCCCCAACTGCGACATCTACGCGGCCGCCGAGCCCGCGCTGCTCTCCGAGCTGGAGGGGGCCCGTATGCGCGTGGTGAAGGTGAACGCGTACGAGCACGAGGAGCTGGCGCGGCGCTTCGGGCTGTACGGCATCCCCACCTTCCTCCTCTTCCGCGACGGCAAGCTGCTCGGGAAGATGAGCCAGTACTACGGGCGCGAGTACTGGCTCGGCGTCATCCGCGACCACCTGCCCACGGCCTGAGCGCCCGCGGGGGCTACAGCAGGCGCATCTCGGGGAAGGGCGAGGTCCGCGAGCAGTAGCGCCCCGACACGAGCGACCACGTCACGTTCCCCCGCATCCACGACTTCATCCCCTCGACGTAGTAGGCCACCCGCGCGTCGTCGAGCCACCCCGAGCGCATCAGCCGCCCCTCGCACGCGAGGAAGCGCTCCACGTCCGTGTTGATGACCTGGATGGCCTCTTCCACCGCGTCCTCCAGGCTCATCGACAGGTGCACCTGCAGCATGTGCACCAGGTTGTTGGGGTTGTGGTGCCAGAGGACCTCCTTCTCGTAGGAGAAGAGGTCGTTGCTCAGCGCCACCACCCGCGTGGACAGCTCGCGCATCCGCTGCAGGTCGTCATTGATGAGCACGCCCTCGGGCAGCTCGCGCCCCTCCTCGGTGATTTCGATGAGATCCAACGCCGTGAACACCGCCGAGTCCAGGGCGCGCTGGGAGTAGTACGCGTCGAAGTCCGGCACGGTGCCGGACGCCCAGTGCTGCGCGGCCGGGAGCGTGCCCCGGAAGAGATAGAGGTCCACGTCATCCGCGAAGCGGGCCAGCCACGCGTCGCTGGCGAAGCGCCGCAACCGCTCCCGGATGCCGAGCGTGTAGTGCTCGAGCGCGGTGGCACTCGCGCGCAGCGGAGCGCCCCGCAGCACCTCGACGCACGCCACCATGAGCTGCTCCAGGTGCGCCGGCCGCTGTCCCACCTCGGACACCTCGTCGGCGATGTCGTCGAAGAAGAACAGCCAGGCGTGCCAGTCGTTGCAGACCTCCAACCGCTCGCGGGTGGCCTGCGGGTAGGTGTACGCCGCGAGCAGCCCGAAGTTGCTCGTGTCGAAGCGCCGGAGGCTCTCCGGGTCGTCCGGCAGCAGCTTCACCCCGAGCAGCCGCGCCCGGCTGGCCTGCTGGATGGCCGCGGCGAACAAGCTGTGCTGCGACGGCCAGTGCGAGGGAATCCGCAGCGCCGACAGACCGGGGCCACGCAGAAGAGGAGCCTCACCCCGCTCCCGCGGTACCGCAGCGGAAGCAGACGAACGGGCGACGGACATAAGGACCTCCCTCCAAAAACGGTATACCCCGTGGAACATGGAGCGCCTGTCAAGCGCTCAACACTCTAATACTCCGACGCAGGTGGAAACGAATCTTCCTTTCGGGGAAGAAAGCCGCTCCGCCCCGGCGCCCGGAAGGTGCTTCGAGGACCCGCTTCCGCCAGGGGAAACCGGGAGTGAAGTGACACGGACTCATCACCCCTCTCATCGTCTGAATGCCTGAGAACACAAGACTACTTGAATTGGAGGAGAGCCACGAGAAGCAGACCAGCCTGGAGAGCCTCCGAGCCGTTGTCCACCCAACGGATGGTAGGACACCACGAGCTGACGCATCGCATCACCCTCAGTCCAGCGAGACGCGGCGGCCTTCGCCCTCCGACACCACCGCCGCCGAGAGGATGCGCTGCACGGTGGCTGCCTCCTTCACCGTGGCCAGCTCGCGGTCCGTGGGCGGCCGTCCCGCGAGCCTTCCGAGGAACTCGCGCGCGGTCTCCACGTGGGCCTGGGCCCAGGGCTCTCGCGCCCCGGGTTGGGGTTCGAGGCCCGGAGCCAGATCACGCCACGCACCGGACTCGAAGCACCGCACGGGCGAGACGCACCAGCCCTCGCGCGCCGGGATGTAGCCCCCGGAGAAGCCGGCCTCCCACGTCTCTCCCAGAAGCGACCACGCACCGTGCAGCCCCGGCTCCGGACTGGCCGCGTGCGTCAGGACGAGCACGGCTCCATGGGAGAGCCCCACGTGCAGCGCGGCCGTGTGCACCGGGCGGCCGGACAGCGAGGCCTGAACCCAGGTGGGCGCGCTGCCCGTCAACCACAAGGCCGCGTCGAGCAGGTGGGAGACGCCCCCGAAGTCCGCCGAGAGCCCCACGTACGCCCCGGGCTGCGTCACCTCCGTGGGGACGAAGCAATTGCGCACCGTGAGGACCAGGTGGTGCACCGGGTGCTCCGAGAGCCAGGAGCGCAGCGCGCGCAGCGGCGGGAGCATCCGGTAGGGGAAGTTCACCGCGCAGGGGAGCTTCGCCTTGCGCGCCTTCTCGACCAGGGCCCACGCGTCCTCGGCGGTGAGCGTCAGGGGCTTCTCGCAGAGCACCGCCCGGCCCGACTCCAGTGCCGTCTCCACGTGCTCGCGGTGCAGCGCGTCCGGGCTCGCCACCACCACCGCGTCCACCACCGCGCACAGCTCCCGCACGTCCGTCGTGGCCAGGAGGATGTCCTCCCGGGCGGCGATCTCGCGCGTGGAGCCCAGGTGCTGGCCACACAGCGCCACCACCTGGGCCCCCGCCTCGCGGAAGGCCCCCACGTGCATCAGACCCCACTTCGTTCCGATGACGCCGATTCGCATGGATGACTACCCGTCGCAGCCGATCCGCTGCGTGCCAAGAGCCACGTCGTCGTACCAGAGCTCGTCCTGCTCGCCGTGATAGGTCTCGAAGCCGAACCACGCACGGGCATGGCGGGGGGACCAGCTCGTCAGGTTGGCGTTCCAGTTCGTCGTGTGGAGGCCCCCCACCTCGTTCCCATCGAACCACGCGCGCAGCTCGTGCCGGGCACCATCCTTCGAGCTGGAACGCGCCTGGGTGCCATCGACGGAGATGCGGCCCTGCTGCTGGAAGACCTGGACAGACCATGTCCCGGGGTCGGGAGCACCACCCGCGGACGCCGCCTCGAAATCATCACAGAGCAGCAGCCCGTCCGCCTTGCACGCACTCGAGGGGCTCACCTTCGGTTCGATGTCGGGCGTGACCTCCGCCCCGGTCGAGCCACAGCCGCAGGTCAATCCCAGCAAACAGGACATCAACAGCCACACTCCATGTCTCGGATGCACGGTCACCACGCCTTGGAAAGGGGCACACAGGATACCCGTACCCCATTCCGCTCCCTGGAGGAGAGGGCGGGCCGGGGCGATTGGTTGACTGCCCGGCTCGGGAGCACGGTATGGCAGCGGCCGTCTCATCCCGGCGATACATTCCGCCGTTGCGTACTTCGCAGAAGGAGTCGTCTTGAGAATCGCAGCACTCTCCCTCGCGGCCGCCCTCAGCGTGGCCGGTTGCACCCACTCCACCATGCAGAATCCCGAGCCCTCCTCCCCCACCCGAACCGAAGCCCGTGGGTCCCTGCCTCCTCCCGAGGGGGCCAGGGGCCTCTCTGGCACGCTCGAGGCCTTCAACGCCGCCTGCACCGCCGACCTGGAGAAGGCCCGCGCCCAGGTGGCCGCCCTCAAGAAGCTGAAGCCCGCCACCGACGGCCGCGCCATCCTCGAGGCCTACGACGAGGCCACCGCCGCCATCGGAAACTCCTTCAACCGCTCCAGCCTCGCGCGCGAGGTGCACCCCAACGCCGCCTTCCGCGACGCGGCCCGTGCGTGCGAGCAGAAGGCCGATGCCCTCAACGTGGAGATCTCCCAGGACCGCGGCGTCTATGACGCCCTGTCCGCCGTGGACCTCTCCCAGATGGACGACGCCACCCGCTACTGGATGCAGCGCACCCTGCTCGACTTCCGCCGCGCGGGCGTGGACCGGGACGACGCCACCCGCGCCCGGGTGAAGGCCCTCAACGAGGAGATCCTCAAGCTGGGCCAGACCTTCAACCAGAACATCGCCGAGGACGTGCGCAAGGTGGAGCTGGACCCGAAGGAGCTCGCGGGCCTGCCCGAGGACTTCATCAAGGCCCACGCGCCGGGGGCGAATGGGAAGGTGGTCATCACCTCCAACTACCCCGACTACTTCCCGTTCATGACGTACGCCCGTGACGGCAAGGCGCGCGAGAAGGTGTGGCGTGCCTACCACCAGCGCGCGCACCCGAAGAACCTGGACGTGCTCTCCCGGCTCATCGCGAAGCGGCACGAGCTGGCCACGCTGCTGGGCTATCCCACCTGGGCCGCGTTCGTCACCGAGACGAAGATGACGCGCACGCAGCAGGTGGCGGCGGAGTTCATCGACAAGGTGGCCGCCACCTCCGAGCGGCGCGCGAAGCAGGAGTACGCGGACCTGCTCGCCCGCAAGAAGAAGGACGAGCCCAAGGCCACCGTGCTGGAGCCGTGGGACCAGGACTACTACGAGGACAGGCTCAAGGCGGAGCGGCTCGGCTTCGACTCGCAGGCGCTGCGTCCCTACTTCGAGTACGGCCGGGTGAAGAAGGGGGTGATGGACATCACCTCGCGCATGTGGGGCATCACCTTCGTGCCGGTGAAGGACGCCACGGTGTGGCACGCGGAGGTGGAGACATACGACGTCACGGAGAACGGGGCACTGCTGGGCCGCATCTACCTGGACATGCACCCGCGTGATGACAAGTACAAGCACGCGGCGCAGTTCGACGTCGTGGCGGGCCAGGCCGGCAAGCGCCATCCGGAGGGCACGCTGGTGTGCAACTTCCCGCGTCCGGGCGAGCTGATGACGCAGGACGACGTGGAGACGTTCTTCCACGAGTTCGGCCACCTGCTGCACCACATCTTCGCGGGCCGGCAGCAGTGGAAGGGCATCACCGGCATCTCCACGGAGTGGGACTTCGTGGAGACGCCCTCGATGCTGCTGCAGCAGTGGGCGTCCAACCCCACGGTGCTCCAGGAGTTCGCCCGCCACCACCAGACGGGCGAGGCGATTCCCGCGGCGATGGTGGAGAAGCTGCGCGCCTCGAACGAGTTCGGCAAGGGCCTGTGGACGCGGCGGCAGATGTTCCTGTCGGCGGTGGCACTGGAGTACTACTCGCGCGCGCCGGGCTTCGACACCACGGCGGAGCTGGCGAAGCTGCAGGAGAAGTACAGCCCGTTCCGCCACGAGTACCGGGATGGCACATACTTCCAACTGTCCTTCGGACACCTGGAGGGCTACTCGGCGGCGTACTACACGTACGTGTGGTCGCTCGTCATCGCCAAGGATCTGGAGACCGAGTTCCAGAAGAACGGCTACCTGGACCCGGCCACGACGATGAAGTACCGCAAGACGGTGCTCGAGCCCGGTGGCTCCAAGCCCGCCGCGGACCTGGTGAAGGACTTCCTGGGCCGTCCCTACGGCTTCGAGGCCTACCGCAAGTACCTCGACGAGAACTAGCCCCCCTCTTCATCCCCTCCCCTCTCCCCCTGGGAGAGGGTTAGGGTGAGGGTCTTCCACGACCAGGAGTCCCACGTGCAAGCCACCCTCACCCCTCGAATCAAGATCTGCTGTATCTCCAGCGTGGAGGAGGCGTGGACCGCCATTCGCGCTGGAGCCTCGGCGCTCGGTCTCGTGTCCTCGATGCCCAGCGGTCCCGGCGTCATCTCCGAGGCGCTCATCGCGGAGATCGCCGCCGCCGTGCCGCCACCCATCGCCACCTTCCTGCTCACGTGCGGGCAGGACGTGGAGCACATCATCGCGCAGCAGCGCCGCTGCCGGACCAACACCGTGCAGATCTGCGACCGGCTCACCTCCGGGAGCTACGCGGATCTGCGCGGAGCCATGCCCGGCGTGTCGCTCGTGCAGGTCATCCACGTCACCGGCGAGGAGTCCCTGGAGGAGGCGCTCTCCGTGGCACCGCACGTGGATGCACTGCTGCTCGACTCGGGCAACCAATCCCTGGCGGTGAAGGAGTTGGGCGGAACCGGGCGCGTCCACGATTGGAACGTCAGCCGGCGCATCCGCGAGCAGGTGCGTGTGCCCATATTCCTGGCTGGCGGTCTGCGCCCGGAGAACGTGGGCGAGGCCATCCGCCAGGTGGGACCGTTCGGGCTGGACCTGTGCAGCAGCGTGCGGACCGAGGGCAAGCTGGACGAGGAGAAGCTGACGCGGTTCTTCGCGCGAATTCGCTCGGTCACCGACGAGCGTTGACCCTCACCCCGGCCCTCTCCCAGGGGGAGAGGGAGCGACGCCTCACACCGCGCCCCTTCCCGTGGGCGTGGGGATGTGGGGTCCACCCGGACCGGGACGTGCCCTCGCCCGCCACACCGCCGCCGTGTAGTCCACCACGGCGGCGAGCGCCGTCAGCCCCACCGCGATGACCAGCGGGCGCACCAGCACCGGAGCCACCAGCACCGCCAGCAACGCTCCGAGTTGCAGCGTCGTCACCACCTTGCCCAGCATCCGCGCCTGGAACTTCACCGGCCGGAATCGGGGCACGATGCGCGCCACCACGAACGCCAGCCCCGTCGCCACGTCGCGCACCACCAGGATGCCGAACTCCACCGGCGACAGGCTGCCCTCCAGCACGAAGGCCAGCAGCGCCACCATCACGAAGCCCCGGTCGGCGAGCGGGTCGATGAGCGCTCCCCAGTACGACTCCAGGTGCTTGTGACGGGCGATCCACCCATCCAGGAAATCCGTCAGCGCCGCGGCCATCACCAGCCCGACCCGGACCAGCGGCTCCTCCATCACGACGAAGACGGCGGCGAGTGGCAGGCGGGAAAGCGACAGCGCGTTGAGGAGCGTGAGGCTCGTGCGGCGGCGCATACCTCCACAACCTAGGAACTCTTCCCGCCCGCTGCATTCCGGGGGAGCAATGGCCCGCCCGCTCCCTCGTCGCCCCCTGTCAGTCCTCCTGCTCTTCCTCGGGCGCCCCGGGCCGCCACGACGCCCCGAGCAGCACCTTGCCCACCCCGATGAAGATCGACCCCGAGAGCAGTGCCATTCCGTACACGAGGAGCAGGAAGCCGTCCCAGCGCCTGATCGCCAATACATGGAGGACGTGCCCCACCAGCAGCAGACCCGAAGCCCCGATCAGCACGGCCACGAAGGCGACCAGCCCGCGCACCCAGGCGGGGACCTCCGCCCCAGAAGACGCCAGACCGCGGGACTCGGCGAGCAGTTCCGGAGGGATCTCCAGCGCGTAGGGATAACCGAGCGCCAGGAGTGCCTCTCCCACCGCATGGGCCACCCGGCGCCCCTTGCTGCCCGTGAAGGCCCGGACCCGCTTGTCCTCCAGGATCTCGTGCAACAGGTCCGCCCGAGCACGAGCGTCCTCTCCTGGCTTCAGGGGCAGGGCGAGCCCCCGCAGAAGCGCATCCACCTCGGGACGGGCCGCGTCAGGCGCCCGCGCCCGCTCCAGCAGCTCGCGCGGCGAGGGCACCTCTTCCATGGGAGAGAGCGCGATGGGCTGTTCCGAGGGCGGGTGAGGGCGGGAACGTTGCACGGTGAGCACCAGCTTAGCCTGCCCCCATGATGGATGGATCCCACCCCGGACCCGGAGCGCTCGTCCCGGTTTACAGCCCGGCCCGGGTTGAAGTAGGGGGCGGACATGCCCATCCTCGCTCTCGTCCGACACGGTCAGTCCCTCTGGAATCATGAGAATCGCTTCACCGGCTTCGTGGACGTGCCCCTGACGGAACAGGGCCGCGCCGAGGCCCGGCAGGCCGCCAAGTCCCTCGGTGGCCTCAAGTTCGACGTCGCCTATACCTCCGCCCTCACGCGCGCCCAGGAGACGTTGGCCATCATCCTCGAGTCGCTCGGCCAGCGCATCCCCGTCATCCGCGATGCCGCCCTCAACGAGCGCCACTATGGCGACCTCCAGGGCCTCAACAAGGAGGACGCCGCCAAGCGCTGGGGCGACCACCAGGTGAAGCTGTGGCGCCGCTCCTTCGACGTGCCGCCCCCCAATGGCGAGTCGCTCGAGATGACCGCCAAGCGCGTGCTGCCCTTCTACGACCGCGCCATCAGCGGCGACCTGCGCCAGGGCAAGAACGTGCTCGTGGTGGCCCACGGCAACTCCAACCGCTCCCTGGTGATGAAGCTCGACAAGCTCACCGGCGAGCAGGTGGTGGGCCTGGAGCTGGCCACCGGCGTGCCGCTCGTCTACGAGCTGTCCAACGAGTGCGAGGTCATCAGCAAGCGCAACACCACGCCGTAATCCGCGCCCGAGTCCCAACGGGTTCGAATCCCGTCGGGGACAACCTGGGAAGCCCAGCAATCTCAAGGGATTGTTGGGCTTTTCTTTTGTCCCCTCATGTGCCCTCGGTGGCTGCCCGCCAAGCCCTGAGTCTCACTCCATGAGACAGCGTTGCAGGCTGGCTTTCTTTTAATGCCAAAAGCCAGGAAACCGGCGTGCGCGCAAAACCACATGCCCGAGGTCCGCTGCACACTCATGTTTGTGACAAGTGCGTGCCAATTCCTCCCAGGCAATGCATTGCGTCAACACCTGACAATCATCGCAATGCGTCATCAGGCACGCGCTGACAAAACGAATTCATTGCCTCTGAGCGAGCAAGAAACAGAAGGCATGGGCACGCTCACTTATCCGCCCTATGCATTCTTGTCTCTCGCACCCCACGGGGGCATGTGTATATTCATGAAGACACTCAGCCAGCGCAAACCTCTCAAGACCCATTTTACAAGGTCTGAGAATCTGCCAATACATCACAGTTAATGAGTCCCATCACGCGGGAGGGGTTGTCAGACCCACCTGCTACTGACGCGGCCGATGTTTGCAATGGCTGAGTGTGTGGTGTCGTTGCCGTCATGAAGCAAATCACCCTGGAGAGGTATACAACCATGAGAAATCTGATGAGCAGCGCCGTGTGCGCCGTTGCAGTGGCGGCTTCGTTCATGAGTGGGCAGCCGAGTGCCCAGGCCTCCGCGCCCGTGTCCGTGAGCTACACCTTCGCGCAGGGCACGCAGGGCTGGACGCATGGGTTCGCCGATCTTCCGACGGACTACCTCAGCACGGGCATCTACGAGACCGGCTTCGGGTGGAGCGCCATTCCGGATCAGTACGGGGTGAACGGCCTGAGGATCCAGAGCCATAACCGCAGCGACGATGTCTTCATGTACATCTCGAGGAAGATCGACGCCTCCGTGGGCCTTCTGCCCAACAGGCAGTACACGGTCTACCTGAACTTCGACCTCGCGACCGACGCCGTCCCGGGCTCGATCGGCATCGGCGGCTCGCCGGCCGAATCCGTCGCGGTCAAGGCCGGGGCGGTGAACTACGCGCCCGTCCTCAACGTGGAGGACGTCGGCGGCACCCCGTACTACATCCTCAACGTCGACAAGGGCAATCAGCTGAATGATGGCCCCGACATGCAGTTCATTGGCAACCTCGCCAAGCCCAACCCGGACGTGCCCGGCTACCAGCTGAAGCACTTCGAGCACTCCTTCACCGTGACGACCAACGCCCGCGGTGAGGTCTACCTGCTCATCGGCACCGATTCCGGATACGAGGGCCTCACCCGGATCTACTACACGAACATCCAGGCTAGCTTCTACTAAGCCAGCGAAGTGAGCATGGGAGGGAGGGGAGCGGCCCGTTCCCCTCCCTCCCATCCGGGTCTGTTCATCGTCGAGACCTTCTTCTCCTCATGTCGACTGTCGAATCGAGATTGTGCCTCCGGCTCCCTCGCCCTGACCATTGTGCGTCGAGATGAGACACAAGGAGAGGAAGAATGCGTATCGACAGGATCGACCACCTCGTACTGACCGTCCGCAGCATCGAGCGCACCTGCGCGTTCTATTCGCGGGTGTTGGGGATGGAAGTCGTCACCTTTGGCGAGGGGCGCAAGGCGCTCGCCTTTGGCAATCAGAAGTTCAACCTGCATGAGGTGGGCAAGACCTTCGAGCCCAAGGCCGAGTCGCCGACGCCCGGCGCCATCGATATCTGCCTCATTACCCGGACGCCCATGACGGATGTCGTGGAACACCTCGCCGCGGTAGGCGTTCCAATCCTCGAGGGTCCCCTACGCCGCACGGGTGCGACCGGTCCGATCCTCTCGGTGTATTTCCGGGACCCGGACGCCAATCTGGTCGAGGTCTCCGAGTACCTCGATGATGGTCGAGCGAACCTGGTTGCAGGCAAGGAGAGCTACGCGCGCCTGGCTGCCGAATAGATGGCGAACACACCGCCCTGCGGATCCATGCACTGGGCGACGCGGTCTCCGCCGGGGACGTCCATCGGGCCGTTGAGCACCTTTCCGCCCTTTTCCGGGATGCGCCTGGCGGTCTCGTCGGCGTTCTTCACGTTGATGTAGTGCAGCCAGTGAGCAGGGGCCTTCATCATGTTGGCGGCATTCGACATCCCGCCCATCGACTGCTTGGGATCGGTGCCGAACATGAAGTACTCGCCGAACTCGGGGCCCATGTTCATGGACGAGGTGGCCTTCCAGCCGAAGAGCGCGGAGTAGAATTTCCAGGCGCTCTGCCAATCGGTGGTGTTGAGTTCGGCCCAGCTGAAGTTGCCGAGCAGCTCGCGAGGAGCGAGCTCGCCTTCGCTGGGCAGCGGCTTGAAGACGGCGAACACGGCCCCCTGCGGATCCGCGAGGACGGCGAAGCGGCCAACGGTGGGGATGTCGGAGGGAGGCGACATCACCCTGCCTCCCATCTTCTGCGCCTCCTGAGCGGTGGCATCGACGTTGTCGGCGTGGATGTAGCCCATCCAGTGCTGCGGAACGCCAGCGCGCTTCATCTCGTCAGGCAGCGCCATGATGCCCCCGACGCCTTTGTCGCCGGCTTTCAGGATCTCGTAGCCGCCTCCCGGAAACTCCTCGGTCTTCCAGCCAATGATGTCCGAATAGAAAGCCTTCGCACCGGCGAGGTCGGAGCACATCAGGTCGTACCAGATGAATCGGCTCATCGCGTTTCCTCCAAAGGGGTGTCTATTACACGAGCGGTCGCCGCAAGTGCGGCGAATGGTGCCGGTAGTCCGCGACAGAACGGTGCCAGCTCTCGGACGAGCGCTGCGCTTCTTGCGTCACTTCGACTACACCTCCCCCTGCCTCGGGGGGCCATTGGCTCCACCACCCCGTGGCGGCTATGTCCTTCCCCGTTCAAGCCGGGGCACGAGCCCCGCACACCCGGGGGGAATCATGCAGGGTCCATCCAGCCGCACCACGCAGCGCTCCGTCCTGGTCCTCGGGGCGCGAGGTACCGTCGGCAGCGAAGTCACCCGAGCCCTGCTGGACGCGGGCGCGCGCGTGCGCATCCTCACGCGCTCCTCGAACGGACTCGCCCACCTGCCCGACACCGTGGAGCGGCAGGTGGGAGACGTGCGGGATCGCACCTGTCTCGCACGGGCCATGGACGGCGTGGCGTCCGCCTTCTACTCCTCCCCACACGAGGAGGACGAGGAGCAGCTGGCCCGTAACGTCGTGGAGGCGTGCGAGACGGCCGGCGCGCGCCTCGTCTTCGTGGGGGTCCACGTGGACGGGCCGAACCGCCTGGTGCGCGCCCTCAAGCGGGGGACGTTCGGCCGCCTGATTCCGCACTACCGGCCGAAGTTCGCCATCGCCGAGCGCGTCCGCCGCTCGCGGGCCAACCCGGTCCTGCTCATGCCCTCCAACTTCTGCCAGAACGACGAGCTGTTCCGCGAGCAGTTGCTGGAGGGCATCTTCTCCCAGCCGCTGGGCCACAAGGGCCTCAACCGGGTGGACGTGCGTGACGTGGGCGACGCCGCGGCCCGAGCGATGCTCGACCCGTCCATCCCCTCGGGGACGCACCCGGTGGACGGGCCGGCGACCTTCTCGGGACCCGCGTGCGCTGCGGTGTGGAGCGCCGCGCTGGGCCGCGAGGTGCGCTACACCGGTGACGACGAGCAGACCTGGACGCGCCCGCTGCGCGAGCGCCTCTCGGGCCGCAAGCAGGAGGACTTCCTCAACACCTACCGGCTCATCTCACGCTTCTACGTGCCGACCGATCCCCGCAGCGTCGCACGCACCACGGAGCTGCTCGGTCACCCTCTCCGGAGCTATGGGGAGTACGTCCGGGACACTCTCGCCCGGTGGCGCTCGGCCGCGGCGGCCTGAGACGCCCTGCTCGAGCAGCGTGACACGCTCGCGTGCTGACCTCGAATCACCCCAGAGGGCAGATGATGCTGATGTGAAAATCGTTGGGCCAACGCCCGTAATCCACCAGGGCCGGACAGAGATGTGCCTGCCGGAGATACGCGAGCCCATCGTCGGTCACCAGGTTGTACATCCTGGCGTAGTTCTGCCAGGCGGTGCAGTCCACCGACGGAATGGAATAGACACAACGCGGCGACTGGCTGTCTTTCTTGTACTTGCACTCGAGGGACAAGCGGTCGGCCGGCTCTGGGAGGGTGCTCGGGCAGCTCGAGGACGGGGGCGGGGGCGGGTCCACGGGCTCGGGATCCTCGGGCTCATTCCAGGGGTCACCGCACTCGTGGCACCGCATCTCCTGCGCGGTGCTCTCGAGAGAATCCGCGTTGCTGGAGACCTCCGTACCACCACAGCCCGCAGCGGATAGAGAAACTCCCAACCAGATGGCAGCCACGAAACCACTACGCTTCATACCGTTCTCCCTCTACGACTTGCGTTCTTGATGTCGAGCGGAAATGGGCGACGCTCCTGCCTTGGGTCCCCCCCGGAAAGAGTGCATCGCGCTCAGACATGCACTACTCGCACGAACACCACGTCTGTGCAAGATGACAATCACTGTCACGGCAGACAACACCTCTCCGTGACGACTGATGGTGATTCCTGTCACGGCGCATGAAGCCGTATTCGTGACGATTGATAGTGATTCTTGTCACGGTGCGGACCTGGCGCTCCAGTTCGATCGGCACCCGCGAAGCCTCCTCGGGTTGATCTCGGAGCGCGTGGTTCGGGCATGTTCCCGCCCGACCCAGGCGGGTGGGTTTCCCACTCACTTCCCCTCTGCGGCAGGGAGTGCCTCCGGGCCTTCCTCCGGGCCGGACATGTCAGACCCGAACGGTAGTGTTGCTTCATGCCCAACACCGGCAAGGAAGGGTCTTCCGTGGCTGATTTCCGTGAGAATCCGTGCGTCTCGGTCAACAAGCTCGGCCAGTACCTCACCGCGCGTCCCGCGCTGCGCAAGCGCATCATCCACGCGCAGAAGCACCCGTGTGACCCCAAGTACCTGCGCTACCCCGAGGCCGCCCAGGCCATCGTCGAGTTCCTCTGCGATGGCCGGGACGAGGCCATCCTCCGCTACCACCAGCACCGCCTGATCAACGCCATCCCCGAGTCGGACTTCGACGCCCACCGGTTCGCCCTGTGCGCCGAGGCCCTCCAGCACTTCCTCAAGGCCTCGGGCGAGCTGGCGCTGACGAACGCGGTGGCCAGCCCCGCGGACGAAGGGCTGCCTCCGCTGGCGCTCGCGGGGGTGTCCATCAACGTGCGCCCGGAGCTGCTCCTGCGCAGCGTGGACCGCCACGGGATGATGCGCTCGGGGCTGCTCAAGCTCTACTTCTCCAAGCACACGCCGCTGGACGAGGCCTCCGGCCAGTACATCGCCACGGTGCTCCAGCTCTTCGCCGAGCAGAACCTGAAGCAGCAGGGCGAGGTGGACCACCGGCTGGTGCGCGTCTTCGACGTGTTCGCCGGCAAGGTGTTCGTGGCACCCAAGGCCCAGCGGCGGCGGTTGGGAGACGTGCACCTGGCGTGCGAGGAGATCGCCGCGCGCTGGGACATGAACTGAGCGCCGGCTGAAGGTGTCGAAGTCGCCACCACGGGCGGTCAGGGCCGCCGCGCCTTCACCGCGTCGCTCAGCAGCTTCAGCACCTCGCCGGAGTCGTCCCAGCCGAGGCAGGCGTCGGTGATGCTCTTGCCGTATTCGAGCCGCGCCGGGTCATCCTTGCCGGGCGAGAACTTCTGCGCGCCGGCCACCAGATGGCTCTCCACCATGACGCCAAACACGCGCCGGCTGCCTCCGGCGATCTGCGACGCGATGTCGCGCGCGACGTCGAGCTGCTTCTGGTACTGCTTGCTGCTGTTGGCGTGCGAGCAGTCCACCATCAGCGTGGCCGGCAGCATTGCCGCTTCGAGCTCCTGGCAGGCGGCCGCGACGCTGGCCGCGTCGTAGTTCGGCAACTTGCCGCCGCGCAGGATGACATGACAGTCGGTGTTGCCCCGGGTCTCGACGATCGCCACCTGGCCGTTCTTGTGCACCGACAGGAAGTGGTGCGGCCGTGCCGCCGCCTGGATGGCATCGGTGGCGATCTTGATGTTGCCGTCCGTGCCGTTCTTGAAGCCGATGGGTGCCGAGAGGCCCGAGGCCAGCTCGCGGTGCACCTGGCTCTCCGTCGTGCGGGCGCCGATCGCACCCCAGGAGATGAGGTCGCCGATGTACTGCGGAGAGATCACGTCGAGGAACTCGCTGCCCGCCGGCATGCCGAGCCGGTTGATGTCCAGCAGCAGGTGGCGCGCGATGCGCAGGCCTTCGTCGATGCGGTAGCTCTCGTCGAGGTAGGGATCGTTGATCAGCCCCTTCCAGCCGACCGTCGTGCGCGGCTTCTCGAAGTACACACGCATCACGAGCTCCAGCGTGTCGGCGTAGCGCTCGCGCTCCACCTTCAGCCGCTTCGCATAGTCGAGCGCGGCCTGTGGGTCGTGGATCGAGCACGGGCCCATGATGACCAGCAGGCGGTCATCCTTCCCGGTCATGATGTCGCGGATGCGCTGGCGCGTGTCGCTGATCAGCGCTTCCATTGGCGTGCCGCGCACCGGGAAGAAGCGGATGAGGTGTTGCGGCGGCGGCAGCGGCGTCACGTCGCTGATCCTCTCGTCGTCTGTCTGGCCGGTCTTGTCGACGGGCGCAGAGCAACCCTCGGTCGCGCTGGCGGACCTGGTCTTCATCGGAGCTCCTTCATGCTGGTTGCAGGGGTGACGCGCAGCCACTCGGGCAAAAAAAAACCGCCGGGGGGAGCCGGCGGTTTCGGGAGAGTTGCTGCGCGGTTCGCTTACGCGTTCGCCTCTCCTCCGCCGGTGCGGTGCGAGAACCCAAAGGACGTAAAGCCAAAGCGAACGGAACGCATACGTTCAATGTAGCACGGGGGGCCGGCGGGGCCAATCCGGGGCCACTTCTCCCGGGAAGGTGCGTCAGGCAGGGCGAGGCGGCGTCAGTCGGAGCTGGCCGGGAGCGTGACGGTGCCGGGCTACTCGATGGCGGCGAGCACCTACCGAGCTGTCTCAACGGCCCGGCGGGGCTGGCGGGAGACCTCCGCTCGTCTTCTGGGCCCGCCTCTCGGTGGCGAGCGCGAGAGCTGCCGCTGCGTCCCGGATCTCCTTGAGCAGCCGGGTACGTGTCCTCGGGGCCTCGTGGGACGGATCTCCGAGTCCGGCATCGCGCTGCTGTCTCAGTGCACCGAGGATGAGATCCCGGATCCCCTCGGCATCCTCCAGGCCCACGAGCCGAGCCTCATGGCTTGGAACGCCGTGCTCTCCTGGTTTGCCGCGGCTGCCTCCCGCCGTGCTGACACGCAGGCTCTTGAACCCAAAGAGCCGCTCGAGCGGGCCCTGCGTCACCTCCACGTTCTGCACGTTGGCGTAGCTCAGGGTGAGCTCGCGCTGGACGAACGCGCCCTCGCGCAGGCGGAGGCTCCGGCTGCCGATGAGGTAGTCACGGAGCTCCCAGTCCAGCCGAAGCACCACCAGGGACACGGCCAGCGATGCGAGGGTCAGGGAGAGCACGAGGATCGCGGCGAGAAAGGGAGACACCGTGGCGTAGCCGCCCACCACGAGCTCCAGGACTATGAGCGCGGGGACTGAGAGGAGCGGCCCGACATGGGAGAGCACGGCTCTCGTATAGGCGTAGGCCAGGTAGCGCTCGGAAGGCTTGAGCTTGCGCAGGGTCTGGCTTCCCTCTGGAAGCGTCGGCGGCTCGAAGCGCAGCTTGAGCAGGGGTTCGACCAGCGGTCGCAGGGCGGAGACGAGGGCGGAGATCACCGTGACTGCTCCTCGATGGCGCTCGCCGCCACCCGCAGGGAGTCGCGGATCTCCGTGAGGAGTTGCTCCTCGGTGCTCCGGGTCTCGCTCGGGGCCAGGGCTTTCTCGCGGACGCCTCGCATGCGTGCATAGAGGTAGTCGCGCACCGCCTCGAAGTTGCGGAGCCCCTCTAGCTTCATGTCGCCCCCTTCTCCCGCTCCCGCGGTCTGGAGGGTGACGGAGCCGATGCCGAGCCACCGCTCGAACAGGTTCTGGGACAGGTGGATGTCCTGCATCCGCGCGTAGGTGAGGTGCATCTCGCGCCGGAAGAGGATGCCATGGCCCATCGAGACGCCCTCCGCGTCGAAGCGGAAGTGCAGGGTGTGGTAGCGGAAGTAGAGCGGCAGGATGACGAATGGCAGCGCCGGCAGGGCCAGACAGGCCATGAGGATGTAGTACGTCAGGAGCGAGGGGTCGGGGCGCTGCAGGGCTCGAACCTCTTGGTCGAGCCGCTGAAAGGTCGTGTCGTCCATGGAACCTCCGGACAGTCGGGAGAGAGGACGCTGGCACCCGGAGGTCCCTCGAGCAAGCCAGCAGAGCCGAAGCCGGGCTACCCAGGGCAGCCTGGGCAGACGTGATGCGATGGCCACGCCCAACGGCTTCCAGGCCGCACGGCCCGGTTTGGTGCTGGGGCGGAGAGGGCTGCTCGGTCATCCTCCGAGGCATCAAACGGGACGGGCAGTTTCGCGGGCTCCCGGATCGGCTCGCGGATGGCACGCCCCGGTTGGTGGCCAGCCTGCTCGCCCGCCACGCCGAGCAGAGCGGGCTCTACGACCCGGCGGTGATGGGCATGCCCCTCGGATTCCCACCCATTCCCGACGAGGAGATTGATCTTATCAACACGTGGATCGAGCAGGGCGCGCCTGAGTAGACGGCTTGCCGTCACCGCCCCACGTAGGTGGAGGCGGCGGGAATCGAACCCGCCGCCTGGCACTCTCAGAGCGGGGCTGGAGGAGTTTCGTGGGAGCTTGGCAACAGACCCACACCCCTGTCGCACCTCATGGGAGGGCGGCCTGGGCAGGCGTGTGCACCCTGGGGGCTCCACCCAGAGTGCACTGGCATGGCGCACAGCGCTTGGGCTCCCGTCAGCGGCTTTCCTCTGCCTCTCTGCTTGGTGGCCCACGGCTTCCGCGCGCTCCGTCGGGCGCCCCCCCCCGAGGAGGACGCCATGGATGCTGCCCCAGGTACGCCGTCGTCTTCAGCATTTACTGCTGCGGCGTATCGGTCACTGACCTCTCTGCCTGCGTAGACTCGGAGCCCGAGCTCCTCCTCGCGGGCTCTCTCGCATCTAACCTAGTCGTATTAGGGCATCAGGATCTGAACAGGGATGTACTGGTCCGGACTGGGGAAACCGTCGCCCAGTTGACCATAATAGTTTGACCCCGAAACCCAAAGGGAGCCATCTCTATCCTGGAAGAGCGAATGGCTTTCACCACCTGCTGTGTTCACAACGCCGGTTGGACCTGAGGCCTGTACGGGGGCAAGACGGATGGTAGTACTACCATCTCCGAGTTGCCCGTCGTCATTTTCGCCCCAAGCCCACAATGTACCGTCCGAACGCACCGCATACGAGTACATATAGCCTGCACCAAAATATTTCACCGAAGTCAATACTTCGACCGGTGTGCTACTCCAGCTAGCGTAGGTATTACCCCAGGACCAGAGCGTTCCGTCCCAACGTTTAGCGAGGATGTGCCAAGTCCCAGACGCGATTCCCACCGCACCAGTGATGTTTGTGAGTTGAGTTGGTGGCAAGCTGCTTTGATAGCCGCCAAAGCCCAATGTGCCTGAACCCCATACCCAGATCGTACCATTCACGCTCAGAGCGACTGAATAGCCACTACCTGCGGCGATGGAGACAATGTCGCTTATACCTTGGAGTTGAAAAGGCCTTGGTTGGATGGAACCCGTTCCGCCTGCGAGTTCGCCACTGGAATTTGCACCCCATCCCCAGACACTGCCGTCCGCACGCAATGCGAGGGAGTGATAAGGTCCTGCGGCAATGGCCGACACCTGGGTTAACCCAGTTACTGGAATTGGTGCTGACCGATTGGTGCGTGTACCATCGCCAAGCTGACCTTGCCCGTTGTCGCCCCACGCCCACACCGTGCCATCCGAGCGCAAGGCCATGAAATGCCCAAAGCCTGCGGCGATATCTGTTACACCATTCAAGTTGTTCACCTGCGCCGGTGTGAGCTGTCCGTATTCGCGGCCCCAAGCCCATACGGTGCCGTCCGAGCGCAATGCACTAGATGAATATTGGCTGGCAGCCACATCAATCACATGACTCAAGCTATTCAACTTATACGGCGTCACTCGCTGATTGAATTCGCCATTGCCAAGTTGCCCATTGTTGTTGACTCCCCATGCCCAGAAGGTACCGTCGCCGCGTAGCGCCAAGGCATGGAAATAGCCAGCTGCTACGGCCACTATATTGCTCAAGCTGCTCACCTGCACGGGCGTATAGCGAGCAATGGTTGTCCCATTCCCCAATTGACCATCGTCGTTGGCACCCCAAACCCAGATAGTTCCGTCGGCGCGTAGCGCCATGGAATAGGCGTAGCCGGTTGCTACGGCTACTACGTTGCTCAAACTGCCTACCTGCACGGGAGTATGGCGCTCATTGATTGTTCCGTCTCCCAATTGACCCGAGTCGTTTTTTCCCCATGCCCAGACAGTACCGTCGGCGCGTAGTGCCAGGGAGTGGGAGTACCCAGCCGCTACGGCCACCACATTACTCAAGTTACCTACTTGCACGGGTATAAGTTGATCGGTAGTCGTCCCGTTCCCCAGTTGACCGTAGTAGTTAGAGCCCCATGTCCAGACAGTGCCATCAGCGCGCAGCGCCAAGGTGTGTGGGCCACCAGCTTCTGCTGTCACTACGGAATTCAAACCGTTCACTTGTGCGGGAGTGTCACGCCGGGTTCTCGTCCCATCTCCCAATTGACCGTAGGAGTTGGAGCCCCAAGCCCAAACAGTACCATCTGCCTTAAGCGCAACCGCAAAATGCATACCCCCAGAAACGTCAACCACGTTGCTCAACCCAGATATTTGTGTAGGCCTGTCGTATCCCACAATGGAGTTGCTGCCCCAGCACCAGACCGTACCGTCCCCGCGTACAGCCATGGAGTAACCGTCTTGAGCGTCTGCGGCCACGATGTTGCTCAGGCTGGGGATCTGCATAGGCATTGGATGGTCGTTGGTCGTACCGTCGCCAAGCTGGCCAGCTGAGTTCTCACCAGTTGCCCAGAGGGTGCCATCCGAGCGCAGAAGGATCGAGTGCTGGCCTCCTCCGGAGAGGGCACCCCATCCTGAGTGGATGCTCGTTAACCCAGGAAGAGCACGGTCCGTCGTGGTCGTATCCCCGAGTTGTCCGAGGAAATTGCTACCCCAGGAGTAGACTGCCCCCGAGGCTAGCAGCACGAGCGAGTGCATACTCCCCATTGCACCCACTTGTCCCTGACTCACTCCGCTCACCTGCACTGGCGTTGCACGGTCCACCCAGGTGCCATCGCCAAGCTGGCCCGAGGCATTGAAGCCCCATGCCCAGACGGTGCCATCCGCACGCACGGACAGAGAGGAACTCAGCCCTGCGGAGACGGCCACCAAGCCGTTCTGGCTTAGCACCGTGACAGGGGTCAGGCGGTTCGTAGTCGTCCCGTCGCCGAGCTGCCCGTAGGCATTGTTGCCCCAGGCGCGCACGGTGCCATCCGACCGCAGAGCCAACGAGTGGCTATCTCCTGCGGCGATGGCGCTCACGCCGTTCAAGTTGGGGATCACGGTGGGAATGAGTCGGCGGGCCGTCGAACCATTGCCGAGCTGTCCACTGGAACCTGCGCCCCAGGCGCGCACAGTGCCATCAGACAGCAGCGCCATCGAATGCGCGCTTCCTGCGGCAAGCGCCACGACATTGACCAGGGTGGTACTAACCCTCACGGGAGTGGTCCGGGAGGCCGTGGAGCCATTGCCTAATTGACCATCACTATTAGCCCCCCATGCCCAGAGGGTTCCATCCGAACACGCCGCGAGAGAGTGCTCCGCGCCCGCCCCGATCGCGGTCACCGCACAGAGGCCAGGAACCTGCACAGGCACTGGACTGTCCACACCCGAGTTATCGCCGAGTTGGCCCGAAGCATTAGAACCCCACGCCCAGACGGTGCCATCTGCGCGCAGCGCCAGGGAGTGTGAGAGACCCGATGCCACGGCAACCACCTGGGTGAGGTTTCGCACCTGGGTAAAGCTCGCCCGATCCGTAGTCGTCCCGTCTCCGAGCTGGCCGTAGACATTGGAGCCCGTAGCCCAGACGGTGCCATTCGGACGAACCACCAGGGAGTGCTCCTGCCCGGCTGCGATTCGCATCGAAGGCGTCTTTCTTACCGCAAGTCCCTCTGAGTCCATTGTGCTCTTGGGCACACTGGGTGTTGGCGCTGGCTCCGTCTCGGAAACACCACAGCCCCCCACGAATAGCAGCACGAGCACCGCCTGTAACGGCATCCCTAGGACATCTCTTCTTGAATCTCTCATGTTCAAAACTCCTCACGTATTTGGCGTTCCAGCAGGGTCCGCCAGAAAGCACTTCTAGCGCGCTCATCACACCCAGGACAGAAACATTCGTTTCAAGTTTACCCAACGAGGGTAAGAGACGAATACCGTCATAAGTCGTTCGTTGTCGACTCGGACGCATTCTCGGGGCCGTGCACCGTCTTCACCACGAGGACCACCAAGTCACGCATGAAGCGGGCGGCTTCGTCCTCGTCGACCGTGTTGCGCCTGAAAGGCTCTGTTGGCGCGCCTCTCAGGTCCTCAACCGATGGAGGAGCCAAAGCCGGAAGACGCGAACCTACCGCCATTGGCAGCGACGGGAGCGGAGCTAAAGACGAAGCGGAAGCCACAATTGGATTGGTCAGGCCTACCGCGCAACAGCTTCGCGATGGACGTGTTCGCCTGCCTCTTGCGAGGAGGCCGCCCCCACCTTGATTGAACTCCTCATCTCCCTGTACTGGGTGAGGCTGGTCCCCCTGGATACCGTCAGCGTCGTGGTGCGAGGCAGTCTCTCCGGGCTCGCTCACCAAAAACAGGGCCACCGGCTCTCCATACCGAGGATGGCTGGCAGCTCCTTCGCCTACATGATCTGCTCGAAGTGACGCTGCACATAGGCTTGGTGCGCGTCGTAATAGGCATTCCTCGCCTCACTGTTCTTCTCATGCACGAGCTGCCAGACGCTCTCGGGCGCAACATGTGCAACAGCGGCAGCATTGCCTATATGTTCCAGCGCATGGGCGTGTTCCGGCTCGCCCCCGAGGGGCTGGACCTGGAGGCGCTCGAGCTAGGGCCTATTTGCAAAGTAGTACAGGCGTGCCCACCTTTAAAGTCACCATGAGTGAGGTGGGCAGAGGGGAGCTGACGGACGAGGAGTGGGCGAGGATACAACCGCTGCTGCCGCGACAGAAGCCCAAGGTGGGACGGCCCAACAAGGACCACCGTCCCATCATCAACGGGATTCTCTGGGTGCTGCGCACGGGAGCGCCGTGGCCGGACCTACCGCCCAAGTACGGCAAGTGGCGCACCGTGGCCAGCCGCTTCTATCGCTGGAGGAAGGCGGGCGTCTGGCAGAAGGTGCTCGAGGCCTTGCAGGCGCGCAGCGACGCGGCAGGTGAGTTCGACTGGCAAGTGCACTTCGTGGACGGCTCCGTCATCCGCGCCCACCAGCATGCGGCGGGAGCAAAAGGGGGGACCCTGAAACCGAAGCACTCGGACGCAGTCGGGGCAGTTTCTCCACCAAACTTCATCTGCGCGCGGAGGGACGGGGCTGTCCTGTTACCTTCGTCCTGACTCCAGGGCAGCGCAACGAGTCCACGGTCTTCACCTCCCTGATGAGCCAGGGCGCGGTACGGCGCAAGGGCCGAGGTCGGCCGCGTCTACGCCCTCTGGGCCTGGCGGCAGACAAGGGCTACAGCTCGCGAGCCATTCGCCACTACCTGCGCCTGCGTCGCATCCGCTGCATCATTCCTCGCCGCAAGGACGAGTGCCGCAAGGGCCGTTTCGACCGCGACACCTACCGGCAGCGCAACAAGGTGGAGCGGCTGATAAACCGGCTCAAGCAGTTGCGTCGCGTGGCCACCCGCTACGAGAAGCAGGCGGCCAACTACCTGGCGATGGTCACCATCGCCACCATTCTCATCTGGCTCAGGTTTGCAGAAGCACCCTAGACTTTGCCTCCAGAGACAGAAACGCGAAAGGCTCGGTGCTACCATGCCCCTTATTTCAGACTTCGACACAGACGCAATCATCAGCGCTCTTGATTCAATCAGCGAAAAGCACCCGGAGGGCTCGCCAGAGAGGGATGTGATCGAACTCGCGCAGATTGCATTGCTCTACCCCCGCCACATCAGGAAAGAGGACGATTTCCGCAGGTTCTACAGGGACTTTTTCGACCCCTCATTTAAGCTCAAGGTCTCCCATGGGTTCGCCACACGGGAAGAGGCAGACAAATGGCTGGCCAGCGGGAAGGCAGAGGACGCAGAGCGCGTCAGAATCGCCGGTAAGGGTTTCATGGTCGTTCGATTGCCTGGGAGGTTTACGTTCATGAACGCACCTCTTGAGGGGGAAGAGGCGGAGACAGGCAAATCAGCGGAGGATTCCGAGTAGGCAATTCAAGCGCTCCTCCGAGGGAAAGTCCCACTGTAGTACCAATCAGGGCCCCCATGCGTCCCATAACGTCAGTAGCCCAGGGTGAATCGCCTCAGCACGTACCGGGGCAGTTCCGCTTCGCCAATGTGCGGGCGGCGGTATGTTGGGTGATGACCCGAGCCCCTTCTCCCCTGCCCTCGCTGCTGCTGGCCCTCGTGCTTCTCCCGCCCCTGGGCGCCCTGGCCCAACCCGCCAGGACCGAACCCAAGAAACACCCGGGCTGCTTCGTGCTGCTGGACTTGAAGACGGGCGAGCTGACGCGCAACGACCCCGAGCGCTGCGCGAAGCGGATGCCCCCCGCGTCCACCTTCAAGGTTCCGCACGCCCTCATCGCCCTGGAGACGGGCGTGGTCACGGACCCGGCGGCCACACGCAAGTGGGACGGGAAGAAGCGGGACGTGCCCGACTGGAACCGGGACCACTCGTTGGAGTCGGCCATCCGCTACTCGGTGGTGTGGTTCTTCCAGGGCACGGCGAAGCAGATCGGCCGTGAGCGGATGAAGGACTGGCTGCACCGCTTCGGCTACGGCAACGAGGACGTGTCCGGTGAGCTCACCGGCTTCTGGCTCGCGGGCCCGCTGCTCATCTCCCCGGAGGAGCAGGTGCGGTTCCTCGCCCGCCTGTATAAGAACGAGCTGCCGGTGAGCGAGCGCTCGCGGGAGGCGGTGAAGCGCATCCTGGTGCAGGCACCGGACACGGCGCCGGAGCGGATGAAGCGGCTGGCGGGGCCGTGGCCCACGGGCGCGGTGGTGAGCGGGAAGACGGGCTCCACGCACACGAAGCAGGACGGTGACGTGAGCTGGCTGGTGGGCCATGTGCGCTCGCCGCGCGGAGAGTACGTCTTCGCGAGCCTGGTGACGGGCGAGCACCTCGAGGGCCCCACGGCGCTTCACGCGGCCGTGGACGCCCTCCAGGGCCTGGGCGTGCTCTAGAGAAGAACGCGCGTGCGCCTCAATTGCCGAGCAGCACGCGGAAGATCTTCTCGTTGCTGTTGTTGGGGATGCTGTCCTTGTCCCCCGAGTTGCTCGTGGTGAGCCAGAGGTTCCCGTCCACGGACGGCTCGACCGTGCGCAGCCGTCCGTACGTTCCGACGAAGTACGGCGTCACATTGGTGAGGCTCGAGCCCGAGATGACCTCTCGGTACAACCGCGTGCCGCGCTGGCACGCCACGTAGAGCACGTCACGCACGATGGCGATTCCACTGCACGAGCCCTCGGCCGTGGAATACGTCTGCTTGGGCGCGATGTAGCCCGGAGTCGCACAACCGCTTCCGCCTTGCGAGACTGTGCCCTCGCAGTTGGGCCAGCCGTAGTTGCCCCCCTTCACGATGAGGTTGGTCTCGTCCATCACCGAGTTGCCGAATTCCTGCTCCCAAAGCCGGCCGTTCGAGTCGAAGGCCAGCCCCTGCGGATTGCGGTGGCCATAGCTCCAGACGAAGTTCCCGAACGGGTTGTCGCTGGGAATGGTGCCGTCCGGGTTGATGCGAAGCACCTTGCCCGCGAGGTTCGAGGTGTCCTGCGCGTTGGCGCCGTTCTGCGCGTCGCCGGTGCTCGCGTACAGCTTGCCGTCCGGGCCCCACCGCAGGCGGCCGCCGTTGTGGAACTTGTTGCGCAACAACCCCTGCACCAGCACCTGATGGCTCGCGAGGTCGAGTGTGAAGCCCGCCGTTACCTTGATGCGCACGATGCGGTTGTCCGTGGGCGACGTGTGCATGATGTACAGCCAGCGGTCCGTGTCGAACGTCGGTGCGACGGCGAGCCCGAGCAGGCCGCCCTCTCCGTCCGTGCTCTGCACGTTGGGCACCGTGCCGAGCGTCGTCTTCACGCCCGTCACAGGATTCAAGCGCACGATGTCCTGCGCGTCCCGGCGGCCGTAGAGCACCGTCCCGTCCGCGAGCGGCACGAGCCCCCACGGGATGTCCGTGTCCGTCGTGACCTGCGTCACCGAGCAGATGGGGTTCGCGCAGGCCGCGCCCGTGGTGAGCGTGAGCGCGTTGCTCGCGGTGGACACGTTGCCCTGGGCGTCTCGCGCGACGACCGTATAGGTGTATGAGGTGCTCGCCGCGAGCCCGCTGTCCGCGAAAGTGGTGCCCGTCGCGGTTCCAACCCTGGCGCCGTCGCGGAGCACGTCGTAGCCGGTGACGCCCACGTTGTCCGTCGAGCCGTTCCAGCTCAACGTCACGCTCGTTCCGGACGCACTGCCCGACAGCTGCGTCGGTGCCGTCGGTGGCGTGGTGTCCACCTGGCACTGCGGCGGCTTCAACGACAGCGTAGGGCTTGCCTGCGAGACGTTGCCCGCGGCGTCGCGCGCGTTCACGTACAGGCCCCAGGTGACGCCCGGCACCACCGTGAGCGACGTCGAGTGCGTGTTGCCATCCACGGACTTCATCTGCTGACCGTCGTGGTACACGTCGTAGAAGGCGACGCCCACGTTGTCCGTCGAGCCCGTCCAGCTCAGCGTCACCGAGTTGCAGGTGAGGTTGCTCGTCACGAGGCCGCTCGGCGGCGTGGGCGCTTGCGTGTCCGGGGCCGCGGGACGGGACCACTTCTGGTTCGTCTGTCCATTGCAGGTCCAGACGATGACGGGCGTCCCGTCCGCGGTCTTCGCGCCCTCCACGTCCAGGCACAGGCCGCTCGCCGTGTGGACCAAGGTGCCGTTCGCGTTGAAGACCCACTTCTGCGCCAGCGAGCCCGTGCACGTGGCGATGACGGCGCGCGTTCCCTGGGCCGTCTGCCCCGAGGCCGTGTCCACGCACAGCGTGTTGTCGTAGGTGCGCAGCTCGCCCGCGGCGGTGAAGGTGAAGGCCTGGTTGATGCGGCCATGGCAGCCATGAATCTGCAGCCCCGTACCGGGCGTGCGGCTCTCTTGCTTCACGTCGAGGCAGCGTCCGCTCGACGCACTCACGAGCGGCTCACCCGTGAAGAGCGCCGCGCCCTGGGTCCGCAGCCCGGGTGATTCGGACACAGCCCCGGGACCGCACGCGGCCGCCAGGACCAGGATGGAAACGCCAAACACCTTCCTCAACAGGACTCGCTGCGTACGACGATCCATGAAACGCCTCCTTCTCGCCAGGCGACTGGCGGGCGGCCGCTCATAGTCCTCGGCGCGTGCGGATGGTCGCGCCGTTTCGCCCCTTCTCGCGCGACTGTGCCGAAGTGGAAACTGCCGCTGCGCCTCGCATGCGCCAGTGAGGTGGACGCCCGCGCCCTCGCGACTATCATGTGCCGCCGAGATGGACGGGCACGCCATGGACTACCAGGGGATTCTCGACGAGGTAATGGCGGCGGTGTGGCCGCTCATCGGGCAGGGGCGTGTCGCCAGCTACATCCCCGCGCTCGCGGCGGTGGACCCGAATCGCTTCGGCATGGCGCTGGCCACCGTGGACGGAGACCTCTTCGGCGTCGGCGATTGGCACGTGCCCTTCTCCATCCAGAGCATCTCCAAGGTCTTCACCCTCGCCCTCACCCTGGCCCGAGACGGTGACGCCGTCTGGCGCCGCGTGGGCAAGGAGCCTTCGGGCAACCCCTTCAACTCGCTCGTCCAGCTCGAGTACGAGCAGGGCATCCCCCGCAACCCCTTCATCAACGCGGGCGCGCTCGTCATCACCGACCGGCTGCTCCGGCTCACCGGTGACGCGCGGGGCGTGCTGCGCGACTTCCTCCGCGCGGAGAGCGGCAACCCGGCGCTGGACTTCGACCCCGCCGTCGCCGCCTCCGAGGCCGAGCATGGCCACCGCAATGCCTCGCTGGCCCACTTCATGGCCAGCTACGGCAACATCGAGAACCCCGTCGCCGAGGTGCTGGAGCACTACTTCTGGCAGTGCTCCCTCGCCGCGAGCTGCGCGGACCTCGCCCGGGCCTGCGGCTTCCTCGCCCGCCATGGCCAGCGCGCCGATGGGGAGCGGCTGCTCACGCGCAGCCAGGCCAAGCAGGTCAACGCGGTCATGCTCACCTGCGGCACCTACGACGCCGCGGGCGAGTTCGCCTACCGCGTCGGCCTGCCCGGCAAGAGCGGCGTGGGCGGCGGCATCATCGCCGTCATCCCCAACCGGTGCGGGCTCTGCGTGTGGAGCCCCGGGCTCGATGCGCGCGGGAACTCGGTGGCCGGCGTGGAGGCGCTGGACCGCTTCACCACGCTGACCGGGCTCTCCGTGTTTTGAGGCTCAGGACTTCAGGAAGGCGAGCAGGTCGGCGTTGACCTGATCCTTGTGCGTGCTGGTGAGGCCGTGAGGCGCACCGGGATAGACCTTCAGCGTGGAACCCTTGACGATCTTGGACGAGAGCAGGGCCGAGGCACCGATCGGCACGATCTGATCGTCGTCTCCGTGGATGATCAGCGTCGGCACGTCGAACTTCTCGAGATCCCGGGTGAGATCCGTCTCCGAGAACGCCTTGATGCAGTCGAGGGCGCCCTTGAACCCGGCCTGCATCCCCGCGAGCCAGAACGCGTCCCGCATACCCTGCGAGACCTTGGCGCCCGGACGGTTGGCACCAAAGAAGGGCCCGGTGAGGTCCTTGAAGAACTGCGAGCGGTCGGCGAGGACATTGGCCCGGATGTCGTCGAAGACCTTGATCGGCAGTCCACCGGGATTGGCCGCCGTCTTCAGCATCAGCGGCGTCACCGCGCCCACCAGCACGGCCTTGGCCACACGCTTCGTGCCATGGCGACCGATGTAGCGGGCGACCTCGCCTCCACCCGTGGAGAAGCCGACCAGCACGACCTTCTTCAGGTCGAGGGTCTCGATCAGCTCCGCGAGATCGTCGGCGTAGGTGTCCATGTCGTTGCCAGTCCAGGACTGGCTCGAGCGGCCATGGCTCCGACGGTCATGGGCGATGCAGCGATAGCCATTGGATGCCAGGAACAGCATCTGGTCCTCCCAGCTATCGGCGTTGAGCGGCCATCCGTGGCTGAAGACCACCGGCTGCCCCGTACCCCAGTCCTTGTAATAGATCTGCGTGCCGTCCTTCGTCGTGATCGTGCTCATCGTCTGGGCTCCATGGCTTTGGTGGGAATTGACATTCCCGAACCTATTCGCCGGAGTCCGTGGCGAGAACCCTTGGGAGGGTGGGGGAGCTCTACCCCATTCGAGTGATGGGCGGATTTCGAGCTCGCGGCCCACTCCGGACCGCGATCTTCCGCAACCGGGCGAGGCGCTGCTGCATCTCCGCCATCTCGCGCTCCAATCCTTCCAGCTCGTGTTCCAGGCTCTGGCCCCGCGAGGGTGCGGCGGTCCTGCGACGCTCCTCCTCTTCCTCGGCTGCCTCCTCCATGCCGCTCATGATGACGCCGATGAACAGGTTGAGGATGATCATCGTGCCCAGCAGGACGAAGGAGACGAAGAAGACGACCGCCGCCATCGGTTGAGGCTGAGGCTGGGTGCACAGCGCGGCGAAGTCTCCGTAGCCGAACCGGTCGCAGCCCCGCATCTGGATGTAGAGCAGCTCGGTCCAGCCTTCGAGGGTGACGACACGGAACAGGGAGAGCAGGGCCGTGGGCAGGCTGCCGAAGTGGACCGGATCGTTGGCACCGAAGAGGAAGGTCCCCGCTACACCGTAGATGTAGAAGACCAGCCCCAACAGGAGCGCCACGTACCCCATGGACGGAATGCTCTTGATGAGGGCGGTGACGAGAATCTGGAGCCTGGGCAGGGCGCGCACCAGCCGGAGCACCCGGAACAGCCGTACCAGCCGGAGCACCATCAAGTGCTGCGCGGAGATGGGCAGGAGCGCCGTGGCCACGATGAGGAAGTCGAAGACGTTCCACGGATCCTGGAAGAACCGCCAGGGCTTGCGGCCCTCGGCTCCCAGCTTGATGAGGAGCTCCACCACGAAGATGACGAGCACCAGCCGGTCGAGCGCGTGGAGCAGCGCCCCGTGTCGTGCGACCAGCTCGGGGGAGGTCTCCACGCCGACGAGGGCACCGGCGAACAGGATGGACAGGGTGATGAGGGTCTGGAAGGGACGAGAGCCCGCGATTCGCTGGAGCTGCATGGCTGTTGACTCGGAGTCACACCGCTCCCCGAGCGGCGCGGCGCCAAGCTAAGACCGGATGCGGACGGCGCAAGGTGCGAGCGTCCCGTGCAACCCACCACCTCCCGGCGTCAGACGAAGTAGGCGCGGCGCAGCACTTCCTCGGGCAGGTGGTGCAGGTCGAAGCCGTTCAGCTTGCTCATCTCGTGCTCGTTCAGCCCGACCGCCTTGTACTCCGGCGTGGTGCTGACCACGCCCTGCAGGATTCCGGGCGTCATGCGCCGCACCACCGACAGGCCCGTCGGCCCCACCGCCATGCGGTTGAAGGCCACGTGGCCCACCTCGTCCACGAGGATCTCAATCAGCCGCCGCTCCATGGACTCACGCACCGCGGGCTGATCCCGGAAGATCTGCCCCACCCGGTGCAGCATCCACTGGAAGATGAAGACGCCGGAGATCTCCGAGGCCAGCAGGATGGGATGGAAGAAGAGGCCCGGCGCGTAGGCCAGGGAGCCGATGAGCAGCCGCAGTTGCAGGTTCGGCCGCCACGCCCCCTCCACCTTCACCCCGAAGTGCTGCGTGGCACCGATGAGGATGCGCGTGTGGTACGTCTCCTCGAAGCTCAGCAGCCGCTCCACCTGGTGGAAGAGCTTCGTCCCGTCCTGGCGCTTCTGGCGCACGCGGTTGACCACCTCCACACCGTAGGCCTCGCCCGCGTTCGCCTTCACGAACGTCAGCAGCGCCACCTCTGGCATGGACAGGTTCTTCACCTCGTCGAAGCGCGCGTAGGCCCGGTTGAAGGCCTCGCCGTCCACCCGCCCCTTGAACTCACTCCGCCAGCCGGCGGCCTCGCGCAGCCACTCCTCCCGCCGCGAGAAGCCACGGGTCAAATCCATGTCGCCGTTCCGGCTCTCGAGGAACCGCCGGTAGGCAAGCAGGAGATCCTCCCGCGCGGACTCGGGGATGGGGGAATAGAAGCTGGAGCGCAAGGACGTGGTGGGAACCAGTGCGTCGGCCATGAGGAACCTCGGTGGGATTTACCGCCTGGTGGGCAAGTGCTTACCGGATGGTAAGCCCGCATCTTCCACTCGCCCGGTGCCTTCACGCAACCTCCACCCTCCCCCGATTCACGGATGATGAACGTCCCGCGAGCGACGCGGTCCACCGCACAGGAGCCGGGCCAGGCCGTAGACCAGACTCGCGTACATGAGGATGAGGAGCACGCAGGCCGGGCCGCTGGGACCGACGACCCATTCGCCGGAGGTCAGGCCGAGCGGGCGCAGCAGGGGATTCCACACCAACAGGAGCAGCAGCGCGGGCGCCGCCAACAGGCTCAATCCCTGCTCCAGCCAGGCTGGCGGTCCCAGGGAGAAGGACCACACCGAGCCAAGGCTGAGCACGAAATAGGCCACGGTGATGCCCGCGGCCCAGGCGGGAACGAGTCGGCGGTTCATGGGCCGCGACTCTAGGCGGCGAGGAAACCGCCGTCGACAGGCAGCGGCGTGCCGGTGACGTAGCCCGCGCCGTTGGAGCACAGCCAGAGCACGGCGCTGGCGATCTCCTCTTCCGTGGCCATCCGCTTCATCGGGTGCTCGGAGACGAGCCCCCGGACGATGTCGGGCATGAACGCCTCCGCCTCGAGCATGCTGGCGGTCGCGACGGTGCCGGCGCAGAGGGCATTCACACGGATGCCGCGCGTCGCGAACTCGAGCGCCACGGAGCGCGTCAGTCCGACCACCGCGTGCTTCGAGGCGACATAGGCGTGGTTCGCCGCCCGTCCGGCGAGGCCGAAGATGGAGCTGATGTTGACGATGGAGCCTCCGCCCGTGGCGAGCATCGCCGGGATTTCATGGCGCATGGCCAGCCAGATGCCTCGGGCATTGACGGCCATGACGTCGTCCCAGACATCCTGGTTCGTGCTCTCCAGCGGGGCCATGTCACCCGCACCCGCGCTGTTGACCGCGTAGTCGAGCCGGCCGAAGTGCTTCACGGTGCCCTCCACGGCCCTCGCCACGGTGGCTTCGTCACGCACGTCCGTGGGGAAGAAGAGGACGCGGGCGCCTTCGGCCTCCAGGGCCGCGCGGGCCGCGAGTCCCGCCTCCTCTCCCCGGGCGGCGAGCGCGATGCTGGCGCCCGAGCGGGCGAAGGCTCGCGCCGTGGCGAGGCCGATTCCAGAGGTGCCTCCGATGACGAGTGCGACGCGTCCGGTGAAGTCATAGCGAATCATCGTGATTTCCTTTCAGAGCCCAGTCCGTTGCGGATGAAGTGGATGGCCTGGCGAGCGAGGGCCCGCCGGCGTTTGAGGTTCAATCGTTTACGCAAGGAGTCCGAAGCGAGGACCTCGTGGAGCTCCGCGCCGAGCTCCAGGAGGATGACATCCGTCAGGCCGGGGCCGATGACGGTGGCGACGAAGCGGGTGGCGATGTCGAGGTCCGGCGCTTCGAGCGCACCGCGGCGGGTGCCCTCCTCCAGGACGGCGCGGAGTTCCACGATGCCGGCCTCGCAGATGGCCTTGTAGAGGCCGCGGACCTCCACCACCGCGGTCGGAGCGGCGGCGGCCGCGGAGAGCCGGGCCAGGCGCGGGTGCTCCACGAGGAACGCCATGCCGCGCTCGATGAACGTCTCGAGGCGGGCCCAGAAGTCGCTCTCCGGGGGCACCGCGCCGATGAACTCACGCTTGCGGCGCGGGGCTTCCTCGGTGAGGAGCCAGCGGTACAGGTCGAGCTTGTCCTCGAAGTACTGGTAGACGCTCCCCTTGGGAATGCTCGCGCGGAGCGCGATCTGCGAGAGCGAGGCCTCGGTGTAGCTCCGGTCGGAGAACTCGATGATGGCCTCGTTCACGAGGCGGTCCCTGCGCTCGTCGGGCAGTCGGAAGAAGGTACTCGTGGGCATGTGACCGACCAGTCATATGACCGATCGGTCGCACAGGCAACAGGTGATTCCGACCGAGGGCCCACGTGCCCCCCAAAAAGAATCGGGAAGGAGCTGCCCCCCAGCAGCTCCTTCCCGACGTGTTTCCCCCGTACTACCCCCGAAGACTGCCCTACCCCCTACTGCCCCCTGTACCGCTCAACCCCGACCGACCCGCCGCCCCCACCCCTCACGCCCGTCCTACCCCGTCACCTTCACGAGCAGGGCATGGAGCATCTCGCGTGCCAGCAGCGCCCCATCGGAAGAGCTCGTCATTTCAAGGGCTTATCGGGCCAGGGTGGGCCGCCTCGGGCTGGAGGACGGTAAAACGTACCTCCCCCGGGCCTACATCCCCGGAGAGAGCTCGGCGAGCGGCGGGAAACCCCAACGCGCGCGCTCGGCGTCGGTCACCGCCGGGTCCACCGGGTAGAGACGCATCTGCTTCGTGGCGGGGTCGGGCCTGTACTGGGTGCCGAAGCGCTGCGGCTTGCCGGCCCTCATCAACCACCGGTCCCACGCGGCGGCGGTGAGCCAGAGGGCGTGCGGGTGGCCCCGGCGGGCGGCCTCGGCGGCCAGCTCGCGCGCCCGGGCGTAGTCCTCGAGCGCGTTCCCATGCTGGAAGACGAGCGCCGCGGCGAAGAAGTCCGCCCCCGTCTTCGCGGCGCCCGCGTCGAGCAGCTCGCCCACGCGCTGGCGGCGCTGGCGGTCGCGCTCGGCGATCTGCTTGAACTGTTCGGGATTGGAGAGGCTCGCTCCCCGGCGATCCGCCTGGTCCTCGTCCATCAGCCGCTTCATCTCGGGGTTCGCGTCCTCCTGGGCGGACGCGGGGAGCGTGGCGATCCGGTCCACCAACGCGGTGAAGGCCGGCAGCTCACGCAGGGAGGAGAGGTCCTCGTCCTGCTTCATCCACTCCGTGTCGCGGAAGCCGCCCTCCACGGAGCGCGTCAACCAGGTCATCGCCTCGTCCTTCTGCCCCTGCAGGGCCGCGGCGCATGCGGCGGAGTAGGCGGTGCCGTCCTCGCGGTTCCCCGCCTCCCACGCCTGCCGGTAGAGCGGGAGCGCCTCGGCGGGCTTGTGCTGCTTCATCAGCGCATCGGCGCGGTGGACCTGGAGCCAGCCCGGCGGAGGCGTGCTGGGGGGCTCCAGGTCCGGAAGCGTGGCGGCGGCGGAAGACTCCGTGCCAGCGGGGGTGGAAGAGGGCGCGGGTGAGTGCGCGCAGGCAACAGCCAACAGGAGGAGACAGGGAGCGAATGAGCGCATGGCGCGAACCATACCGGTGCTGGGGGGCGCGTCCATCAAGGGAGGTGCTTCTTCAGCCTCAGCAGGCCATAGGCCGAGACGCTCGAGGCGTCCTTGATGCGGCCGTCGAGGATGAGTGCCTCGAACTCCTCGACGCTGACACGGGTGACCACCAGGTCACCCTCCTCGGGGGACGGACTCCGCGGCCCCTGGGACAGCTCCTCCGCCAGGAAGACGTGCATGCCCTGCGTGGAGTAGCCAGGGGCGTTGAAGAGGTGGCCGAGGTACGTCATGCGCCCGGCCACCAGCCCCGTCTCCTCCTGGAGCTCCCCCACGGCGACGGTCTCGGGCGCCGCGTCCTGCTGGTCCTCCCAGGTGCCCTGGGGGAACTCCAGGTAGCGCCCCTTCACGGGGTAGCGGTACTGCTCCACCAGGTGGAACGCCCCCTTCTCGTAGGGGATGATGAGCGAGAAGTCCGGCTTGTGGACGACGCCATAGATGCCACTCGAGCCATCCTGCCTGCGAATGGCGTCCTCGCGCACCGTCATCCACCGGTTCCGGTAGACCTCCCTCGAAGAAATCGTCTCGATGGTCATGGTCACCCCAGCAGCGCGAGCAGCCCCGCGAGCCCCAAGAAGAGGAAGTAGAGCGACTCGCCGGCGATGAGCCCTCCGCCCACCAGCGACGTGGAGCTCATGTCCTCGGGCAGCACCTCGCCCTCGCCGGGTGAGCCCGCCACGCGCGGTGCCGGCCTGCTCCTGAGCGTGTTCCACAGCGAGGAGATGATGCCGCCGACGGAGAACCACACCACCACCGGCAGGTTCACGAAGCCGCCGAGGGACGTGGCATAGGGGCTCGACAACAGCACCGCGTCCATCGTCCACCCCACCGCGTAGCCCGCCCGCGAGCCCTTCACGAAGCGCTGATAACCCTCATGGCGCTTGAGCAGCTTGCGCGCCACCTCGATGGTGAAGCCAATCCCCAAGCCCAGCAGCAGCGCCTTCACCGTGTAATCCGACAGCGAGCCCAGGCCGCGGATGGCTCCCACGAGCTTGTACGTCATCGCCGAGCCCCACTGGCCCACCTCGGCGTTCGGGCTGTCCAGCTGGTTGATGGCCAGCACCGGATAGGCGCTCATGAAGACGCGCGCCAGCCCCACGCACAGCACCGCGCCCATCACGATTCCCACCACCTGATAGCGGAACTGGATGACGCGGTCCGTTCCCAGGCGCCAGCCCGTGGAGCGGTCCTGCTGCATGTCGCTGCCCACCGAGGTGGAGATGAGCAGGATGCTCGCGGCCATCATCCCCACCACCGGGTTCCTCAGCCCCAGGAGCGACATCAGCAGCACCGAGATGACGAAGGCGCTCGAGATGGGGTTCTGGTCGCTGATGCCGTAGGCGATGCCGTTGATGAGCACGAACAGCAGCGACAACGCCAGACCGAAGGCGACGAAGCCCAGGGGCTGCTCCAGCAGCTGCGTGGCCACCAGCACCACCGCCACGCCCCAGAAGCCCACCCAGGCCACCAACCTCGGCATGTTCACCTGCTTCCAGGCCGGCACCTCGCCCTCCTGGAGCCGGGCCCGGTTGCGCACCCGCTCCACCGCCTGCACCGCCAGCAGCGACAGGTCCACCACCGCCGCGCCGCAGATCATCGCCAGGGCGATGAGGAAGCCAATCTTGCGGAACGGATCCTCCGCTCCCAGCCAGCCGATCTCCCGCAGGTAGGGCACGAAGGCCATACCGATGAGCCCACCGATGAGGGCCGGCACGGTGATGCGGCTGCCCACCACCATGCCCGCGCCCACCGTGGAGGCGCTCATGCCCGCGGCCCCCAGGGCGGCCACGTGCTCGGTGAGCCACGCCACCAGCGCGCCCAGGCCGGTGCCACCGCCCAGCTTGGCGATGGAGGCCTTCAGCAGGCGCTTGTCGGTGAGCGCCCGGAGGATGTTGGCCACCGCGTAGCCCGAGGGGTAGTCGAGCTGCAGCCGGTCCACGAGCAGCGGCGTGTAGAGCATGCCCACGCCCACGCCGAACATGCCCACGCAGCCCACGAAGACCATCAGGTGCCACGCGGGCGGCTGCGGCATGCCCAGCCACACCATGGCCTGGACGAGCACGGACATGGCGCACATCGAGGCCACCGAGGCGGCCATCGTCTGCATGTAGTTGGCGCCGTGCTTGCCATCCGGGCCGTAGCCGTAGGTGACGGCGCTGCCGAGGATGCCGGCCAGCACCTGCCCACCCACGAAGATGCCCAGGCTGAAGTTCATGTACGAGGCGGCGATGCCCCCCAGCGGCCCGAGGATGAAGATGGCCACCGCGCTCAGCAACAGGTGGAACTTCCACGAGCCCGGCTCGGGCAACCAGCCGAAGCGCGGAGCACCGCCCTCCGGGCTGGAGCTGGCTGAGGACGCGGCGGCGGAAGACGACGGGCTCGATGGGGCGGACTGGGCCATGGACGCGGAGGGTATCGGCCCCTCCGCGTCACCTCAACTACGGCTGGCAGATCCCCGGACACGTCGCGCTGCTGCCCGGATTGCACGTATCCGTGGTGTCATCGACACACCGGAGGTTCTGACCCGCACAGGCTCCGAAGGCGAATCCGCCACAGCATTGGACGTAACCCGCCGGTATCTCGCAGGACGAGGCGAACTGCTGGCAGTCGGTGCCCGCCGCCGGCCGCGCGTACACGGTCTTCGCGTCACAGTTCTGGCCCGCGTCGGGCGGGTCGTTGTCATTCGGAGTGTTGGGGGAACCACACGCGAGCAATCCGCAGCTCGCGAACATCGAACACAGACGCAGGATGGATTTCATGGCTCGTCTCAGATGCGGGTGAACGACCAGCTCACCGCGCGGCCGTTGGCGTAGGGCATGACGCCGTGGAACGCCCGGGGGTCATCATCGAACACCAGCGGCAGGAAGTGGCGGTCTCCGTCCCAGAGCGGAAGGGACATGATGTCCTTCACCGGAACCCAGGAGAGGGTGCCCTCCACGTTGCGCTCGAACGGGGTGCCCTCGAAGCGGTCGATGAGGAAGATGAAGCCGAGCCAGTCCTCGCCCTTGGGGCCGAAGCCCGGCCAGTTGATGGTGCCGCGCAGCCGCAGCTCCGTGCATTCGATGCCCGCCTCCTCGCGAATCTCCCGGCGCATGCAGGAGACCACGTCCTCGCCCGGCTCCATCTTCCCGCCGAGTCCGTTGTACTTGCCGAGGTGCGCGTCGTTCTCGCGCGCGTTGCGGTGGATGAGCAGCACCTTCGTCCCGTCCGGGGACATCACGTAGCCGAGGGTGCCGAGAATGGGCGTGTAGGGCATGGACAGGGCTCTTATCGCTCGGGTCCGGGCTCGCAAGAAGTCAGAAGGTAGGCGCCGGACATCCTACCCACGTGCGGGTGGATGACTGGCACTCCCCCTGCACGAACCCCGCGACATGTCTCCGCGAAGCCACGGTCTTTCCTCTCGTCTCCTGAGAGGAGGCCTCGCCGCCCTGCTCCTCGCCCCGCTCTTGCTGCTCGGGAGCGTGGAGGCCGCGTACCACTACGGGCTGTCCCGTGTGGGCGAACGGCCACGCCCCCCTCCGCCCCGGGTGGACTTCGCCCACCAGGTGCTCTGGCTCATCGAGGAGGATGGCCGGCCTCTCCAGCTCGAACCCCTCTGGCCCTGGACGCTCGTGAACGGCCTGGCACGGGGACAGCGCTCCGCCGGAGAGGACCTCGCCTGGCTGACGGCACGGCGGTGGTTGGCGTCCCAACCCAGGCGCGAGGGCGAGCGGCACCTGCACCGGAGCTTCCAGGCGCTCGCGCTCACCGTCTGGATTTCACGCCACTGGACCGCCGAGGAGCTGCTGACCGCCTACGCCGAAGGCGCCTCGTTCGGACGAGACAGCATCGGTCTCGATGCCGCCGCGCGAAGGTACTTCGGCCGGGAGCCTGAGCGGCTCGCGCTCCACGAGGTCGCCCTGCTCGCGGGGCTGCCCCAGTCGCCAGGCCGATATGACCCGCTCCGCCGGCCCGAGGCCGCGCTCCGACGAAGGGACTTCGTGCTCGCGCGCCTTCGGTCCACGGGGCTCATCTCCGAGGCCCAGCGCGAGGAGGCGAGCCAACAGCCACTGCCGCTCCCGGCCACGGGGCCCACCCATTGACATCCTCTCTTCCGCGCGACGTCGGACTGGGCGGTGACCCGGCGCCCCACCCGCCTCAATCGGCGTTGATGCGAAGGTTCTGGGGGTCCAGCAATGTGATGACCCCCCCTTCGTAGGACAGCAGCCCCTCGCGCACGTAGAAGCGCAACCACCGGTTGGTGCTCTCACGGGTGAGTCCGCACAGGTTGGCGAGCTCGCCCTGGGTGAGGCGGGAAGCGATGGCCACCCCCTCCCCCTCCGTGCCCGACTGTCCCTGGGACTGGGCCAGATCCAACAAGACGCGCGCCAGCCGGGCCCGTGCGTCCAGGAAGTTGGCGTCGTGCACCACCCGGGTGACCCGCCGCACCATCCGGCTCAGCTCGGCGAGCAGGGCCGGCACCACCTGGGGCCGCTCCTCCAGGAAGCGCTGGAACTCCTCCCGGCGCAGGCTCAACAGCGAGGTCTCCTCGCGAGCCACCGCGTCCGTCGAGCGCGGCTCGCTGTCCAACAATGCCAGCTCTCCAAAGGAGTCCCCCCGCCGCAGGAGCGCCAGGGTGACCTCCTTGCCATCGGCGGAGCTGAGGCGGATGGTCACCTCGCCCTTGCGGATGATGAAGAGGTCCGTTCCCACGTCGCCCTGGTGGAAGACGATCTCCCCCCGGTCGTAGTTCCGCGGTTGAAGACGTGAGGAGAGTCGCTCCAGGTCATCGGACCCGAGAGACGCAAAGAGGGGTACCCGAGAGAGGAGCTCCGAATAGGACATGGCTCGCGGCTTTCATGGTGGGAAACATCCCCACCGTTGCTCATTCTGCCCGGAGCAACGGCTCCCCACCAGGGAGGAGCCGCCCGCTCGTCGTGGCAACAACGATAGGACAGACATCACCACACGGAAACCCCCGGGCCTCCGAGCAGTCGAGCATGCCCGTGAGGGCGGGCATGTGACCCACTCCACACCGGACGTGTCAGACGCATCACAGCCTCGGGAGAAGCGTCATGCGAAAACCGGAATGAAAGCGGACGGAGAGACACATGCCCCCTCCGGAAGGTCCGCGCGAAAGGGATGCCATGCTCGAGACGCTTCGTGAACACAAGGACAGGGCCGCTCAATTCTTCGCCAGTGGAAAGCTCGAGGAGGCACTCGCCGAGTACCAGGTCGTGGTGGAGGCGACTCCGGGAGAGCTGAGCGGCCGTCAGAAGGTGGCCGAGCTGCTCCAACGGCTGGGACGCAAGCAGGAAGCCATCGCGACGTACGAGGAGGTGGCCACCGCCTGGGCCCGGCAGGGCTGGCTGCTGCGCGCCATCGCGATGTGCAAGGTCATCCTCCAGCTCGAGCCGGGCCACGGCCGCACGCAGCGGATGCTCGCGGACCTCTACGCGCGGCGCATGGCGCCCCCACCGCGGCTGACGCCCACGCCGAAGCCGGCGGCGCCCCGGGCCCTGCCCCGCATCCCGCTCTTCTCGCAGCTGAACCAGGAGGCGTTCGTGGCGGTGCTGGAGGAGCTGGCGCTGAAGGTCTTCGCGCCGGGGGACACCATCGTCACGGAGGGCGAGCCAGGCAACTCCCTGTTCGCCATCGTGGAAGGGCGCGCGGACGTGGTGCGGCAGCTGGAGGGAGGCAAGCGGCGGAAGGTGGCCTCGCTGGGCGAGGGCGACTTCTTCGGGGAGATGGCCCTGCTCTCCGCGGGCCCGAGGCTGGCCAGCGTGGTGGCCGCCGAGCGGACCGTGGCGCTGGAGCTGACGCGGGAGCAGGTGGAGCGGCTCGTGCGGCACCACCCCTCGGTGGGCCAGGTGCTGCACACCTTCCACGAGGAGCGCCTGCTGGCCAACGTGCTGCGCTGCAATCCGATCCTCTCCGTCCTCTCGCCCCAGCAGCGCGAGGCCCTGGCCCCTTCCTTCCAGCTCCACTCCGTGGCGGCCGGCCAGAAGCTGCTCGAGCAGGGACAGCCAGGGACGGCCCTGTACCTCATCCTCCGGGGCCAGTGCCGGGTGACGCACCAGCATCCCGATGGGCACGAGAGCCAGTACCCCGTGCTGCGCGAGGGGGACGTGTTCGGCGAGCTGTCCGTGCTGCTCGGCCTGCCCGCCACCGCCACCGTGTCCGCGGACTCCGCCTGCACACTGCTGCGGCTGGACCGGGAGGCCGTCGAGCGTCACGTCCTCGTTCGGGCCGGGGTGCGCGAGGCGCTCTCGCAGCTGAGCTCCGAGCGCCTCCAGCGCACCGCCCGGCTGCTCTCCGGCCACGAGGTGCTCGAGGGCGACCAGCGCGTCTGAGTGGGCCCGGAGCGGGTCTCAGTCCCGGTAGCCGCGCGCCTGCAGGTTGAAGAGGTGCGCGTACCGCCCGTTGCGCGCCATCAGCTCCGCGTGACTGCCCAGCTCCTCCACCGTGCCGTTGTGCAGCACGGCGATGCGGTCCGCCATGCGCACCGTGGAGAACCGGTGGGAGATGACCAGGGCGATGCGGTCCGCCGCCAGCTCCTGGAAGCGCTCGAAGAGCGCGTGCTCCGACTCCGCGTCGATGCTCGCCGTCGGCTCGTCCAGGATGAGCACCTCCGCGTCCTCGCGCATGAAGGCCCGCGCCACCCCGAGCTTCTGCCACTGTCCGCCGCTCAGCTCGTGCCCCTTCTCGAACCAGCCGCCTAGCATCGTGTCGTACTGGCCCGGCAGCGTGGAGATGACGGCGCTCGCCCCGCCCTGCTCCGCCGCGCGGACGATGCGGTCGCGGTCCTCCAGCGCCGGCACGTGCCCCAGTCCGATGTTCTCCGCCACGCTGAACTGGTAGCGCACGAAGTCCTGGAACACCGCCCCGAAGCGCGAGCGCAGATCCTCCGGGTCCATGTCCTTCAGGTTCACCCCGCCGTAGAAGATGTCTCCCTCCGTCGGCTCGTACAGGCGCAGCAGCAGCTTCACCAGCGTGCTCTTTCCCGCCCCGTTCTCACCCACCAGCGCCAGCTTCTCCCCCGGCTCCAACCGCAACGACACGTTCCTCAACGCCCACGCGTCCTTGCCCGGGTAGCGGAACGACACGTCGCGCAGCTCGATGGCGTTGCCCCGGCCCCTCGGTGGCTTCAGCGGAGGCAGCACCCGCGATGACTCCTGCCCCGTCGGTATCTCCAGGTACGCGAACAGGTTGCTCATGAAGAGCGCCCCCTCGTACATGCTGCCCACGCTCGACAGAATCCCCTGGAACGCCGACTGCCCCTGCCGGAACACGGACAGGTACAGCACCATGTCGCCCACCGTGATGGCCCCCAGCGCCGCCCGGTTCGCCACGAACGCGTAGCACCCGTAGAACGCGCCCAGCGACACCAGCCCCAACCCCAGGCCCCACCCCATCCGCTTCATCGCCAGCGCCCGGTCCTCCTGGAAGAACTTCTGGAAGAGCGTCCGGTACCGCCCCAGCACCAGCTGGCCCAGCCCGAACACCTTCACCTCCTTCACGTGGTTGTCCCGCGTGAGGATCCACTCCAGGTAGTTCAGCTTCCGCCCCTCGGGCGCGCGCCACGAGTGCAACCGGAATCCCTCCGCCGCCAGCCGCGCCTCCGCGATGAACGCCGGGATGCTCGCCGCCACCAGCACCACCACGCTCCACGGTGACAGCGACACCAACAGCACCGCGTACGTCGACAGCGTCACCGCGTTGCGCACGATGGAGAACGCATCCATCACCAGCCCCAGCGGCCGGCTGTTCGCCTCGCGCCGCGCGTTCTGCATCTTGTCGTAGGTGTCCGAGTCCTCGAAGTGCCGCAGCTCCAGCTCCAGCGCCTTCTTCAGGATGCGCTCGTTGAGCAGGTTGCCCAGGTTGGCCCGCAGCAGCTCGCGCACCAGCGACAGCGCCCGGTCCAACGTCACCGAGCCCACCATCAACCCGAACTCGAGCAGCACCAGGTGCAGCACCCGCTCCCGCGCCGCCTCGCCCCCGCCCGCGGCCGCCGCCACCACCCCGTCCACGATGAGCTTGCCCACCCAGGCGATCGCCGCCGGCAGCACCGCCGCCACCAGCGTCAGCACCGCCAGCCCCACCGCGCCCCGGGGACTCGACGCCCAGAACAGACGGAAGGTGCCCGGCAGCTGCCGGAAGAGCGTGCCCGCGTTCTTCAGCCGGGCCTTGAGGGATTCGGGAGGACGCGCCGAGCGCGAATACGGGGGAGGCACGCCCTCTGTCTAACCCGGCACTCCGACGTACGCCGCATCTCCCGCGCCGGAGGGGCCCCACCGGAGGGGTTCCCCGCTCCGCATTCCCCTCGGAGGTCACGCCCGCCCGGATGCTCCCCGGGCAACCTCCGGGGCGCACACTCAACTCATGTACACGAGGGCCCCGAGTCCCCGCTCCACGCCCTTGCGCAGGAACGGCTTGAGCAACTCGAAGTGCTCGAGCACGTACCCCAGCGTGTCGTCATCGGCGGGGTCGCGGTCCCAGATGCTCGGGTAGATGTCCAACTCCATCATCTTCGCCGGGTCGAAGCGCTGGCGCAGCGCGTCCGAGCTGATCCCATCGAGGGCCCGGGAGATCTCCGCGAGCTGCTCGGGAGTGAAGGCGCGGGCCGGCCCGTAACCGACATCCTCGTCACCGACCGTCTCGCCGCCCGCGACGATGAAGTTCAGCGGAGGCTTGCCTCCCCAATCCGTGCCCGTGAGCAGGAAGTGGAGGCCATGCCACGCCTTGTCGATATCGAGCACGTCCTCCGAGTTGTCAGCGTCCTCATCGTCGGCATCCTCGAGGAAATCGAACACCTGCTCCGGCGAAGCGAGCAGGGATGAAAGTTGTTCGCGCTGGGCCAGACGAAATACGACGATCATGCTCATGGGGATTCTCCGTGGCGCGCGACTCTATCCCGCCTGCCCGCGCTCATCATAGTGAGATGGCGTGGTCGGCTCTTCCGGAGCGGGGGAGTACGGAGAGGACATGTACAACTGGCTCGCGGGAAGCCTGCTCATCCGCGATGCGCTCGACTGGGGGGCCACCAGCATCCTGGCGGCCGCGCCCGCACTGCATGCTCCGATGAAGACGGCGCTCCGGACCGTGGAGTGACCCGGGCGCCGCCGTCAGTGCCTCATCAACGCTCGGCTTCGGCGTCCGGCACCAGGGCGGTGCCCGCCGTGCCCTTGGCCAGCTCGGCCATGTAGGCCGCGGCCAGCTTCACGAACTTCACCGAGTTCTGCGCGCTCCCGGCCGACTGCGTGAGCGTGTCGCTCGAGGTGTGGATGTACGGGTTGTCCTGGCCCATGAGCGCCTCGAAGGGGATGGAGGCCGCGAAGCCCTGGTTGTGCCAGGAGGCGTGATCCGAGCAGCCGTACCCGCAGCGCGTCGAGGTCGAGGTCACCCCCGGCAGGTACTTGCCGATGAGGCTGGAGAGGAACGAGTTCTGCGCGGCGTTGGTGTAGTCGGACACCAGCACGATGTCGTAGCTGGAGCCGCGGTAGTTGGTCATGTCCAGCTGCAGCACGCCCACCACGTTGGTGCCGCTGCTCTTGTGCTGGGCGGCGATGGCGGCCGAGCCCCTGAGGCCCACCTCCTCGGCGGCGTACGCCATGAACTTCACCGTGCGGGCCGGCTTGTAGCCCTTGAGCATGGCCACGCGGATGACCTCGGTGAGCGAGGCGATGCCCGAGGCGTCATCGTCCGCGCCCGGCGCGCTGGCCGTGGAGCTGCTGCCATTGATGGAGTCCAGGTGTCCGCCGAGCACCACCACCTCGTTGGGCAGCGTGGTGCCCTTGATGGTGAGGATGACGGACGGCTGCAGCCAGGAAGAGTGGTTGAAGAAGGCCACCGACACGTCGCTGCGCGAGCCGGCCAGCGTCGTCCACTGGGTCTTGAGCCAGGTGGCCGCGTCCGCGCCCGACTGCACGTTGTAGCGGCGCGACGTCCACCGCGTCGACAGCGTGCTGATGGTGCTGCGGATGCTGGACTCCTGCACACTGCCCAGCAGCGCGTTCACCGTCGTCGCGTTGTCGATGGTGTAGCTGATGAGGGATTGCACCGGCTTGGGAGAGGTGGAGCTCTCCACCGCCGCCAGCGCATGCTCCTCGGTGTCATGGACGATGAATCCCGCGCACCGGTTGAGCTTGTCGTGCATCGCCGAGGCCAGCTTCTCCAGCTGGGACTCGCGCACGCGCATCACCGCCACCCCGCCTTTCTCGTGCAGCACGGCGGGGGCTACCAGGCCCTGCCCCTGGAACGACTCACGCGCGGGCTCCAACGCGTCCGTTCCAATGGTGACCCACACCTCTTTGTCCTTCTCACCCGCGAACGCGGGGGTGGTGCACACCAACGACAACGCGACCGCTCCGAACTTCGTCATCCTCATACGCTGCTCCTCGGCGGTTGATGCTTCCCCTGTTTTGATTTCCGTGAACCAGAACTTCCCGATTCGCCGGAGGCGCCGTTCTAACCGCTTTCCCGGGGATCAGCTAGATGACTCACAAACATGAGAATGACTTTTTAATAATGAACTCAAAACATTTTGACGCATTTGTGAGAATACCGTGCAGCCGTTCAGGGAACGGGCCGTCCCGCCGAGGCCTCCCAGATGGAGAACCACTGCTGGCGTGACAGCGCGAGCGATTCGCCACGCACCAGCTCACGCAGCCGCTCCACCCTGCTCGAGCCCAGGACCGGCACCGGGCGAGAGGGGTGACGCAGCAGCCAGGCAATGGCGACCGCCCCCAGGTTGTCGTGGCCCTGCTCCGCCGCCACGTCGGACAGGGCTCGCCGGACCCGCTGTTCGCGCTCTCCGTCGCCCTTGAAGAGGTTGCCGCCTCCGAGCGGAGACCAGGCCATTGGCGCCATGCGCAGCCGCTGCGCCTGCTCCAGTGTGCCGTCGTGCAACGGCTCCAAGTGCAGCACCGACAGCTCCACCTGGTTCGTCACCAGCGGCCGTGACAGGCGGGATTGCAGCAGGGAGATCTGCTCGGGCGTGTGATTGGAGACGCCCACGTACCGGACCTTCCCGGACCGGCACACCTCGTCGAGAGCCGCCGCCGTCTCGTCGGCGTCCATCAGGGGATCCGGCCGGTGGAGCAGCAACAGGTCGAGGTAGTCGGTCCCGAAGTTCCGCAGGGAATTGTCGACCGAGGCGAGGATGTGCGCGCGGCCGGTGTCGTAATGCTTTACGCGGTGCGCCGGGCGCTGGCCGCTCTTCAGCATGATGCCGCATTTGGTGATCAGCTCGATGCGGCCACGGTCGCCGCGCCACTCCCGCAGCGCTCCGCCGAAGAGTGATTCAATCTGATAGTCTCCATAAATATCGGCGTGGTCGAAGCTGGTGAGGCCCAACTCCAGACAGGCGTCGATCCACCGGGCGAGCCCGGTGGGCTCACGTGTCTCCTCGCCCTGGAAGGCACGCCAGAGACCACAGACGAGACGCGAGAGCTCCAGTCCTTCAGGGTGCAGCTTCTGCCTACCGACGGTCATGTTTGTCTCCAATGGAAACCGGTGAGTCCTCGAGGATGCGTATCACCCTCTCGCGCAGCTGGCCGAGAGCGGACGCGAGCCTCGCGCCCGGGAGGTGCTGCGAGCGGCTCGCCCAGAGCGCACGCTCCAGTCCGCGTGGTGGCCGCAGGCGGGTGAGCAGCGCGAGCAGGATGTCCACCCGGGCATAGGCGCGGAGGAAGACTCCAGCCCATTGTCCCAGTGCCCCCTCCGGCGCGCGTCCCGCGAGGTCCAGCAGGAAGACGAACAGGTCATCCGCGTGGCGCTCGTCGGCGGAGAGCCAGGGCTCGTGCGGGGTCTCGAAGTCGATGAGCCGCGCGCACCGCCCGGCCGCGTCATAGAGGACATTCTTCAGGTGGGCATCGCCGTGGGACCATGGCACCCGCGAGCCCGGCAGGCACAGCGCGTGGGCACGGCGGAGCTCCACGGCGGAGGCCGCCAGCATCTCCGGCGTCAGCTCCCCGCGCGCCAGCAGCCGGTCCAGGCTCTCGCCCGGGAGCTCCTCCAGCGCGACGGCGCCGCCCTTCCGGCGCTCGGCGAGCCGCCCCGGGTGCAGGAGTTGGAAGGACGCGAGCTCCCAGTCCTGCCACCGCGCGCACGACACGAACATGCGGATGCGGCTGCGCGACAGGCGCAGGAAGAGGTTTCCGGGAGCGATCACCGCTCCCATGCCCGGGCGGCGGCGCTTCACCCAGACGGCGCGGCCCCGCAGGGACTCCGGGCGCACCGTGTTGACCCGGACGAGTTCGATCATCCGTCCCAGTCCCTGGCTCCAGCGCTCAGCCAATGACAAGCGCTTCCCCCGTCAGCTCCTCGTACCAGAGCACGACCGCCAGGCATCCCAGACACCAGCAGCGCACCACGCCCCTCCCCGCCAGCCCGCCGAAGAGCATCACCGCCGCCAGGAGGAGCACCGTGCCCATGACGCTCAGCGTACCTCCGGCCCTGCGTGTGAGGGCCCGCGACGCGCGGAACGGGTGCGCGGCTCCATCGAGCGCCAGGGGGAAGAGGAACACCATCTGCGCCTCGACGGCGTAGAAGGCCAGGAGCGCGAGGGCAGGTCCCACCAGGAGAGGTCCCCCGGCGAACGCCGCCAGGCCCCAGGCTCCCAGCGCCGCGAGCAGCGCGGCCATGTACTTGAGGACTCCCAGTCCGTGTGCCCGGGGAAGCGTGGTGGGAACGGGACGGCCCCGCACGAGGGCCATGGCCTCGGCCATCCAGGCGGCACCGCCCCGGAAGCCTCCGCGCCATGCACCCCGGGCGGACCGGGCGGGCGGAGAGCCGGGTGCATCGTAGAACCTCGCCGCGCGCTCCAGCAGCGTGCGCCCGCGGCCCCAAGCGAGCGGCACGGCTTCCCAGGTGGACTCAGCCATGGAACCCCTCCCGCACGAAGCAGAAGTGCGCCCAGGCCAGGAACGCGGCCGCATGTCCCGCCAGGAGTGTGCGGTGCAGCAGGGACTCGAACCGCCCGCACCGCCGCCGATGGAAGACGAACTCGTCGTAGCAGACGAGCGCGACCGTCCCCATCAGGACGACGAGCACCGGCAACAGGAACATCCGGGGGCGCGACGAGACGGAAGCGGCCCCCATCAACAGGAACAGCGGCAGCCCTCCGCCCGCCAGCGCGAGGAACTCCGCCCGGTGCTCGTTGGGGCCGACCCGCACTCCGGCCGTGCGGTGGTAGCGCCAGTCCGCGAGGCCCGCCAGGGTCGCGGTCGTCCCGGCCACTGCCACCACCCAGAGCTCCCACGGGTACCGGGCGGGCTCGATGAGCCAGGAGAAGCGCGGGTCACGGGAGAGGAGAACGAGCGCCGAGCCGAACAACACACCCGGAGCCAGGGACGCCAGCAGGTTGGCGGCATCGCGCAAGCGTGAGAGCCACTGGCGCGGAGTGGGCGTGAGAGCCTGGACGAGAGCTTCGGGCATGGACTGCCTCCAACGGGGAAACCCCGGAACTAACCACCGGCGAGCGGAGGACGCATCAAGGTGAAGCGCTCGATGTCCTCGTCCCGCCCCAGATGGTGGAGCGCTTTCTCTTCATGGCCGATGTGACGGAACCCCGCCTTCTCCAATACGCGCCGGGAACCCGGGTTGCGTGAGAAGCAGTTGGCGTGAATGGACTCCAGGCCCAACGTCTCGAAGCCGTAGCGCACCAGCGCCTGGGCCGCCTCCGTGCCAAAGCCCCGCCCCCAGTAGGGACGGCCAATCCAATAGGAGAGCTCGGCCGTGCGGGGCCGCTCCTCCCCGGCCTCCACCAACCCGGCCGCGCCAATCATCTCGCCGGACCCGGTCAGGCAGAGCGCGAAGACGTGCGAGCGCGCATCCAGGGAGGAGATCCACGCCTCCGCCATGCCATCCTCGAAGGGGTGTGGGATTCCCGCGGCGTTCATCGCCACCTCACGCTCACCCGCCAGGCGCTGCACGGACGGGGCGTCTTCCAGGCGGATGGGGCGGAGAATCAGGCGGGCACTCTCGATGGCGGCGCCCTTGCGATCGCGCGAGAGGGCGCGGTGGATCGCCGGTGTGAGCACGCTCGTGTGGAGCGCGTCCAGCGCGAGCTCCCAGCGGCCCTCGGCGCACAGGCCGCTCAGGCCCCCCTCCTCATAAGCCTCCCGTGCCGCTGACTCCAATGCCTCGCGCACGGCCTCTGCGACCGCGCGACCGGCCTCGTCGCAACGTTTGCATTCGAGCTCGATCCCCAGGCGGCTGCGCCTCCCCTCCTCCGTGAGGACCCAGGGCCGAGCCATCCACGGCGGCTCATGACGCATGTGCTGCCCGTGGCCGCACTCGAGCTCCGCGACCCAGTGCGCTTCACCATCGAGATGGAATCCAGTGATCTTCTGCTTCATCGGGTCCTCTTGCCGTCGAGGGTATGGCACCATCACCCGAAACAGGAGGCTTCTCATGACCGCCACGCCCGCAGTCGCGCCGCCCACCTCGCCCCGCATCGCCACGGGCCCTCGAGGAGTCCCCATCCTCGGAGTCATGGTCGAGGCCCGCAAGGACATCCTGGGCTGGCTCAAGCGAACGGTGGCGGAGCACGGAATCGTGGCGCAGTACCGCTGCCCCTGGCGCGCCTACCTCGTGACGCACCCGGATGGGCTCAAGCACGTGCTGCAGGACAACGTGAAGAACTACACGAAGGAGCACATCAGCTACTCCATGCTCCGCCGCATCGTCGGCGATGGCCTGCTCACGAGCGGGGGCGAGACGTGGCTCAAGCAGCGCAGGCTCGCGCAGCCGGCCTTCCACCGGGCGCGCATCTCGGCCATGGCGGACCACATGGTGAAGGCGACGGCGGAGCTCTCGGAGCACTGGGCCGCGTCCCAGCGCGCGGGCGAGCCGCGTCACGCGGGGCAGGACATGATGGCGCTCACGCTGCGCATCGTCGGCGAGGCGCTGCTCGGAACCAACGTGCGCGCGGAGACCGAGGCCGTGGCGGTGTCCTTCAACCTCATCAGTGAACAGTCGGTCGAGCGGTTCCGCGCCCTGCGCTTCATCCCTCCCATCCTGCCCACCGCCTATGACCGCGCCTACCGCCAGGCGACCCGGGCGCTGAACGACGTGGTGACACGCGTCATCGCCCAGCGCCGCGAGCGCATGGAGGACCGCGGAGACCTGCTCTCCATGTTCATGCTCGCCAAGGACGAGGAGACGGGCGAGCAGATGGACGACGTGCACCTGCGCAACGAGGTGTTGACCATGTTGCTCGCGGGCCACGAGACCACCGCGACCGCGCTCTCATGGGCCTGGCTGCTGCTCGAACAGAACCCGGACGCGGAGCGCAAGCTCCACGAGGAGCTGGACTCCGTGCTCGGCGGCCGCCTGCCCACCGCGGACGATGTCCCGAAGCTCGTCTACACGCGCCGGGTGCTGGACGAGACGATGCGCCTCTACCCACCCGTCTACCTCCTGAGCCGCAAGGTCGTGGAGGAGGACGTCATCTGCGGCTACCAGATCCTCGCCGGGTCGACCATCGACATCAGCCCCTACGCCACCCACCGCCTGCCGGAGTTCTGGCCGGACCCCGAGCGTTTCGATCCGGATCGCTTCTCGCCCGAGCAGGTCGCCGCGAGGCCCCGGTACGCGTACTTCCCGTTCCTCGGCGGTCCGCGCCAATGCATCGGCAACAACTTCGCGCTGATGGAGGGCACGCTCATCCTCGCCACGCTCGCGCAGCGCCACCGTCCGAGGATGGTGGCCGGCTACACGCCCACGCCCGAGCCGCTCATCACCCTGCGGCCCTCCGGCGATCTCCCCGTGAGGATCACCTCGCGCTGAGCCATCGGGCGGGCCCGTCCGGTATCCGGACGGGTCTCGTTCAGTGGCAGTGCGCCACCCCCATCACTCCATCGGTGAAGCTATACCAGACGTTCCCCCCCGAGACGCCCGCGTCCTTGATGACGGGCTGCTTCTCGAGCCAGTCCGCCAGCTCCGGGCCACACTCCAGCTCGCCCATCCGGGCCTCCAGCTCCTTGAGGAACGCCATGCGCCGGGTGGCGGACACCTCGTTCGCCGCCTTGGCGGCCACCTGAGCGGGTGTCAGCACCTGGACCTCGGCCGGCTGGGAGAGCAGCCACGAGCCATCCGCGTACCCGGCCTCCAACGCGAACCGGACGGGCCCCGCCGCCTTGGGCGTGAAGGTGTGCCGCGGCGCGAACTCCGCGTCGTCTCCACGGCCCGACAGGCGAACGGGCGGGAAACGCTCGGCGACCTGACCCTTCTCGTCGAGCCGGACCACGCGCAGGCTCTGGAGCTCCGGCACCCAACCCCCTGGCCGCACACGGGAGAACTCCACGGTGCTCTTCCTGCCCAGGTGCAGTTCGTCCGGAGTGGGATCTGGCTCCTGGCGGGAGAACTTGGACAGCATCAGTTGATAGACCCCACGGTTGCGCTCCACCTCGGAGCCGGTGAGACCCGTGACCGCCTCCTCGGAAGGAGCGGAGGGCCGGCACTCCGCCTGGAGGGGGATGACCTGCTCCTGCGTGATGACCCGTCCGCTCTTGCAGCGGAGCGTCAGGCTCACCGGCACGGAGTCCACACGGGCCTCGCCGTCCTTCGCGCAGGCGGCCTTCACCGCGGAGACCTCCCACAGGTAGAGCTCCGCCCGCGTCGAGCCGCCCTGGAGGTTGTGCTTGCGCAACAGCTCGAAGGCTCGAGGCTTCGCGTCCGGCCCCTTGCCCGTCTTCACCTCCAGGTCCACCGCCTTGCTGTCCGAGCAGGTCCACCGCAGGTCCACCATCGCGACGAGCCAGCGCGGCGTCATGCTGGCGGGGCCATCCGGGAAGGCGACACTGGCGGCTTCGCCCTGGCCGGTCACCACCGTGCGGACCTCCCCGGGCTCCGGAGAGCGGATGAGGACTTCGTCCTTCAACGCATACGCCGGTGTGAGCGCGAGCACCGTGGCCACGGCCATCAACCGGGCGCCATCGAGGGGGCATCGAGAGAGGGGCATGACCCGGTATGCGTAGCACGCCCGCCCGGCCACTGCCCGGGCGGCCGATGAGGCGTCATCCGGCCAGGACGGCACCACGATTGTAGAAGGAGCCCCTACCCGTCGACCTTTCCACAGGCGGCCTGTAGGAACTCCAGGGTTCCGGGGAGGGGTTCCAACCTGGGCGCAGGTGGGCGTGCATCGCCAGACGGAAGACGGGCCGCTTGGAACGTCCAATGGCAGACAGACCCTGTATTTCCGTCAGGAATGGCTCGGCAAAGGGTTTGCAGAGGGCCCCTGCGAGCATCCTCCGCCTCGCTGGCACGTCAGGAGGGGAGACGATGCTCCTCAGGGGGGTGCGCCATGCGCGGAGTCATCACGGGACGTGAGGTGATGGAGAACCTCGGTCTCATCTACCGGGAATTCGGAGCCACCTGTCTCCTGCGCTGTCTCTGGGCCCTAGTCCGCGGACGTAGCACCACCTTCCTGGAGGTGGCCTGCCAACCGGAGCCGTCGGACCGCTACCGCTAGGACTCGTCTTCCGGCTTGGACGGGGAAGCGGAAGTGGCCGGCGCCTTGTACGTCACCACCGGACCGCCACCGTCCCGAGCCTGACGCGGCCCACGCTCGGGCCCCTCGCGCCTCCGCTCCGGAGGACGCCCCTGTGGCCGCGGCTCCCGCGGACCCTGCTGACCCGAGGGCCTCGCGCCCTGCTCTCCCCACCTGGACTGGCCCTCTCCGTTGCCGCGAGGCGGACGGTCTCCCCGTGGGGGACGGTCTCCCCGAGGGAAGCGCTCACCCGGTGGACGGTCTCCGCGGGGAGGACGGTCTCCCTGGGGGCGCATGTCCCGGGGGGCCTGCTCCGACCACTGGCGTGGCCCTTCTCCGTTGCTCCGAGGCGGACGCTCGCCCTGGGGACGCGCCTCGCGCGGAGGACGTCCCCCCTGCTGGAAGCGCTCGCCCTGGGGCTGGGGACGCCCATCACGCGGGGGACGCCCGCCCTGGCCGTTGCCCGGGTTGCCATCGAAGCGGCCTCGCGGGCCACCGGAGAAGCGGCGCTCGCGCGAGTCCGGCCCCTGGAAACGGCCCGTGGGCACGAAGTCCGGCGACAGCTCGCGCTTCACGTACGCCCGCCAGATTTCCTGCGCGTCACCCGCGCGCGCCCTCAAGGACGGGTCCGTCGCCTCGAAGTAGCGGCGCAGGTTCTCCACGTCGCGCTTGAAGAAGAACTCGGCCTGGCTGTTGGCCGCCGCGTCCACCACCTGCGGGAAGTCGATGATGGTGGCCCCGCGGTTGCCCAGCAGGATGTTGAACGCCGACAGGTCTCCGTGGATGAGGTCGCAGCACAGCATCCGGATGGCCTGGTTGCGCAGGTCGAAGTACAGCGCCGACGCCTCCTCGGGCGTGAGCGCGGCCTCCTCCAGCCGCGGCGCCGGGTGCCCCTCGAGGTCCAGCACCAGCTCCATCAACAGCACGCCCTCGTAGAACATCACCGGCCTGGGGACGCACACCCCGGCCGCGTACAGCTTCGTCAGCGCGTCCGACTCCGCCGTCTTCCAGGCATCCTCGGCGGCCTGCACGCCGAAGCGGCTGCCCTTGGCGATGGCTCGCGCGGTGCGGCTGTTGCGCACCTGCCGGCCCTCCCGGTAACCCGAGTTGTTGCGGAAGTTGCGGTGCTCGCGCTCCTTGTAGATCTTGGCCGCGACGATCTCGCCGCCGTGGCGGACGAGGTACACGTCCGCCTCCTTGCCACTCTTGAGGCGGCCCACCACTTCGTCAATCACACCATCGGCCAGGAGGATTTGGAGCGCTTCGTTCATTCGTTCGAGAGTCGAAAGGCTCCTTGTCCTACCACGTATTCCGCGTAACCTCAGCCTACACGTGCGGGGGGCTCGTTCGTCACCCCGCCGAGCGGAGGCACATAGGGCCAGTCAACCAGGGGACCCCTCCCCGCCTCCCTCGACAGGTAGTCCGCCGCGATGTTGGCGCTCTCCATGATGGTGAGCAGCCCGCTGCCGGGGTGTGTCCCACCCCCCACCCAGTAGAGCCCCTCGACGCTGGGGCTCTTCACGTGGGGGCGCAGGGGGCCCAGCTGCAGCCAGGTGTGCGACAGATTGAAGACGGCCCCCCGGAAGACGTTGAAGTCGTCCCGCCACGTCTCCGCGGTGAAGTAGCGCTCGGCCCGGATGTGCTCGCGCACCCCTTTGATGCCCACCTTCTCCAGCATGGACGGAATCCGCTCGCGCAGGGTGCGCTCCGTTGCCGCCCAGTCCACCTCCCGGGAGGTATTCGGCGTGGGTACCAGCACATACAGGGTGGAGTGGCCCTCGGGCGCCCCGCTCCGGTCCGTCACACCCGGGTTGCAGACGTAGAAGGGCGGGTCGTCCACGTCCACCTCCCGGTCCTCCAGGGCGGACCTGTCCGTGCGCCGCGCGCTCTCGGACAGATAGATGAGGTGGTGGGGGAGGTCGTCATAGACCCGGTCCAGCCCGTAGTAGGCCATGAAGGTGCTGCACGAGTACTTCGCCCGCTCCAGCGCGGCGTCCGTCAGCCGGGTGCCGGCGCGCGCCTCGGAGGGGACGAGCTTCTGGGCCGCGTAGGGCAGGTCCGCGTTCACCACCACCGCGTCCGCCTCCAGGCGCTCGCCGCCCTTCAGCACCACGCCCGCCGCCCGGCCGTACTCCACCAGCACCCGCTCCACCGGCGCGTTCATGCGGAAGGTGGCGCCCAGGTCCTCGGCGCACTTCATCATCCCCCGCGCCAGCGCCCGGAAGCCGCCCTCCACGTGCCACACCCCGAAGGCCAGCTCCAGGTACGGAATCACCCCGAAGACCGAGGAGCACGTGGTGGGGTGCAGCCCCAGGTACTTCGACGGGTAGGCCAGCGCGTAGGTGATGCGGTCGTCGTGGAAGAACCCGTCCAGGTGCTTGTAGAGCGTCTGCCAGGGCTTGAAGCGCAGCGTGGAGAGCAACCGCCAGGGCGCGTAGTAGGCGAGGCTGTCGGCGTGCGTCGCCATGAACTTCTCGTAGGCGAGCGGGTACTTCTCCCGGCCCTCCTCCAGCCAGCGGCGCAGCGCGGGCGCCTTGTCCGGGCCGAACTTCGCCACCTCGCGCTCCATGCGCGCCGCGTCCCGCGTGGTGTCCAGGTACGTGCCATCCCAGAAGTGCACCCGGGTGTTGGTGTCCAGCGGCACCAGCTTCACGTAGTCGGAGATCTTCTTGCCCGAGCGCTCGAAGATGCGCTCCAGCACCCCGGGCAGTTGGAGGATGGAAGGCCCCGTGTCGACGGCGTACTCGCCCCGCTCCCCCAGGGTGAGCCCCTTCATCCGCCCCCCGGGCACCGCCTCCTTCTCCACCACCGTGACCTTCAGGCCCAACCCCGCGAGGTTGATGGCCGCCGACAGGCCCCCAGGTCCCGCTCCCACGACGATGACGTGACGTACCATGGCGGACACTCCGATGCCTGGGGCAGCCCGGAGTTGCGCCCTTCCGGCGATTTGCTGGAGTGCGCGGAGATGGGTCTTCCCCCTGAAGTCCAACACCCGTCAGGTGGCCCCTTCGCCCCACATACGAGCGACCAGAGCGGGCGGCCCGTGCCTAGACTGCGCAGCATTGGGAGACCCATGCCGACTCCGCCGCCCCGCGAGGTCCTTCTCTTCACGCTGGAGGGGCAACGCTACGCGCTGCCCGCCGGGGATGTGCGGGAGCTGGTCCGCGCCGTGCGCCTCACCCCGTTGCCCCGCGCACCGGCCGTGGTGGAGGGGCTCCTCGACCTGCGCGGAGAGCTGCTCCCCGTGCTGGACATGCGACGGCGCTTCCGCCTGCCCGCCCGCCCGCTCTCCAGCTTGGACCACCTCGTGGTCGCCCAGGCCGGCTCCCGCCACGTCGCCCTCCGGGTGGACCGCGCCGAGGGTCTGCTCACCCTGGAGCCAGCCCTGTTCGACGAGACGCCTCGCGCCCTGCCCGGCGTGGGCTACGTGGCCGGCGCCCTCAAGCTGACCGACGGGCTCGTCCTCGTGCACGACCTGCGCACCTTCCTCTCCGAGGCGGAGGCTCTCGAGTTGGAGGAAGCACTCGCACGGGAGGGAGCCCCCCGGTGAGCGACGCCTCCCAGGCCTGGCGCCACCCCGGTTACGTCGCGGTGCTCGATCTCGTCGCCGCGCGCGCCGGCCTGTTGCCGCCCAGCTGCCCCCCGGCCGCGATGGAGGGCATCGACCGGGCCATGGCTCGCGCCGGCCTGCCCGGGGACTTCACCTCCTACCTCGAGCGGCTCGCGGCGGACCCCGCCACGCTGGATGACCTGCTGGTGGAGCTCACCATCGGCGAGACGTACTTCTTCCGCAATCCGGAGCATTTCCTCTTCGTGCGCCACCAGGTGCTGCCGGAGCTCGCCAGGCGCCGGAGCCCCGGGCACGTGGTGCGCGCGTGGAGCGCCGGCTGCGCCTCCGGCGAGGAGCCCTACTCGCTGGCGGTGCTCCTCCTGGAGGAGGGCTACGCGAACCGGATGGAGGTGCGGGGCACGGACGTGTCGCGCGCGGCCCTCTCCCGGGCCCACGTGGCCAGCTATGGCGAGTGGTCCCTGCGAGGCCCCGAGGCGGGCCGCATGCGCCCCTTCCTCCAGTCCGAGGGCAAGCGCTACATCCTCGCCCCCGAGGTGCGCGACCACGTCCACTTCGGCTACCTCAACCTCGCCGAGGACTCCTGGCCCTCCCCCACCAGCGGCATCTGGGGACAGGACATCATCTTCTGCCGCAACGTCCTCATCTACTTCAACCGCGCCACCATCGCGGCGGTGGCCCGGCGGCTCCACGACGCGCTCGCCGAGGGCGGCTTCCTCATCGCCGGCCCCTCGGACCCCTCTCTCAGCGCCTTCGCGCCCTTCGAGACGCTCCTCACCGACTGGGGAATCGTCTACCACCGGCCCGCCGCGGGCAGTCCCCCGCGCCGGACCCCGGCCCCGCCGCCGCCCGCGACGCCCCCGCCACGAGCCCCCGTGGTGCTCGCCCCCCCGCCCCCACCTCCACCCGAGCCCGCCGCCATCCCCGAGGGCCTGGAGGGAGCGCGGCGGGCCCTCGCCCTCGGAGACTGGCGCGAGGCGGCACGGCGGGCCGGAGCCCTCCAGGATGACCCGGGCGCCGCGGAGGTGGCCGTGCGGGCCCTCGCCAACCTCGATGCCCGGGCCGCCGTGCGCGCCTGTGCCGAGGCCGCCGCGCGCCACCCGCTCGCCGTCGAGTTGCGCTACCTGGAGGCCCTGCTTCTCCTGGGCCTCGGCCATCTCCAGGAGGCCGAGCGCGCCGCGCGCCAGGCCCTCTACCTCGAGCCCTCCCTGGCCGTGGCCCACCTCATGCTGGGCCACATCCTCCGGCGCCAGGGAGATACCCTGGGAGCCCTGCGCTCCTTCGGCACCGCCGAGACACTGTGCGCCACGCTCCCCCCGGACATGCCCGTGCCCCTGTCCGAGGGCGAGCGCGCCGGCCGGCTGGTCGAGGTGGCCCGCGAGGAACGCACCCGGTTGGAAGCCCCTGAGGAGCTGCGCTGATGGCGGAAGGTGACGACACGAAGGGACGCGGGCTGGACTGGGCCGCGGCCCACAGGCGATTGGCCCGGCTCGCCGCCGCCACGGAGGCCACCACCACCCTGGACCCCGAGCGCGAGGCGGCGCTGCTCGACGCGCGCGCGCGGGCCCTGGCACGCCCCCTCGACCGGGAGACCCAGGCCGGCCCTCTGCTGGAGCTGATGCACTTCCGCTCCGGCGAGCAGGACTACGCGCTGGAGACACGCTTCGTGCTGGAGGTGCTGCGCTCCCTGGAGCAGCTCGTGCCCCTGCCCGGCGCGCCCGCGCCCCTGCGGGGCCTCACCCTGCTGCACGGCGAGGCGCTCGCGGTGGTGGAGCTCGCCCCCCTCTTCGGACGGACCGCCCCCGCCACCCACGGGCCCGTGCTGGTGGTGGGCGCGGGCCGCCCCGAGCTGGGCCTGCGCGCCGACGCCGTCGAGGAGGTGCTCCTCGTCTCACGCGACACGCTGCTGCCCGCCCCGCCCGCGTTCGGCAACCAGGAGCGGGCGCTCGTGTCCGGCATCAGCCGTGACGGCATCATCGTGCTGGAGGGAGAGGCCCTGCTGGAGGATGGTCGCCTCTTCTTCGACCTCTCCGAGGAAAGGACCGCATGAGCATCGGGAAGAAGATCGCCCTTGGCTTCGGATTGTCCCTGCTGGTGCTGCTCGCCGTGGCGCTGGTGGCCTTCCAGGGCGCCCAACAGCTCACCCAGACCACCGAGGCGCTGATGGAGAGCAGGGATCAGGCGCGGGCCATCCGGGACGTACGCATGCTCCTCCTGGACGCCGAGACGGGCCAGCGCGGCTTCCTCCTCACCGGAGAGCCGCGCTACCTGGAGCCCTACGAGCGGGCCACCCAGGCGCTGAATGCGCACCTCGATGGGCTGCACAAGAGCCTGAATGACGACCCCGAGCAGCGCGCGCGGCTGGACCGCCTCGAGCCCATCGTGCGGGATAAGCTCGACGAGCTGGCGGAGACCATCCGCCTGCGCCAGCAGAAGGGACTCGAGGCCGCGATGGAGGTCGTCCGGACGGACCGGGGCAAGCGGGCCATGGAGCAGATCCGTCAGGGACTCGGCGAGATGGTGGATACCGAGGACGAGAACTGGGTCGTGAACGAGCGGCAGGCCCGGGCCAGCGCGTGGCGCAGCATCGTGGTGCTGGGCGCGGGCACGCTGCTGGGCGTCCTCACCGTCGCCCTGGGCAGCCTCCTCATCACCCGCGCCATCACCGGCCCGCTGGACAAGCTGGTGACGGGCGCCGAGCAGATCGGCCGCGGCAACTTCGCCCACCGCATCGAGGTGCACAACCAGGACGAGACGGGAGAGCTGGCGCGCGCCTTCAACGCCATGGCCGAGCGCCGCCAGCAGGCCGAGACACAACTGACGAAACAGGCCGCGGAGCGCGAGCACACCCTGCGGACGGTGGCCGAGTTCGTCAACCAACTGGCGGGCACCACCGCCGAAATCCTCGCCAGCACCACCCAGCAGGTGGCTGGAGCCCAGGAGCAGGGCAGCGCGGTGGCGGAGACGGTGAGCACCATCGAGGAGATAGCCCAGACGTCCGACGAGGCCGCCGGCCGCGCCCGCGCGGTGAGCGAGTCCGCGCGTCACTCCGAGGAGGTGGGCAGGAATGGCCGGCGCGCGGTGGAAGAGGCCATCGGCTCCATGGCCAGCGTGCGCGACCAGGTGGAGTCCATCGCCTCGCGCATCCTCGCCCTGGCCGAGCAGGCCCAGGCCATCGGCGACATCATCACCACCGTCAACGACATCTCCGAGCAGACGCACATGCTGGCCCTCAACGCCTCCATCGAGGCCAGCCGCGCCGGAGAGCACGGCCGGGGCTTCGCCGTGGTGGCCGCCGAGGTGAAGGCCCTCGCCGACCAGTCCAAGAAGGCCACCGCCCAGGTGCGGCAGATCCTGGGGCAGATCCAGAAGGCCACCCAGGGCGCGGTGATGACGACCGAGGAGGGCACCAAGAGCGTGGCCTCGGCCACCCGCGTGGTGACCCAGGCAGGCGCCACCATCCAGACGCTCAGCGAGCACCTCGCCCAGGCCTCGCTCACCGCGGCGCAGATCTCCGCCTCCGCCAACCAGCAGGCCACCGGCATCAGCCAGATACGGCAGGCCATGCGCGACGTGAGCCAGGCCACCCAGCAGACGCTCAACAGCATCCGGCAGACGGAGCGCGCGGTGCAGGACCTCAACGCCATGGGCCAGAAGCTCAAGGGCCTGCTGAGCGAGTACGGGCGCGCCGCATGACGATGGACCGCGACAGGCTCGCCCAGGCGCTGATGGCCACGTTCCTCGAGGAGCTCGAGGGACACGTGGCCGCGCTCAACCGGGAGCTGCTCGCGTTGGAGAAGGCGCCCTCGCCCGCGCGCTTCGCCGAGCTGATGACCTCGCTGCTGCGCACGGTGCACAGCGTGAAGGGCGCCTCGCGGGCGGTGAGCGAGGGCATCATCGAGGCGGCCTGCCACCGGTTGGAGGAGGTGCTGGCGGTGGTGCAGCGCCTGGGCCGCGCCAGCCCGGAGCTGATGGAGCTGTGCTTCACCGCCGCGGACGCGCTGGACGACGCGGGGCGGCGGCTGGCGCAGAAGCAGGGGCTCGCGGACTCGCCGCTGGAGGCGCTGCTGCCCCGGTTGGAGGAGGCGGCCCGCGCGCCCGAGAGCGTCCACCGGACGGAGCCGAAGCGGGCCCCCGCCCCCGAGACTCCACCGCCTCCGCCCCCGGCCCCAGTGGCCGAGGCCCCCGTCCCCGGCGTGGAGGGACTGCCGGTGCGCGTGTCCGCCCAGAAGCTGGACGCGCTGCTGTCCCGGAGCGGCGAGCTGCGCGTGGCGGGCCTGCGGATGGAGGGGCGGGTGGAGCTGGTGGAGGCGGTGCGCGAGGAGTTGCACCAGCTCCGCCTCCGGCTGACGGGTTCGGACGAAGTGGTGGCACGGCGGCTGGAGACACGGCTGGCGCAGCTCGGCCGGACGCTGGCGGCGGACCGGCGGACGCTGCTGGCCGCCACGAGCGGGCTGGACGAGGAGGTGCGGCGCGCGCGCACCCTGCCCTTCGCCGAGGCGTGCGCGGGGCTGGAGCGCAGCGCGAGGGACCTGGCCCATGCCGCGGGCAAGCGGGTGCGGCTGGAGGTGCACGGCGGCGCGCTGGAGCTGGACCGCTCGCTGTTGCAGAACCTGCGCGAGCCACTGCTGCACCTGGTGCGCAACGCGGTGGCGCACGGCATGGAGACTCCGGCGGCGCGGCGCGAGGCGGGCAAGCCCGAGGAGGGCCTGGTGGCGCTGAGCGCGCGGCTGCTCGGCGGCCGGGTGCAGGTGGTGGTGGAGGACGACGGCCGGGGGTTGGATCTGGAGTCCATCCGCGAGCGGGCGCGCGCCCGGGGCCTGCCGGTGATGGAGGACGCGGGGGACGCGCGGCTCATCTTCCTCTCCGGCCTGTCCACGGCGGAGTCGGTGACGGCGGTGTCCGGACGTGGGGTGGGGCTGGACGTGGTGCGCTCGCAGCTGGAGGCGCTGCGAGGCAGCGTGGAGGTGTCCTTCGAGCCGGGCCGGGGCACGCGCTTCACCCTGGACGTGCCCCTGACGCTCAGCACGCTGCGGGTGCTGCTGGTGACGGCGGGCGGCCAGTCCTTCGCGGTGGCGGGCGAGAGCGTGGCGCGCCTGCTGCGGCTCGGGCCCGGGGACGTGCGCGTGGTGGAGGGCCGGCGGACATGGGCCACCCCCCAGGCGCTGGTGCCCCTGGCCACGCTGGCGACGGTGCTGGGCCTGCCCGCGAGCGCCCCACGCCAGCGCCCCGGTGCCATGGTGCTGACGTCGGGAGAGCAGCGCGCGGTGCTGGTGGTGGACGAGGTGGTGGCCGAGCAGGAGGTGCTCATCCGCGGCCTGGGCCCGCGCATCCGCCGCGCGCGCCACGTGACGGGCGTGGCGGTGCTGCCCGACGGGCGCATGGCCCCGCTGCTCAATGCCGCCTCCCTGGTGCGCGCCGCCGAGGGCCGCACCGACCCGGTGGGCATCTTCCCCGCCCCCGTCCAGAAGAAGCTTCGCCGGCGCGTCCTGCTCGCCGACGACTCGATGACGACACGCACGCTGGAGCAGAGCATCCTGGAGGCGGCCGGCTACGAGGTGCTGGCGTGCGTGGACGGACAGGAGGCGTGGGAGCGGCTCCAATCCGAGGGGGCCGACGCCGTCGTCTCGGACGTGGAGATGCCGCGCATGGACGGCTTCGCCCTCACCGAGGCGGTGCGCGGCTCCCCGCGCTTCGGCCGGCTGCCCATCGTCCTCGTCACCGCGCGCTCCAAGCCCGAGGACAAGGCGCGCGGCCTGAAGGTGGGCGCCAGCGCCTACCTGGTGAAGAGCGCTTTCGATCAAACCCATCTGCTGGAGACCCTGAGACAGCTCCTATGAAGCCCGACAAGCTCCGCGTCGTCGTCGCAGAAGACTCACCCACCGCCCGGCGCCTGCTGGTGGAGATCCTCCGCGCGGACCCTTCCTTCGAAGTGGTGGGAGAGGCGAAGGACGGCGTGGAGGCACTGGAGCTCACCCGGCGCCTGCGGCCGGACCTCGTCACCATGGACATCCAGATGCCGAACATGGATGGCCTGGAGGCCACGCGGCGCATCATGACGGAGGTGCCCACGCCGGTGGTGGTGGTGTCCACGCTGGTGGAGCGGGACATCCAGACGTCCATGACGGCGCTGCGCTCCGGAGCGCTGGCGGTGCTGCAGAAGCTGGTGGGCCCACAGGCGCCCGACTTCGAGCTCGAGGCCCGCCGGCTGCGCGACACGGTGAAGGCCATGGCCGAGGTGAAGGTGATCCGGCACTGGCCGACGCGCGGAGAGACGCCCGCGCCCCGTGCCGCCTCGGTGCAGACGGGCCGGAGCCGGCCCGCGGTCATCACCATCGCCGCCTCCACGGGAGGCCCCGCGGCGCTGCACCGCATCCTCTCGGCGTTGCCCGCGACCTTCCCGCTGCCCATCCTGGTGGTGCAACACATCGCCCTGGGTTTCGCCCGGGGCCTGGCCACGTGGTTGGACAGTGTGTGCCCGCTGGAGGTGAAGGTGGCCGAGGAGGGAGAGCCCTTGCGTCCCGGCGTCGTCTACATCGCACCGGACGACCGGCACCTCGGGGTGCGGGCGGACAGACATATCGAGGTGTCGAACGCCGCGCCGGTGGGAGGCTTCCGGCCCTCGGGCACCTGGCTCTTCCGTTCGGCGACCCGGGTCTTCGGCGCCGCCCAGGCCGCCACCGTCCTGACGGGAATGGGGCAGGACGGGCTGGACGGTCTCCGCGAGGTGCATGAGGCCGGAGGCTGGGTCATGGCCCAGGACGAGGCGACGAGTGTCGTCTATGGAATGCCGGGAGTGGCCGTGTCCGCGGGAGTGGCCGACGAGGTGCTATCCCTGGATGCCTTCTCCCGGCGTTTCCGGCAGCTCGCCGGGTTGGAGACCGAGGGAGCGTGAAAGATGCACATGCGGCAGGTGAGCGCGTTACCTTTTCCATTCAGGTGCCGCACGCCCGGCTGCCCCACGGCCAGGCTGGACGGAGCCCAGGTGGCATGAAATGAAGAGGAGCCCCCCGACGCTCGTTGCGGCGATGCCATGAGCCTTCCCCTGTCCGGATTCGAGATGGCCTTCAAGGCCCTGCCGGAGCCCGCCTACCTTCTGGACGAGGCGGGCCAGGTGCTCGCGTGCAGCGAGGCCGGCGCGAGGGTGTTGGGGCTGGTGCCGGAGCTGCTCGTCGGCCAACGGTGGGCCGGGCTGGCGCTGGGGGCCGAGGAAGGGGTCCTGCTGGAGTCCGGGCGGAGCATGGCGCTGGCCAGCGAGGGAACACACTCGGTGCAGGCCACGTGGCCGGGCGAGGCCGGCCCCCGGCCCCACACCTTCAGCTTCACCGCGCTGAGGGACGAACAGGGCCCGGGACGGATGCTGGTGATGGTGCGGCCTCTCACGGAGGCGGAGTCCGCGTACTCGCGCGCACTGGCGCTGGAGCAGGCCGCCCGGGCCGAGGTGGAAGCGGCCGAGCGCCGGCAGTCCTTCCTCTACCAGGCGATGACGACGCTCTTCGCCCACCCGCCGGATCCGCAGGGCATGTACACGCTGCTGGCGCACCTGGCGGTGCCGGACCTGGCGGACTGGTGCCTGGTGGACGCGGTGGAGCAGGGCGCGTGGGTGTCGCGCGTGGCGGTGGCGCACCTGGATCCGACACAGACGGAGCAGGCGCGTGCGCTGACGAAGCGCTTCGAGCGGCGCCCGGCGCCGGTGGGCGTGCTGCGGGTGCTGCACACGGGCGAGCCGGAGCTGGTGCCGGCGGTGACGGACTCCCTGCTGCGCGCGGCCGCCAGCGAGCCCGAGCACCCGGAGCTGCTCAGCCGGCTGCAGGCGCGCTCGTACATGATCATCCCCCTGAAGGCGCGGGGGCACACGCTGGGGGCGGTGACGTTCGTCTCGAGTGCCTCGGGGAGACGCTACGGCCCGAACGACCTGGCGCTGGCGGAGGACCTGTGCGTGCGGGCGAGCCTGGCCATCGACAACGCGCGGCTCTTCGGTGAGTCGAGGCGGGCCACGCGGGCGCGGGAGGACCTGCTGGCGGTGGTGTCCCACGACCTGAAGAACCCGCTGGGGGTGGTGCAGCTGGCGTCGGCGCTGCTGCTGCGCACGTGGCAGGGGAAACCGGGCGGCGAGCAGGTGCAGAAGCAGGCGGGCCGCATCCAGGCGGCGGCGGAGCGGATGGGGCGGCTGATCTCGGACCTGCTGGACTGGGGGCGGATCGAAGCGGGAGGGCTGCCGCTGGAACCCTCGGTGCAGGAGGTGGCCTCGCTGGCGACGGAGGCGCTGGAGAGCGTGCGCCCCCTGGCGGAGGCGCGAGGGCTGAGGGTGGCGGCGGAGCTGCCGGAAGAGAACGTGCGGGTGAAGTGCGATCGGACGCGGGTGTTGCAGGTGCTGGGCAACCTGCTGGGCAACGCGGTGAAGTTCACGCCGGACGGCGGACAGCTGACGGTGGGAGCGCGGGTGCACCGGGGAGAGGTGCGGCTCTGGGTGAAGGACACGGGGACGGGGATCCGGCCGGAGGCACTGCCCCACGTCTTCGAGCGCTACTGGCAGGCGAAGGAAGCGGAGAGCCGGGGAACGGGCCTGGGCCTCTACATCGCCAAGGGAATCGTGGAAGCGCACGGTGGGCGCATCTGGGCGGAGAGCGAGCAGGACAAGGGAAGCACCTTCACGTTCACGCTGCCGTTGGTGAACCTGAAACCGGAGACGCACCCGCCCGTGTAAATCCCCTCTCCCTCTGGGAGAGGGCCAGGGTGAGGGTAATCGTCCCCGTCCCCGTCCTCCCGCCCGTACTTACCCCCCCACGGGAGCGTGCTGGGTCACCGTGCGGACCAGCACGAAACTCCCCGTGGGTCCGAGGGCAATGACATACGTCTCGTGCTCCACCTCGACGAGGGAGCCCGTGGAGGCCTCGGGCTGACCCTCCAACCACACGAGGGCATCGCCCATGGAGTGGAAGGCGCGGATGGGAAGGGAAGAAGCCTCGACGGTGGAGGGAGAGGCGAGCCACTCACGAAAAGCCCCGAGCTGCTCGCTGTGGTGGAGGAACAGGAGTGCGCGGGCGGCGAGGGAGATGGCGGCATGCTCATCCGACTCGGGCGGGTGGGAGCGGGCCGCGGAGACGAGCGCTCGCAGCGTCCGCTCCAGGCCGGGCTCGGAAGAGGATTCGTCCATGGTGCACCCCCTGCGCGTGGAACACGGAGATGCGTATCAATCTGGCCGAGCCAGTGGCGGAGACAAGCCCGGCGAGGCGGAAGCGCACGGTTGTCGACGGGCATTCCGGAGGAGGAGCCCAGGCGCACTCCTGTCATGTCCGGCCCCGTGCGGGAAACCCGACACTCCGGCGTCCCCACCACGCCGGAGTACGCGGGGCCCGCGGCGCCCTGGTCAGCCCTCATCGAGAGAGAGGAGGCCCGCGCGGACGGCCTTCTCCCTCGCGTCGTCCACGACGTTCGAGATGCGAGCGGATTCCGGGAAGACCCGTTCGGCCAATTCAGCCAGCTTCAGGGCCTTCTCCAACGTATCCGTCCGCCGCTCGGTGACCCAGAAGTCGATGAGCCCCGCCCAGGAATTCTCGAGCGCACGCAGGGCACTCGTCACGCTCTCCTCGAAGAGCTTCTCCGCCTGCTCGGGCGAGTCGCGGAAGACATACATGAAATGGGCGAACTCCAGCAGCGAGGGTGCACTCCGTGCCGAGGCCTGAACCGCCTGCTCCAGCAACCGTTGGATCTCCGCGAGGGCATCCTCTGTGCCGACCCCGGGCTCGTCCGTCAGCCGTAACAGTCGTGCGAGCTCCAGCAGGTTGGGCGTGAAGGCAGGACAGTCCCGGGTCAGTTCCCGGAGTTGCTGGAGCTGCTCCGGGCTCGCCTCATTGGCTGAACCAGCCTGTCGGGCCGCTCGCATCCTGGCCATCATCTGTTCGAGACTGGGATGTGCCATCTGCTCCTCAGAGCTTGTCCATGAGGCGCGTCTGCTCCTTGATGAGCTTGGCGGCCTCCTTCAACTGGGCCTTGGTCGCGAGGCTGAAGTCTCCACCATCCAGCATCTTCTCGATCTGATACAGGGTGTAGTCCTTGAGCTGTGAGGGAAAACCCTTCGCCCGATGGAGGCGCGCGGGAATGTCCCCCAGCTTCGTGTTCAGTTGGGCGATGCGCTCCAACAGACGGGCAGCTTGCGACTTGGACAGCAGACCCGCGGCGCTGGATTCAGCGATGAGCGCCTCGGCTTCGGCGAATTTCCCCTGAGCGATCAGCGCGTGGATACGGGTGACGACCGTACTGCCTTTGACGCGCACGCCATCATCAGGTTGATCGCGCTCCACCTGGGGTACGGCGGCATGCTCGCGCATGCCACTGGCATCATGGCCGCATGCACCGACGGACAGGAGGAGGAGGAGCAGAAGCCCGCACAAGAGCACCACCTGGTTCCTCACGAGCACCTCCTGTTGCCGTGGAGGCAACAAGGATAGACCTCGGCACCGCTCTCTCTGAGAAAAAGGAAGACGAACCCCGGGGGGGAAAACCCCGCCCCCGGGGTTCCGTCGGTGATGCCCGCCCGGTTATCCTGCGAGCATCCATGCGTCCCCGTCTGCTCTTCCTCCTCGCGCTCGCCGCGGCGCCCTCGGCCTGGGCACAGCCGCCGGGCCCGGAGCCACTCCCGCCCCCTGACGCCGCCCCGCGCGCCCTGCCCCGCTCGGAGCTGCGCGTGGACCTCGGTGCCCTCTCCGGCGGCTACACGTACGGTGGTGGTGCGTGGATGGACCCCCTCGCCTCACAGGCGGCCTCGGGCCACCTCCTCCTCGGTGGCTTCACCGTCGACGCCGGTGTCCTCTCCCTCGTGCCCCTGCAACGCCGCGGCCCTGGCGCCAGCCTCACCCTCACCGCCCGCGCCGGCTACACCGGCGAGCGCTGGAGCCTCGTCGGCGGCCCCGTGCTCAACCTCGCCTACACCGCCCGGCCCGCGCTCCAGGTGCTGCCCTCGGTGAAGGCCCTCTACCGCGTGGGCCCCGTGGACCTGCACGCGGGCGTGCTCGACCTGCACGGCCTCGTCCCCGCGCACGTCGGCGCCTCCTGGAACGGACTGGGCCTCGCGTATGTCCTTCCCCTCGGAGCCCGCGCGTGGGCCCACATCCCCCTCTCCTCCGCCCTCGGCCTCCGGGTGGAGGGCTTCGCCTTCCGCCTCGGCAGCGCCCAGTCCGCGATGCTCACCGTGGGCCTCTCCGCCCTCCCCTCCCCTTCCACCTCCGCCCAGCCATGAGCCCCCGCCCCCTCCTCCTCGGCCTCGCCCTCCTCGCGGGTTGTAGCGAGCGGCCCTCGTTCGATCCGGCCCGGGTGAACGCCGCGCCCATCGGCAAGGGCCTTCCCCGGGGCTTCCTCCTCGGCACCTCCACCTCCAGCCATCAAATCGAGGGCGGCAACGAGAACGACTGGGCCGCCTGGGAGCGCACCTCCTTCCCGGATGGCACGCCCCACATCAAGGACCGGAGCATGTCCGGCCCCGCCTCGGACTCGTGGAACCGCTTCGACGAGGACGTGAAGTCGATGAAGCAGCTGGGCTCCAACGCCTACCGCTTCGGCGTGGAGTGGAGCCGCCTGGAGCCCACGCCCGGCGCCTGGAACGAAGAGGCCGCCGAGCGCTACCGTCAGTGGGCCCATACCCTGCGCGTCCAGGGAATCGAGCCCATGGTGACGCTGCACCACTTCACCCTGCCCAACTGGGTGGCCGAGTCCGGTGGCTGGGAGAACCCCGCCACGCTGGACGCCTTCGAGCGCTTCTCGGGCAAGGTGGCCGAGCTGCTCGGCGCCGACGTGGACTGGTGGTGCACCATCAACGAGCCCAACGTGCAGGCGGTGTTCGGCTACATGGACGGCGTCTGGCCTCCGGGGAAGACGGACACCGCGGCTGCGGCCCAGGTGATGGCCAACCTCCTGGAGGCCCACGCCCGCGCCACGCGCCAGCTACGGACCCTCGACACGGTGGACGCGGACGGGGACGGCAAGGCCACGCTCATCAGCATCGCCCACCACGTGCGCTACTTCCAGCCCGCCAGCGGCTCCGTCACCGACGTGACCGTGGCCGGCCTCACCGACGCCTTCTTCAACGAGAGCATCCCCGAGGCCCTGCGCACCGGCCGCATCTCCCTCTTCGTGCCCGGCACGGTGTCCCTCCAGCGGGACATCCCCGGCCTGAAGGGATCCATCGATTACCTCGGCATCAATTACTACACGAGGGACCACATCCGTCAGGACGCCTCACCGTCCTTTTCCCACAAGTACGTACCCGCCGGGTACGACACCAACGACCTGGGCTGGGAGCTATACCCGGAGGGCCTCTATCTGCAGCTCGAGCGCTATGCGAACCTCGGCGTGCCGCTGGTGGTCACGGAGAACGGGATGGATGACCGCACGGGCGAGCGCCGGCCGTACTACCTTCGCAGCCACCTGTACGCGGTGGAGCAGGCGGTGGCGAAGGGGGTGGACGTGCGCGGCTACTTCCACTGGAGCCTGATCGACAACTTCGAGTGGGCGGAGGGGTACGAACCGCGCTTCGGCCTGTTCCGGGTCGATCGTGCGAACATGGAATTGACGAGACAAGCCACACCCGCAGTGGAGACGTTCCGGGAAGCCGCGAGGAACCTGGGATTGACGCCCACTCCCTGATGGACGGGAGGGCGAATTTTCCGGAAAGTATAAAGTTAGAGGGGTGACACCATGGGCGTGATCCAGTTCATCGACGATTTCCGTTCCCTCCACACGCGAGCCCGCCGTGGGCAGCTGCCGGAGTCAGAACGGCAGGCCTACCTGGCGGCGCGCGAGCAGTTCGCGCGGGCGCTGTTGAATGCCCAGGGCCTGATGTTGGACGGAGCGGAGGCCCGGCGCCACTACCGCGTCGCGCACCAGCTGCCGGTGGAGCTCCAGATGGCGTATGGCAACGTGTGGACCAACACGTTGGACATCTCGGCGGGAGGCTTCTCGGTGATGCTGCCGCACGCGGTGGACACGGCGGAGCGACCGAGCACCCTGCTGCACCTGCCGGACGGCTCGTCACTGGCGGGCCGGGTGCGGGTGGTGTCGCAGTTCCAGAGGGCCGACAAGCACCGGGCCTCGTTCGCCTTCCTGGATCTCACCGAGCGTGAGATGGAGATGCTGGAGGGCTTCCTCATCGACTTCGCGCTGGATCGCGTGGGCATCACCCCTCCGTAGAGGAGCCGTGATGAGCCCGAACCAGTGGGTGGAGCACTTCCGGACGCTCCATGAGCGCGCGCGAAAGGGGCAGCTGCCAGAGGAAGACAGGCGGCGCTACGTCGCCGCGCGGGAGCAGTTCGCGCGGGCGCTGACGGCGGCCCAGGGAATGATGCTCCCCCCGGGCCAGTCCGCCCGCCGCACCTTCCGCATCGCGCAGGGGCTGCAGGTGGACCTGAGCCTGGCCACGGGGCCCACACGCTCCATGACGCTGGATGTGTCGTGTGGGGGCTTCTCGGTGATGATGCACAAGCCGCCCCCGGAGACGGAGGAGCCCGGCTTCACGCTGCGCCTGCCGGGCAATCAGGACCCGGTGACGGGCCGGGCGAAGCTGATCTCCGTGCAGCGGAAGATCGGCACCCACCGCGTCTCCTTCTCCATGCTGGGCATCCCCGACAAGGACATGGAGCGGCTGGAGTCGGCCCTGTTCGACCTGGCGCTGGAGCGCATCAAGTAGGGCTGGTGCCCGTGGGAAGCGGGGGCTTCGCGCAGTAGATGTTGGGGGCCACGCAGCGGGCGGGCTCGGTGCCGCCGGTGAGGCTCTCCGCGTGTCCGAGGAAGAGGTAGCCCGTGGGAGGCAGCCGCCGCAGCAGCGCGCCCAGGGCCTGCGCCCGCGCCTGGGCTCCGAAGTAGATGAGGACGTTGCGGCAGAAGACGAGCTCGAAAGGCCCCGCCGGCCAGCCGCGCTCGTCGTTCAGGTTGACGCGCGCGAAGCGCAGCACCGAGCGCAGCTCCGGCCCCGCCTGCATCCACCCCTCCTGGCTGCGCACGCCCCGCTGCATGAAGGTGCGCAGCAGCGGCCCGGGGATGCTCGCCGCCCTCTCCACCGGCCACAGCCCCTGCCTGGCGCGCTCCAGGGCCCACGTGGACAGGTCCGTCGCCAGCACCTCCACCTCCCACCCCGAGCCCGGAGGGAAGTGCGCGAGCAGCTCCATGGCCAGCGAGTAGGGCTCCTCGCCAGTCGAGCACGCCGCGCTCCACACGCGCACCCGCCGCGCCATCAGCCCCTGTGCCGCCCGCCGCGTCCACTCCGGGAAGACGCGCTGGCGCAGGAACTCGAAATGCTCCGGCTCGCGGAAGAAGTGCGTCTCGTTGGTGCAGAGGCAGTCCAACATCCGCACCCGCTCCGCCTCGTTGCCCCGGGTGATGACGAACCGGTAGTAGGCACCGAAGGACGGCAGCCCCAGCGCGCGCACCCGCCGTGACAGCCGTCCCACCAGCAGGGCCTGTTTCGTGGGGCCCAGGTGGATGCCCACCTCGCGCTCCACCAGCGTCTGGAAGAGGGCGAACTCCCGCTCGGTCAACGGGAGTGGGCCCACGCACTCATGAGCCCCCACTGGCCACGCCCCCCACCAGGCCCAGCAACTCCTCACCGGACAGCATCCGCTCCAGGTCCAGCAGGAGGATGAAGCGCTGCTCCTGGCGGCCCATGCCCCGCAGGTAGCTCATCGGCGTACGTATCCCGAAGGCGGGCGGAGGCTCGATGTCGTCCGCGCCCAGGTCGAGCACCTCGCTGACGGAGTCGGCCAGCAGCCCCAGCGCCGTGCGCTCGCCGTCCAGCAGCACCTCGACGATGACGAAGCACGTCCACCGGGTGATGGGGCGCGGGCCGAGCCCCATCTTCACCGCGAGGTCCACCACCGGCACCACCCGGCCCCGCAGGTTGATGACCCCCAGCACCGAGGGAGGCATCCCCGGCACCCGGGTGATGGGGACGTGCTCGATGATCTCCCGGATGCGCAGCAGCTCGATGGCGTACGTCTCGCCGGCCAGGGAGAAGCCCAGGTACTGCGCCGGACGCGCGATCTCCGGGGCGGTGCTCGTATTCGTGCTGGTGCTCATGGTGGGGCTCTCCGTCCTAGAAGCGCTTGAAGTCCTGCGAGTGGGTCTGCGCCGCCTGCGCCGCTGGCATCGCGTGCGCCACCGTCCGCAGCCCTGGCGGGGGTGTGAGCGCCGGCTGCTGGACCGGCGGTGGCCTCAGCGAGCGCACCTGCTGTGCCTGCGTCGTCTCCGCCACCCGGAAGAACGTCATCATCTGCTGCAGCGACTCCGCCTGTGCCGCCAGCTCCTCCGCCGTCGACGACAGCTCCTCCGCCGCCGACGCGTTTCGCTGCGTCACCTGATCCACCTGCACCATCGCCCGGTTCATCTGCATCACCCCGCTGGCCTGCTCCCTCGACACCGCCGCCACCTGCTGCACCAGCTGCGCCGTCTTGCGGATGGATGGCACCAGCTCCTTGAGCAGATTCCCCGAGCGCTCCGCCACCTTCACGCTGCTGCTCGCCAGGCTCCCTATCTCCTTGGCCGCCTTCTGGCTCCTCTCCGCCAGCTTCCTCACCTCCGCCGCCACCACCGCGAATCCCCTCCCGTGCTCTCCCGCCCTCGCCGCTTCCACCGCTGCGTTGAGCGCCAGCAGGTTCGTCTGGTACGCGATCTCCTCCACGATTCCGATGCGCTCGGCGATGGCCGTCATCGCCTCCACCGTCTCGTTCACCGCCAGCCCGCTCTCCTCCGCGTCCGCTGCCCCCTGCACCGCCATCCCCTCCAGCTGCCGGCTCGTCTCCGCGTTCTGGTTGATGGACGCGCTCAGCTGGTTGAGGCTCGTCGTCGTCTCCTCCACCGATGCCGCCTGGGTGCTCGTGCCTTGTGACAGCGCCTGCGCCGCCGCCGCCACCTGTCCCGAGGCCCCCGAGAGCGAGCCCACCGCTCCCCTCACCTCTCCCAGCACGCTGTTGAAGCGCTGCACCATCTCCCGCAGCCCCACCATCATCCGCGCCATCTCGTCCCGCCCCCGCACCTCGATGGAGCTGGTGAGGTCCCCCGTGGCCAGCTTGCCCGTGAGATCCAGTGCCCCGTGCAACGGCCGCACGATGCCGCGCGCCAGCACCCACGCCAGCAGCACCGCCAGCACCGGCCCCACCAACCCGCCCATCACCAGGAGCTTCTTCAACCGCTCCACGCCCACGTTCCCCTCCGCTTCACGCCGCTGGTGCTCGACTCGCACCTCCTGACGGAGGGAGCCCGACATTGCACGAATCTCCTCCAGGACCTTCCGCCCCGTGCCGTTCTTCACGTAGTCGGCGATCTCCGTCAGGGGCACGTGTCCGGCATCCAGGCCCTGACGCAACGCCATCTGGCGCTCGAGGTGCGGGACGTACTGCTGCTGGTACTGCTCCATCATCCGCGAGAGCAGCACCTGATGTGCGGAGTTGGTGGCCGTCAGTTCCTTCAAGCGGGTGTTGGACTTGAGGAACGCGGCCTGCAACCTGGACAGCTCGGCGAGGGCGGGCATGTCTCCCGGGCCCGGCAGCCCCAGCGCCCGGGACTCCATGTCCACCAGGAGGGTATCCAGCAGCTGGGCCTCGTTCAGGACCTCGTAGGAGCGGTAGTTGTCGTATGCGGTACCCACCAGCCCGAGAAAGATGGCGTAGGACCCCCAGATGACGATGACGAGCAGGCCAACGGGCACGCCGAATCCGAGCTGCAACTTCCTGGCGATGGTGAGGTTCTCGAGCATGGGCGTCTTGTCTCCGGCCTAGAAGCGTTTGAAGTCCTGGTCCGAAGCGGCCGCCGCGCGCTCCGTCACCACCGGGAAGGGCATGTGCAGCACCTGCGATCCCGCCCTCGGCCCCTGCGTGGGCGGAGGCACCGGCAGCTGGACCGGCGCCGGCCTCAGCGAGCGCACCTGCAGCACCGGCGTCTGCGTCGTCTCCGCCACCCGGAAGAACGTCATCATCTGCTGCAGCGACTCCGCCTGTGCCGCCAGCTCCTCCGCCGTCGACGACAGCTCCTCCGCCGCCGACGCGTTTCGCTGCGTCACCTGATCCACCTGCACCATCGCCCGGTTCATCTGCATCACCCCGCTGGCCTGCTCCCTCGACACCGCCGCCACCTGCTGCACCAGCTGCGCCGTCTTGCGGATGGATGGCACCAGCTCCTTGAGCAGATTCCCCGAGCGCTCCGCCACCTTCACGCTGCTGCTCGCCAGGCTCCCTATCTCCTTGGCCGCCTTCTGGCTCCTCTCCGCCAGCTTCCTCACCTCCGCCGCCACCACCGCGAATCCCCTCCCGTGCTCTCCCGCCCTCGCCGCTTCCACCGCCGCGTTGAGCGCCAGCAGGTTCGTCTGGTACGCGATCTCCTCCACGATTCCGATGCGCTCGGCGATGGCCGTCATCGCCTCCACCGTCTCGTTCACCGCCAGCCCGCTCTCCTCCGCGTCCGCCGCCCCCTGCACCGCCATCCCCTCCAACTGCCGGCTCGTCTCCGCGTTCTGGCTGATGGACGCGCTCAGCTGGTTGAGGCTCGTCGTCGTCTCCTCCACCGATGCCGCCTGGGTGCTCGTGCCCTGTGACAGCGCTTGCGCCGCCGCCGCCACCTGTCCCGAGGCCCCCGAGAGCGAGCCCACCGCTCCCCTCACCTCTCCCAGCACGCTGTTGAAGCGCTGCACCATCTCCCGCAGCCCCACCATCATCCGCGCCGTCTCGTCCCTGCCCTGCACCTCGATGGAGCTGGTGAGGTCCCCCGTGGCCAGCTTGCCCGTGAGCCTCAGCGCTCCGTGCAGCGGCCGCACGATGCTGCGCGCCAGCACCCACGCCAGCACCACCGCCAGCAGCGGCCCCACCACGCCGCCCGTCACCAACATCCGCTTGACCGACTCCACCTGTGTGTTGGTCACCTCATCGATCTTCCGGCGCTGCTCCTCTTCGCTCTGGCTGATGGCATTCGCCTCGCCGCGCATCATCTCCAGGAGCCGCTGCCCCTTGCCGCTCTTCACGTAGCCGACGAGCTGCTCCATGGGGATGCGCCCGGCATCCACGTCCCGGCGCAGCGCCATCAGGTGCTCGAGGTGGGGGAGGAGCTGCTGCTCGTACTGGTCCTTCAACTGTTGGAGCAGCTCCTGCTCACCAGGGCTGTTGACGGTCAGCTCCTTCGCCCGGGCGTGGGACTTGAGGAACGAGGCCTTGCGCTGAGCCAGTGGCTCGAGGACGGATTCCTGTCCCGTGAGCGCGAACTCCTCCACCCGGCGCTCCATGTCGTGGTGAGCGATGCCCATGGAGAGCAGCTCGATCCGCACCTCGTGGGAGCGGTAGTAGTCCTCGTTGTTCACCAGCATCATGAAGAAGGCGAAGGCCCCCCACATGGCGGCGGCGAGCAGCGCGACGAGCACGCCGAATCCAAGCTGCAGCTTCCGGGAGATGGTCAGGTTGCTGATCATGATTCTCTTTCTGGACATCGAAGGAGTGGAGGAACGGAGACCTCACCTCGCGGCGGTCCGCTGACGCACGGCCATGCGCAGCAGGGTGGGCACGTCCAGGACGAGCCCCACGCGTCCGCTGCCGAGGATGGTGGAGCCGGACACGCCGGGGACGTGGCGGAAGAGCCGGCCCAGGGGCTTGAGGACGCACTGGCCCTCGCCGTGCAGCGCGTCCACCACCAGGCCCGCGCGGCCCCCACCGTGGCCCAGCACGACGACGTTCTCCCGGGCGGGCCCGGGGCCCTCCACGCCCAACACCTCGCGCAGCCGCAGGTAGGGCAGCGACCGGCCCCGCAGGTTCAACACGCCACCGCCGGGCTGGCCGCACCGCTCCGCCGGCAGCTCCAGGCACTCGCGCACCGCCTCCAGCGGCAGCACGTACGTCTCCTCGCCCACCCCCACCGAGAAGCCCTGGATGGTGGCCAGCGTCAGCGGCACCCGCAGCGTCACCGTGGTGCCACGCCCCTCCTCCGAGCGCAGCGTCACCATGCCCCGCAGCATCTCGACGCTGCGGCGCACCACGTCCATGCCCACCCCGCGCCCGGACACCTCCGTCACCGCGTCCGCCGTGGACAGCCCCGGCAGGAAGACGAGCTCCTCCAGCTCCTCCACCGTCATCCGCTCGGGCTCCAGCCCCAGCCCTCGCGCCTTCTCCCGCAGCCGGTCGTAGCGCAGGCCCCGGCCGTCGTCGGACAGCTCCACCACCAGCGAGCCCGGCTCGTGGAAGGCCCTCAGCACCAGCGTGCCGCACGCCTCCTTGCCCGCGGCCCGCCGCTCGTCCGGCGTCTCCAGCCCGTGGTCCACCGCGTTGCGCACCAGGTGCAGCAGGGGCTCGCGCAGGCCGTCCACCAGCGCCGTGTCCACCTCCACGTCCTCGCCCTTCAGCGCCAGCCGCGCCCACTTGCGCTCCGTGCGCGCCAGGTCCCTCACCGTGCGCAGGTGCTGCCGGAAGAGCGGGCCCACCGGCACCATCCGCACCCGCATCACCTCTTCGCGCAGCTCCTCGTGGAGCCGGTCCGCCTCGCGGTGCACCTCCAGGGCCTCCTCCACCGTGCCCGTGGACAGCACCTGCGCCAGGCGCGTGCGGGCGATGGCCAGCTCGCCCGTGAGCGTGGCGATGCGGTCCAGCTTCTCCAGGTCCACCCGGAGCGTGCGTCCGCGCCGCCCTCCCGTGTGCGACTCCTCCACCCCCGCCTCTTCCACCGGCCCCGCGGGTGACACCGACGGCCTCGCCTGCTGGCGCAGCGCCGCGCTACAGGCCCTCAGCCGCTCCAGCAGCGACTCATGGCCCTCCAGGGGCCCCTCCCGCCCCACCAGCGCGCCCTGTAGCATCTCCCGCAGCTGGTCCACGGACTCCAGCAGCAGCGACACCTGCTCGTCCGACACCGGCAGCCGCCGCTCCTGCACCACCTCCAGCACGTCCTCCACCACGTGCGCTACGTCCGCCATGGCGGAGAAGCCCAGTGCTCCCGCGGCCCCCTTCACCGTGTGCGCCCCCCGGAAGATGGCCATCAGCCCCTCCTCGTCCGGGTGTGTCTCCAGGGCGAGGAGCTGCTGCTCCATCTCGGTGAGGAGCTCTCCCGACTCCTCTGCGAAGGTGGCGAGCAATTGCTCGCGATCCAGGTCCACCGTGTCCCCCTCCACGAAGTGGTTCCCGCTCAGGACGGTGTCCCGGCGGAGATGCCTCGCGCGCAGTAGAGGGCCCGCGCCCCCTCGGCCCCGAGCAGCTCCAGCAGCTCGCGGTCCTCCTGCACGAGGCGTGGTTTGTGAGGCAAGAGTCCGAAGAGCACCATCATCCCCAGCACGTGGCTGCCCAGCCGCAGGGGCACGCACGCGCGAGGCCCCTCGCGCCGCGCCTGCTCGGACACGTCCTCCCTCAGGTCCGCCAGCCAGGGCGAGCCGGTGCGCGCCGCCTGGCCGATGGGATCCTCCCCCAGCGGCAGCCGGCGGAAGCGCTCGGCGTCGATGCCCATGGAGGCCCGCAGCACCAGCGCCTGGCCCGCGGGCTCCAGCTCGAAGATGCCCAGCATCTCCGAGCCCACCAGGTTGACGATCAGATCCTGGAGGATGTCCATCAACTCTCCCGGATTCAGCGTCTCGTGCAGACGCTGGGAGGCCACGCGCAGGCGCACCAGATGGGAGAGCTCCGCCTCCACCAGGCCCTGGCGCTGGACCCGCCACTGCTCGTCCTCGCTCTTGAGGGCGAGCGAGCGTTTGAGTTGCTCGTTCTCCGCGCGCAGGGTGGCCACCTCCGCGCGCAGGGCCTCGTTCTCCCAGCGAAGCTGCTCCCTCATGCGGACCGTGCCTCCTCCAGGTGGCTGCGCACCTTGGCCAGCAGCTCCTCCCCGTCGAAGGGCTTGGTGATGTAGTCGGTGCACCCGCTCTCGAAGCCCTGGCGCACGAAGTGCGGCTCGCCGCGGGTGGTGACGAGGATGATGGGCACGTCCCTCATCTCCGAGCGCAGGCGCAGGGCCCGGCACGTCTGGAAGCCATCCAGCCGCGGCATGAGGACATCCAGGAAGATGAGGTCCGGGCGCTCGACGAAGGCCTTGTCGAGGGCCTCCTGCCCGTCACGCGCGGTGAGCAGATCGTAGCCGCAGTGGGACAACATCATCCGGTGCAGCAGCAGGACGGTATGGGAGTCGTCGACGAGGAGGATCTTCTTCTTGGGCATGACATTCCTCCGGCGTTGGAGTGAAGGGGTGGGGTGACGGGGATTCAGGAGCCGCTGCTGAAGCGGATGAGCTCGCGCAGCTGCATCAGCCGCCGGGGGCTCATGCCCAGGAACTGGATGCCCATGCCGAGCGGGTACGAGGCGATGCGGCGGGGCGCGTAGGGGTTGGACCAGGCGACGAGCCCGGGCCCCTCGAGCACCTCGCGGGTGGTGGGCAGGTGGATGCGCAGCTCCAGCGCGGAGCCGCAGCGGGCGGGCACCAGGGTACGCACGAAGAGGGCGCCAGGGCTGAGCGCGCTGGAGTAGCAGGAGCTCCACGAGTAGCCGCCCACCTCACGGAACTCCACGGGGCAGACGAAGGGCACGCGCTCGTCCACCAGGAGCGCCACCATGTTGCGCTGAAGCAGGCCGTTGATGCGGGCCAGCAGGTGGCGGGGTGCCAGGGTGCGCGCGCTCATCCACACCTGCCCGAACGACTGCACGTCCGTGACGTCGGCGTCCGTCACCACCACGGTGGGCACGCGGCCCAGGTGCGAGTCGGTGCGCAGGTGTTCCACGCGCAGCATCTCCTCGGCCGAGGTGACGGCGGTGCGCACGAGCAGCAGGTGGATGGGCTCGGAGTGCTCGGCGGCCAGGGCCACGGCGCGCTCGCGGGTGGGAGCGTAGAGCAGGTGGTGGCCACACGCCTCCAGGTGAGGGCCCAGTCCGTCGGGCGCGTCCGGCGCCTCGCCCACCAGCAGCACGGTGCGAGGGGTGCGCCGCTCCATCAACCGGGGCGCGGCCCACGGCGTCTTGTCGCGCAGCACGTCCAGCCGGGCCTGCAGCTCGTTGATGCGCACGGGGCCGAGCACGCAGTCCTCCGCGCCGCCGCGCACGCACGACTCCAGCAGCTCCGCGGGCGTGTTCTCCCCCACGACGACCAGGATGGGCACGTCCCCGTGGAGCGGGTGGCTGCGCAGCACCCCGCAGCCGGGCCCTTCGTCTTGCGGCAGCACGCGCCAGTCCACCAACACCATCAGCGGCCGGAACCGGCCCAGCTCGACGCGGGCCGCGAGCAGGCTGTCCACCGACACCACCTCGCAGCCCACCGTGCGCAGCAGGGGGGTGAGGGACAGCCGCAGCTCCTTGACGGCATCGACGAGCAACACCCTGCGGGAAAGCGCCGCGGAGGCTCCCGGCGAATGGGACAACACGTGCGAGGCAAGTGACGACATATCCGGTTTCCCCCCATGACACCGCGAGACAGTCTTCAACATGGCCCCCCCCGCCTCACGGGTCCGCTCATTCCCTATCAGCGCCGGGAATCGAGGATGACCGCGTGAAAAACTCATGAAAGGAAATACGAGAAATTGAGCTTGCTTGCCTCCTGACCCAGGGGTCTGAAGCCCGGCACATGGAGGTTAACGGACACTCGCCCCCCACTTCAGGGTTTCCCTCCTGGTATCCCGTGGAAGAACAGGGGCTTGCCGTGTTCTTGACTGGACACGTGAACGCCCCCCCATGCGGTCGGACCTTGACCTACCAGGAGAGTGTTGTCCCGTTGTCCACAGTCTTTGAAAGACATGTTCAAACCAGCCAGAACATTCCATGGCGCGCGCTGGGAATGATCTGTCCCCAACAAAAACTCTCACCTCGTGAGACACATACTATGTATGGGTTCATCCGCCTCTTTCACGACCCATCGTGGGCGGGTATGTGTGGACCCATGACCGAAACGCTCACCGATGCCATGATCGTCCTCGTGACAGCGCCCACGGCCGACAAGGCCGCGGAGCTGGCCCGCACGCTGGTGGAGGAGGGGTTGGCGGCGTGTGGCAACGTGGTGCCCGGCCTGCGCTCCATCTACCGATGGGAGGGGAAGGTGCATGACGAGCCGGAGGCGCTGCTCATCCTCAAGTCGCGTGCGCCGCTCTTCGAGGCGCTGCGGGAGCGGGTGGTGGCGCTGCACCCCTACGAATGCCCGGAGGTGCTGCGGCTGGGCGTGGAGGAGGGGCACGCGCCGTACCTGCAATGGATTCGGGACAACGTACGCGCCCCTGGCGGAGGTGCGTGAAATCCGACACTTGCCACCAGAAGGGAACGCGCGCGCGCGCCCCGGGACGTCGTCCCGGCGTGCTAGACACGGAGCCACTCCCTTCACGCGCTCCACCCAAGGAAAGGCCTGCTCATGACGATCGCGAGTCGAGAGGCTCCCTACGGTTCCTGGAAGTCCCCCATCACCGCCGAGTTGATCGCCACCCAATCGCTCGAGCTGAGCGAGGTGGCCGTCGATGGCGACGACGTGTACTGGCTGGAGGCCCGTCCGGGCGAGCGGGGGCGGCGCACCATCGTGCGGCACACCGCGGACGGGGCGCTCTCGGACATCCTCCCCGGGGTGGGTGACACGAAGGGTGCCTACAGCGCGCGCAGCCTGGTGTACGGCCACGGTGGCGGCGCCTTCGCGGTGTCCGAGGGGCTGGTGGTCTTCGTCAACCACGCGCCGGGTGGGCCGCACCCGGATCAGCGGCTGTACCGGGTGAACCCGGGCCGCACGCCGGTGCCCCTCACGCCGGACACGGGCGGCCGGCACCGCTTCGGGGACCTCGTCATCGACCGTACGCGCAACCGCGTGCTGTGCGTGCGCGAGGACTGGCGCAACCTGAAGGACGGCCAGCCGCGCATCTCGCTGGTGGCGGTGGAGCTGGATGGGCAGCGGCAGACGGTGCTGGCCGAGGGCCGCGACTTCTACTCCTCGCCCACCCTGAGCCCCAACGGCCGGCGGCTGGCGTGGCTCGCGTGGGACTACCCCTGCATGCCGTGGGACGGCTGCGAGCTGTGGGTGGCGGACGTGGACGAGGACGGCGGGCTGCGCAACCCGAGGCTGGTGGCCGGCAGCACCACGGAGTCCATCTTCCAGCCCGAGTGGTCGCCGCAGGGCGAGCTGTACTTCGTGAGCGACCGCAACAACTGGTGGAACCTCTACCGGTTGCAGGGCCGCAACGTGGTGCCGGTGCTGGAGCGCAAGGCGGAGTTCGGCACGGCGCAGTGGAACCTGGGGATGTCCACGTACGCCTTCGTGTCGCCGCGGCACGTGGTGTGCGCCTTCAACGAGCAGGGCCAGTGGAAGCTGGGGCGGCTGGACGTGGTGCTCGGCCAGTTCGCCGAGCTGGGCACGCCGTACACGGATGTGCGGCAGGTGCGCGCGGGCTACGCGACGGCGTACTTCGTGGGCGGTGGACCGGAGCACCCGTCGGCGGTGGTGCGGTTGGACATGGAATCCGGCCGGCCGCAGGTGCTGAAGACCTCCACCCGGGTGCCGGAGGAGCTGACGCGCTACATCTCACGCTGCGAGCCGCTGCACTACCCCACCACGGAGCTGGGCGAGGCCCATGCGTGGTACTACCCGCCCGCCAACCCGGACTTCACGGCGCCCGCGGGGGAGAAGCCGCCGCTGCTCATCTTCAACCACGCGGGTCCCACCTCGGCGACCTCGACGCGGCTGGACTGGGTGGTGCAGTACTTCACCAGCCGCGGCTTCGCGGTGGTGGACGTCAACTACCGGGGCAGCACCGGCTACGGCCGCGAGTACCGCCTGTCGCTGTATGGCAACTGGGGCGTGATGGACGTGGATGACTGCGCCAACGCCGCGCTGCGGCTGGTGCAGGAGGGCAAGGTGGACGCGAAGCGCCTGGCGGCCCGGGGCGCTGGGGCGGCCGGCTACACCCCGCTGTCACTGCTGGCGTTCCGCGACATCCTGCGCTGCGGTGTCTTCGACTCGGGCATCTCCAACCTGGAGACGCTGGTGGAGCAGTCGGAGAAGCTCGAGGCCCATTATATGGACCAGGTGCTCGGGCCCCTGCCGGAGTCGAAGCAGTTGCTGCAGGACCGCTCGCCCTACTTCCACATCGACAACATCAAGCGCAGCCCGGTTCTCTTCATCCACGGCCGACAGGACCCCTCGCCGGTGGCGCGGCAGACGGAGGAGATGGCGAAGCGGCTGCGCGCCAATGGAGTGCCGGTGGCGACGCTCGCCCTGGACGGAGCGGGACAGGGCGCACGCACCGGGGCGGACATCCAGAAGGTGCTGGCGGGCGAGCTGGCCTTCTACGCGAAGGTGATGGGCTTGAGCCTTGCGGAGCCGGTGGAGCCGCCCGCCCTCGAGCCGGCCCCCGCCGAGCCCGCGCGCCACTGAGCGCCGGGAGAGCTCCGGCGAGGGAGCGGACGAGCCGATGACACTCCGGGTGCCCAGGTTGTTGCCTGGGCCCTGGATTGGCAGCTTCCCTACATGGTGGGAGCGAGCCAATGAATCCGACCCCCGTATCGCCATGGGAGTGGGGCCTCTTCGGAGTGCTCGTGGTGGCGATGATCCTCGTCGACCAGCTGGCCCACCATACGAAGCACGGGGAGTCGAAGAAGGCGGCTTATGCCTGGAGCGTGGCGTGGATCTGCGTGGGTCTGGCCTTCGGGGTATTCGTCTGGATGAGGCACGGGGTCACCGCCGCGCACGAGTACCTGGGCGCCTACCTCATCGAGAAGAGCCTCAGCCTGGACAACCTCTTCGTCTTCCTCGTCATCTTCGCGAGCCTGCGGATCCCCGAGGACAAGCAGCGAGGAGTGCTCTTCTGGGGCATCTTCGGAGCGCTGGTGTTCCGGGCGATATTCATCCTGCTGGGACTGGAGGCCATCGAGCACTGGCACTGGGTGGTCTACATCTTCGGCGGCATCCTGCTCGTCGCGGCCTGGCGCGTGGCACGCAAGCATCCCGGCGAGGAGTCGGACAACAAGCTGGTCTTGTGGCTGGAGAAGCGCCTGCCGGTGACGACGGAGTTCAAGGGCACGAGCTTCTTCAAGCACGTGGGCGGCAGGTGGCAGGCGACGCCCCTGCTCATCGCGCTGATCGCCATCGAGTTATCGGACGTGGCCTTCGCCATCGACTCGGTGCCGGCGGCGCTGTCGGTGAGCCGCAATCTGTTCGTGGTCTACACGTCGAACGTGTTCGCCATCCTCGGGCTGCGAGCGCTCTACATCGCGCTGGCGAAGACGGTGCACGAGCTGCGCTACCTGCACTGGGGGCTCGCGGTGGTGCTCGCGTTCGCCGGGTTGAAGATGATCCTCGCCGAGTGGCTCGAGGTGCCGCCGCTGCTCTCGGTGGGAATCATCGTGGTGTGCATCGGTCTGTCGGTATGGGCGAGTCTGCACGCACGCAAGCGGGAGGCGAGGAGGGCGGCCTTGCGGGACGATCGGTCTCGAGGAGGCCGGAGAGAAGAAGTCCACGCGTGAGCTCCTCCCTGGGGATGTGAACCCGAGTCCACGACATACCCTCACCCCGTCCCTCTCCCAGGGGGAGAGGGTCCAACCTGGTTCCACACCGTGGATGTCCCCTCTCCCTCTGGGAGAGGGCTAGGGTGAGGGTCTTCCCTCCTCGTCCATCAGCATCCCTCAGTGCATCAAGGTCCCCTGTCCGGCGGTCCGTCCCTCCACGAGGAAGGAGAACTTCCCGTCCGCGAAATCCACCCGGATGCGCTCGCCCTCGCGCAGCCCTCCGCGCAGCAGCATCCGGCTCAGCTCCGTCTCCAACTCACGCTGGATGACCCGGCGCAGCGGGCGGGCGCCGAACTTCGGATCGAACCCACGCCGCGCGAGCTCGTCCTTCGCCGCGTCACTGACCTCCAGGGTGACGTTCTGCCCGTGCAGCTTGCGCCGGGTGGAGTCCAGCATCGAGTCCACGATCCGTGTGAGCTGCTCGCGGTCGAGCGCGTGGAAGACGATGACTTCATCGATGCGGTTGAGGAACTCGGGGCGGAAGTGGCCGCGAAGCGCCTCCAGAACGGTCGAGGCCATGCGCTCGCTCTCCGCGTCCGCGCCGCCGTTGGGTGACCGCCGGAAGCCGAGGGCGCCCTTCTGGAGACCGAGCTGCTCGGCCCCCAGATTGGAGGTCATGATGATGACGGTGTTCTTGAAGTCCACGGTGCGCCCGCGCGAGTCGGTGAGCCGCCCGTCGTCGAGGATCTGCAGCAGCAGGTTGAAGACATCGGGGTGGGCCTTCTCCACCTCGTCGAAGAGCAGGACGGAGTAGGGCCGGCGCCGGACGGACTCGGTGAGTCGGCCGGCGTCCTCGTAGCCCACATAGCCGGGAGGAGCGCCGATGAGGCGGCTGGCGGTGTGCCGCTCCATGAACTCGGACATGTCGAAGCGGAGCATGGCGCGCTCATCATTGAAGAGGTACTCGGCGAGCGCGCGAGCCGTCTCCGTCTTCCCCACGCCCGTGGGCCCCAGGAAGATGAACGAGCCGATGGGCCGGTGGGGGTCCTTCAGTCCCGCGCGGGCCCGGCGCACCGCCTCCGAGATGGCGCGCAGGGCCTCCTCCTGACCCACCACGCGCTGGCGCAGGGACTGCTCCATCTCCAGCAGCCGCTGCGACTCCTCCTGCTGGAGCTTCTTCGCCGGAATGCCCGTCCACTCGCTCACCACGGTGGCGATGGCCTCGGGGGTGACGATGGGCTCGGAGACGCCCTTGGCGTGCTGCCACTGGGTGCGCAGCCCGTCCAGCTCCGCGCGCAGCGCCTCCAATTCCCCCTTGAGCCGCGAGGCCTCCTGATAGCGCTCGGCGGCCACCGCGGCCTCCTTGTCCTTCTCCTTCTGGGCCAGCCGCTCCTCCAGGTCCTTCATGCGGCCCGGCTCGGTGCGAGCCCCCAGCCGCACCATGGCCGCCGCCTCGTCGAGCAGATCAATGGCCTTGTCCGGCAGGAAGCGGTCGCTGATGTACTTGTCGGACAGCTCCACGGCGGCGGTGAGCGTGGCGTCGGTGATCTTCACCCGGTGGTGCGCCTCGTAGGAGTCGCGCAGCCCCCGCAGGATCTCCATGGCCTGCTCGGGGGTGGGCTCGGCCACCATCACCGGCTGGAAGCGGCGCTCCAGGGCGGAGTCCTTCTCGATGTGCTTGCGGTGCTCGTCGAGCGTGGTGGCGCCGAGGCACTGGAGCTCACCGCGAGACAGGACGGGCTTGAGCATGTTGGCGGCATCCATGGAGCCTTCGCCCGCGCCAGCGCCCACGAGGGTGTGCACCTCGTCGATGAAGAGGATGACCTTGCCCGCGAGGGCGCGGATCTCCTCCATCAAGCCCTTGAAGCGCTCCTCGAACTCGCCGCGGAACTTCGAGCCGCCGATGACACTCGCGAGGTCCAGCGCGAGCACCTTCTTGTCCTTGAGCATCTCCGGCACGTCGCCCGAGACGATCCGCTGGGCCAGCCCCTCGGCGATGGCCGTCTTGCCCACGCCCGGCTCGCCGATGAGCTCCGGGTTGTTCTTCGTCTTGCGGCTGAGGATGCGGATGACGCGGTCGATTTCCCTCTCGCGGCCGATGATGGGATCCAGCTCACCCGCCTTCGCCAGCGCGGTGAGGTCTCGCGTGTAGCGCGTGAGAAGCGGAGGGAGACGATCCGCGCCCCGGCCCCCCTGGGTGGAGGCCGCCGTACCGGGAGCACCACTTCCAGGCAGATGCTGCCGCAGCTCGTCCGGATCGATGTCTGAGAGGAATTGGGCGGCGAAGCTCTCGCCCTCGGCCATGATGGCGAGCAGCAGGTGCTCGGGGCCGATGAAGGTCTGCCCCAGCTGCGCCGCCTGGAGCCGCGAGAGCTGCAACACGCGCTTCATGCCCGAGGACAGCCCCACGCCCGAGGCGCGGCGGGGCTCGCGGCGCTCCATCACCTGCGCCAGCCGGGCCTCGTACTCCTCCACGTCCGTGCCCTCTTCCTCGAGCGCCGCGCGGATCTCCGGGACCTTCTGGCTCAGCGCCAGCAGCAGGTGTTCGATGCGGATGCGGTCGTAACCCCACTCCAGCGTCAGCCGCGCCGCGTGCTCCAGCACCTGCTGCGCCGTCTCCGAGAGCTGCGCGAGGATGTTCTCCCGCCTCGCGCGGGGGCCCGTCAGCTGCGCGAACAGGCCCTCCAGGGAGCCGAAGGCCCCTGTACGGGAGTCCATGCCCATGGCGCTCGCGCAGTGATTGCACAGGCCGAGGCTCCGCTCGGGACCGTCGGCCATGCGCTGCTTGAGGAACACCACGGCGGGCCGCGCCTGGCAGTTCTCACACACCATCATCCGTCCCTCCCATGGGCCTCCTGTGGAAGGTAGGAACGTACCCCGCCGGGCACCACGGAAGAGGAACAACGGGCAACCGGGCAGCCGGGCGCACAAAACGAAACCGGCGCCCCCAGGGAGGGAGCGCCGGCCGGTGAATCACGAAGGGTGGAGCACCGCGACTACTTCTGCGCGGCCTTCTGCTGCGCGTCCACCTTCTCCTTCAGCCCCAGCAGCATCGCGCGAGCGCGCACGGCCGAGGGACGCTTCGCCTGCGGATCCGCCTCCACGGCGGCCTTGAGGTCGTTGAGCGCCTCGAGGATCTTGCTCTGCCGCAGGTACATCTCCCCGCGTCCCGCCAGCGCGTCCACGTTGCCCCGGTTGTACGTCAGGGCCTGCGTGTAGGCCTGGACGGCCTCCTCGTACTCTTCCTTGGCGGCGTGCACGGTCGCCAGGTGGCAGTGGAAGACGCTGTCGTACGGCGAAGCCGCGACGAGCCCCTTGTAGATGACCATCGCCGCATCGAGCTTGCCAGACTGCAACATCTGGTAGCCCACGTTGGCAATCGCATACAGGGTGTTGGGGGTGAGTCCCACGAACTCACCCGCCGTCATCTCACCACGGATCAGCCGCTCGGCCATCTGCGGCGGAACGTTGACCTGCTTCCCGTTGATGCTGTTGCTCGTCTGCATCGAGGCTCCCGGGAGATTAGATCCCGAACGGCATCATCCGGCGGTTGAGGGACTGGGTCAAGTTGAACAGGTCCCCGAGCTGGTTGAACATCTTGCCGATGTCCTTGAACGTGTTGCCGATGCCCGTGTTGTAGTCCTGGCGGTTCCAGCAGTTACGGCCCTGGGGGAACTGGTTCATGAAGGGCGGCACGAACGGGGGCGAGCCCTTCGTCGGCTGCTTGAACATGTCCTCGATCTGCTTGAAGAGCTGATCGACGATCTGGTTCGCCCACTGCTCGGGACCACCGAACTTCGTGGTGGTGTCCACCAGCGGCTTCATGTCCTTGCCCAGCTTGAAGGAGTCGCCACCGTTGTTGCTGCCGGTGATCTCCTTGCCCTGGAAGGTCCAGTCGTCGCCGTCGCCGCCCATCACGAAGGCGTCCTTGCCGCCGAAGCTGTTGACGTGCGCGAAGCCGTCCTGGGTGATGTCACCCACCTTGCCCTTGCCCTTGGCGATGTCGGAGACCTGCACGCGGTCGTTGCCGTTGATGATCTCCAGGCCGCTCGTCACGGTCATGCCGTTGCCGTAGGGCTGGGTGGCGCAGTTGATGCGGGTGCCGTCCGGCAGCACGAAGGTGGAGTCGCGCTTGAAGTCCCACTTGCCACCGTCACCCTCGTCCACGTGCGGATCGCCCCAGATGCGGGTCGTCTTGCCGTCGGGGTTGGTGATCTTCCACTCGAACTGGCTGGTGGCCTGGATCTTATAGCCGCCCGGGGTGGTGATGGTGCCGTCCGAGCCCTTCTGGAGGCCACCGGAGGCGTGCCCGGAGTCGGCCGGGTTGGGCGGCGAGCAGTGCGGCGTCTGACCACCGAGGATGGAGCCGAGCTGGCCGCCGAGCTGGTTGAACGCCTGCTCGAAGGCGCTCAGCACCGCCTGGCCGACCACCGCGGTCACCGTGGCCTGGACCATCTGGGCCACGTTCTTCTCGATGGGCTTCGACAGCCCCAGGTTGTCCAACGCCTTGAACGCGGGGAAATTCGCGCCACCCCCCAGACCATTGACCGACATGGCACTGCCTCCGTTTGTTTACGTTTGACGCGCTCTCGCGAGACGCACTTTTGATCTCCAAGCGCCCCCACCCCTCTGTGGGAACCCCAGAGCACTGAGTTCGTGATGATTCTCGGAACCAGACCCGCGGAAGTTTCGCTGGATTTCTTTGGAACTTCTAGAGACCGCCCCACGGCCCCGTCTCTCGAAAAGTGAGAGAGCCAACTTCCAGGGACAGTGGAATTTCGCACCCCTTCTGGAGGTGGCTCAGCGCCGTCGCCGCTCGAGCTCGCGCGCGAGGTCCTCCTCCAGGTGCCGGAGCACGGTCTCGGCGTCGAAGGACTCGTCACCCTCGCGCCACACCACCAGGGGATCGGCGATCCCCAGACGTTGGGCGAGGGAGCGCAGCCGCTGCACGGCGCGCTCCATGGTGTCCGTGGTGGAGGCACACTCGGGGTTGCGCCGCTTGAGCAGGGCGATGCTCAGCTCCAGCGTCTGCAAGGGGGTGTTGGTGGCGTCGCGCACCGCGAGGAAGAGCCGGGCCAGCCGCTCCAGCGCCTCGGCCTCGGCACGCGCCTCGCGCAGCTTCAGCTCGATGCCGAAGCTGCGCACCCGGTAGGCCAGCACGGCCAGCGCCACGCCACCGTAGATGAGGGTGACCCAGGGCTCCCAGGGAGAGCGCACCCCCGGGTGCGCGCCGAGCCCCAGCGCGTACCAGAGCACACCCGCCTCCAGGGCGAAGGCGCCGATCAACACGCCGCCCAGCCACAGGCTCGTGGGCGCCAGCACACCGAGCACCAACATCACCAGCCGGTGGCCCGTCATGGGCACCCAGACGAGCCCCGTGCCGGCCATGGCGTGCTCGGCCAGGGCGAAGAGCGGGAGGAAGGGCAGCACCGCGCCCGCGAAGCAGGCCTCGACCGCCCGCGAGGACAGCCGGTGGCGGCGCGAGAGCAACAGCCCCAGCAGCAGCAGCGCCCAGAGCACGTGCAGCACACGCAGCACCGGCAGGAGCCCGCCCTGGAACACCTCGTGGTCGATGAAGACGTAGGCCAGCTCCGTCAGGGCGATCAGCACGCAGCCGACGACGGTGCCTCGCCAGGCCCGGGCGTGCAGCTCCTCCTCCACCACCCCGAGCGCGCTCGACCTAGGCCGTGCCGGTCCCATGGGAAGCGCTCCCCACCAGCTCCAGGAGGACCTTCGATTCGATGGGCTTGGACAACACCTGGACGTGTGTCAGCTCCAGGGCCTCGCGCACCAGCGGATGCGAGCGGGCATGCCCGGTGAGGAAGACCGTCCTGCCGGAGAACCCGTTGTCCTTCAGCCAACGGTACGCATCCAGCCCACTGGGCACTCCGGCGCCGAGGTTGATATCGAGCAGGGCCAGCGTGCACCCGAGCGCCTCGGCGCTCTCGAGCTTCAGCTCCGCCAGGGACCTGGCGCTCACGCACCCGTCCGCGCCGGACAGCGACAGCAGCTCGCACAGGATGGCGCGCAGGTCGTCATCGTCCTCCAGTACGAGTACCCGAAGCATCCGCGCTCCACCGTCTGCAACGTGATTGCATTTGACTCCGGGTTGAGCCAATTTCGTACCCCGCGTTCCACCGGGCCTTCTCCCGTGGTGACAGGAGCCGCCACGCCGCCTCCCAGAATGCCAGACAGTCCAGCAGCAATCGAGCAAGTCAGGTGCAACTTTCCCAGAGTTGGGTTATTCGAGATGACGATGGCCGCCAGGAAGAACGCCCCCCAGCCCAAGCTCGCCGACTATCAGGAGCGCCTCCGCACCGCGGGGCTGCGCAGCACCTCTCCCCGGGTGGCGGTACTCCGGGAGCTGGAGTCCGCCACCGCGCCGCTGAGCCACGCCGACCTCGTGGAGTCGCTGGGCGACGAGGGCTATGACCGTGTCACCATCTACCGCAACCTCACCGACCTGACCGAGGCCGGCCTGGTGGTGCGCGCGGACCTGGGGGACCACGTCTGGCGCTTCGAGCTCAAGCGTGAGGAGAAGTCGCACCAGGGCACGCACCCGCACTTCACCTGCACCGACTGCGGCACGGTGACGTGCCTGCCCTCGGAGGCCGTCCGCATCTCCACCGCCAAGGGAGCACCCAAGGCAGTGGCCGCCCGCTCGGTGGACATCCAGCTGCGCGGACTGTGTGACCACTGCACCTAGAGCGTCCCCTCGTCCCCGTCCAGCCCCGCTCCCCCCGCCCGCCTGCTCCGCGGCCGGAGCCTCGTGCCCTGGCACCGTGGGGTTGGCTCCAGCCCCTCCGGGTACCACCGTTTTGCGGCGGTATCCGACATGGACAACCAAGGAGGGGTCGTCATGAAGAAGCTACTGGCCGCACTGGCCTTCACCCTGGGCACCGCCGCCTTCGCGCAGGCGGACACCCAGCAGAACACCCAGGCCCAGCAGGAGCAGAAGAGCAACGAGGGCCGCAAGCTCAGCACCGGCATCGAGGCCACCGAGGTCCTCCCGGGCACCAGCGGCGCCCAGGCCAACAAGGGCACCCAGGAGCTCACCCAGGATCAGCAGAAGGCCTTGATGAACAAGGCACATGCCTTCAACGTCAACGGGACCCTCAAGGACGCGGAGAGGGACGAGGTCACCCTGTCGCGCCAGAACCTGAACCTGCCGGACGTGGAGCTGGACGTGAGGGACCAGACCCAGGTGATGCTGGACGGCAAGAAGGTCGCCGTGGGTGACATCCCCGAGGGAGCCCAGGTGCGCGCCCGCTTCCAGATGCACGGCGACAACGCGGTCGCCCTGGAGCTCAACGCCACCAGCCCCAAGGGCGTCAAGAAGGGCGCCAAGATGGACAAGGGCACGACCCAGCCGGCGCCCATGCCCACCGAGAACCAGTAGGCCGTCCACGACGGACGCGGAGCGGGCCCGTTTCCCTCACCGGGGAGCGGGCTCTTCTCTTTCCGCAGACCCGCCCGTCCCTCCTCCAGACCGCCGGAACCCCTGGAAAAAACCCGGAATTTTTCGAGGATTCCCATCATTTTACCTTCCGCCCGCTGACACCGGCTGGTGAGCGGACGGGCTGGCGGTGAGTGCCGCCCTCGTCTCATGTGGCCGGTGTCCTTTACAATTCGAGCCGTCCGACAGACGGAAGGAACCGCATGCGCCTGAGACTTGCCCGCCGCTCCGCCGCCACCCAGACCGCGAAGGCGGTCTCCGTTCACGCCCAGGGGCAGCACCGCAACCTCATGAGGCGCAACGAGCTGAGGGCCGTGAGTCCGGATCCGCTGCGGCCCGAGGCCCGCCTGCGCTGGCGCGACCACTTCACCCTGTCGGAGAACCTGCTGCACGTGCCGGGAATGCACTCGGAGCATGACGGGCTGCGCATCGCGCACCTGTCGGACATCCACGTGGGCCAGGCCACGTCCGCGGTGCGCATCCGCCGCGCGGTGGCCGAGGTGAACGCGAGCAACCCGGACCTCGTCTTCCTCACGGGCGACTACGTCACCCACAGCCCCAAGCCCCTGCCGCGCGTCATCGAGCTGCTGGCCGGCTTCACCAGCCCCGTCTTCGTGGTGCTGGGCAACCATGACCACTGGGTGGACGCCCACTACCTGCGCACCGGCTTCGAGCGCCTGGGCTACACGGTGCTGCAGAACGAGCACCGGGTGGTGCACGTGCGCGGGGCGCCGGTCACCATCCTGGGCATCGACGATGGGCGCACGGGCCGCGACGACGTGGAGGCCACCTTCCGGGGCGCTCCCGACTCCGGCACGCGCCTGGTGCTCACCCACGCGCCGCCCACCGTCGAGAAGCTGCCCCCGGACGCCAACCTGGTGCAGTTCTCCGGGCACACGCACGGCGGCCAGTTCGTGGTGCGCGGCCTCACGGAGGCCATCTTCCGCCGCGCGGGGCAGCCCTACATCCAGGGCCACTACCATGTGCGGGGCAACCAGCTCTACGTGAACATGGGACTGGGCTTCGGCTTCGGTGGGCCGTACCTGCGGCGAGGCACCTACCCGGAGGTGGCCTTCTTCACCCTGCGGCCCGTCGAGTCGGCCGTCACCCACTGAGCGCCCACCGCCGCCCTCCCTCTCCCTCTGGGAGAGGGCTGGGGTGAGGGTCTACGCCGGGCCCCCTCACGATTGAGGCTGGGGCCGCAGCCCTCCGGGCGGGCGATTCACACGCCGCTCCTCCAGGATCCTCGAGCGGGCCCGCACGCTGTAGGGCCCCGGTCCGAAGTACGCGAGCAGCAGCGCGCCACCGGCCATGGAGATGTTCTTCCAGAAGTGGATCATCTGCATCGCGGCCTGCTCGGGTGGCAGCCCCCAGAAGCGGTGCATCGTGAGCGCCGCGAGCACCAGGAAGGCGGCGATGGCCGCCGCGGCGATGCGGGCGAAGACCCCCAGCAGGATGCACACCCCGCCCACGACCAGCACCACGCCCGAGCCGTAGATGGCCAGCGCCGGGAGCGGCAGACCCGCGCTCCGCGCGTAGCCGATCATGGTCTCGGCGTTGGTGAAGTGGTTGAAGCCGCTGAAGATGAAGATGGCCGAGAAGAGCAGCCGGCCGATGGGAGCCAGGGCATCCATGACGTCCTCCCTTCCCCCGGGCGGAGGGTGGCGCCCGGGGAGGCGAGGGGCTCCGGGCCATTGGCCTGAAGTCCCAGGTGAAGGTAGGCCCCGCGCCAGGGGCCGGCACCCGGCCAGGGCCCGTGAGGCTCCTGGGCTCCCGGGTGGGAAGACCCTCACCCCAGCCCTCTCCCAGAGGGAGAGGGAGCGTCAGGCGATGTGCGCCTCGATCGGACGCGTTCCCCTCTGGGACTGGCGTGCGTCCCGGGGCAGGCGGACCGTGAACGTCGTCCCCTCCTCCTGCGTGGAGCGCACCCGCACCTCGCCCCCGTGCGCCTCCACCAGCTCCCTCACGATGAACAGACCCAGCCCCAGTCCATTGCTCCTCCGCCCCGTTCCCACCTGACGGAAGGGGTCGAACAGCGTGGCCAGCTGGTGGCTGGGAATCGGCGTCCCCGCGTTGGAGATCTCCAGCACCTGAGTGTCCGTCTCCTCCCAGCACCGCACGTGGATGGGTCCCTCGCTCGCGCCGTGCTCCAGCGCGTTGCCCACCAGGTTGCTCACCACCTGCGCCAGCCGATCCGGATCCCACACCCCCTCGCCCTCCCCCCGCGCCTCGAAGACGAGCTCCCTCCCCGGGTGCGCCACCGTCAGCTCCTCCATCACCTGCTGGCACAACGTGGGCAGGCGCGTGGGCGCCAGGTTCAGCGGAATCCCTCCCGACAGCCGCGCCCGCGTCAGGTCGAGGATGTCGGCGATCATCTTCCCCATGCGCTCCGCGCTCGCCTCGATGCGCTGCGCCAGTTGCTGCTGGGCCGGCGGCAACGGACCGCGCCGCCGCAGCGCCCGCGCCGACAGCGAGATGGCGTTGAGCGGGTTGCGCAGGTCATGTCCGAGAATGCCGATGAAGCGCTCGCGGAACCGCGCCTCCTCCTGCATCCGCTCCACCGCCCGCTTGCGCTCGGTGATGTCCATCATCGAGCCGATCATCCGCACCGCGCCCCCCTTGCCACCCCGGGCCACCAGCCCCCGGTCCAACACGTGCACGTAGGTGCCGTCCTTGCGCCGGAAGCGGTACTCGGCCGTCCACGACTCCCCGCCCGACTCCACCGTGTGTCTCAACCCCTCCACCACCAGCTTCCGGTCATCGGGGTGGACCTGCTCCTCCCACCAGGAGATGCCGCCCATCTCCTCCGGGAGGTAGCCCAGGACGGCGTGGCACGCCTCGCCCCAATGCAGGTGGTCGCCGGCGGTGTTCCAGTCCCAGAGCACGTCGTTGGTGGCCCAGGACGCCAGGCGGTAGCGCTCCTCGGCCTCGCGCAGCGCCGCCTGCGCCTGCTCACGCTCGGTGCAATCCAACACCACGCCCAGCATCCGCGTGGTCCGGCCACGCTCGTGGAACGTCTGCCCCACCGCCTCGTAGCAGCGCACCGTGCCGTCCGCCCACTGCCCGCGGAACTGGAAGGTGTAGGGCCCCTCCGCGCGCATCCCCTGCAGGAGCGCCTCGGCCACCCGCTTGCGCTCGTCCGGGTGCACGCAGCTCAGGAAGCTCTCCGGCGTGCCCCGCGGCACTCCCTCCGGTTGCCCGAAGAAGGCCGACGCGTTGGGAGACCAGGTCAGGGTGCGCGGCCCCGCCGACCACTCCCACGTCACCATCCGCGCCGTCTCCAGCGCCAGCCGCAGGTGCTCCTCGCGCGCCCGCACCGCCTGCTGCCGCTCCAGCTCCTCCCGGAACGCGCGCCGCTCCACCCGGGCCTCGGTGATGTCGATGAGCCACAGGGCGAAGCCCTCCCCGTGCTTCACCGCCTTCGCCTGGAACCAGCGCTCCTCCAGGCCCGTCCCCAGGTGCGCCTCGAAGGAGAGGGTCGTGCCCGCCTCCACCACCTGGCGCAGGGCGTCCCACTCCGGCAGGCCCTCCACCACACCGCCCCACGAGGACAGCGCGCGGCCCAGGCCCAGCCCGTTCACGAGCGCCTCGGCCGCCGGATTGAGGGCCGTCCACTGGAAGTCGCGCGGCGCTCCCGCGCCTTCTCGGACGGGCTCGAAGAGCACGCACGGAATGGGCGACTCGACATGAAGCCTCCATGCGAGCTCGGGCCCTGGAACCCACGATGAAGCCATGCCATCCCCCCGCGCACCTCGACCCCCGGACGAGACGAGAAGCCGGGGGATGCAGATGCGACACGGAGTATGCCACGGCCCGCCAGTTGCCAGCCATGACCCCCGGACCCATGCCCCGGGGAACGACACGAGTGCCCGATTCCAGACCGGCGCCAGCCTGGCCCGTTCAGTACCTCGCCTTGAGCCCGACGATGGGCAGCGCGATGGGCAGACCCGTGGGCTTCTTCTGCAGCGACAGGCCGTAGCCACCCACGTAGTCGAAGGCGACCACCTCCTGGCTGAGGGTCACGTTGAGCATGTCCAGGTAGGCCTCGAGCGAGAAGGTGTCGTAGACCCAGGCCTTGGACACCCGCAGGTCGAAGCGGAGGAAGGGCGGCAGCCGGTCCACCTTGTCCTGGTCCACCCGCACCCACCGGGGCATGCCATCGACGCCCGTGCCCTCCACCTGCGTGCGGCTGGTGAGGTTGCCCGACTCCGGACGCCCGGAGTTGAAGTGCAGCACCCCGCCCAGGGTGATGTTGTTGGCGAACTTGTAGTTGAGCACCAGGTTGGCCACGTGCGTCTGGTCGAAGACGTAGGGCAGGTCCGCCTCGGCCCGGCCCACCGGCTGGTCGTGCGCGTCGTAGCGGATGAAGCTCACGCGCCGCGTGCTGCGCTGCAGCGAGTAGGACAGCCAGCCGAACCAGTTGCCTCCCAGCGGGCGGCGGATGAGCAGCTCCAGTCCGTACGACAGGCCCCGGCTGCTCATGTTTCCCAGATCGATGCCCTCGAAGGGATCCGTGGGCACCTCCACCTGCATCCCCCGCACGAGGCGCCGGCCACCCGTCCCGGGCTGGGGCACCGGAGGTCTATCCCCGCCCGGCGGCTCCACGGGCGGGGGCGGCGGAACGAAGGGATCGTCCTCACTGTTGAAGGGCGTGAGCTCCACCGTGCGCAGCATCGGGTTGACGTAGCCCTCCAGGCTCACGTCGAAGCCCAGCAGGTTCTTGTACTCCACGCCCGCGGACACCTGCACCGCCTGCTGCAGCCCCTGGTCCAGCGCCGCGATGTCGATGATGGGCAGGCTGATGAGCGTGGTGGGCGCCTGGTGGTAGAGGCCCACTCCGCCCTTGAGGGTGAGCTGCTCGCTCATCTTCCGGCGCACGGCGATGCGCGGCTCCGCCACGAACGCGTTGGGGCCTCCGGACAGGTGGTAGTTGTCCAGGCGCAACCCCGGCACCACCGACCACGGCCCCGCCTCCCACTGCACCTCCGCCCACAGCCCGCTGAAGGTGGCGATCGCCAGCGGCATGTCGAGCTCCATTTCATCGAACGGGGCCTCCGGCGACGGGCGGCTGCGCTGCTGGATTTTCACCAGCGCTCGCTTGTGGTCCACGTCCAGGCCGGAGCGCAGCGAGAGGCCCTCGCCGAGCTTCCTCTGGTAGCCCAGCCGCGCGGTGGCATTGCGCTGGTCGATGTTGAAGGTGCCTCCACCACTCGAGCCGCTCTCACTCGCGATGGAGAGCCGGTCCAGCCCCACGTTGACGCCCGCCTCCAGCTCGCCACCGCCCACCGGGTGGCGATAGCGCAGGTCCACGCGGTGGAAGAGGACGGACTGCAGCGCGGTGGTGGCATCCTCATCCGTCGCCCTCACGCCGAAGGTGTCCGAGGAGCCGAAGGCGAAGAGGCGCAGCCGGCCCGGCCCCACCTTCTGCTCGACGCGGGCCTGATAGTCATAGAAGTCCAGCACCAGCTTCGAGTCATCGGAGCCGGTCACGTTGAGGGCGTTGGCCCCCAGGGCGATCAGCCACGGCGTGTACGAGATGCGGCCCGCGAGCGAGACGTTGGTGCCGGTGGACTGGAAGGGGTACTCGACGAAGAGGCCCGCGTTGATGAAGTCCGCGTAGGCGCTGCCGTGGAAGCGGTCATCGCGCGGGGTGGTGAGCTTGCCCTCCACCGCGCCGCCCATGAGGCGCCCGTACTGGGTGGGAGGGTTGCCCGCGTAGAAGTCGATGGTGTCGATGAAGTCCGGGTGGACGACGGCGGGCCCCAGGAACAGGTGGAAGAGGATGGGGACGCGGATGCCGTCCAGGAAGTAGCCGGTGGCGGCCGGCTGGCTGCCGCGCACCACCGGGTACGAGACGCCCGAGAGCATGCTGCCCACGCCCGGCATCAACATCACCACGCGGAATGGATCTCCCATGGTGCCGGGAATCTCGCGCAGCTCCGCGTCGCGCAGCGTGACGCGCGACACCTCGGTGCGCTCGCGGTCTCCCCGCACCACCGTCTCGTAGGGGTTCACCACGAGCGGCTCCAGGCCATACACCACCTCGAGCGTCTCGCCCGCGCGCACGTCCTCGTAGAAGTCGTCCGGCTTGTGGCCCGGAGCGGTGACGCGCACCCACTGCTTGCCCGGAGGCAGCCGTGCCTCGAAGCGGCCGTCCGGCCCCGTCTCCACGGCCACGTCCCGCGCGGCGAACGACACGAGCGTGGCTCCCGCCACCGGCCGACGGTTGCCCTTGGTGCGCACCAGACCACGCAACGTCACGGGCGGCTGGGCCTGCGCGGCCCCGCTGCCCGCCACCGGCTGGGGGGCCTCGAAGCGGTACTCGAAGTTGAGCCGCACCTGCACCGGCGTGCCCTCCACCTTCGCCGGGGTGAAGCGCAGGCCGGACGCGGCATGCAGCGCCGCATCGTCCAGCAGCGGATGCAGTCCCCGCACGAGCCGGGCCTCGGCCACCTCGCCCTGCTCGTCCACCAGCAGCTCCAGTTGCACCGTGCCCGCCACCGGCTGCGCGGCGAGCGCCTCGGGGTAGCGCGCCGGGGAGTCCGCCATCAGCGCGGGCGGCTCGAAGCGTGGCCCCGTCCCCGCGTCCGACGCATCCCCCGCGCCCTCCAGCGCGAAGCCCCCATCGGTGCGCTGGACGTCCACCTCCGCCTGGACCGGGCCCGCGTCGGGAGCCTCCGCCCGAGGCACCCCATCCAGGTGGGGGATGGTCGTCACCGGCTGCGCGGAGACATCGAACGCGAGCAGCCCCGCCAAAACCAGTCCGAGGGCCTGACACGGCCCCCACCATGTGCTCATGCGCTGCCGCTCGTTCGCCATGTGTACCCGCTCCGTACAGGAGACCGAGCCCATGACGCCAGCCCACCGTGTGTCACGACAAGCACGAACGGCCGCGGAGGGGCCCGCCTGCCCGCTAGCGCTTCTGCAACGCCGCGGCCACGAGGCCGATCAGCTTGAGCTGCGAGCCCTCCAGCTTGCGCAGGGTGCGCATGAGGCGGCGCAGCTCGGGGCTCTCATCGAACTCCTCGGGCGGAGCGGACTCGGCCGCCCACGTGGGCACCTCGCCGGTGTTGAGGCCCAGGAAGGTGTCCGAGGGCATGCGCAACGCGATGCACAACCGGCGCAACGACGGCACACTGGGCAACATCCGACCCCGCTCCAGCCGGCCATACACCTCGGTCGCCAGCCCCACCCGCTCCGCGACGTCCGCCTGGGTCAGCCCCGCACGCAGCCGCGCCTGACGCGCGATCTCGCCCACGTTTGCTGCCAGCTTGCCCGTCGACGGTTGTCCCATGTTGGTTCTCTGGCCCTCGCTGAGGCGACCCTCCAGGCCGCCTGCTTAGAGCCGGACAGGGACCCGCGACAGGACAGGATGGGTAGTCGGTCAAACCTGGGACCCTAAGAGTGCTCGGCTCAGAGGGAGAGAGGAGTGTCCACCCCCCTCGCTCCCCAGGCCTCCGCCCCTAGAGGTGAACCGAACCCAGGAGGTTGTCCCGCGCACCCAAGCGGACAGGTGAGGCTATGACCATTCACGTCCTGCTACCGGCATGGGACCTGGTTTTCGCCTTCCCGCGGCCGACCAGATGTCCCACGTCGAACGATCCAGGCCCAACCCCCCATAACGGGTGCGTCCGGACCGCCCGCATCGGTCCACGAGCCAACCCTGGCGCGAGGAGCCCGGAGCGTCCTTCCACCACCGCCGAGCCACCGTGCTATGGCGCCGCCGAGAAGAAGGAAGGGCCGCAGGACATGAGTGAAGGGCGACACCGCGTCCTCGTCGTGGAGGACCATGCCGACAGCCGCGAACTGCTCGCCGAGTTCCTCGAAGCGCTCGGCTACGAGGTGGACGTGGCGGGCAATGGCCTGGAGGCGCTCGAGCGGCTGCGGGGCGCGCCTCGCCCGAAGGCGGTGCTGCTGGATTTGATGATGCCGGTGATGAGCGGCTGGGAGCTGATGCGGCACGTGCGGGAAGATCCGGCCCTGTGCTCGCTGCCGGTGGTGGTGGTCTCCGGCGTGGGAGCCACCCAGCCGCTCCCCGAGGGCGTCCTCGGCGCCGTGCCCAAGCCGGTGGATCTCAACGCGCTGAGGGCCCTCATCGAACAGGCCCTGCGCGGCCCTTAGCCCGGCGCGGCCGCGGAGCCGAAGCTGTCTCCGCCGGACAGGTCGAGCATCTCCACCTGCTGCCGCGCACGGTCCAGCCGGTAGCTCACCTGGAAGCCGGAGGGCAGCCGCAGCACGCCCACCTCCATCCCATTCTGGGGCGTGGGCCGAACGCGGGAGACGACGCTCGTGAGCTTCTGGGACAACTCCAGGAGGACGCGTCCCCTCACGGTCGCGGGACAGCACGACAAGATGCGCGCCACCTGATGCGAGAGCGTGAATTGCAGGGCCATGTTCGCAAGCTGGCCATGCGCTCGGTCTCCTGCAAGGCGAGCGCCGGGGTGGAGGGCTCCGCGCCCGGGGCTTGTGTCTGCTTCCGGGCAGGTGGGGGGCGGGACCGTCAGCGAGGCACCATCCGCCGCACCACGCCTCGCGCCAGATCCACCCGGACCAGCCGGCCCGACGTGTCGAAGAGCAGCAGCGCATCCTGGAGAAAGCGCACCGAGACCGGAGTCGCGCCCTCGAAGAGGAACAGCGCGCGCACCCCACCCCGTGCCCGTTCGAGCAACCGCACGCCAATGCCCACCGGAGTGCGCTCCAGCGCCGCCACCCAGGAGCCACCCAGGAACAACGCCTCCAGTTCCATCTCGGGCAGCGTGGGCACCGGGTTCGCCCGCCCGTACGCGGAGAACCACCGCGCACCGGCGTCGGTCAGCACCACCATCGCCCCATCCATCCCCAGGGAGAGCCAGCGCACCAGCGCATCCTCCCCCAGGGGCAGCACCTGGCGGGAGCGCAGCGTGGGGTCCGGCAGTGAGTAGCTCCAGCGCTCGGGTCCCTCCGAGCCAGCGGAGGCGAAGCTCATCTCCGACGGCCCCACCGCCAGCGCCACCACCGGTCCGCCCACCCGGGACACCCGCCAGAGCGCGCGCAGGTCCGAGGCGAGCACGTCCACCGCCATCACCGTGTCCTCCACGGCGAGGAACCACAGGCCTCCGTCGTAGACCGGCGCGAAGGCGTCGACGCGCGCATCACACCAGGGCTCGGCCCGGCGCTGGACCAGGTCCAACCGGGACAGGCGCATCAGCGTCCCGCGCGGCGCGAGCGCCAGCGCCCGGTCCTCGTGCACCGAGAGCACCAGCGAGAAGGCCGGCACGTCGAAGTGCGCCACGCACCGGCCCTCCAGCGTGAGCAGGCGCGCCCCCGCCTCGCCGAGCGCCACCAATACCCTCCCTCCGGACAGGGGCACCGCGTCGTGGATGGGCCAGGGCCCTCCCTCCGCCTCGTCGAAGGCGTGCGACACCGGAGTCCCGTCCAACGGAAAACCCCTGGGTTCGGGCTGCCTCGACAACGGAGGCAGGTCCGCCCACAGCACCGGATCTGCCACCTGCTGCACGAGGTGCTCGACGCCCCGGGACTTCAAGGGCAAATGGCCCGCCACCCAGTCCCGCAGCACCGCGCGCGCCGCCGGGCGCAGGAGCGCGCGGGGCTCCTCCAGGCCCCTCTTCTGTTCCACCTCGGTGGCCAGCAGCTCCGCGAAGGTGTGGCGTGCCGCGGCGCCCTCCGCGTCTTCTCCGTCGAGCAGCACGAGCGCCTTCGCGCGGGCCGTCTCGAAGCTGTCGGGGAAGGCCAGGACCAGCCGCGCCAGCAACCGCGCTCCGGTGACGCCTCCGGTCTCCAGGCCGCGCTCCAGCCACGCCCGCGTGAGCCGCCGCGCGTCCTCCACCGGCCACACCACGTCCACCGCGCGCGCGTAGTCCCCCGCCTGCGCGAGCACCTCGCCCCAGAGCAGCCGCAGGACACGCGCCTGCTCCGGGTGCGTGCGCTCCAACCGCACCACCGCGTCCGCGAAGGCCCCCCTGCGCCGGGCGATCTCCACCGCCCGGGCCACGTCCTTCGCCAGCAACCACTGCCGCACCACCAGCCCCGGCGCCAGATGGCGCCCCTCGGCCAGCTCCGCCGCCAGCCGCCACCGCCCATGGCGCTCCAGGAAGGAGACGGCCTCCTCGTCCTCGTGCAGCAGCTCGGCGAGGACGAAGGCCGCCTCCTCGATGCGGCCCTCGCGCTCCAGCTTCCGGACGGCCTGGCGGTAGCGCTCCTTCAGCGCCGCGTACACCTCGTCGCCACCGCCGAAGACGCTGGTCGCCCCTCCTCCCGGACCCGTCTGGATGGTGAGCTGCTCACGTGGACCCGGCAGCCCGAGCGAGAGCCGGGCCCGCTCCGACAGCCCGCCCTTGTTCAACGGAATCGCGTAGCGCAGCGCCTCGTCCAGGTTGCCCTGGTCGAAGAGGTCGAAGAGGCGCCGCACGTACTCCGCCTTGCGCCGGCCCAGCAGCGAGCCCAGTGGCGTGGAGGTGGCGAGCCACCGGGTGAGCCGGGAGAAGAGTCCCGGCCCCGAGGGAGGACGTGGCCTCGGTGCCGGAGCGGATGACGCGGACCCGTTCGAGGGCGCGGTCCCGGAGCCCTGGAAGGGAAGCAAGGCCGACAGGAACGCCGCCAGCATGCGCCCCAGCAGCGAGGGCCTGGAGGCAATCTCTCCCCCCTGAGCGGGCGCCGCGCTCCCGTCCACGGTCATCGAGCCCGGCCGTTGCGTCCCACCCATCCACCAGGCCCGGAACCGGGTGAACAGCCGCGAGAAGAACCCCGGGCGGCGAACGGCGTGCACCGTGCTCGTCTCCGGTACGGCGCGGCCCGCCATCCTCGCCTTCATCTCCTCGGCCTCGGGCGCGGGAGGACCGAGCCCGAAGCTGGCGCGCGTGGGGGCGGCAACGGGCGTGGGCTCGGCCACGGGCGGCGGTGGCGCGCCCAGGCCTTCCACGTGCACCACATCCCAGCCGGACACGTCGAGCCACGCCGACACGTCCACCCGCATCGAGGGCTCGAGCGGATGCACCCGCGCCGTCCCCGCGCGCACCAGCACGGCGGACCCGGGAGGTGGCGCGAGACGCTCGCGCTCGGAGGCGGACAGGGGCGCGGAGAGGAGGACGCCGTCCTCCAGGGTGAAGGGTAGGCCCGGCACCCCGGCGCACGCCATGGAGCGCGGGGACGGGAGCCTCAACAGGAAGCCCCCGGCGAGCGCATACACGCTCACGCCCGGAGCCCACGCGGCCAGCACGCGCCGGCGCGCCTCCGCCTCGCCCAGGAGCGCGGGGTCGAACCAGAGCGCCACGCCCTCCACGGTGCCACGGTGCACATGGGCGCGAGGCCCGGACCGGCGAGCGGCGCTCATGGCGTTCCTCCTGGGGTGGAGCGGAAGACGAGGGCCTTGTACGGGAAGCTCCACACCCCCACCTCGCCGCTCTTCGTCAACCAGGCCAGCATGGGGAGCGCGTGGCTGACGGACGCGCTGACGACTGGCGCGGAAGCCACCACCAGGGTCTCGGTGGTGCCGTTCCCGGTCACCAGGGAGAAGGTGCGCTCATCCTTCGCGAGCACCACCAGCGCCGGTGTCGCCGGCGAGGGGTGGGAGCACACACCGACCACCCGCATCCCGATGGGAGGAGAGAGCTCCGTCCGCAGCACCTTGTGCGACTGCTTCTCCAACCAGGTCAGGTAGCGCAGCACGCTCCAGCCACCGGGCTGGTGGCGCACCGCGAGGGGGTCCGCCTCGTCGAAGCCGGCTTTCGTCGCGTGACCGAAAAACGCCATCCCATCCCCGGCGAACCCGAGCTCCAGCACGGAGGCGTTCGCGGGCATCCACCGCTCGAGTTGCAACATGGCCGCGGCCTGCGACCCCCCCGGACCCCGGGACACGAGGTAGAGCACGCCCTTGCGCTCGGCGAGCGCGCTCACGCCCCGGGAGACGGGGACGACCCCGAGGCCGTGCTCCCGCTGCGTGAGCCGGTGCAGCACGCCCGCCGCATCCAGCACGTACACCGTCTCGATGTTCCGGCCCTGGTGTATCTGGGTCAGGGCCAGCAGGGGAGGCTCGCCCTTGCGAGGCAGCTGGAACGACTCGTCGCCCTCGGGCAGTGGGTAACCCGTGGCGCGGCCGGTGGAGGCGTTCTTCAACGTGCCGTGCACGTGCAGGGTGCGCCCGCGCAGCGTCACGGCGAGCAGTCCACCCTTGTGGCGCCAGCCCATGGCCACCACGGACTCGTCCCGCTGGGGCTGGAAGCGCTTGGGCCTGGGCGCGGTGGCGCGCGGGGACTGGGGGATGGACTGCGCCGCAACGCCGCCATCCGCGTACGCGAACAGCAGCCGCAGCCCATCCGCGGAGAAGCGCATGGTGCTCACGGAGCCCACGTGGGTGTCCAGCACGGGCGCGGCGGCGGCGGTGACGAACGGATCCCTCAGCAACCGCACGCACTGGGGCACGGGCGGCAGGTCCAGCACCACCTGGCGCGACGCGCGCGACGCGGGCCGCACCTCCACCGCGAGCCGCCGGGCCCCGGGCGCGATGACTTCCTCCACCGCCACGCGGGACAGGCGCTCGGTGCCCGGGAGCCGCGCGAGACGCGCGCCGCCCACCAGCCACACATCATCGGGAGCACGCCCGAGTTGGAGCACCTCGCTCCACGCGGCGAGCTGCGCGTCGGTGGGCGGAGAGGCACTGCCCGCCTTCAACCACTGGCCGACGGTGGCGGCATTGACGGTGGTGAAGGGCCCGTTCTGGACGGGGGACTGGAGCACGCCCCAGGCGAAGGCCGCGCCCGCCGCCTCGGCGCGCCGGGCGAGCACCACCAGCAGCGCCAGGTGCGCGATGCGCGGCGGGCCGAACTGGTCCGGCCCCGCGTCCAGCAGGGCCACGGTGCGACGCCCGCCCTGCGGCTGGCGGAAGGCGGGCCGGAGGTAGGCCTGCTCACCGAAGGCCGCGCGGCGCACGAACTCGTCCGGGGCCTCCAGGGCCATCAACCACTCGCTCACCAGCAGCCGCTCGGGCGAACCGCGCCGGGTGAGGCCGTCATAGCCGTGGAACTCGCCGCCCTCCGTCTCGGTGCGCGCGCGCATGGGGCCGATCGCCGCGGCCAGCCGCGCCACGTGGGTACCCAGGCTGAGCGCCAGGTCCTCGGGGAAGAGGGAGAGCTGGCCCGCCCAGGGACGCAGCGACTCGGGCAACTCGCTCACGGAGTGGCCTCCTGCTTCGCCAACCACGCGCCGAGGGTCTCACGGGACACGGGACGCGCGGCGCCCACGGGCACGAGCTGTCCCGAGCGGGGAAGCACGGCGAGCGGAGTGCCCGCCCGGGCGCGGGCGACGAGCGCGCGGTCGAGCAGCGCGGGGGACACGTCCGGGGCGAGCGTGCACGGCAGCAGCAGCGAGGGCGCCGCCGCGTCGCGCCCGAGGTAGACGGCACCATCCACCCACGGGAGGGACTCCGTGTCGCCCAGCAGCACGAGCACGCCGGGCCCGGCCACGCCGCTCCACCGGGCGAGCGCCGTGTCCTCCACCGCCAGCACCCGCCGCGCGAGCGCGAGCGCCACCGGCCCCACGCCCGCAACCGCGAGCGCTTGCAGCGGCAGGGCCCGAGGGCTCCACTCCACCGGTTGTTGAATCCGAGGCTCCATGTGAGAGCGCGCCTAGGCCGCCGCGGCCGGGGCCACCTGTGCCAGCGCGGCGCGGAGCTCCTCGCGCACGGTCTGGAGGTCCTCGGGCAGGGACTCGGGAGCGAAGCCCGCGTCCATCTCGCGCGCCACGCCCTCCAGCTTCAGCCGCCAGGAGGCGAGGGCCTCGGAGTCCGCGTCCGGAGGCCGCCCGGCGAGCACACTCCGTCCGGACTGGGCGATGCGCTGCGCGCGCGCGAGGGGCCCGGCGCTGGCCTCGAGGGCGGCGGCGGCGAGGGCGGAGTTCTCCGAGTGGGCCAGCAGCTCGCGCAGCACGTCACGGGCGAGGGCCTGTCCCTCCTTGGAGGGCACCACGTAGATGAGGGTCCACAGGTCGGCCACGCTGGGGGTGGTGCGCCCGGCGAGCGCGGCGGCGGCGGACACCAGCCGCTGGGCCTTCACCATGCGGCGGTCGCTCAAGCCGATGCCGGCGGCGCGCAGGGTGCGCAGCGCGTGGGCCAGGTGGGGGCGCACCGGCCCGAGGTCCGCCTCGCGTGCCGCGCGGGCCAGCACGTCCACGGCCTCCCATGACGCGGTGCGTGCCTCCGCGAACCGGGCCAGCGAGGCGCCTCCGGCCAGCAGGTCCTCCAACCGCGTGTCGGGCACGGACTCCACGAAGGTGCGCGCGAGGAAGCGGTCGGCGAAGGCGGCGAGCGCCTCGTCCTCGGGCAGGGCGTTGGAGGCGCCCACGCACACGCGCAGGGGGCAGTGCATGCGGGTGTGGCCGCGGCGGAAGACGCGCTCGTTGAGCAGCCCCAGCAGCGTGTTGAGGATGGCGGTGGAGCCGAGGAACACCTCGTCGAGGAAGGCCACCTCGGCCTCGGGCAGCATGCCGGCCGTCTCCGTCTCCACCACGCCCTCGCGCAGCTTGCGCAGGTCCACGGGTCCGAAGATTTCGGAGGGCTCGGTGAAGCGACCCAGCAGGTACTCGAAACAACCACCGCCGAGCGCTCGCGCGGTGCGTCGAACGGCCTCGCTCTTGGCGGTGCCGGGAGGACCGATGACGAGCAGGTGCTCGCCGGCCACGGCGCACAGGGCCACCAACTCCACCATGGCCTCGCGCTCCACCAGGCCCTGTCCGGCATCGGTGAGGGCCTCGCGTACGGAGGAAGCAGCCGCTTGGAAAGAGAGAGACATGGGTGTGACTCTACCCGGCTCCGGCACCGTGCCGAATGCCCGCCGGGTAACGTACGCACGGTGCGGGTGGACCTGACGGGGAGGGTCTGGGCTAAGCTCCGCGGCCACATGCGACACGTTGCGAGTCTCGGAACCCTGGTGGCGGCGGCGTTGTGGGCGGGGACATCGGCAGCGGCGGAGTGGAGGGGCTACGCCGCGGCCACAACCGGCTTCGTCATCGACCACACCTCCGGAGTGAGGGCCAAGGGAGGCGCGCTCCAGGCCTATGTGGGAGTGGAGGCGCCCTTCGGGCTGTCTCTCGGGGTGGTGGGTGAGGGCGTCGAGACGTGGGGCGCACGATTCCAGGGGCAGCAGTTGCAACTGGACTACCGCTCCCTGGGGCTGGAGATGCGGCTGCGCTTCCTGCGGGATGGAGGGGTGAACCCGTGGGTGGGGCTGCGCGTGTCGCAGAGCCGCTCCACACCGCTGACGCTGGACGACCTGGGGACGCCGCGGCGGATGCTGCACGACGGGTTGAGCACGGCGCTGCGAGTGGGAATGGACACGTGGCTGGGCGAGCACCTGGGCATCACGGCGTCGACGGCCTGGCAGTGGTGCGATGTGCGAGTGGACGGCACCACGGAGACGGGGCAGACCACCCAGTGTGCCAAGCCACTGCACACCATCCTGCTGGGCCCCACGCTGCGCTTCTAGGAGGAAAAACCCCCTCTCCCTCCGGGAGAGGGCCGGGGTGAGGGTATCCGCGCCCCGGGCTCTCCCCTCCGAGCCCAACTGTTCACTGTCGCGCGACAGCACCGTCGCGAAAAACGGGAGTACGCCCGAGGCCCGTGAACGAGGGGTAAAGGAGAGGCCCTATGAATCGCGAATACCATCGCTGGTACAGCGAGCGACTGGGCCGGGACATGGAGTTGCTGCTGTTCGGACACTCCGGGGAGCCGGTGCTGCTGCTACCCACGAGCAAGGGGCGCTTCTACCAGGCGGAGGACTTCGGCCTCATCGGGGCGATCGCGGACCGCATCAAGTCAGGGCGGTACGTGGTGGTGTGCGCGGACTCGGTGGACGAGGAGAGCTGGTTCAACACGTCCATCCATCCGCATGACCGGGTGGCGAGACACGCGGCGTACGAGCAGTACCTGTTGCACGAGGTGGTGCCGCTGCTGATGTCGCGCAGCACGGCAGGCCGGCTGACGCTGGGAGGGTGCAGCTTCGGAGGCTTCCACACGTACAACATCGGGTTGAGGAACCCGAACGTGTTCCGGCGGCTGGTGTCGATGGGGGGCAAGTTCGAGACGGAGGACTTCCTCGACGGCCACCACGACGAGAGCGTGTACTTCCATTCGAGCATGCAGTGGCTGCCGGGGGTGGGAGACTCGGCGCAGCTGGCGGCGCTGCGGCGGGTGGAGATGGTGCTGGCGGTGGGCGAGCACGACTTCTGCCGGCCGTCGAACGAGAACATGTCGAAGCTGCTGTGGTCGAAGGACATTCCCAACCACCTGGCCATCTGGAACGGAGGAACGCACGACTGGCCGGTGTGGCGGCAGATGATCCAGCACTACCTGCCGTGGTGAGACTCAGCCGCCCTGGCGCTCACGCTCGCGCAGGGCGACGAACTCGGCGACGAAGTCGAGGAACTTGCGGATGGCGCGCTCATGGTCGCCATCGCAGTCGCGCAGGTACTTCGCACCCCATCCCTCCGTGGGGAACTCGTGCTTCACATCCCGGAGCCAATCACGGAAAAGGCCGTACTCCTCATCCTCGATACCGTTGGCATTCTGGCAAGCGCGGTACCCATCGGTGAATGCCACCATCCGGATGATATCGATATCACCCAGATACATTGCCACATGTCCTCTCACTACATCCCGCCGCATGCGCATCAGATAATCGAGCAGATACACATGGCGGCGAGAGGCCTGGCCATCCGGAGTGCTTTCTCCGTTCATGGTTCCGATACTACCTTCCAAGCAAATCCCATCTCCGCATGAAGACGGGACAGGTAATCCGCTGATTTCATACCGAGCGGCCCTGTATAGGCGTCATAGACCATGTCCTCGACCCTGACGATGACATGATAGCCATTCTGCGTGATTCCTGGACTCTTGCCATTCGGCATGTCGAACACCATGTACTCCCTCTTCTCCAGAGCCCTGATGGCGACATACTCCGGCTTCTGCCCGAGCCTGGTGAACGCGGTATGGAGGATGCGCGCCACCTGCTGGCACCTGCCCGCGGTCTGACTCGCGGCGCTGTAGGCCACCTCCAGGTTCCGCAGCCAGACCGGAGCCACACGTCCCGTCTCGGCCTCGTACATCGCGATGGCCCCCACGATGTCTCCGCGAGCCAGACACGCCAGGAGCCGGGTCTGGATGGTGCTCGCGGAGAGCAGGCCGGGCTGAATCCACGAGACCGCCGTCGAGGGCGTTGCCGCCCTGGCCGGACCGGACACGAGGCCAATGACCAACAAGAGCCCTGACACCCACGCACACGGAATTCGCATGCGTCGATGCTAGGACGTCCGCCGCTCACGCCTCCAGCGGCCGGAGCGTTCCGGCGCTCTGGCGGTTGAAGCGCCAGAAGAGCGCGAGCGCCACGCAGGTGAGTCCCGCGCACAGGCCCCACCAGATGCCCACCACGCCGAGCTTCATCCCGAAGCCCAGCAGCAGCGCCACCGGCAGGCCCACCACGTAGTGCCCCACCATGTTGGCGACGAACGTGAAGCGCGTCTCCCCCGCCCCGCGCAGCACGCCCGCGCCCACGCCCTGCACGCCGTCGGAGATCTGGAACACGGCGCACACCATCAGCATCGGCACCACCAGGGACATCACCTCGGGCGGCGTGCCCATGAGGTGCGCCAGCGGCCGGGGGAAGAGCGCGAACATCAATCCGCTCACCGACATGAAGACCGCTCCCGAGGCGAAGGCCATCAACCCGCTCAGCCGCGCCTGGGGCGTGTTGCGTGCCCCCACGGCCCAGCCCACCCTCACGCCTCCCGCGTTGCCGATGCCCAGGGCCACCGTGAAGGAGAGGCTGCCGTAGGAGATGGCGATCTGATGCGCGCTCATGCTCTCCGGGCCCAGCCACCGCGCCAGCACACCCGCCAGCGAGAAGACGCCCACTTCCGCCGCGATGTGCAGGCCGATGGGCAGACCCACCCGCAGCCCCTGGAGGATGTCGGCTCGCACCGGCCGCACCGAGGGCATGCCCCCGGGCACCGGCACCTTGCCCACCGCCCACGCGACGAGGCCCCACTGCAGGATGCAGCACAGCAACGTGGCGATGGCCGAGCCCTTCACCCCCAGGGCCGGAATCAGGCGCAGCGGCCCGCACCAGGCCGGCAGCACCTCGCCGCCGAAGACGAGCAGGATGTCCGCGCCCAGATTGAAGAGGTTGGCGACCACGGTGGCCATCACCAGCGGGCGGGTGAGCGCCGCCGCCTGGAGATAGGAGCGCGAGGTCATGAAGAGCAGCATCAGCGGCAGACTGGGAGCCCGCCAGGCGAGGTAGTCCCCCACCTCGGGCAGCTCCGCGAAGTCCACGCCGAACAGCGGCAGCATCCGAGGCACCACCGCCAGCGGCACCGCCAGGATGGAGCCCACGATGATGGCCAGGTAGCTGCCCTGCCAGTAGAGCGCCCGGGCACGGGGCGCGTTACCGGCACCGAAGGACTGCGACACCAGCGGATCCACCCCCATCATCAGCCCCATGGCGAAGCTGCTGACGGCGAAGAAGATCGCGGTGGACAGGCCCACCGCCGCGAGCGCCTGCGTGCCCGCCCGGCTCACCACCGCCGTGTCCACGAAGCTCATGAGAGACTGGCCCGCCTGGGCGATGGCGATGGGCAGGGCGAGCTTCCAGAGTTCCTTGAGCTCCTGGCGACGAGTAGGGAGTGCGGCGGACATGGGCGGGCTCGCCTATAGCGGGTTTCCACGGCGGATGCGCGGTGTCCTTTCTGGACGCCGCCCACCACGCTCGCCTGACCCATGAGCCCGCCGCATGCTCCCCCGACAACCGACCCGACTATTTACAGGTCCACTCCTTGGGAGGGCACTCCACGCACAGCCCCCGTTCGGGTTGGGGTCCGAGCATGCAGGCCCCGCCGCACGTGGCGACGATCCGGCCGGTGAGCCCTTCCACGTAGTAGTAGGGCCCATCCACCTCGGACCGGCAGTTCACGCCAACGAGGCCCGCGCAGCGCTTGTCGACCTCGCACTCCTCCGGCAGGGCGAGCAGGTTGAGGTATCCATCCTCCGCCTTCCCGCACCCGCCGCCCGCCAGGAGCAGGCCCAGCGAGGCGGCGAGCACGGTGGCCCGGCGAGAAGTGTGATGAGAGGGAGTCGGTCGAGTCTTCACGGTGAGGACACTCCGGGTGTGGATTCGCGGCGTCATGGAGAGGTGGAGGAGCCAGGCGCGAAGCGCACGGTGGCCAGCGGCGTGGCGAGGTTGCTCACGTGGGACACGCGCACGCCCGCGTCGGAGATGGCGTACACATAGTCGTCCGCCATCACACTGCGGCGCACGGCGGGCGAGTACGTCCAGCTCCACAGGTGGGAGCTGTTCGTCTGATACACGTCCTTCATGGAGATCGCCCCCACCGGGGTGAAGCCGGTGGAGGGGTTCACGCGGAAGACGCGCAGGTCGCTCACGAAGCCGCCCCAGTAGTCACCGCCGTAGGACGGCCGCACCCAATCCGTGAAGGGGATGGCCAGCAGCCCCTTGGCCGGGAAGTAGTTGAAGGCCTTGTGGTTGTAGAGCGACTCGCTCCAGCCGGAGGCCGTGCCCACCAGTTGCGTGAAGGCCTCGCGCGGGTGTGCCGGGTCCGTCACGTCGAAGAGGGACAGCTTGACGGCGCGCGTACTCCAGTCGCCGTTCTCCGGCACGTTCATTCCCACCGTCAGCAGGTGCGTGGTGCCCAGTGGATGGATGTACGTGGAGAAGCCCGGCACCTTCAGCTCGCCCACCTTGCGCGGGTGCGCCGGGTCGGACAGGTCGAAGGTGAAGAGCGGATCCACCTGCCGGAACGTCACCACGTAGCCCTTGTCGCCCAGGAAGCGCGCGCTGAAGATGCGCTCGCCCTTGGCCAGCTCCTCGCTCTTGCCCAGGAGCCTCAGCTGGCCGCCCTCTTCCGCATAGGTGGCGACGCGGTTGGTCGTCTCGAGACGGCCCCAGGAGTTGCCGAGCTCCGACACCCGCGAGGAGATGGTGGTGGCCACGCGCAGCACACCCTCGTGCTCGTCCATGCTGAACTGGTCCAGCAGGTGTCCCTCCACGGTGCCGCTGGCCGCGTACCGCGTGCTGTGAGGCTGGCTCAGGTCGAGCTTGTGCACGTAGGTGTGGTCCTTCTGTCCCGCCTCCGGCCACCACCACCAGTGCGGCGTGGCCATGTAGAGCGCGCTCTCGGTGGCGTACACCTCGCCCGGCTCGGCCACCAGCGAGGTACGGCCCGGGGCACGCGCGGCCTCCGCGTCCAGGTCGATCGACGCCACGGTGACGATGCCCAGCCGGGTGGGCGCGTTCGTCTTGTGGAAGTCACCGCAGTCGTAGCCCACCGTCTCCACCGAGCCGTCCGGCCGCTTGAAGCGGCCCTCGGGCAGCCAGTCGGACAACGCGCGCTCGCGGATGAGCTGCTCGTTCTGTCCCTTCAGCTTGTCGATCTCCTTCTCCAGCCGGTCCTGGTCCTCCCAGAGCTCCTGGGAGTAGTCGGGCCACCAGCGGATTCCGGTGGGCCAGCGGAACTGGTCGCGCATCACCAGCCGCACCGAACTGCCCGCCATCCGCGCGTTGTGGTAGCCGCCCGGCAGGTACAGCTGCCCCGTCACCTGGGGCGCGTCCAGGTTGGACACGTCCACCGTCGTCACCTTGGTGTGCGTGGCCCCGTAGCCACCGCAGGGGCCCATGGGCGCGCACGAGGAGCCACTGCTCTTGCCTCCATTCATGTCCGGACGCGGCTCGTACACCTCGGAGAAGACGACCACCTTGTCTCCGCGCAGGAACATCTCCCGCGGCCAGCCCTCGAGCGTCAGCGCGGACGCCGCGTGCAGGGACTCGGCCGGCCAGGAGCGGTGCGCGTACAGCTTCTGCCCCGAGAGGACGAAGATGCGCGTGCCGTCGTTCTTCACGAAGTCCGCCTCGTCCACCCCGGCCACCTGGTTGTTGGTGCCGGTGTGGTTGTTCGGAGCGGATGGGGCACCACCCGGAGCGCCCGTGCTGGGAGCCGGAGCGCCCGCGGAGTCCTCCGCGCCACCGAACCAACCGCCCCGCGTCTTCCAATAGGACGGCTTGGACTGCTCCAGCGTGGTGCGCATGTCGAGAACCGCGGCGTCCTCGATATAGGACTCGAGCGCCTCACAGCTCTGGAAGGACTCCAGCCTCGCCTTCATCTGTACCGGTTGGTTCCCGGGGATGTCCCCCTTGTCGCCGCACCCCACGAGTCCCAACAACGCGAGTCCCAGCCAGCCTCGGTTCTTCCCATGCATATGTCGCCACTCCTCGGATCGTCTTCCGGCCGCGGGGACCACTGCCACCCGTGTGCCAGGGGCTGGACGGGTGACCGGGCACTCGGGATTCCAAGGAGTTGCGAGCACGTGACGCGGCGCGGGGTCTCGGAAAATCGAGGCCCCGTGGAGGAGGGCAGCCGGAAAACCATCACTCCCTCGGACCCTGGGGCCGATTGGCGGGCGAGCCCGCCCACTTAGGTTCTGCCTCTGGACTGACAAGAACCCTTTTGGAGGCGGAAATGTCGATGAGACCCAGCCCCACCCGGGTGCGAGTGTTCGCGCTCTGGCTCGTCGCCTGTGCTGCGGCGCTAGCATTTCCCGCGAAGGCGCAGACGCCCGCGGAGGTGGGGCAGTGGTCGGGCATCATGTCCTGGCCCATCTCCGCCACCCACGTCCACCTGCTCCCCACCGGCAAGGTGATGTTCATCGGCGAGTTCGAAGAGGGAGATACACCCCCGCGGCTCTGGGATCCCGCCACCAACGGCATCAGCTCGCTGCCGTGGCCGGGCTACAACAGCTTCTGCGCCGGCCACTCCTACCTCGCCGACGGCCGGCTGCTCGTGACGGGCGGGCACGTGGAGAGCCACGTGGGCCTGGAGGACGCGAGCCTCTTCGATCCCTTCACCTCACAGTGGACGCGCCTGCCGGACATGAACGACGGACGCTGGTACCCCACCAACATCACGCTCGCCAACGGAGACGTGGTGGTGATTTCCGGCGAGACCGTGGGCAGCGGCATCATGAACGAGCTGCCCCAGCGCTACCTGTCCGCTACCGGAACCTGGCGGGACCTGACCACCGCGCGGCTCAAGCTGCCGTACTACCCGCGGATGTTCCTCGCGCCCGATGGCAGGCTCTTCCTGGCCGGCCCATCGCGAACCTGCCGCTACCTGAACCCGAGCGGCACGGGCACCTGGAGCGCCGCCCCCTCGAGGCTCTTCGGCGCCCGGAGCTACGGGCCCGCGGTCATCCTCGATGGCAAGGTGGTCATCATCGGCGGGGGAGATCCGCCCACCGCCACCGTCGAGCAGATCGACCTCACCACGCCCTCCCCCGTCTGGCGGTACATGGCATCCATGAGCATCCCCCGGCGCCAGCACAACGCGACGCTCCTGCCCGACGGCACGGTGCTCGTCATGGGCGGCAGCGCGGGCAGCGGCTTCGACAACAAGAGCACGCCCGTCTACGCGGCCGAGGTGTGGAACCCCGCCACCAACGTCTGGACGAAGCTCGCCAGCAACCGCGTCTATCGTGGCTACCACTCCACCTCGCTGCTGCTGCCGGACGGACGCGTGCTGAGCGCGGGTGGACGCAACGTGAGGAACGCCGAGGTCTTCTCTCCCCCCTACCTCTTCAAGGGCGCTCGCCCCACGGTGGGCTCGGCACCCGACGTGGTGACGCCCGGGACGACCTTCACCCTCTCGACTCCGGACGCGGGCCGGGTGACGAAGGTGACGTTGATCGCCCTCGGCTCGGTGACGCATGCCTTCGACCAGAACCAGCGGCTCGTCACCCTGGGCTTCACGCGTGGCGCCGGCAGCCTCACCGTCAGTGCCCCAGCGAACAACAACGTGGCCCCGCCGGGCTACTACCAGCTCTTCCTGGTGAACGACGCGGGAGTCCCCTCCGTCGGCCGCATGGTGCGCATCGCCAGGACACCGTGAGCCGGGCCAGCGGCCTTCCTCAGCGTCCCGACAAGAGCTGGGTGAGCTGACGCGCCACCTGGGCGCACTGCTCGGCGTCTCCGGCCTCCAGGGCCGCACGGCCCGAATCCAGCAACGACTGCACGTGGGTGACTGCGGCCTCCGCCTGCTCGCCGGGGTTCTCCTTCGCGCTCTGCTGCAGCAGCTTCGCCAGCTTGTCCCCGCGCTCCAGCAGCTTGCGGAACTTGTCCTCGGACTTGTTCGCGTCCTCCCTCGCCTGCTTCTGCGCGTAGGCGGCCTGCTCCTTCACGAGTCGCTCGGCCTCCTGGCCCGGCAGGTGGGGGCGCGCCTCCAAGCGCACCGCCTCGGACAGGCCCGTCTTCAAATCCGCGGCCCGCACCGAGAGGATGCCCTCGTTGGACAGCTCGAACGTCACCTCCAGCGGCGTGTCCGTGCGCGAGGTCCCCTGCAGGTTGCGCAGCACCACCTCGCCCAGCTTGCGGTTCTCGTCCTGCAAATCACTCTCGCCCTGGTAGATGGAGATGCGCGCCTCCGTCTGCCCATGGGTGCCGGGATAGAAGAGCTCCTTGGCCACCACCGGCACCGAGCTGTTCTTGTTGATGAGGCGCCGCACCCGCCCGCCCAGCACGCCCACGCTCAGCGAGTTGCCCACCACGTCCAGCAGCAGCGCCGCGCCCGACTGGCGCGCCAGCTCGTCCGCGTGGATGGCCGCCCCCAGCGCCACCGCCTCGTCCGGGTTCACGTCCGTGGACGGCGCCTTGCCGAAGAAGTCCGCCACCAGCCGGCGAATCAATGGCACGCGCGTCATGCCGCCCACCAGCAGCACCGTGTCCACCGAGCGCGGATCCATCCGCGCTTCCTTCATCACCGACGCGCACACGTCCAGGCAGCGCTTGGACAGCGGCGCGATGAGCTGCTCGAAGAAGTCGCGCGTGAGCGCCGTCTCCAGGCCCGTCAGCTTCCACCCACCCTGCGAGTGGTCCCCCAGGCCCGCCAGGGAGATGAGTGTCTCCTCGTAGTCCGTCAGCTCGCGCTTGGCCTGCTCCGCGGCCACCTTCAGCTTGCGCATGGACACCGCGTCGCGGTGCACCAGCTCGCGGTGGCTGTCCTCCACCTGCGCCAGCAGCCACTCCACGATCTTGAGGTCGAAGTCCTCGCCGCCCAGCGCCGGGTCTCCCCCGGTGGCCTTCACCTCATAGACGCCGTCCGTTATCTCCAGCACGGTGACATCGAACGTGCCACCGCCCAGGTCGAACACGAGCGCGTGGCCCTGGAAGCCGCGCGACAGCCCGTAGGCGAGCGCCGCGGCGGTGGGCTCGTTGATGAGGCGGATGGCGTCCAGCCCGGCGATGGTGGCCGCCTCGCGCGTGGCCTGGCGCTGGCCGTCGTCGAAGTTGGCCGGGACGGTGATGACGCACTTGTTCACCGCCCGTCCGAAGTGCGCCTCGGCGTCCAGCTTCAGCTCCCCCAGAATCATGGCCGACACCTGGGTGACCGGCACGGTGCGCCCGGCCATCTTCACGCGCACGTCCCCGGTGTTGCCGCCCACCAGCTGGTAGGGCACCACCGCCTTCGCCGCCTGCAACAGCTCCGGGGTGAAGCGCCGGCCGATGAACCGTTTGGTGGCCCACACCACGCACTCGGGATGCTCCTCGGCCAGCGCCTGCGCCTTGGCGCCCACCACGCGCTCGGCCGTCTTGGGCGTGAGTCCCACGACGGATGGCGTCAGCCGCCCTCCCGCCCGCGAGGGGATGACCCGGGGCCGGCCCTCCTCCACGGAGGCCACGGCGCTGTTGGTGGTGCCCAGATCGATGCCGATGACGGGTTCGCGCATGGGAGGAGGAGCCGGTGGCCGGGGCCCGGGGCTGGGGCCGGTGTTGGCATGATACGCTGGAGATGCACGGTTCCGGAGGCCCCTTATCCCCCACCCGGTGGGTACAGGCACAGGGGAACTTATTGGAGCCTCCGGACGGGGCAGGCGCCCCGGCGTTGCCCGGGGCCCGGGGGCGTGCTAAGGGCGGCCGCGCCATGGTGAACGTGTCAATCGCCCGCCGTTACGCCCGCGCGCTCCTCGACGTCGCGACCGAGGCTGCCCGCTCCGATGCCGTCTCCGAGCAGCTCTCGACCTTCTCCGGTGCGCTCGCGCAGAACCGCGAGCTGGCGGACGTGCTCTTCAACCCGGCCTACTCCCGCGAGCAGCGCGCCCGCGTGGTGGAGGCGCTCCTCAAGGCGCTGGGCCCCGTGGAGCCCGTGCTGGCCAACACCCTGCGCCTGCTGGTGGATCGCAACCGGCTCATCTACCTGCCGGACATCGCCCGCCTCTACCGCGACATGGCCGATGCCCAGGCCGGACGCGTGCGCGGCCACGTGACCAGCGCCGTCCCCCTCTCCCCGGAGACCCTCCAGAGCCTCTCCGGCACCCTCAAGACGCTCACCCAGCGCAACGTGGTGCTCGAGGCCAAGGTGGACCCCAAGGTCCTCGGCGGCGTCGCCGCCCAGGTGGGCAGCACCCTGTATGACGGCACGCTGCGCACCCAGCTCGAGCAGATGCGCCGCGAGCTCAAGCAGCGCTAGCCCGCCCGCCAGCACCTCCAGCCGGCCGGACAGGTGTTGTCCGGTCCCCCGCACTTCCCGGCAAGCCCGGTATTCCCAGTTGGCCATGGAAAGGTTATGGTGACGGCGCGGGTCATCCCGCGTCTCCCTCCCTTCCATGGCGCAGCCCGTTCTCAACCGCTCTCATGTCAGCACCCCGGCCCACTCGTTGCCCGAGGAGCTGCTGCCGTGCTTCGGAGCGCTGCTACAGGCACCGGGGTTGGGACTGGCCTTCCTGGACCGGGAGCTGCGCTTCCGTTTCGTCAGCACGGCCCTCATCACGCTCAGTGGAGTGCCCAACGCCCTGTACGAGGGGCGCACCACCGCGGAAGTCTGGCCGGGACTGGCCAAGGAGCTGGCACCGCTGCTCAAGAAGGCCCTGGCGGGTGACACGCAGGTGGGGGTGCGGGTGTCCGGCACGCTGGGCCCGCAGTCCTCGGGGAACCTCCGCCACCTGCGGCTCGCGTTGCTGCCCGCAATCTCGGGCGGCCTGTGCACCGGCGTGGGGGTGATGCTGGAGGACGACACGGCGCACGTGGAGGCGGAACAGGCGCTGCGCCAGAGCGAGGAGCGGCTGCGCGGCCTCGTCGACGTCTCCTGTGACGGCTACTTCCTGCATGACGGGGGCATCATCCTCGAGGCGAGCCGCTCGCTGGCCAACCTGTTCGGCACCACGCCGGAGGAGATGATGGGCCAGTCCATGACGCGTTGGGTGGCCCCCGAGTCCCGCGAGGCGGTGCAGAGCGCGCTCTCCCGGAACGTGCAGTCTCCCTACGAGCTGACGGGCCTGCGCACCGACGGCAAGCGCCTCTTCCTGGAGGTGCTGGGCCGTGAGGTGGAGCACGCCCACCGCACCGTGCGGATGACCGCCGTGTGGGACATCAGCGCACGTAAGGCCGCCGAGGAGGCCGCCGCCCGAGCCGACACCTTCCGCGAGCAGCTCCTGGGCGTGGTGGGGCATGATCTGCGCTCGCCCCTGTACGCCATTCAACTCAGCGTGGGGGCGCTCCAGCGCGCTGGCGGGTTGAACGAGACGCAGGAGCGGCAGGTGACGTACGTGGCCACCGCCACCCGGCGCATGGAGCGGATGATCCACGAGTTGCTGGACTTCACGCGCGCGCGGCTGGCCGGGGGCCTGCCCGTGCGCCCCACCCCCCTGTCCCTGGACAAGCTGCTCGCGCGGGCCGTGGAGGACTTCCAGGCCTCGCACCCCACCCGGCTGATCTCCCCGAAGGTGGAGGGGGATGTCCGGGGGAGCTGGGACGAGTCCCGGCTCGGCCAGCTGCTGGACAACCTGGTGGGCAACGCCCTGCAGCACAGTCCCGAGGACACCCCAATCGAGGTGAGGCTGTCGGGAGCACCGGACGGCGTCAACCTCTGGGTGCGCAACGAGGGCCCGCCAGTTCCCCTGGAGGAGCGGGCTTCGATCTTCGAGCCCTTCAAGCGCGGCAAGCGCGCCAGTGGCGACGGGCTCGGCCTGGGCTTATACATCGCCCGGCAGATCGTGGTGGCCCATGGGGGCCGCATCTCGATCGAGTCCGGAGTGGGTATGGGGACGCGCTTCATGGTGTGGCTCCCCCGGCACGCGCCCGGCGCTTGAGCCCGAGGCAATCCTCCCGCCCCCAGTGGCTCTTACAGAGTCGATGACAAGGTATGCCCGAGGGACCCCTTGCGCGTTGCGGTAGGGGGGTACGCGTGGTAAGGGGGCCCCGGCCATTTTCAGGTTTCTCTGGCGGCAGTCCCACCGGCCGCCCCTGTGCAAGGACGCAAGATGGAAATCCGCGCCGACGAGATCAGCAGAATCATCCGGGAGCAGATCAAGGACTACGGCAAGAAGGTCACCGTCGCCGAGACCGGTACCGTGCTCTCCGTGGGCGACGGTATCGCCCGCATCTACGGGCTCGAGGGCGTGCTGGCCGGCGAGCTGGTGGAGTTCTCCAACGGGGTGAAGGGCCTGGTGCTCAACCTCGAGGAGGACAACGTGGGCGTCGCCATCATGGGCGACTTCAAGGACATCCGCGAGGGTGACCTGGTCAAGCGCACCGGGCAGATCGCCTCGGTTCCGGTGGGCAAGGGCCTGCTGGGCCGCGTGGTGAGCGCGCTGGGCGAGCCGCTGGATGGCAAGGGCCCCGTGGTGGGCGCCGAGCAGCGCAAGCTGGAGGTGAAGGCCCCCGGCATCGTGAAGCGCAAGAGCGTGCACGAGCCGCTGCAGACGGGCATCAAGGCCCTGGACGCGCTGGTTCCGATCGGCCGCGGTCAGCGCGAGCTGATCATCGGAGACCGCCAGACGGGCAAGACGGCCGTCGCGGTGGACGCGATCATCAACCAGAAGGGCCTCAACGTTTACTGCATCTACGTGGCCATCGGTCAGAAGCAGTCCACGGTGGCCCAGGTGGTGGAGAAGCTGACCCGCCAGGGCGCCATGGAGTACACGACGGTGGTGGCGGCGAACGCGTCGGACCCCGCGCCGATGCAGTTCTTCGCGCCGTACGCCGGCGTCGCGATGGGCGAGTACTTCCGCGACAACAAGATGCACGCGCTCATCATCTACGACGACCTGTCCAAGCAGGCCGTGGCCTACCGCCAGCTGTCGCTGCTGCTGCGCCGGCCCCCCGGGCGCGAGGCCTACCCGGGCGACGTGTTCTTCATCCACAGCCGCCTGCTGGAGCGCGCCGCCAAGCTGTCCGACGAGGAGGGCGCTGGCTCCCTCACGGCGCTGCCCATCATCGAGACGCAGGCCGGTGACGTGTCGGCCTACATCCCGACGAACGTCATCTCCATCACCGACGGGCAGATCTTCCTCGAGACGGACCTGTTCTTCTCGGGCGTGCGTCCGGCCATCAACGTCGGTCTCTCCGTGTCCCGCGTGGGTTCGGCGGCGCAGATCAAGGCCATGAAGCAGGTGGCCGGTACGCTGAAGCTGGACCTGGCGCAGTACCGCGAGCTGGCGGCGTTCGCGCAGTTCGGCTCGGACCTCGACAAGGCGACCCAGGAGACGCTGGCGCGCGGCGCCCGTCTGGTGGAGGTGCTGAAGCAGGGCCAGTACGAGCCGATGCCGGTCGAGAAGCAGGTCATGCAGCTGTACGCGGCGACCAACCGTGACGACGCGAACAAGCGCGGGTGGATCCGCCAGGTGCCGGTGAGCGACGTGGTGCGGTGGATGCGCGAGTTCATCGAGTTCGCGGACGGCCGCTACCCGCAGGTCGCCAAGGACATCGCGACGAAGCGCGAGCTGACGAACGAGATCAAGGCGGCGCTGAACAAGGCGCTGGCCGAGTTCAACGAGGTGTTCCAGCCGACGCAGGGCGCGAAGGTCTGATCAGCGCCAGCGAGAGCTGAAGCCTCACCCGAGCCCCGTGTTCCCAAGAGGAACGCGGGGCTTCGTGTTTCCGCCCGTGTATGCCCCCTCTCCCCCTGGGAGAGGGCTGGGGTGAGGGTCATCCCCACCTACGAGACGACCCGTCCGGCCACCCTGAGAGCCTTGTCCAGATAACCGGCGAGCTCGCCCAACCGGCCCACCACCTGGACCACGGCGTTCATGTCATCCGCGGCCTGGGAGAGGGCGGCATTGGTCTCGTGCATGGCGGAGGTGGCCTGCTTGAGCTCGACGGAGTCGGAGGAGAACCGGGCTCCGAGCAGATGCATCATCTGTTCGCGCAGCTTCTTGCCGTGGGCGAGGTACTCGGCGCGGGCCTCCTGGGGCAGGCTGCCATCCATCGACAGGTCGAAGCTGCGCTCGATGATGCGGGCCAACGTCTGCGTGTCGAAGATCATGGCTCACTCCGTCTTGGGAGGGTGGATGCGCTGCACGGCGGCGGCGGCGGTCTCCACGCGGCCCTGGAAGGCGCGCATGGCGGCGGAGAGCTCCTCGAAGGACTCCAGCTGGCGGTCGGTGAGGGCGAAGCGGCGGAGGGCCTCGTGGGCGTCGCGCAGGGCGCGGGCCATCTCCACGGGGTTGGCCACGACGAGGGCCTCATAGTCCTCGGCGGCCTGGCGGATGTCGGCGAGCACGGCGCGGCGCTCGGCGAGCGAGAGCTTCTCGCGGTGGGTGTTGTAGAACATGACCCGGGAGGCCAGGGCCTGCCTGGCGCCCGTGAGCCGCTGGGGCCCGAGCACGCCGATCATGTCCGCCTCCAGCAGGTCGATGATGGCGTTCACCCGGGGAGTGCCCTCCTCGATGCCCTTCTGAAGGGCGGCGCCCTGCTTGTTCTCCAGGTAGAGCGAGGTCACCACGCCCACCAGGGTCGTCAACGGCTCCACGTAGCGGCTGGCGGTGGTGTCGCCCTTGCCGGCCAGCGTCTGCATCTGCTCGCCGAGCGAGCCGAGCTGGGTGCCCAGGACCTTCGCGCCCTCGGGAAACCGACCCGGCTCCTCGGAGCCGGCGAGCGTGGCCAGCCGCCCGGCGTAGACGCCCAGCAGCGCGATGGCGTCCATGCGCGCCTGGATGGACTCGGGCGAGAACACCTTGCCCAGCAGCGGCGTGGGGCCGGCCGCGTCGGTGGCGAGCACCTCCAGGGACGAATCGTACAGACGGTCGTCGAGGTAGAGGTCCCTCTCGAAGCGGTTCATCTGCGCGTAGTACTGGCCCAGGGCGGCGCTGGCCTGGGAGGAGCCCTGCTGGAAGCGGGCGATGGGCTCCCGGAAGCTGCCGGGCGTCTTGCACCCTGGCAGCAGCGCCAGCACGAGCGCCAGAGCTGCGCCCGGAACGACTCGCGTCCACGTCATCGGCTCCCCCTGCGGCTGTGAGACGTACGTCCTCCCCCAGCCTACCGCTTCGGGCAGACAGCCGAGCACATCGGCCCCGGGTGCTCACCGCTAGCCAACAGGACGCGAGACGTGGCCGGGTCCGATTTCCAACGCTCTCCCGGCCACCACCACGACCGCTCAGCCGCGCAGGCGGGGGAGGATGGCGCGCAGGCTCGTGTCCATGCCGCCCCGGGCCCCGAGCGCCGTGATGGCCCGGCGCTCGTACTCGAGCACATTGGCGCGGGCCACCAGCTGCACGCTGGCGCCGAGCGCCGCGGGCAGCGCCAGGTCCAGCTCGAAGATGTCCCCGGCCACCAGCGTCGTCTCCGGCGAGGTGTCCGTCTCGCTCCAGATGCGGCGCAGTGCCTCGTAGTAGCGGCCCCGGCGCAGGTAGATGGGACGCACCAGCGCGCCCTCCACCCGCATCGTGTCGGGCACGGCATCGAAGACGGCGTCGGACGTGGCGGGAGACTCGATGAGGAACTTGCGCGCGTCACCGGACACGCGCAGACGCTCGCGGCCACGCGGGGCCAGCTTCGTCAGCTTGGCCTCCACCGCGTCCGTGTGCGCGTTGGTGACGACGTGCACGGGCAGCCCGGTGTCCAGCAGCGCCTCCAGCACCTCCTTGGCCTCGGGCTTGAAGGCCATGGCCGTGCGCGCGTAGGCCTCGCGGTAGAGGTCGTCCAGCAGCTTCGCGCGCTCGGCCTTGTCGGGCAGCACCCCCAGCTTGTCGCACAGCCGGCGCGCCACGAAGTTGGACAGCAGGTACGGGTCCGCCACGGCCGGCGCCACGATGCGGCCGCCCACATCCCAGCCGTGCTCCTCGGAGCTGCTCACCACCTCCGCCTCCACCCCGGCCCAGCCCGCCTCCATCACATCGCGGCCGAGCACCTCGGACAGGCGGCGGCGGAAGTGCTCGACGAAGGGGGCACCCTCCGCCACCACGTCCGTGAAGGTTCCGTCGAAATCCAACACCACGCATCGAATCGCCATCGTCCTGAGTCCTCGCGCTGTCGCAGGAAGTGGGAAATAGGCGCCCTTTCCCCCTGGAATCAAGCCGGGGCGCGTCAGGGAGGCGAGGGAACCACCTGCCGGGCAGACGTGTCAGACCCTCCGTGTAGAACGAGTCCATGGTCGGTGGAGGAACCGTGGGCCCTGGCTCTGGGGAGATGCCGGGGCCCACGGGGATGTCAGACCCTCCATGTAGACCCACGAATGTCGGCGCAGTTCAGGCGCCGCGTGCTTCGGCGGTCCCCTGGGAAGGCCGCTGGAGCAGCATGGCAGTAAGGCTGCACTTCCGCCGGGCACCTCTTGGGTGCGAAGGCGGCGGGGGCGGCGCGTCCGGATCCCCTCCCCGGGCGCGCCGCCTCATCTTTTTCGAATCAGGACAAGCCAGGGTCGAGCCCTCTCCGGGGGGCCGCTGAGCCCTTCCCACCCCTGCCTTCCAGGACGAATGGGTTGCGCCGCGCCCAAAAACTGAGCATGCTCACAAATGAGCATGGTCACTTCTCGAAAAGGAAGCTCCCCCGGAGAGGACGCCGAGGCGCCCGGACTGAGGGAGCGAAACAAGCAGGAGAAGCTGGAGCGCATCCGGGAGGCGGCGCGGGAGCTCTTCCAGGAGAAGGGCTTCGCGGAGACGACGACGCGGGAGATCGCCCAGCGGGCGGGCGTGGGGACGGGGACGCTGTTCCTCTACGCGCGGACGAAGGAGGAGCTGCTGATGCTGGTGCTCGCGGAGCGGGTGGAGGCGGTGCAGGAGGAGCGCTTCCGCACGCTGCCCCGGGAGGCCCCGCTGCTCGAGCAGTTGCTGCACGTCTTCGAGGGCTTCTTCAGCTTCTACGCGAAGGAGCCGGGGCTGGCGCGCACGTTCATCCGGGAGCTGCTCTTCCTGGAGCCGGGGCCGGCGGGTGAGCGCATGCAATTGGAGCGGACCTTCGCGGCGAGGCTGGCGGAGCTGGTGGTGGCGGCACGCGAGCGCGGCGAGGTGGCGCCGGAGGTGGACCTGGAGGTGGCTGGCTTCAATCTCTTCTCGCTGTACATCACGACGTTGATCGCCTGGCTGTCCGGGGCATTGGGCCCTGGGGAGAGCTGGCGGCCAATGCTCGAACGCACGCTCGCGCTCCAGCTCCGGGGCTTCGGGCCGGGCGCGGACACCTCTCCCCGGAAGAAGCGGAGACAGTCATGAGCCAGGAGGCGGCCCTCACGTTGAGGCAGGCGCGCGAGCAGTATTTCGAGGAGAACGGCTTCGGCCAGGGGGGCAACTACGACGAGCGCTGGGTGCGGGTGGACGTAGGACCATTGCCGGTGTGGTTCCCCAACTCGGCGGAGCGGGTGCGGGCGCTGCGCTTCCATGATCTGCACCACGTGCTGACGGGCTATCGCACGGACTTCCCGGGGGAGTGCGAGATCTCCGCCTGGGAGATCGGTGGCGGGTGCACGGACCATTGGGCGGCCTGGGGGCTGAACCTGGCGGGGATGGGGGCGGGACTGTTCTTCATGCCGCGCCGGGTGGCGAGGGCCTTCCAGCGGGGCCGGCACACGGGCAACCTCTACCGGACCGAGTACGGCGACGTGCTGCTGGGGAAGACGGTGGAGGAGCTGCGGCGGGAGCGAGGGCTCGAGGGGCCGGTACCCGCGCCGACGACGAAGGACCAACTGGCCTTCGCGGGCTGGTCGTGCGCGGCCCTGCTCGTATCGGCACTGGCAGCGATGGTGACACTGACACCGCTGGTGCTGGGAGCCTGGCTGCTGGCCCACCTGCTGCGCTGAAGCGGCACGAGGGAGTAGACTCGGAGCTCCAACCCCGAGCGCCGAGGAGGCCCCTGGATGGAGCGGACAGCGAGCGACACGGAGAAGCGCCGCCGCGCGCGGCGACCGTGGTGGCTGCTGGCGGGCTCGCTGGGGGTGTTGGGAGTGGGTGGATGGCTGGCGTCGCGCTCCATTTCCTCGCTGGTGACGCGGGTGGAGCAACTGGAGCGCGAGGCGGCCGACTCCGAGGCACGGGTGGCGGAGCTGCAGGTGCTGCGGGACAGCATGGCGCGGCGGCTGCGGGTGATGGAGCAGCAGCAGCAGCAGGGACTCACCGCGGCGCTCGGCAAGAAGGCGGTGGAACCGGGGACGCAGCTCGCGAAGCGGGAGGCGGCGCGAGCGGAGCTGGAGCCGCTGCTGAAGACGGAGCTCGAGAAGGGCGAGGCCTTCCTGGAGGAGGCCGAGGGCCGGCTGCGGGTGGAGCTGGCGGAACATCTGCTCTTCGAGCCACGCAAGACGGCCCTGACCTCCGGGGGTGTGGAGCTGCTGACGCGGGTGGGAGCGAAGCTGGGAGGCGTGGAGGGGCACCTGGTGCAGGTGGCGGTGCACACGGACGCGGAGTGGGAGACACCGGAGCCGGCGGCCCTACCGACGAGCTGGGGGCTATCAGCGGCGCGCGCGGTGACGGTGGTGCACTTCCTCGGGGACAAGGTGAAGCTGCCGCCGGAGAAGCTGGTAGCGGCGGGTTACGGACAATACCACCCGGTGGTGCCGGATGATGGACCGCAGGCGCGGGAGCGGAACCGGAGACTGGAGCTCCAGTTGATGCCCGCACCGCCGCCGCGCCAACCCGCACCGCCGCCGCCAGCGCCGGCGGACCTGCGCATGGCGAAAAAACGAACCTCTCCGAAACGGTGACCCCCATCATCCCCTCTCCCTCCGGGAGAGGGACGGGGTGAGGGTATCCGAGGAACCCGGGCAGCACCGAGGCACTCGCCGTACCGGGGAAGTGTCCACGCTAGAGTTCCGCTCCCATGGCGAAGCCACTCCGGCCCGCATTCCATGTCTGGCTGTTCCTCGCCGCGCTGTTGCTGTCCGGGTGCGGCACCCCGTCTCCCGCGGTGCGCGCGTGGGCAGATACACAGAGGGACGACACCCTCGAGTGCGAGGAGCCAGGCACCGACCAGTGTGTCGTCCTGGCGTGCGATGGCGAGCAGGGGGAGTGCGGCGCCTTCGCCTGCGAGGACGTTGATCCGGAGGCCCTGTCGCGTGCGGCCCTGACACACGGCGCGGAGCTGGCGCGAGGAGGAGCCCATCGTCCGCCCATGCGCGGCCCCGGCCCCTCTCGCAACTGGAGGCGCGCGGGACTTCGGGACGGTGTACGGCCACGGCTGACGTTCCACTTCCGCTACCGCGACGGTTTCCTGCCCGCCTTCCCGAGACTCGAGGGCAAGCTGATCAAACATCACCTGTTCCCTCAGGCACCGGACCTCGCGACCTGGTTCCGTGCGCAGGGCCTCAACCCTCACGACTGGACGATGGTCATCCCGGAGCACGTGCACCTGCGCATCCACAGGGGCGGGGGGCGCGGCGGAGCATGGAATCAGGCGTGGCGCGAATTCCAGAAGGCCAATTACACACGCAAAGTGCCGCCAGAGGAACTGCTGGCCAAGGCCTTCGAGCTGGCCTACCGCTTCGACATCGTCGGGCCCATCGTGCCCTATGGTCACACACTCGTTCCCCCCGGTCCCCAGATGTTCGCCCCCTGAGGACCACACGGGGCGAAGAGGACGCCATGAAGTTCTATGAGATGGAGCAAGACGAGGGGCCGCGATACACGGGCAACCTGAACGCCGCGCACAGATGGGGATTGCCCGGCGTCGAGTCCACTTGCCCCGGCTGCAATCTCGGCGGAAGGATGTCGGCGGCGCAGTACCCCTGCGTGGACCTGTCCCACCTGCCGGAGGAAGAGCAGAAGAAGTTGTCCGACCCGTGGCCCGTGCCGTACGAGGAGTTCGCCCGGCTGCGTGAGCTGGTACGCCCTCTGGTCCCCTCGGGTGCCCAACTGGAGTCAGGAACGAAGTTCGGTCCACTCACGGGGACGGCTTCCGGCTACTTCGGACAGCTCTTCATGCAAAACCCCTGGTCGCTGTGCGCGCGCCGCGAGGCGCTGGAGAAGCTGCGAGCGGCAGGGGTACGCGGACTCCAGGGCTGCCCCTTGAATGTGCGCTTCCGACAGAAGAACCCTCCCCAACTGCTGGACATGCAGCTCGAGCTGCGCGGCCGGTTCCACCCCGCCTGTCTGCCGGCGCGCGAGCCACCCTGTCCCACATGTGGCCAGGACAAGGGCTACAGCCTGCCGACCCCCCCCATCCTCGCCGCCGATTCGTTGCCCGAGGATATGGACGTGTTCCGGCTGGCGGATTGGTCCGCCCTCATCATCGCGAGCGAGCGCCTGGTGGACGCGGTGAGGCGGCTGGAGCTGGACGGGGTGGTGTTCCGGGAGCTGGAGACCCGTTGAGGAAAATGCCCTGAATAAATAGGGCAGGCGGACGTCCGAGCCCCAGGTCACCCACTTCCATCCCCATCCCTGGAGGGCGCTCCGTGCCCCACCTCCGGCAATTGCTGTGCGCGGCCCTGACGACGGGCCTGATCCTCTCCTCTGGCACGGCGGAGGCCCGCTTCGGCAAGCGCTCGTCCGACGACGGAGACTCCAAGTCAGACAAGGTCCACGACGCCACCCCGGTGGGCCAGAGCGGTGGCGGTAGCGATGGGGGGAGCGGGGGGTCGTACAACTCCGGCTCCAACGACTCGAACACCCGCTCGGACATCGATACGGCCCTGTCCGTGCTCTCCTTCCTCGTCGACGTCGCCCACGTGGCCAGCGAGGTCCATGAGGCGACGTACTACCCGCCGCCCGCGCCGCCCCCGCCCGTGACGGTGCAGCAGGAGGTGGTCGAGCAACGGCAGCCCCAGGAGACACGCTCGCGCAACCTGTTGCTGTTCCGGACGGGGGTCGAGGGCCAGGCGCTGGGAGGCGGCGCCGCGGTGGCGCTGAACCTGGGCCTCGAGGGGCTGCACTGGGGCGTGGGTGGAGCGATGACGTCGCTGGAGCTGCCCACGGATGACGGAACGGCGGGGACGGACAAGCTGGAGCTGTACGCGGTGCACCTGACGTACGCGCTGCTCACCAGCGACAAGGGCCGGCTGCGCGCCGAGGCGGGCGTGGCCGGAGCGAGGGCACCGGACGTGTCCCTGGTGGGCCCGAGCATCGCCCTGTCCTTCGAGAAGTGCCTGTTCGGCGCGATGGACCTGGAAGGCCGCGCGCAGCTCGTCCCCGTGCCGTACATGCAGCTGGACGCCCAGGCGGGGCTCGGGCTGCACATGGGCATCCTGACGCTGCGGGGTGGCTGGCGCTGGATGCTGCTGAATGACCGGGGCCTGGCGGGTGGAGACGCCAACCAGGACGTCCTCAGTGGTCCCTACGTAGGCCTCGGTCTGAACATCTGACGTCTCCCCCTCTCCCTCTGGGAGAGGGAAAGGGTGAGGGTCTTCCGCGTCCCGGGCTCACTTTCCAGACAGTCCCTCGGAAGAGGCCTCCATGGGAGCGGAGGCCCCCGAGCCCGCGCTCGCCCCCGCGGAGGACTCGCTCTTCTTGCCCCGGCGCTTGGGCGGCGGAGCGAGCTTCGGCGCGGAGCCGAACAGGCGCTCGTAGGTCTCCGGGGTGTTGATGTTGACGACGACGCCCGGGTCCTTCACGGGGATGCGGCGCAGCTGCACGCCGCGTAGCGCGCCCTCGAGCTGTGTCTCGCCCGAGTCCCGCAGCCGCTCGGCGGCGGCCCGCGACAGGACGATGGGGTAGCCGGAGGCTCCCTCGTACTCGGGACGCAACCCCTCCACGGAGTCACCGAGCGCCTTGATGAGCGACTTGAGGGTGGAGGCCCGAAGGGCGGGCATGTCCACGGGGTGGAGGAGCACCATGTCCGCGCCTTCCTCGAAGGCCTCCTCCAACCCGGCCTTCACCGAGGCGAGCTGACCGTCCTGCCACTGCTCACTCTCCACCAGATGAACGGCGGGGTGCTGGTCCCTGACGGCATCGGCGTCCTTGCCAATGACGCCGAGGACCGTACAGCCCGCCTTGCCAAACGTCGACGCGAGCGATTGGAGGAAGCTTCTGCCCCCCTCGTGCTCGATGAGCGCCTTGGGATAGCCCATCTTCCTGGACTCGCCCGCGGCGAGGATGATTGCCACAGCCTTCATGCCACGCCTCCTCAAGCCCCGCCGTTCAGGCGCGGGGACGACCACCCACACCCTGGCAAGCGTGGAGCGATCTGGCCGCGACCCCAGGGGCAGGTCGTTGGGAAGACGGCATTCGGAGAGCCCCAGATGTTAGCCATACGTGGAAGTGATTGGTGATTCCGCCCATGAGCGAACTTCCCGCTCTCATCACCCCATGGGAGGTGACGCCGGCTCTCATGGGATGGGCTCTGAGCGGCGGCGAGCCGCTCCTGAGAATTCGTACAGGAACCGTCACGGGAGAGACATCGTCCTCGTTCCGAGGGACGGGGGTGGGCGCCACTGGCGCTGACGCGCGGGGCTCTCGACCACCCGGAGCATCCCCGGTGGCGGAGCTCACCGGAGGCAAGGCGTGGGCGTGAGGGACCCCTCCTGGGCAGGGCCCCGCACCGCCATTCGTCGTGTAACGGACGCGCGCTAGTGCAGCCAGGAGGAGCGCGAGCCCTGCCCGCCCGGAACGAGGACGAGCCGCGAGGGCCGCTCGCCTGCAATTCCTTCCGAGGCAATGGCCGCGCGGGCAGTCAGAATTTCAGACATGCGGGCCAGTGGGAGCGTGGACCAGATGCGGTGCAGCTCCTCCTCGGAGACGTGGCCGAGCACCTCGCCGTGTCGCTCATCCACCACTGGCAACAGGTGCACGCCGTAACGGTGCATCACTTCGAGCGCACGCATCACCGTGTCGCGCGGATAGAGGATGATGTCTGGCATTGCAACAATCTGCGTTTCGACGTTTCTGCGCGACACGGGCACCTCCAGGAAGGAAGCCGCTCAGGTTCTCCCGGGCCTGTAGCAATCCCCCTGCCGCTCCCCTGGCACCCTCCTCACCAGGCGCGGCCTCAGAGGGAGGGGCATACGGCCCGTACGCGCCATTCCACTGTCCGCTGGAAAGGCGGAGGGGCCGCGCCGGTAGAAATGACCGGGGCGGCCCCTCGAGGAGTTCAGGGACTCGGGCGGGAAGGACGCGTGCTCATCGCCTCGCCTGACGCGCCTGGTGCCGCCGGTAGTCCTCGTGCCAGGCGCCGTTCAGCTTCGCCAGCACCGAGCGCGCGTCCACCTTGCGCTGCTGCTCCAACCGGGACTGCATGGAGCTGTCACCCACCAGATACCCATTGGCGTACAACGTCCGCGCCTCGGGACCCACCGAGGCCAGCTCCTCCGGAGTGCCCAGCGCGAAGTTGAATACCTGGCCGGTGTAGGGCACGCGCTCCACCCCGACCAGCTTCGCGGTGCCGGTGCGCGTCAGCAGGCTCTCGCCCACCTTCAGCTCCCCGGCCTGCACCACCCCGCGCGCCGCCGTCACCATCGGGTGCGTCTGCGTCACCAGCACCTCACCGCCCCGGTCGTCGCGCAGCTTCACCATGGGCTTGCTCTCACCGCCGCGAGACACCGTCGTCACCGTCAGCGCCACGCCCTTGCCGTTGGTCAGCAGCTTGTCGCCCTGCTTCACGTGCTCCACCGCCACCAGCGAGCCATCCGCCTTCGTCACCTTCGTGCCCTCGGCGAGGCAGGCATTGCGGAAGTCGAGGTTGAAGATCTCCTTGGTGCTGGTGCGGATGACCCTCTGGCCCGCCGTGGTCATGCCAATCTGGAGACAGGTGGCCTTCACCGTGGAGCGCACGACGAGGCGGACGTTCTGCATGTGGTCCAGGCAGTCCGTCCCGAAGTCCGCCAACCCGTCGAAGGGCAGCACCAGGGTCCTCGGGTAATAGTCATGCCAGGAGTGGGGCTTGAAGGGCAGGCCACCGTTCAACACCTTGGTGCCAATGTCCTTGCCCGCGGTGCACCGCCCGCCCCGCTCCAGGAGGAAGACGGACACGTCGCTGTCGCGCTCGTCGATGGTACACAGGTTGGTGGGCAACGTGGTCTGGTGGGTGCCACGCATGGCGACATAGAGGTGGGTGGGCTCGTAGACACCATTGGCCGGCTCCCAATAGGCGCCCCGCTTGGGCAGCCAGGAGCCATAGGGCGGTTTGGTGGTCTCGTTATCCACCGCGGAGATACCCGTGAAGGGCTTGCCGAACGGCAGGAAGGCGCCCGTGGCGGCATCCCTGCGGCCCGTCGTGTAATCACAGTCCAGGTAGCCCACGGTGGCACCGCGCTCCAGACAGGTCCGGATGGCATTGTCCGGCTGGAAGGCGCCGATCAGCTCGGTCGGGTGCTCGAAATACATGGTGTTGATGCCCGGCTCTCCGTGAACGCCCAGCGCCACGATGGACGACTCGGCCACGGTGTAGGACAGGTGCGACTCGCCCGTCGTCTCGTTGAAGGCCAGGGAGAGCGAGTCCACGACCAGCAACTCGTCCTCGCCGACCTTCAGCTTGAGATCCAAGGGCTGCGTCTCGACGGTGGCGCCCGCGTACTGCTCCTCGGCCCGGGTGTCGAGCACGCGGAAGCGGGTGCTCGCGGCATCGGTGGCGAAGGCGGTGACGTCCACGTAGGTGTAGTCGGCGCCGTTGAAGCAGGTGACGAGGCCGGTGGCCTCGAACTTCGCCACCTGGGAGTCGGCATCCTGCGCGTCATTGAGCGGCAGCACGTGGCCGCACCACGGGTTCTCCTTCGGCCCGGTGGCCGACGCGGTGAGCCGGTCCTTCCGGGTCATCGTGTCCGGGATGCCGTCCTTCCTCTCCTTGCGCAGCTTCTCGATGCGGCGGAAGAGGTGCGGCGAGTTGTCCGGGGTGCTGCCAGCGGCGAGGAGCCGGTTCTTCAAGAAGCGGTACTGGGTGTCATCGGCGAGGTCGATGGACATCCGCCCGCGCTCTCCCGCGAACCCCGCCCCCTGGGCCCGGGCGGCCTGGTCCCACTTCGCGTAGAGCCGGGCCATGTAGAGCGAGTCCGTCTCGAGGGCCTGCTTGTCCACCTCCCGCAGGGAGGGAGGCACCTTCTGCTGGCTGCAGCCAGCGCCGAGCATCACCAGGGCCACCAGGGCCAGGACGAGGCGCGAGAGCATCCGGGATGATGCGGTCGAAGACACGTTCATGGGGTTCACCTCAGGGGACGAAAACGACACGCCACTCCTCCCAGGCCGCCGGGAAGAGGAACGCGGGGGCAGGTGCGTGCGGGGTGCTGGCGGAATGAAGGGCCAACCACTCACCTGTCCGGTTCGCCCAGCAACGTGGGGATGCCCCGCCGGATGTGAAGACAGGCTGGGAAAAGCTTTTCCCTTCTTGTCCAAACACAGACATCCCCCAGAATGACCCCGCGAGCAGAAGACAATCACATACGCCTGACGGGGAGGGCACCCGGCCGGGCGAGCGGCTCCCCCTGACCTCCCGTCTGGTGTCTGTGAAAAGCAGAAGGGCCGCTCCGGTACGTCCGGAGCGGCCCCTCGATGACTCAGTGGTTCCAGGCAGGCGGCCAGGGCCGCGCGCTCATCTCCTCGCGTGCCCGCGAGCCTGGGACAGCTGGTAGTCCTGGTGCCAGGCGCCGTTCAGCCGCGCCAGCACCGCGCGCGCGTCCACCCGCTTCTGCTTCTCCAACGCCTGCTGCGACTCGCTGTCGCCCACCAGGAAGCCATTGGCGTACAGCATGTTCGCCCCGCTGCCGGCGCGGGCCAGTTCCTCCGGAGTGCCCAGCGCGAAGTTGTAGACGCGCCCGTCATAGGGGACGCGCTCCACGGCCACCAGCCTGCTCGCCCCGGTGCGCGTCAGCACGGCCTCGCCCACGCTCAGCTCCCGGGCCTGCACCAGCCCGCGCGCCACCGTCATCATCGGGTGCGTCTCCGTCACCCGCACCTCGCGCCCCGCTTCGTCGCGCAGCTTCACCAGGGGCTTGCTCTCCCCTCCGCGGTGCACCGTCGTCACCGTCAACGCCAACCCGTCACCGTTGGCCAGCAGCTTGTCCCCCACCTTCACCCGCTCCACCGGCACCCGCGTGCCGTCCGGCTTCGACACCTGCGTCCCCTCCGCCATGCACACCCGCGTGTAGTCCACGGGCTTCACCTCCTTCTTCGAGGGGCAGCGGAAGTACTCGGGCTCGCCACCGTACGGGTCGGGGCAGTGGCCCTCGGCGTAGACCCACATCTCCAGCCGGACGCCCTGCGCGTTCTCCAGGCAGTTGCCCTTGCCGAAGTCCAGGATGCCGTCGAAGGGGTAGTTCCCCGGTGAGGTGCTCGGCTTCCAGGGCAGCTCGCCCTTGCCCACCAGGGTGCCGGAGGACGAGCCCGCCTCGCACCACCCGCCGGACTCCGTCAGCACGGCGACCACCTTGCTGGTCACCTTCTCCACCTGGCACTCCGGCAACACGTGGGGCACGAACTTGCCGCGCATGGGCACCTGGAAGCGCGCCGGATCGAAGGGCTTCACCGCGGGCTCCCAGAACGCGCTCTTGTCCGGAGTCCACGTCGTCGAACCATCCGGCCTGGTGGAGGCCCGCGTGGCCGCGACGTCCACCGCGGCGATCCCCACCGCCCCCGAGCCCGGGAACGGCTGCCACTCGCCATCCGGCCGGATGTAGATGGACCCGTAATCACAGTCCAGGGAGCCACTGATGGCGCCGCGCTCCAGACAGAGGCGGATGGACTTGTCCCACGGGTGCCCCTCGAGCAGCTCCCGCGGGTGCTCGACGACGAGGTCGCCCTCCATCGGCGTGTTCCCATGGAGCGAGGCGCTCACCGACGTATAGGTGAAGTGATCCTGGCCCGTCTCCTCGTTGAAGGCCAGGGCCAGCGAGTCGACGACCAGCTCCCTACCGGACTGGCGCGGCAGCGTGACGGAGACGGGCGCCGTCTCCAGCACCTTGCCGGCGTACTCCTCATGAGACTCGGTGGCGAGCAGCTCGAAGGTCGTCCGCGCCTTGTCCGTGGCGTAGGCCGTGGCGTCCACGTAGCCGTAGTCCGAGCCGTTGAAGCACGAGGCGAGCGCGGTGCCCTGGAAGTGGACCCGCGTCTCGTCCCCTCCCGCGCCACCGAGCGGAATCATGTGCCCGCACCACGCCTCCCCGGCACCCGTCGCCGCCGCGGCCCGCACCGGGGCCACCGAGGGCCGCGCGGGCAGACGCACCACGCTGTGGAGCTCCTCCAGGCGGGAGAAGAGCCGCGGAGCGTTCAGGGGGTTCAGCCCCGAGGCCTTCAGCCGGTTCTTCACGAAGCGGTACTGCGCCTCGTCGACGAGATCGAGGGGCATCTGCTCGTTGGCGCCCCTCTTCACCGACTGCGATTGGAGCGAATGCTGCCACTCCTCATAGAGCCGGGCCATGGCAAGCGAGTCATTGGCGAGCGCCTGCCTGTCCACCTGCTCGGCGGGCGGTGGCTGTCTTTGCTGCGTACACGCACCGAGCGGGACCAACAACAACACGGAGATGAGGCTCGAGGGCAACCATGGACATGTCTTCGTGGGCCTTCTCATGGCTCCATCCATTCAACGCAAGGGGGTAATGGCGCACCTCCCCTATCCAGGGAGGAGGAGTCCCGGTGACGCGTTCACTCGCATTGGGGTGGCGCAGTGGAGGGTCGGAGTGCACACGCCCCGGCTCACCCCCAACGTGTGTCCGCCCGGAGCGCCGTGCAGTGGGAACGAGATTGCGTGTAAATCCAAGGACACCCGAGCAGGACCGGCGTCCGCCGTCCGACGCTCAAGGGTGACTTCGGATGGATGCGGCCCTCTGGAGACGATGGAGGGCCGCAATCCCTCTCAAGATTCAGGGTCCGAGTGGGAAAACTTTTTCCTACTTCTTCTTCACCGACTCCAACAGCTTGCGGAAGCCCTTCTCACCGCTGGCGACGGTGCGCTCGGGGCCGGTGAGCTTGAAGAAGACGGGGCCCTGGGGACCCTCGATGATGGCGCCCATCAAACGGTAGCCGGGCTTGGGGGTGGAGGGCCCCATCATGGGTCCGCCACCGGTATAGGTGCCCTTCACGTCCACGGTGGTGAGGGGCAGGCCGTTGACGGTCTCCTTCTTGGTGCGCGCGTCCTTGTCCGTCACCGGGGAGCCATCCGCCTTCTGGAACTGGCCCAGCCAGCGCGCCACGTTGGCGTCCACCGCGCCGCCCTGGCCGGCACCGAAGTAGAAGATGGCCAGCTCCGCGGCGTCACTGTCTCCCTTGGCGGGAGCGATCTTGTAGGTGGCCACGCGCATCGGCCGCGCGGGCTGCGCCTCCCAGACGGGAGGAGCCGTCCAGGTGAGCCCGCCCGCCTCCGGAGCACCCTGCGGAGCCGGCGCTCCCTGCTGCGCCTGGGGAGCCGGAGCACCCTGGGGGGCCGGCGGGGTCTGCTGCGTCTGGGCCTGGGCAACGCCCACGGCCGCCACCACCATCATCGCACCGAGCAGTCGTTTCATGGATTCAACCTATACCCCGGAGCGCCCCCCCGCACTGTCCAAATCCACCCAACTCGACGGGTTGCTCCCATGAGCAGGAACCTGTCCCCTCACGTCCCGAGCCCACGTGTCTTTGTCCGGAAATACACTCCACCCGGCCCGCGCGGCGGGGGATGCACGTCATTGTGCGGAGTCTTACCTTCGGGCCGGATGACTCGACGCGTCACGTTCTGTCTGCCTTCTGGCCATGCTACGCCCCGCGAGTCGTTCCGCCAGCGAAGAGGTCTCATCCATGAGGAAGCTGTGGGTAGCCGGTGTGCTCGCCCTGGGCGCTGTCGCGTGTGAGAAAGAGATCCAACCCGCGACGGGCATCTCCGATGTGGTGGTCGCCGAGTTCGATCCGGCCGCCGAGCCCCCCATCGTCCCGACACCGAACGACGTGGCCATCAACCCGGAGACGGGGCTGGTGGAAGCACCGGTGGACCCGAATGCCTCCGCGGCCCAGCAGGAGTTCACGCGCGACTATCTGAACACGCTCGATGGCTTCCCCACGACGGCCGTGGCCTCCACGCCCATCAGGGACCTGGACCCCGCCACGGTGAAGGCCACCAGCGTGCTGTTCATCGACCTGAACCCCGAGGCGGGCCTGCCCATCGTCGAGCCCGCGCTGAGCTATGACGCGGACAGGGGACTGCTCACCGTCTCACCTCCGCGCACGGGCTGGCCCAAGGGCGGCCACTACGCGGTGGCGCTCATCGGCGGCGCCGACGGGCTGAAGGGCACCGAGGGCAGGCCGCTGGTGGGCTCGCCCACGTGGACGCTGCTGCGTGTCAACAAGCCGCTCGTCGAGTGCCAGGAGGACGTGCCGCGGACGCCGGACACCTGCCGCTCCGTCACCAACATCATCCCCTCCACCGAGACGGACCCGGCCGCCCGCCTGAAGGACCAGGCGCGCAAGGCGCTGGGCCTGGAGGCGCTGCGGCTCCGTTACGCGCCGGTGCTCGAGCAATTGGAGAACCGCGGCATCCCCCGCCAGGACGTGGCCCTCGTGTGGACCTTCACCGTGATGAGCCTGCCGGAGGTGACGTTCGACCCGGAGCACGGCGTCATCCCCTTCCCCAATGATCTGCTGCGCTCCCAGGACGGCACCCACCTGGACATGCCGGTGCCCCCGGGTGCCTCGGCCCAACAGAAGGCGCTCATCGAGGAGCTGAACAAGCTGGATGGTTTCTCCACCACCGCGCCCGTCGTGTCCGAGAACAGCGACACGCGGGGAGCCATCGACCTGGGCAGGCTGGATGCCTCGCGGCTCTCCTCGGCCACGCGCTTTCTCGAGCTCTCCGCCACCGGCGCCACGCCCTGGCCCGACGTGCGGGTGTGCCTGGACTGCGCGAGCAGCAAGAAGGCCGACGGCACCATGGCCAACAATCCCTCCCAGCTCCAGTTCGTCCCCCGTCTGCCCCTGGAGGAGCGGCGCACCTACGCGGTGGTGCTGACCTCGGGCCTGACGAACGAGCAGGGCAAGCGCGTGGTGGCTCCGGGCGCCTTCGCCCTGCTGCGCCTGAGCGCGCCGCTGGTGGACGCGAGCGGCAACAGCCTGGTGTCCGGCGTGTCGAATGCCCAGGCCCAGCAGCTGGAGCCCGGGCGCGCGAAGCTCTCGCGTCTCATGGAGGGGCTGGTGGCCGGCGGCCTCGCGCGCAAGGACATCGCCCTGGCGTGGACCTTCACCACGCAGAGCACGGTGAGCGGGTTGAGGAAGCTGCACGCGCTGCCCTCGGAGATCGCCACCCACAGTCCCGAGCTGCTCCCCGATGCGCCCACCGCCCTGCGCAATGCCAACTCCCGCTACTTCCCCGTCATGGACACACGGGGAATTCCTCGCAATCACATCGAGCAGGTCATCGAGGGGCGGCTCGTGGTGCCCTTCACCCTCACGGGCTCCAACGGCGTGATGGAGACCGGACGGCGGCGGTACGATCGCATCCCCTTCCTGCTCATCCTCCCCGCCACCGCCGCTCCGCCCGAGGGCTACCCGGTGGCCCTCTTCGGGCATGGGCTGACGGGCAACCACCAGCACGTGCTGGGCCTCGCCAACACGCTGGCCGGCACCGGGCACGCGGTCCTCGCCATCGACACCGTGAAGCACGGAGACCGCAGCCAGTGTCTGGGCTCCGCGGCCGTGCTCCGCGAGGTGCTCCAGAATCCCGCCGCCACCGATGACTGGGCCTGCGCCGACCCCGTCAACCAGCGCTGCGACAACGAGCCCGCAAGCCCCACCTTCGGCCGCTGCATCGCCCGGCCCAACAAGCCGCGCCAGGACTGCGCCTTCAGCAAAGCCGACGCCGACTTCACCTGCTTCGACGCGGGCCAGGGCCGCTGCATGGACGTGGACCCCACGGGGGACAACGACAAGTGCGAGGGCGGTACCTTCCGCACCCATGGTGACCCCTCCAAGGGCGAGCTGAAGGAGGTCTACATCTCCGGCTGGAACATGCTGGACCCGCAGAACTTCTTCGTCATGCGCGACAACTTCCGCCACCAGGTCATCGACCTCGCCCAGGTCGTCCGCGTCCTCCGGGGCACCGGTGACGACAGCCTCGACACCCGGTTGGCGGCCCTCGGCGCCTCCGGGCTGGACGGCACCCGGATCGACTACGTGGGACAGAGCCTCGGCGGGCTCCTCGGTACCCTGTATGGCGCGGCGTCTCCGGACGCGCACCACGTGGTGCTCAACGCCCCGGGCGGGCGCCTCACCCAGGTGCTCGACGAGGCCACCGACAAGAACCTCGCGGCGCTGCGCGACAGGCTCTACGCCACGCTCGCCAGCCAGCAGATGCCGCAAGGCAGCCCGGCGTTCGACACCTACGTGCGCACCGCCCAGTGGATCCTCGACCCGGCCGACCCCGTCAACTCCGCCTGGTACGTGAGCAACGGCCCCGGCGTGCCCGCCAACCGCCGCGCCCTGGTGCAGTACATCACCCGGGACCAGGTCATCCCCAACTCCACCACCCAGGCGCTCATCGACGCCGCCAACGCACGCGGGGGCTCCTCACGGACCATGAGCGTCTCCAGATTCGACCCCGCCGATACCGAGCTTCCCGGGGAAGCCCGCCATGTCTTCCTGACCAGCGGCAACCCCACCGTGACGCAGCAAGCACAGTCAGACGTGGTGAAGTTCCTCAACGACATCCCGTAGTCCGCTTCGCGACGAAGGACCCGTATGAAGAAGACACTCCTGGTCGTGACCCTGCTCGCCGCCGGCACCAGCCAGGCGGCCGGCCTCGCCATCGATACCCAGAACGCCCGGGCCACCGGCATGGGCTCCGTGGGCGTGGCGAGCTCGCAAGACGCCTCGGCCATCTACTACAACCCCGCGGGCATCCTCGGAGTCACCAAACTGGACGCGCAGCTCGGCGACTCCCTCATCCTCCTCGGCCTGGGCTTCACCCGCGAGGGCGGCTCCAAGCAGACACAGAACACGGTATCCCCTCCACCCCACGCCTACTTCGTCTACAAGTTCGACGAGAAGGTGGCGGCGGGCGTGGGTGTCTTCACCCCCTTCGGGGCCAACAGCAACTGGCCGGATGACTTCGTGGGGCGCTTCCTCGCCAAGAGCTCCAAGGTCGCCACCTACGACATCAACCCGACCGTGGCCTTCGCCCCCATGCCGTGGCTGCGGTTCGGCGCCGGCTTCCAGGCGGTGTATGGCACCGTCGACGTCAGCCGCCAGCTCAACCTCATCACCACCGAGGGTACCGCGACGCTGTCGGGCAACGACTGGGGCATTGGTTTCAACGCCGGCGTCCAGGCGGACGTGGTGCCGCAATTCCTCACCCTCGGCGTCCAGTACCGCAGTCAGGTGGACATGCGCTTCAAGGGTGACGCGGACTTCAACACGCCTCCCGAGTTCGCCCCGGTGACGCCCCCGGATCAGCCCTTCACCCTGGACGTGACGATGCCCGCCTCGCTCGGGCTGGGCGTGGCCATCGTTCCCCTGCCGAAGCTGCTGGTGTCCGCCGACGTGAACTGGGTCCAGTGGTCCACCGTCGAGCAGCTCTACTTCCAGCTCCAGGACACCCCCCAGGCCAATCCCCCCGTCCCCAAGAACTGGGAGGACCGGTGGAACGTCCACGTGGGCGCGGAGTACGGCCTGACGAGCAGTCTGGCCGTGCGCGCGGGCTTCGTCTACGACCCGACCCCCTCTCCCGAGGAGACCCTCTCGCCGGACCTGCCCGACGCCGACCGCATGCGCATCACCGTGGGCGCTGGTTATTCCTTCTCCTCCTTCCGCGTGGACGCCGGCTACCAGCTCGTCCTCCTCTCGGACCAGGAGAGCACCTTCCAGCCCCTGCCCGGCACCTACAGCGGCTCGGCCCACGTGGTGGGCCTGACACTCGGTTACTCGCAGTGACCCGTCCTCCCTGTTAGGGAGGAATCCGGGTGACCCGGGCCCGGCCCCTCCGTGGGTGCCGGGCCTCGTCATTTCTCCAGGAGAGGTACAGCACCGTGAGCAGCCAAAAGCCCGGACGCAACGACCCCTGCCCCTGCGGCAGTGGCAAGAAGTACAAGGCCTGTCACGCCGCCGAGGACCGCGCCCGCGAGGTGTCCGCCGCGCCCGCCGCACCCCAGCACCCCATCGCCAGGGACCTCGAGGCCGCCATGGGCATGCTCGGCGACTCGGACATGTCGCGCGTCTCGGAGGCCCTGGAGCGACTCGGTTCGTTGCTCGCCGGGTGGGGCCCCGCCCCGGGTCTGCGCTTCGACGCCACGGCCTTCGACACGCACGTGTCCCGTGAGTTCGAACGCATGGAGGACGCCATCGAGCGCGACGCCGCCCAGGCCAAGAACGCCCTGCGGCTCGGTACCCTTCGTGAGCTGGGCACGCGCTCGTTCCTCGAGAAGCTGCGCTCCACCCTGCTCGCGCGCGCCACCACCGCCGGCCTCTCCTCCGAGGACCGTCAGGCCCTGTGTCTGGGCGCCCTGCTCTCCTCCACCCCCAAGGGCGGCCGCTTCCAGCCCGAGGACCGCCCCGTGCTGGACGTCGTCTTCGACGTGCAGTTCCGCGAGTGGGCCTCCCGTCAGAGCCGCGAGCTGGCCTCCAGAATGGAGACGCTCCAGGCGGGAGGCGCCCTCTCCGAGGAGGCCGTCGACGCCCTCCGCAAGGCCGGAGAAGGCGAGATGGAGCCCCTGGTGAAGTACGTGGAGGCCGACCCGAAGCTCGCCTCGCGCATCGCCCAGGAAGGCCGCGAGCGCGCCACCCGCGTCGAGTCCGCCATGCGTCTGGGCGCCATGCCCTCCGTCTTCACCCCCGACGAGCAGGTCTGGCTCACCACCGTCCTCTGGGAGCCCTTGAATGCCTTGAAGACGGGCTCCAGCGACAAGGACCGCACCGCCACCGTCTCCGCCTTCCTCGCCGCCGTCAGGACCGCCCTCGACTCGGACAAGGAGTTCCTCGCCGGCATGCTCGACCGTCTGCGCATCCGCTCCAAGGACGCCACCCTCGACGAGGCCACCTGCGCCTTCCTCTCCGACGCCGCCGTCGCCTTCGAGGCCGAGCCCGTCCGCATGGTGCTCGCCGCCATCCTCACCTCCCGCAACGAGCCCCAGGCCCGCTCCGCCGAGGAGCAGGTCGTCCGCGCCGACCTCGAGGCCAAGACCCGCTGGACCGCCGAGGACCTCGAGCCCTACCGCGAGCTCCTCGCCAGCATGAACCTCCCCGCCCCCGCCGAGCGCATCCGCCGCGCCCAGGAGTGGCTCCGCTCCCACCCCATCGCGATGTGACCCTCAGCCCCGCTCGAACACCAGGAAGTACTGGTCCGGCAGGAAGTCGTGCGTCCCGACCTGCCGGAACCCCACTGACTCCAGCTCCCCTCGCACCTGCTCGGGCGGCAGCTTGTGCTCCGCCGGTGGGCCCCTCGGCGACTCCTTCCGGTAGTCGATGATGACCACGCGCCCCCCCGGTCTCAGCGACTCATGGACCCGCCGCATGTAGCCGGCCCGGTCTCCGAAGTGGTGGTACGTGTCCACGATGATCGCCACGTCCACCAGCTCCGGCAGTCTTGGGTCTTCCGCTCCGCCCAGCACCGGCTCCAGGTTGCCCAGGTTCTCGCGCTTCGCCCTCTCGCCCAGGTAGCGCGCCATGTCCGGCTCGATGTCCACCCCGTACACCCGCCCCCTCGGCACCGCCCTCGCCAGCCTCACCGCGAAGTACCCCGTCCCCGCTCCGATGTCCGCGACCTTCGCGTCCTCCGGGAGCGCGAGCGCCTTCACCACCTCGTCCGGCTTCTGCCACGTGTCCCGCTCTGGATCGTCGAATCGCTTCGCCCACTCCTCCGCGTTCTCGAAGCGGTGCGGCATCCCTCCGTGATGTTGGCCTTGGTGTTGGCCAGGGTGTTGGCCGTGTTTGCACCCCGTGGCCGACAGCAGCATCACTGTTGCGAGGACGTACAGGACTCGGGGACTCGGAAATCGCTGGTTGGCGCTCATGGGCTTCTCCTTTACACGGATCTCACTGCCACGGGTTCTCTTACCCTCACCCCGTCCCTCTCCCAGAGGGAGAGGGTCTAACCCTCGGGCAGGATGAGTAGACCTCTCGCCGTGTCAATCACATACAGGTACCCGTCCCCTGGCACCCTCATCCCGATCGCCCCATCGTAGAAGCTCCCCCCTCTCCCCTCATCCGTCTCCCGGTACGTGTTGAAGTACCCCACCTCCCTCGGCTTCTCCGGCTCCGATACGTCCAACACCCTCACCCCGTGTTGGTAATGCGCGATGTACAGCCTCTCCCCCTTCAACACCATGTTGTGGATCGACGCGCTCGGCCCCAACTCGTACTCGCCTATCCGGTGCGGATTCGTTGGCTCCGTCACGTCCAGCACCCTCAGGTGCGCCCCCCAGTTCTCCCCTCCCTCGAATGCAATGAGCCGCTCCCCGAACCTCCCCACCGCGTTCGCGTGGCTCGTCGCGTACGGATATGTGTACGTGCTCAGTTTCCTCGGCTGCTCCGGATCCCCCACGTCCACGATCAGGTAACCCCCAGACCAATGGTTGATGTACAGCCTTCCCTCGTACGCCAACGCGTCGTGCGGATAGCCCACCTGCGCATTCGTCGTCGCCCCCGGCTCCGCGTACATCCCCCTCAGCACCGGCGCCGTGGGCGTGCCGATATCGAAGATGAGCGTCTGTGGTTGCGGGCCCGGTGACATCGCGTACAGGCGATCCCCTTCCACGAAGACCGTATGCACGTCGATCCGGCCCCCCGGATAGCTCCGCAGCAATCGCGGCTCCTCCGGCTTCGAGATGTCGAAGACGATCACTCCCGAGCTCGCGCTCGCCACGTAGAGCGCGTTCCCCTTCGACCACACCCCGTTCCAGTAGTTGTCCGTCGGCAGGGCGATCGTCTTCTTCAGCACCGGCGCCCTCTTGTCGCTCACGTCGAAGACCGTGAGCCCTCCACCCTCACCCCCATCCGGCACCGACACCACGTAGGCGTGCCCCTGCGTGACGTAGACGTCCACTGGCATCCCCTGGTCCACGAATGATTCGGATTCGAGCCGCAGCCCCGAGGCCTCCGCCTCCCCCGCGCGCCGCTCCCACTTCTCCGCCAGGAAGGTGCCCGAGACGGAGGGCCTGCCACCGCGGCAACTGACGAAGCAGCCGTACAGCCGGTTGCCCTCGGCCCGGCAGCCCACCAGTGAATCGCGCTGGGTCGACCTCACGCTCGACAGGAAGAAGCTCTCCGCGTCCACCCGCCGCTGCGTCGGCGTCATCCCTTGATAGGAATCGAGACTCCCGTCCGCCGACACACGGAAGGCGTCCGGGTCGATGCGCGGTAGCGGGGCGTCGATCCGGTACACCAGCGTGAAGACTCCGTCCCGTGGCAGGCCGCCCAGCGAGGCCCGGTCACACCCCGCCAGGTCGAAGGACTCGAAGTCCCCACACGCCGCACCGCTGGTGGACAGTCCGCAGGTGGCGTAGCGGCCCATGTCTTCCCAATCCCCCCGTGCATCGGTGGTGGTGGGAGACGGAGGAGGCGCCGGCTCCTCGGGACGGCAACCCGCCAGGCACAGTCCTCCCATGGTCAGGAGTGCACTCGCTCGGCTCATCCATCTCAGCAGTGTGAACATATCGGTCACTCCTCGGACTCGTCGGTATACCGCATGCCCCACGACGTCTATCGTCGGGCCCTGTCCCCTCCGGAGTGTCGCCCATGAGACTCCCGCTCTCCGTCCTCTGCTGGTTGGTGCTGGCTTCACTCGCGCTGCGTGCACCTCCCGCCCTCGCGCACGCGGGCCTCCCCGAGACCTCCAACGTCACCGTCCGCCGCGGCCACCCCGAGGATCTCTTCGCTGGCGCCACCTTCGGCGCCGTGGTCTCCCGCGACAGCGGGAAGACCTGGCGGTGGATCTGCCCCGAGTCCATGCTCTACGGCGGCTGGCGCCCCGAGTCCTTCCTCTGGCAGGCCAATGGCGACCTGCTCGCCGCCACCGGCGCCTCCCTCATCCGCTCGCGCGACGGCGGCTGCACCTGGCAGGCCCACCCCTTCTTCTCCTCCAACAACCTGTGGCCCTCGGGCCTCGAGGCGCCTCCCTCCACTCCCTCGCGCCTCTGGGTGACGACGGCCCGCGCCTCCTCCCCCAATGGCCTCTTCCGCAGCGATGATGGTGGCGAGACGTTCACCGCCATCGACGCACTGCGGAGCACGACCCACGTCTACTCCTCCGTGAAGGTCGCTCCGTCCGACACGCGGCGCATCTACGTCTCCGCCGATACGCCCCAGGGACTGCGCATCTTCCGCAGCGACGACGAGGGCTCCACCTGGGAGGAGATTCCCCATCCCTTCCCGGAATACTCGGTCGACTCGCGGCCGTATGACCTGCTCGTCCTCCGGGTGGCGGAGAACGACCCGGACCACCTCTGGGCCCGCGTCACCGCCCAGGGCTGGACCTATCTGCTGGAGAGCAAGGACGGAGGCCACTCCTTCCAGTCCATCCTCCATCCCCCCAACCAGGAGCATGATGGTCTCGACGAGTACCTCGTCGGCATCGAGGTCTCCGCCGACGGGCGCACCGTCTGGGCCGCCACGTACACCCGCTTCTTCCGCATCCGCGAGGGTGGGCCCACCACCCTCCTGTCACTCCCCGAGGGCAATGCCTGCGCGGACCGCCAGGGCGACACCCTCCTCGTCTGCGGCTCCACCTGGGTGCATGACTGGGCCCTGGCTCGCACCCGCGACGAGGGCGACACCTTCGAGCCCCTCTTCTCGCTCCCCCACATCCTGCCCCCCGCGTGCCCCGCCAGAACCCCCACCCAGGACATCTGCCGGCCCCGCTGGCCGCAGTTCGCCCCCTCCATCGGCGCGGACCCCACCCTGCCGCCAGAAGAGCCCGTCACGGTGGAGCCCGGAACGCCGGAGCCTCCCCCCAAGAAGGGCGGGTGCTCGTCCGCCGGGGGACTCGTGCCCGCCGCATGCCTCCTCACCCTCACCCCGCTCCTCCGCTCGCGACGGCGCGATCCGGAGTCCTCACGGAGATGAACATGAGACACCCGAGCACCGCCTGCATCACCGCCCTGGCCCTCACCCTCTCCGCCTGCGACCCGGAGACCTCCGAGTCCGAGTGCGGTGAGCCCCTCTACGCCGGCAAGGCCACCGACGAGGCCTGGCGCGCCATGGTGGACGCGCGCAAGAAGCCCCGCGACTCCTCCAGGGCCGTCACCCTCCACTCCCCCACCGAGGGCGAGGTGTACTCGGCCGACGCCACTCCGCCCGTCTGGCAATGGAGCTCCCTGAGCGCCTCGCTCTTCCGTCCCCAACCCCCCCGCGCTCCCCGTTCCCTCGCCTCGTGGTTGGGCGAGCTGCTCGTCCCCTCCGCCCACGCGCACCTGCCTCCCTACACGGGGGACCTCTACTGGGTGGAGGTCTCCACCCCCGGCGGCAAGTGCCCCGTGGTCCAGGTGCTGACCTCGGAAGTGTCTTGGCAGCTCGACGCCAACTCCTGGGCCGAGCTGGGCAAGAACGCGGGCAAGGACCTCACCGTGCAGGTGACGAGCGCCCACCTCCTGCAGAACACCGTCACCGAAGGCCCCTACTCGCTCGCCACGCCCCGCACCTTCCGCAGGGGTGCGCCATGAGGCTCCTCGTGCCCGCCCTGCTCGCGCCACTCGCGCTCGGAGCCTGCTCCAACGACAAGGTGCCGGAGCTCGACTACTCCATCGACTCCCCCTGGCCCTCTGCGCGGGAGCTGCCCCCGCTCGGGAGCGGGCGCATCGTCGTCACCAACAGCATGGACGACACCGTGAGCCTGCTCGACCTGGACTCGTTGGGCTCGCCGGGCTGGGGAGAGCTCGCCCGCGTCCCCGTGGGGCTCAACCCCGTGGAGTTGGAAGGCCCCCACCACGCCGCCTTCTCGCCACGCGGGGACTTCTACTATGTGGGCCTCTCCTACTCCGTGCCTGGCGCCGGCTCCGGCCCTCACGGGGCGCACGGCACCGGCACCGCCGACGGCTACTGCCTCAAGCTGGACGCGAAGGACAACCACCTCGTGGGCTCGGTGCGCGTGGACCGCAACCCGGGCGACCTCATCGCCAGCGCCGACGGCCGCACGCTCTTCCAGACCCACTTCGACCTGCTGAGGATCACCGACGTGGCGCGCCGTGGCGGGCCCGAGAGCGACATGGACGCGCGGCTGGCCATCCTCGACGCGGACACGATGACACGCAGGGCGATGGTCACGGTGTGCCCCGCTCCCCACGCGGTGCGCCTCTCCCCGGACGAGAAGCGGGCCTATGTCACCTGCATCTCGGACGAGGTGGCCGTGGTGCAACTGGACGCCGAGGGCTACCCCGTCACCCGCCTCAAGGTGGCCACCAACGCGGGCACCGCCGTGGCGCCCCGGCACGAGCCCTATGCGCTCACCGTGTCGCCCATCGATGGCTCGGTCTGGGTGAGCTCGCTCACGAGCGGCGTCGTGCAGGTCCTGGACCCGGAGTCGCTGACCATGCGTCCCGAGCGCGCCGTACACGTGGCTCACAGTGGCTCGCCCATGTTCGGCGCCTTCAGCACGGACGGCCGCACGCTCTACATGCCCTACAGCAAGCAGGACGTGGTGGCAGTCATCGACACGGCCGTCACCCCGCCCGTGGTGACCCGGGAGATTCCGCTCGCGCCCTCCGGCTGCGTCAACGCACATCAGGTGACGCTGACGCCAGATGGCCAGCACGGGCTCGTGGTGTGCGAGGGTGGCCACCAGGGCCCGGGCACACTGCATGTGCTCGACCTGGCGGCGGGCACGGTGACGAAGACCGTGACGCTGGGAATCTATCCGGACTCGGTGGGCATCCTGCGGGGGTCGCCATGAGGTGGCCGTGGCTGGGAGCGGTGCTGCTCGCGGTGGGCTGTGGCCCCGTGCCCGCGGCGGAATACGGCGAGGAGCTCTTCAGCGACCCGAAGCTGTCGGGCAGCCAATACAACACCTTCTCGTGCGCCACGTGCCACGCGACGACCGCCACTCCCCCGAAGGACGAGGTGTACGCGGGACTGTCCCTCTATAATGTGGCGTCCCGCCCCCACTGGTGGGGCGGCTACGAGACGCGCCTGCTGGACGCGGTGAACTTCTGCTACACGGCCTTCATGCGCGGCGTCACCCCGCTCGCGCCGGACGACCCGAGGAGCCGCGCCCTCTACGAGTATCTGGTCCGCATCAGCCCGGACGAGACCGCGCCCGCCCAGCCCTTCACCCTCATCAAGGACATCACCGACGTGCCGCGAGGCAACGCCAGGCGGGGCGCCGACGTCTACGAGGCCGCCTGTCGGGAATGCCACGGTGAGGCGCACACCGGGAAGGGCCGGCTGACACAGCTCGCGCCCGTGCTCCCCGAGGTCTCCCAGGAGTACGGCTCCCTCTTCCCTGGCGTGGCTCCCGGTCTCATCTTCATCGAGAAGGTCCGGCATGGCCGCTTCTTCGGCGTGGGGGGAAACATGCCGCCGTACAGCCGCGAATCCCTGTCCGATGAGGACCTGGGAGCACTGCTCACCCATCTCGGCCTCTAGGACCATGCCGCGAGTGGGAATCGTCCCTAACTTCCGGGACAGCCCGGATACACACGCAGGGAGACATTCATGGGTAGGACCTACAGTTTCGAACCTTTCCTTTCGCAACAGCCCGCGCAGACCTTCAAGGGTTCGGGCCCACGACTCGGCAACGACGAGTCCAAGGTCACGCTGGCCAAGGACATGGAGAAGGACACCCTGCCCAAGTCCTCCACCAGCTATGGACAGGCCCACTCGGAGACCGTGAAGCGCTATCGCACACGGGCCCAGGCACGTAAGCGCGCGGCGAAGACGGCCACGCCCCAGGCCAGGCCCGCGGCGAAGAAGGCCGCGACCCAGGCCCGCCCCGCGGAGCCGAAGCGGACCTCCACCCGCAAGCAGGCCACCGAGACGGCGGTCTCCAAAGCCCCCGCCCGTCAGGCCAAGGCCACGACGGCCTCGAAGACTCCCGCGAAGAAGAGCGAGCCCGCCATCCCCTCGCTCCGCACCATCGGCCGCAAGGTGGTGACGCGCGCCGCCGCCGCCGCGAAGAAGACCGTGGCTCGCGCCGTGAAGACCGCCACCGCGCGCAAGCCGGCGAAGAAGCGCTAAGAACACGATCGGCACGCACGCGTGGAGCCCGGGCGATATGCTCGGGCAGCCATGCGCTATTTCGGAGTGGAAGAGGCCAACCGTCTCATCCCGCTGCTCACCCGCACCTTCGAGCGGGTGCGCCCGTGGGTGGCGCGCGTGCAAGCCATCGTCCGCGAGCTGGAGTCACTCCAGGACTCCGGGGCAGGGCCGGAGCGCACCGCGCCCGTCCGCGCCGAGCGCGATGCCCTCTTCGAGCGCATCCGTGCCGAGTTGGAGCAGTTCCAGGATCTGGGCGTGGAGATCAAGGCCGCGGATGGTCTGGTGGACTTCCACTCCCTCAAGAGCGGACGTCCGGTGTACCTCTGCTGGCGGTACGGTGAGTCGGCGGTGACGCACTGGCACGAGCTGGACGGCGGTTTCGCCGGACGGCAGCTCATCGTCCACCCCAACGACTTCTCTCCCTCGTACCTGAGCTGAAACCCGGAGCACCGCAATGGGGCGTCCTGGCGATGGGGGACTTGCTCCCCCGCCCGCCCCCGACTGCGGTTCCATGCCCTGGAGGGGCTCCCTAACTTCCGACGAGTGACGCCAACAGCCTACTCTCCAAGGAGGCAGGGATGCGGACGTATAGCTTCGACCATTTCCGTGCGGACAAGCCGGAGCCCAGCGTGACCAATCCGGGCGGCGCCCGGCAGACCCCTCCGGCCGAGGAAGCCAGGCCCACGGTGCCGCCCTCGGCGGAGACGCCCATCCACTACGGCCGCCAGCACGCGCAGACGGCGGAGCTGTACCAGAAGCACCGCGAGGAGCGTGAGCTCCAGGAGCGCCTGCGTGCCTCCGAGGAGGTGCGGCAGGAGCCCGCCGAGGTGCGGCAGGAGCCCGCGGGCGCGGAGGCCCCGCCCCTCGAGGCCCGTGAGCAGGAGTCCACGCCGCCCGGGGAGCCCGAGGCCGTCCAGCCGCTCGAGCTCCAGCCCGAGAACCTGAAGGAACTGGCCCGGGAAGCGGTGGCGAGTGTTCTCCGGGCGGCGAAGGAAGCCGCCAAGGGCAATCCGTTCGAGGGCGCGAAGCATCTGGCCGGCGACGCCATGTCCGGTGCGCTCCGGGTGGCACGCGGCGTGTCCGCCCGCCGCGCGGCCAAGAGCGAGCAGAACAGCGAGAAGAAGGCTCCCCAGAAGCGGGGCGCCGCGAAGGCGAAGGGACCAGGCAAGAAGCGGTAGGCCCTGGCCCACGCCCCTCGCCTCGCGCGCCACCCGTCCCCACCTTGAGACAGGTTCTCTCCGGAGGAATCGCATGTTCCGACCCCTGACCGTGTTGGTGACCGGTGCCACCGGAAAGCAGGGTGGCGCGCTCGCCCGCCTGCTCCTCAAGCGGGGACATCGCGTCCACGCCTTCGTTCGCACCCCGGACTCGCCCGCGGCGAAAGATCTGGAGCAACGGGGCGCGGAGCTCGTCACCGGCGACTTCGATGATCCAGACAGCCTCGAGCAGGCCATGCGCCGCGACGTGGACGCCGTGTTCGCCATGGCCACCCCCTTCGACGCCGGAGGCCTCGAGGGCGAGGTGCGCCATGGCCGCCATCTCATCGATGCCGCCAAGCTCGCCCACGTGCGGCACTTCCTCTATTCCTCGGTGGCTGGCGCGGACCAGAACACCGGCGTCCCCCACTTCGAGACGAAGTTCGTGGTGGAGGAGCACCTGCGTCAGAGCGGCCTGCCCTACACCATCGTGGCCCCCGTCTTCTTCATGGAGAATTTCCTGGGGCCCACCTTCGCCCAGCGGCTGCACGAGGGCGTGCTGAGCATGGCCCTGCCGCCCCACCGCGGGCTGCAGATGGTTCCCACGGCGGACCTCGCCGCCTTCTGCGCCCGGGTGCTGGAATGGCCCGAGGATCTCTTCGGCCGGCGCATCGAGGTGGCCTCCGACGAGGTGACGGGTGAGCAGGCCGCCGCCCTCATCTCCTACGTCAGCGGGCACAAGCTGCGCTACGAGGAGGTCCCCCTGGAGATCGTCCGCTCCTTCAGCGAGGACATGGGCCGCATGTTCGAGTGGTTCCAGCGCGACGGCTACCACGCCAACATCGCCCTGCTGCGCCGGGACTTCCCGGAGGTGGGCTGGCACACCTTCGAGGACTGGGCCCGCGTGCAGGACTGGGACACGCTGCTGGGCACCACCTGGCGCGGCACCACCGCCGCGGAGCCCTCGCACACGCCCTAGTGCGCGGCTCCCGTCCGCACACCGGGCGGCCTCGCCACGACCTCGCGCACGCGCTCGGGTCCACTCCTAATTTTTCCCAGAGGAGACCCCCCCATGCGCATGCGCGCTCCCTGGCTCTTGCTCGCGGCCTCGCTGCTCGCCGCGGGCTGCGTGACCGAGACGAAGTTGCAGCCCCTGCCCTCCGCCGAAACCACCCGGGGCGGCGCGGCCGTGAGCGAAACCCAAGGTGTGCGCCTGGTGGCGGACGGAGACGCCTGGCGTGGCACCCCCTCCACCCTCGAGCGCATCGTCACCCCGGTGCAGGTCCGCATCGAGAACCAGAGCGGCCGGCCCCTGCGCATCCGCTACGAGGAGTTCACCCTGCTGGGCGACTCCCGCTTCCAGTACTCCGCGCTCTCCCCCTTCGAGCTGGCCGATGAGGGCCGCGCCGCGTACGGCGGCTCCGGCCCTGGCGGCTCGGGCGGCAGCGTCCGCATGTCCGTGGGCCTGGGTTTCGGCTGGTACACGGGCTGGGCCAACCCGCCGTTCTACACCTGGCGACACCGGGGCCGGGGCATCTACAACCCCTGGTACGATCCCTGGTACGACCCCTTCTACCGGCCCTATGCCTATTGGGACCCTCCGGAGCCACTGCCCACGCGGGACATGCTCAGGGAGGCCCTGCCCGAGGGCACGCTGGACACCGGCGGCACCATCACCGGCTTCCTCTTCTTCCAGGGCGTGAGCGAGCGCGAGGGCCGCGTCACCCTCCAGGCGCGCCTGGTGGATGCACGCACCGGCGAGCAGTTCGGCACCCTCTCCATCCCCTTCGACGTGCGCTCCTAGCCGCTAGTGCAGCAGCGTGGGGCGCTCCGTCATCGGCATGGGCGGGTGGGGCAGCAGCGAGTCCTCGCCGATGAGCCCCACCTTGCGGCGGATGGCCTCGCCCTTCACGGGCAGGCCGAAGAACGGGCCGAAGAGGCACAGGTCGAACGCCCCCGCGAGCAGCGGCACCAGCCCCACCACGGCCAACATCTTCCCCTTCACGGAGTCCGTGGACAGGCCGCCCACCACCAGGCTCGCGCCCGCCAGCATGCGCATCCAACGCCCCGTCCTCGAAGCCAGAAACCCCACCATCATCGAGCACCTCCCAGGCCCGATGAAGATGGGCATGCACGTGCCGACCCGTGTACCGGCCAACCCTTGGGACGTGCCCGGCCGCATGCCCGGTGCCGTCCCGGTTCCTCGTCCCTAGCTTGAAATCCGGGACTGCCGCTCGCTGCCCCTGCCCGGGGAGGAGGAAAGGGTACATGGTGGAACGTTCGGAGCTGCACGAGGGGATGCCAGTGTTCACCCACCGTGGCGAGAAGCTCGGCCATGTCGTCGAGGTGACGGACGAGGAGCTCATCGTCGAGAAGGGGCTGCTCGTCTGGCGCAAGGACTACGCCGTGCCACTCGACGACGTGCGGGAGGTCATCGCCGACGAGGTGCACCTCCACCACGGCCCGGACAGCCTGCTGTCGGGCCCGAGGGAGATCGACCGCGCGAGTCGCCGGACCACGCACTGAGCACGGCTCATCACATCCCCCGAGCTCCTATTCCATCCGGGAGAAGGCCACTGTCCGCCACCAGCCACGAGGCCCCGGCGGGCGGGTACGGCCACCACCTGGAGGGTCGTCGTGGCCGAGTCCCGAAAAAGATGGGTCCTGGACCTCCCCGTCATCCGAGCTGGGGGGGTCCTCTCCTTTCCGAAGGACTCCGCCCCGCCACGCGACGCGGACCAGGAGAACGGGCTCCTCGCGGTCGCCGACCTCGATGCGCTGCGCGAGCAGGCCCGTGTGTCGGAGGAGTTGCTCGCGGCGACCCTGCCCCGCTCCGACGAGTGGATCGCGCTCCTTCGCTGGAAGATCACCTGGTCCCGGCACTTCCTCTTCACCGGACAGCTCCTCCCGCTCGTCGGCGGAGCCGCGGCCCTGACCCAGCTCACCGAGGCCAGCGGACTCATGCGCAACCTGATGGGGATGTTGACGATCCTGGGCTCCGTCGTGGGGCTCCTCGCCCAGCACGTCGAGAGGACGCTGCTGCCGGGGCACACCGCCAGCGAGTTCCTCCCCCAGCTCGTCGAGGCGCGGGCGCGCGGGGAGCGGCTGCTTCACGAGCTCCAACTCCTGCGGAACAAGGGACAGGATCTGGAGGCCGGCAGGGAGCTCATCCAGCAGGCCCACCGCGTGGCGTACACCCTCCAGACCCTGGGCCCGATAATCGGTGGCGGCCCCTGGCGCGGACTGGTCCTCCGGCTGGGCACCCGCCTCCTGGGTGCCGGGCACGCCTGAGCCTCAGCCCTGGAAGTCCACGCGCTGCACCGAGTCGTCCGTGCGCGCGCCCTGGTAGACGTGCCAGGCCGCCACCAGGTCCTGGAAGGGCAGCCCCACCGCGCCGAAGATGGTGACCTGCCCCGCGTCGGTGCGCCCCGGCTTCCTGCCGGCCAGCACCTCGCCGAGCTCCGCGTGGATGCACTCCTCGCCGAGCCCCGCGCCGGCCGGTGCGCCCATGGCCACGTTGAGCGCCCGGTTGTCGCAGAAGAAGGTGGACTGGCGCAGCAGCCCGGCGGAGACCTCGGCCTTCCCCGGTTCGTCCGCGCCCAGCGTGGTGACGTGCGTGCCCGCGCGCAGCATGCCCGGGTAGAGGAAGGGCTCTCGTGACGGGGTGGCGGTGACGATGATGTCCGCGTCCTCCACCGCCTCCTCCACCGACATGGCCGGCCGCACCGGCAGGTTCAGCGCCTTGTACATGCGGGCGGCGAACTCCACCGCGCGCGCCACCTCCACGTCATAGACACGCACGTGCGAGAGGCTGCGCACCAGCCGCAGGCTCTTGAGCTGCATGGAGGCCTGGGCCCCCGCGCCGATGAGCGCCACCCGGGCGGCGTCCTGCCGGGCGAGCACGTCCGAGGCCAGCGCGCCCACCACCCCCGTGCGCAGCGCCGTGAGGTGCCCCGAGTCCATCACCGCCAGCAACGCCCCCGTCTCCAGGTCATGGAGTTGCACCACGCCCTGGATGGCCGGAGAGCGGCCGGGGAACTTCGCGTGCACCTTCACGGTGTAGGCGGGGATGCCGGTCAGGATGCCGGGGAAGACCACCAGCGAGGACCCCTGGGCGTGCAGCGGAGCCCGGGCGCGCTGGGGCTCCACCGTACGGCCCTCGGCATCCGCGCGAAAGGCCTCGCGCATCTCCGAGAGCAACGTGAGGGCCTCCATGTGGCGGACGACATCGGTGCGGGTCAGCAGGAGCGTGCTCATCTTGCCCCCAACCTAACCCTTCCCCTCCACTCCGGTGGGGTCTCGTTTCATCCAGGAGGCACGAGCCTGCCCACCGGGGCTGGACGGCCGGGCCCCGGAGCCCCAGGACGTCCCGAAGCGTGGCGAGGGAAGTGGCGGACCCCTCCCGGGTCCCTCCTCCTGGTTCTCTGGTACGAGGCCGGGGTCTCCCTACATGAGCAGACTCAAGGCTGGCGGCGGGGAGGCAGCCTTCGGGGAGCGCTCTCATGAGGGATCAGGATCCACCTCAACCGCTCCGGCCATCCGGTCCGGAGCCTGGTGAATCCCATCGGCTGGCGGACTTCCTCCGGAAGCACCGGGAGGACATCCTCTCGGACTGGGAGCACGCCCTGCATGCGCGGCACCCGGAGCAGCGGCCGGACGACTCCCCCCTGCGAGACCACATCCCCGAGTTGCTGGACAGACTCGCGGACGCGGCGGAGCACGTCCACGACGCGCAGCGCCCCCCCATGTCCCAGCTTCTCGGCGACGAGCACGACCTGGAACGGCTGGTGCTGGGGTGCGAACCGGGAGAAGTCGCCTTCGAGTACGGACTGCTGCGCACGTGCATCCTCCGCACCCTGGAGCGGAAGGGCCACTGGCCGGACTTCGCCGAGCTGGAGCTGCTCGACGAAGCCATCGACCACGGCATCACACGCGCCGTCAACAACTACGCACGGGTGCGCGAGCGGATGCTGCAGGCGCTGGAGCGTGTCTCCCATGCGGCGCTGGAGAGCGAGGACGTGGACTCCTTCCTGCGCAAGCTGCTGAAGGTGCTGATGGAGGCGGCGGTGGCGGTGGACGCGTCCTCCATCCTCCTGAGGGAAGGAGACCGGCTGCGGGTGCGCGCGGCCGAGGGGCTGGGCGCCCAGGAGGGGTTGGCCATCGACTACACCATCGCCATTGGCGAGGGCATCAGCGGCAAGGTCGCCGCCGAGCGCCGTCCCTTCTCCTCGCGCTCGGTGTCCAGCGATCCGCGGCTGGCGTACGACGTCATCCGGCGGCTCGGCGTTCGCGCCAGCTACAGCATCCCCCTGCTGCACGGGGAGGACCTGGTGGGCGTGGCGCACATGAGCTCACGGACCCTCTTCGACTTCAGTGAAGCCGACAAGCTGCTCTTCCGCACGATGATGACCCGCGCCACCGGCTTCATCGTCCAGGCGGAGCTGGCCGAGCGCGAGCGGGCCGCGCGGGACGAGGTGCGGCGAGCGCTGGCGCAGCTCAACACACTGCTGGAGGCCGCTCCGGTGGGCATCAGCCTCATGGACCGGGAGCTGCGCTTCCTCCGCATCAACGAGACGCTGGCGGAGCTGCACGGCAGGCCCGTGGACTTCCACCTGGGAAAGACCGTGCGGGAGGTGCTTCCCAGCCGGGTCGCCGACATCTGCGAGCCCATCTTCCGCCGCGTCGTCGACACGGGTCAGCCGGTGTCCAACCACGAGTTCAGCAGCTGGCCTCGCGGGAACACCTCCGCCCGTCACTGGCTGGGCAACTACTACCCGGTGCGGACCGAGAGCGGCGAGGTGGTGGGCCTGGGCTGCGTGGTGGTGGACATCACGAAGCAGAAGGAGGTGGAGACGGAGCTGCGCCGCTCCGGCGAGATGCGCGAGCAGCTCATCGCGGTGGTGGGGCATGACCTGCGCAACCCGCTCAACGCCATCACCGCCTCGGCCTTCCTGCTGCGCAGGACGGAGGAGCTGAGCGAGGGAGGAGTGCGGGCGGTGGAGCGCATCCGCAACAGCGCGGCGAGGATGGCGCGGATGCTCACCGACATCCTCGACTTCGCGCGCAGCAGCATCGGAGGCGGGCTGCCCGTGCACCGCGAGCGGGTGAACCTGCACGACATCTGCCGGAGCACGGTGGAGGAGTTGCAGGTGGCCAACACGGACCGGAGGTTGGAGCTGGACGTGGAGGGAGACGGGTGGGGGTACTGGGACCCGGACCGGCTGGCGCAGGTGGTGGGCAACCTGGTGAGCAATGCGCTGCAGCACGGAAGGCCGGACACGCCCGTGCGCGTGAAGGTGCGCGACGCCGGCCCCGAGGTGCTCCTGTCCGTCCACAACGAGGGAGAGCCCATTGGCCCCGAGATTCAGGCGGTGCTGTTCCAACCCTTCCGGCGAGGCACCACCGGCAAGGCGGCCACCCGCAGCGTGGGACTGGGGCTGTACATCGTCCAGCAGGTGGCGCACGCGCACAGGGGAGAGGTGAAGGTGCACTCCACCCAGGAGCACGGCACCACCTTCACCGTGCGCCTGCCGCGCGGCCTCCCCGAGCCGGGCAAGGACCCGGGTTGAGGAGGACGCGCCCGGGCCTTACTTCGCGGGCGGCGTGAGAGCCAGCGTGTGGAGGGCCTCGGCGACCATGCGGGTGGTGGCGTCGAGGTTGTCGAGCGAGATGGACTCGTCCGGGGCGTGGCCCGTGTAGAGGTCCCCGGGGAAGGCGGGCCCGAAGTCGACGGAGCGCGGGAAGAGGCGCGCGTAGGTGCCACCGCGCACCGACTGGGGCTTCGCGTCCGGCTCGTTGCGGTGCCGCTTGTAGATGTCGAGCAGCGTGGTGACGAGCGGCCCCGAGGTGTCCGCCACGTGCGGCTCTCCCACGTAGCGGCCGCCCTCGCCCGGCTTCCCACCCTTCACCTCCTTCACCCGGCCACCGGTGTCCTGGGAGAGCCGCTCCGCGGCGGCATCGAGCGAGGCGTTGAAGGCGGCGGCGTCCTTGCCCCGAGGCCGGCGCATGTTGATGCCCAGGCCCACCTTGCCGTCCTTCACGCGCAGCACCGTGGGCGCGACGAGGAGCCGGCCCATCAGCTCGTCCTGGTAGGCCACGCCCAGCTTCTCGCCCCAGTGGTCCCCATCGAAGCGCAGCGTCACCGCCTTCAACATCGCCCCGATGCCGTTGGTCTCCAGCGGCAGCTTCGCGGCCACGGCGGCCAGGTCCCAGAGGGCGTTGTTGCCCTCCTCCGCCACCGAGGCGTGCACGGCCTTGCCGTGAGTCATGAGGATGACCCGGGTGCCCTCCTGCTTCACCTCGGCCCGCAGCGTGGGGCGCTCCTGGCTCACCGCGGCCACGGCCTCCCGCACGGCGGCGAGCGCCTTCTCCGGTTCCAGGCCCGCCGACTCCAGCTTCAGCGTGGCGGCCCCGGGCACCTGGGTGAGGAACTCGCCCGCGGTGACGTCCACGGCGCGCAGCCGGCCCGCCGTTGGCTTCTCCGGTGCGACCCCCAACTCGGCCTCGAGCTGCCAGGCGACGAAGCCACACTGCGCCGCGATGACCGGGAAGTTCGAATCCACCGAGATGACGTGCGTGGGGTGCGGCTTCTGCGTCTCCGCGTACTGCTGCATGCCCGTCCAGTCGCTCTCCTCGCCGTTGCCGACGATGACGAGCACCTTGCCCTGTTGCGGCGACAGGCCCAGTTCCTTCGCCATCGCGAGCGCCACGAGCGCGGAGGCCAGCGGCCCCTTGTCGTCCTCGACGCCCCGTCCGTGGAGGCGGCCCTTCTCGACGTACGGCTCGAACGGAGGCTTCTTCCACTCGTGCGCGGGCGCGGGCACCACGTCTCCGTGGAAGACGAGCCCCAGCCGCGGCTCCCCCTCGCCCCAGGACAGCTCGAACACCTCGTTGCCGCCCACCGCGCGGAAGCCGAGGCCCCGGCCGCGCGCCCACTTCTCCAGGAAGCGCCCCATGGCGGCGATCTCCGGGCTCTTCGCCGCGGGCTGCTCGCTGCTCACCGTCTTGAAGCGGACGAGCGACTTCGTGAGCGCCACCACCTCGTCGAGGGCGCAGGCGCGGACGTACTCGGCGTAGCGCTCGGCGGGGGATTTGCCCTTCAGCGCCTTCTCGGAGAAGCGGGCGGCGCGGGCCTGGGGCGTGCCCTTGCAGCGGGCATCACCGGCGAGGGCGAGGGAGGGCAGCAGCAGACACAGGGGGACGAGGAGTCGGGAGCGCATCGCCCCCCCACCTGTACACCAGGGCCTACGGCGTGTCCCGGGCCACGTCCGCCGTCACCGGCTCCCGCGCGAGCGCCTCGCGGAAGGGCCCCTGGGCCTCGCTGGACACACAGACGAGCACCCCTTCCAACCTGCCGCAGGAGGCGTGTCCGGCGGTGCTCGCCAGGAAGCCCGCGGCCACCTGGTCATGCACCACGTAGACGGTGTCCGGCGACAGGCGGCCGGCCTGGATGTCCTCCTGTTCCCCCTCGCAGGTGGCCAGCGCGGAGGGCCCATCCAGCCGGGCGACATACCCGCTGTTGAACGTCATCCCGTTCAGCCAGGCCTGCCAGGCGTAGGGGGGCAGCTCGTTGTTGGTGAACAGGCCCGGGCAGCCGCGCCCGGCACCGTCCACGCGCGTGGCGGGGTAGAGGGCGAGGTGCTGGTACGTGCCCCTGGCCAGGGCCCACGTGGCGTCGCCTCCGGGCGCCGGCCGCACGTGCGGGGTGAAGCGGGCACGGCAGCCGTCGGCGGGCACCTCGACGGCCTGGAGCACCACGGCGAGGCCCAGGGCGGCGGCGGCCCAGGCCGGGCGGTTGCGTAGCACGCGCAGCAGGCCCGCGATGGCACCGAGGATGAACAGGTAGTGCATGGGCCAGATGAAGCGCCCGGACGAGCGGAAGACGCGGGCGAGCGGCGCGAGCACCGCCTCGGAGACGCGCTGGTAGCTGAAGACGGTCCACCCGGCGAGTTGCATGCGGGCCGAGAAGGCGAAGAGCGCCATGAGCCCGCACACGGTCAACAGCGGCCAGAGGCCCGGGGGCAGCAGCGGCCCGAACCGCTCGCGCTTCGCCAGCAGCACCCCCAGCGACGCGAAGCCCAGCAGCAGCACGCCGATCCCGAGGTACGCGGCGCCCTCGTACTGCCCTCCGCCGACGGGAATCTCCGGCACGAAGCGCGACATGCCGCCCTGGTTGAAGAAGGTGAGGAGGTTGGCCGAGTAGTGGTTGAAGCCCGTGGCGGACGTGGTGGAGAGGGAGAAGTAGCCGAACAGCACCATCACCCCGAGCGCCGAGCCGGAGAGGCCGGCGGCCCACGCCCCAGCCCTCGCGCCGGAGAAGAGGCCCTGCACGCGCCACAGGCGCAGCACGAGCCCGAGCGCCAGGGCCAGCGCCATGGTGGCCAGGTAGACGTGGACGCCCGCGGCCAGCACGACGAAGAAGGCGGCGAGGCCCAGCGTGCGCGAGGCGGCGCGCGCATCGGGGGAGGGCCGCAGGTGGAGCCACAGCGACGCGAGCACCAGCCAGTGCGCGCACAGCGAGAGGTGGCCCAGGCGCATGGCCAGGGCCGGGGACATCACGAAGAGCAGGCCCCCGAGCACCTGGTGCAGCGGGCGCGGGGAGAGCCGCGAGACGAGGAGCGCGCCGAAGAGGCCCTGCAACGAGAAGCACAGCGCCACCCACGGCCCATGAATCTGGAAGGCCAGGGGCAGCAGCGAGGTCAGCGGCTTGAAGAGGGTGCTCCACCACGGCGTGGCATCCGTGTAGGCCAGCGAGGTGCCGACGGGGTGGAGGAAGCCCGCGGCGTCTCCCAGGGGGAGGCCCCAGGGGCTGGTGCGCGAGTAGAGCCAGCCGAACAGGATGGGCGACCAATCGTCCTGCAGCATCCAGTCGACGTTGCCGGGCAGCAGGGCCCCGGGGCCGACGATGTACGCGCTCCAGGCGAGGCCCGCCAGCGTGCACAACACAGGGGCCCACCAGCGCGGAAGGGTGCTCTGGGACGACTCGGCGAGGGGCTGCATGGAGCGTGCAAGGTAGACCAGTGGAGGGGCGGCGAGGAAAGAACCCGCGCGCCCTGGCTGCCCGCCTGCTCCCTCGAACCGGGGAGTGGTCCCCGGTCAGGCCCCGAGACTCAGCGCCCGTTGCGGCGCGAGCGGACGGGCACGGGAATCGGGCGGAGGTGGCCGCCGGACTGGTCGTCCTCGTCACGCACGCCCGCGCGGGCGAGGTGCTTGGAGAGCCGGCCGACCAGCATCAGGCCCGCCATGCGGAAGTCGGAGAAGAGCGACCACAGGGGGTACTTGAAGGTCGCCGGCCGGTTCTTCTCGAGGGTGAAGTGGCTCACCCAGGCGAAGCCGTAGCCCGCCACGAACATGGCCGGAACCAGATCCGCCCTGCCCGTCAGCGCGGCGGTGATGCCCAGACCCACCGCCACCGAGGTGCCCACGAAGTGCAACCAGCGTGTGATGGGTAGCGAGTGCTCACGGAGGTAGTACGGCCAGAACTCGGCGTAGGTCGGGATGCGCTCGTTCATAGGTGAATTGTGCTGCCGGAGCCTCCCCATTCGTCAACCCTCCGCCACACCTCTTTGGCGCTTCTGTGTCATTCGTCTAGGCTCGAGGGTCTCCGGGGAGACGGATCGTGAACGACTGGACGCCCAAGCCCATTCCCTCGGCCGCCGTGGCGAAGCTCCCCCTCTCCCCCGAGGAGGGCTTCGTCCTGTCCCGTCTGGACGGCGCCACGCCCGTGAAGCACCTCACCGCCCTCACCGGACTCCCTCCCGAGCGCATCCAGGCCATCCTGACGCGCCTGGTCGAGCACGGCGCCGTCCTACCCGCGCCCACCTCAGCACCGCCGCCGTCCACCGGGGCCCGGGCCGCCGCTCCGCCCGAGGAGGACACACCGGCCGAGGCCGAGGAGCCGCTGGCCGCCGAGGAGGAGGCGCCCGAGGACGCCACGGTCGAGGCCGCCGCGGGCAACTGGAGACAGATCTTCGAGCGGCAGTTGCACCCGCTCCCCGAGGACGAGCGCGCCCGCAGGGCCCGGGGCGCGGAGGATCCGGAGCTGTCCGCGTTCTGTTTCGACCCGGTGCCCGCGGTCATCAAGTCGGTGCTGGAGAACACGCGGGTGGGACTGGGGCACGCGCGGCTCATCGCGCGCCACCATCACAACCCGGTGGGACTGGAGGCCCTGTGTGGCCGGGCGGCCTTCGTGGCGGACACGGGGGTGAGGCGCTGGCTGGTGCGCAACCCGCAGCTGCCCGCGGGCCTCTACCGGCGCCTGTGGAGCGGCCGCCGGTTGCTGGAGCAGTACAAGGTGGCGATGGACCGGGACGTGCCCGAGGGCACCCGCCGGACCGCGCGCGAGGTGATGCGGACGCGCTTCAACACCGCGCCCGCCGAGGAGCGGGTGGAGCTCATCCTCAACACCGAGGGCCGGGTGCTGGCCTCGCTGGTGGGGCTGGCGGTGGACGGGAAGACGGCGGCGCTGCTGTGCGGGCGCACGTACCGCTCGCCCATGCTCATCCAGAACATCGCGCGGTGGAGCGCGGCGCCGCCGGCCCTCATCGCGCACCTGCTCAAGCAGGAGGCCGTCCGGAGGCAGCCGCAGTTGCGCATGCTGCTCCAGCGCCACCCCAACGCCCCCGCGGACGCGCGCCGCGGAGGGTAGCGCCTGCCCTCACCACCGGCGGATGCCACGCGGTGCTAACGTTGGGCCACCACGTGGGGGGCGACATGGCAAGACGGATCCTGCTGCTGGCGCTGCTGCTCGCCGTCGAGACCGCATGCCCGCATGCCTGGGGTCGAGGAGGCACGATCGACCGGACCGCGGAGCGCGACATGATCGAGTACCAATCGAGAAAGGACTGTCCTCTCGACGAAGAAGACTGGATGGACTTCTGCGCGGACTTCCATGCGCGCAAGAACGACCCCAAGGCACAGCGACTCTGTCCCCTGGAGTGTCGCCCGAACGGTGGAAGACCGTGAGCCCGGAGCCCCCATGAAATGGCGCATGCTCCCGGCCATCCTGCTCGGCCTGATCCTCGTTCTGCCGCTGGCGTGGCTATCCCGCACCGCCCTGTTCGGAAGCGGAACGAACACGTCGACCCCCCAGGGAAAGACCCTCGTTCCCATGCTCTCGCCCGAGGAACGCCAGCGCCTCCTCACCTACGAGCGCGACTGCGAAACGGACGCCGACTGCGAGCCGCCCCTCCGCTGCTTCTTCAGCACCCGCTCGATGAGCCGCTATTGCTCGGACAGCAGGTGCGTGACGGACCTGCAATGCAAGGAGGGATTCGCCTGCCGCACCCAGACCACCACCCAGGGCGAGGCTCCGCTCCGTGTCTGCTCGCTGGTGGGCGCTCGCAAGGAGGGAGAGGAGTGTCTGGAGCATGCCTCCACGACCGATTACGCATGCGAGAAGGATCTGCTCTGCCAGGGCCGGTGTGGCCGTCCGTGCCAGTTGGAGGACCCCTCCTCCTGCCCCGAGGGCTTCTTCTGCCACGGAGGATCCGAAGGGCCTTCCTGCCTGCCCACGTGCGAGGGCCGCACCTGCCCTGATGGCCAGCGATGCGTCGCCCTGGAAAGACCCAGGCTCCAGGGCAGGCACGTCTCCCTCTGTGCCAGGGTGTACGGCCAGGATTGTGGGCGGAACCCCTGTCCCCAGGGACAGAGCTGCGTCCAGCGCGATTACCCGGAGCACCCGGGCTCGGTGTGGATGGAGTGCATCTCACCTTGCGGCGAGGACGCGCCTGCCTGCCCCGAGGGTACCGTCTGCGCCATGCACCAATGCCTCGCGTCCTGTACTCCCGAGGACCCCTCGGACTGCGCGCCGGGCTTCACCTGTCATCGCAAGACAGCCCAGGAGCCCTGGAGGTGCGTGCCAACCCCCCGCGCCTCCAGCAGGCCCTCGCCGTAGCCCCGACGCTCCCACCTCACTCGAAGATGCGGCCCTCGAGCGCCTCGATGGCGGCGCGGATCTCCGGAGGCACGGCCACCTTCTGGTAGGTGGGGTACTGCAGGGTGACGAGCACCGCGCCGCCGCGCGCATAGCGCACCCCGGTGTGCGCATCGTCCACCGCGTACTCCATGGTGATGCTGGTGGTGCCGAGGCGCGAGACACGTGCCCCCACCACCAGATCCGCCGGGAAGACGACGGGGCGCAGGTACTCCGCGTTCGTCGCGGCGACGATGGGACCCACGCCCCCGTCGGGCTTCTGCATCTCGGTGCTCACCAGACCCACCCGCGCCATGTAGGCGATGCGGGCCGACTCGAACCAGGTGAAATAACGCGCGTTGTTCACGTGGCCGTACGCGTCCATCTCGCTCCAGTGAACGGGGAAACGAACGGTGATGGGGAAGTCGTTCATGGACGGGCCATGCATCACGCCCGGCGGCCCGGGGCAACCGGAATCATCCGATTGGATGCCCGGAGGGCAGGAAGAGGAGCGCTCGCCAGGGCTCCAACGGCGCCACCCGACGGGGAGTTGACCCGGACACGGTGCTGGGGGACCGTGCCTCGGTGACACCGCACGAGCCCGGCACCGCGAAGCAACAGCACGCCGAGGGGACGCACGAAGCGCCTCCCCGCGACCCCCACCTCCACGAGACCCGCCCTCCTCGGACTGGCACCGCGACGAAGCCCGAGCAGCACGCGGACATGGTGCGCTGGCTCCACCCCGCAATGCTCGTGCGCACCGGGTTGGACGCGCTGGTGGCCGCCGCGTTCGGCGCTCGCGCGGACCACCGCCTCATCGAGGCCGTGGTGCGCCCGCAGCCCCCCTTCTTCGACTACTCGGAGGAGTCCCCCGATGGGGACTTCTGGCTGGACTACGCGGCCGACAGCGGCGACGGGTGGAACTCCACCTATACGGTGGCGCGGTTGATGGCGCTGCCCTCCCTGGAGCTCAAGGACGCCACGGGCCAGGCGCACGCCACCGAGCGCGGACGCATCCTCGTGCTCGGCGGCGACCAGGTGTACCCGGGCGCCAGCCGCGAGACGTACGAGGAGCGACTGGTGCTTCCCTACGAGGAGGCCATGGCGCGCACGAAGCAGCCCAGCCCGGACCTGTTCGCCATCCCCGGCAACCACGACTGGTACGACGGGCTGTCCGCCTTCATGCGGCTGTTCTGCGCCAACCGCTGGCTGGCCGGTCGGCGCACGCGCCAGAGCCGCAGCTACTTCGCCCTCAAGCTGCCGCGCGGCTGGTGGCTCATCGGCACGGACGTGCAGCTCAACAGCGACATCGACGTGCCCCAGGTGGAGTACTTCCACCAGGTGGCCGCGCACATGAAGCCGGACGACCGCGTCATCCTCTGCAACGCGGAGCCCGCGTGGATTCTCGCCGCCACCAGCCAGCGCCGCGGCTACCTGGAGAACAACCTCGAGTACCTCCAGGAGAAGGTGTTCGGCCGGCGCATCAGCCTCTTCCTCGCGGGAGATCTGCACCACTACAAACGGCACGAGGACCCCGAGGGCCGGCAGAAGATAACGGCCGGCGGCGCCGGGGCCTTCATGCACCCCACGCACACGCCGTCGGCGCACCGGCTGCGCGACGGGTACGTCCAGAAGGAGTGCTTCCCGGATGAGCGGACGTCCCGGAAGCTGGCTCGCGGGAACCTGATGCTCATCCGCTCCAGCCCCCTCTTCGGGTTGATGACGGGCGCGCTCTACCTGCTGCTCGCGCTGGCGACGTATACGGAGATTGGCATCTTCGGGCTCTCGCACATGCTGGAGGCGCTCTCCGCGGTGGCCTCCTCGGTGGTGACGCGCCCGTGGTCGCTGACGCTGGGGCTGGCCACCATCGGTGGGCTCATCGGGTTCGCGGACGTGGCCTTCGGGCGCTGGCGCGTGCTGGCCGGCACACTGCATGGCCTGGCGCACATCACCACCGCCTTCTTCGTGGCCTGGGGCTCGGTGTACCTCACCGTCAGCGTGCTGGGCATCTGCCCGGAGGTCATCTCCGGCAACACGGCCCTGGTGCCCGGGGTGGCCCTGTGCGCCGCCGGGTGGACACACGTGTGGGCCAAGTTCCTGCTGGGCGCCCTCTTCACCTTCGCGGGTGGCTTCCTGGTGGGCCCCTTCATCATGGGCCTCTACCTGACGGTGAGCGTCAACGCCTTCGGGGCCCACTACAACGAGGCCTTCATCTCGCTCGCCATCGAGGACTGGAAGAACTTCCTGCGGCTGCGCATCGACAAGGAGGGGCAGCTCACCGTGTTCCCGGTGGGCATCCAGCGAGTGCCCCGCAAGTGGAAGGCGACACACGCCGGTCCCTACGCACCCGCCTACGACCCGGACGACCCGAAGGCCACCGAGCCCGTCCTCATCGAGCCTCCGGTGCGCGTGCGACCCCGCCCCTGAGACATGGGGCAGCACGGATTTCTCGGTGGGCCCGCACCACTTCAGCCGTTTTTGGTGTAAAATTACGGCATGACTGGCGCTTCCTTCTCCCTTCAGCCTCGCCTTGCCCTTGCCGTCCTGCTGACCGCGTGCGTGGCCTTGGGTGGTACAGGGTGTGCCACCACCTCACGAGCTACCACCTCCGCACTTCCCGCGCCCGAGCCCGTGGCCCAGCCCACCTCGGCCCCCGCGCCCGAACCAGCTCCGGCTCCGGCTCCGGCCCCCACCAAGGCGGAGCGCCCGAAGGCCGTGGCGAAGCGCTCCACCCCCAAGGCCGCCGCCGCGCCGGCTCCAGAGGTGAGGACGTCCGTCGCGGCGAGGACGCTCGAGCCCAGGCGGCCCCAGCCGGAAGGGTTCGGCGCCGCGCCGTCCGAGCCCGTTCCGTTCGAGCCCTCGGCCATGACGCGCCCGCAGCGGGTCAGCGGCAGGGAGCCCCGGCTCACCGAGGAGGCCCGCGCCGCGCGTGTGCGAGGCACCGCGCTGGTGCGCTGCGTGGTGACGCGCGAGGGACAGGTGAAGGGCTGCAAGATGCTCAATGGCCTGCCCTACATGGATCAGGAGCTGCTCGAGACGGTGTCCACCTGGCGCGTCACGCCCGTCACCCAGCAGGGCAGGCCGGTGGACGTGGAGTACACCTTCGTCGTGCGCATCCCCGCGAGTTGAGGCCAGGAGGGTCCGGCGTTAAACCCACCCCATGCCCAAGGGTTCCGTCTTCGGTGGGAAGGCCCAAGGCCTCCGCCTCGAGCGCATGCGCGCCTCTCCCCGTTTCCTCGAGGGGATCTTCAAGAACACCGCGGGGGTGGGCCCCGGGCTCAAGCCTGGCACCGCGCTCTCGACGATGGGCGAGTTCCTCCTCGGAGGACAGAACCGGACGCCGCCCGGGCCGCTGCCGCTCGAGAGCCCGCTCGCGACGTGGGCCCGGCCGGCGGACACCGGGCTGCGCGCGACGTGGCTCGGGCACTCGACGGTGCTGCTGGAGCTCGACGGACTGCGCGTCCTCACGGACCCCGTCTGGGGCGAGCGCGTGTCACCCTCGTCCTTCGCCGGGCCGAAGCGCTTCCATCCGGTGCCGGTGACGCTCGCGCAGCTGCCGCCGCTGGACGCGGTCATCGTCTCGCACGACCACTACGACCACCTCGACTACCCCACCATCCTCGAGCTGGCGCGCACGGACGTGCCCTTCTACACGTCGCTCGGCGTGGGCGCGCACCTGGAGGCCTGGGGGGTGCCGCCGGAGCGGATCACCGAGCTGGACTGGTGGGAGTCCGCCACCCTCCCCCGCGGCGAGCTGCGCATCACCGCCGCGCCGTCGCAGCACTTCTCCGGCCGGGGCATGGGAGACCGCAACCGCACGCTCTGGTCGTCATTCGTCGTCGAGAGCCCCCGGCACAAGGTCTTCTTCAGCGGCGACACGGGGCTCACGCCGGAGTACGGAGAAATCCGCCAGCGGCTCGGTCCGTTCGACCTGGTGATGCTGGAGGTCGGCGCGTACCACCCGGCCTGGGGCGACATCCACCTGGGGCCGGAGAACGCGCTGAAGGCGCTAGAGCTGCTCGGTGGCGGCGCGTTCCTGCCCGTGCACTGGGGCACGTTCAACCTCGCCATCCACGCGTGGGATGATCCGGCGGAGACGCTCCTGCGGCTCGGACAGGAGCAGCGGGTGCGGCTGGTGATGCCGAAGCCGGGCATGCCCGTGGAGCCGTCGCGGGTAGAGGGCGTGGAGCCCTGGTGGAAGCTGAAGCTGGCGGCCTGAGCCCGGCCTTCAATCCGGAGGCAGCGGCTTGTACGTGCCGCCCTGGGACTCCACGGCCTGCCGCACGGCCTGATCGAACTCCGCCCGCGTGGTGAAGATGCGGATGCCGCCCAGCTTGATGCCGGCCATCGTCACGCCCATCTCCACCAGGCTCGAGCCGATCAACACGCTGAGCGAGTTGATCCGCGGTGCGAGCCGCAGCCCCAGCTCCGTCAGCTCGGTCCGGGCGTCGGTGGTGTACAGCTCCATCGCCTCCCAGTCGTGGAAGATGTCCACCTTGCGCGAGGTGTCGGCGACGAACTCGTTGATGACCTCCACGGCGATCCTGGAGCGCTCGGCGTCGAACAAGCGCCCGCGGAATCTCAACACGAGGACATGAGGGGCGGGCAGCCAGCGACGCAGCTCTCCGTTGGGAGAGGGCCACGTCCTGGTTCCATTCACGAGCGGCTGGGTGGGCATGCGCGGACGGACAGTATGGCAGTGAGACCACACCTCATGCCATGTTGCGCGCGAGGCACCCCAGGGTAGCCAGTGCCCCCTCCAGGCGGGGTGACCACGGAAAACCACAGCTCAGACGGATGAAGTTCCCGTAGCGCTTCTGCGCCGAGAAGATGGGGCCGGGCGCGATGCTGATACCCGCCTCCAGCGCCCGCGCGTGCAGCACCAGCGCGTCCACCTTGCGCGGCAGCTCCACCCAGAGCAGCGAGCCGCCCTCGGGGCGCGTCGCGCGCGTGCCCTCCGGGAAGTGCTCGCCGACGGCCTCCACCACCTGCCGGACCTGCGCCTCGAGCCTCCGGCGCAACGTGCGCAGGTGTCTGTCATAGCCCCCATCCCGCAGGAAGGCGGCGATGGCGAGCTGCGGCAGCGTGGGCGTGGCCACCGTCTGTGCGAACTTGAGCAGCTCCACCTTCTCCCGGAAGCGCCCCGGCGCCACCCAGCCCACCCGGTAGCCCGGCGCCAGCGTCTTGGAGAACGAGCCGCACAGCAGCACCAGGCCCTCCTTGTCGTGGGCCTTCGCCGGCCTCGGGCGCCGCGGGCCGAAGTGCAGGTCCCCGTAGATGTCGTCCTCGATGAGCGGAATGCCGCGCCCGGCGAGCATCTCCACCAGCCGCTGGCGGTTCTCCTCGGGCATGCAGCTGCCCAGCGGGTTGCTGAAGCTGGGCACCACCAGCACCGCGGCCACCTTGCGCTTCGTCAGCGCGGCCTCCAGCGCGTCCAGCTCCATGCCGTGGCGCGGGTGGCTGGGAATCTCCAGCGCGCGCAGCCCCTGGGCCTCGATGGCCTGCAGCGTGCCGTAGTAGGCGGGAGACTCGATGGCCACCGTGTCCCCGGGGCGCGCCACCGCGAACAGGCTCAGGTGCAACGCCTCCGAGGCCCCGCACGTCATCACGAAGTCCTCCGGCGCGAGCGGGCAGCCCCAGTCCAACGAGCGGCGCGCCACCTGCTGGCGCAACGCCAGGCACCCCGGCGGCATGTCGTACTCGATGGCCACCTCACCCGCCTCGCGGGCGATGGCGGCCAGCTCGCGGTTGAGGCGCCGCGTGGGCAGCAACGCCGACGAGGGGAGCGCCGCCCCGAGCGGGACGATGCGTGGGTCGTTCGCCGCGCGGTACACCCGGGCCACCAGCGCGCTCACGCTCACCGGCGTGGCCAGGGCCGCGGGCCGCGACACCTGGGGCTCGGCGGGCAGGGGGCGCTCGCGCTGGCGCACGTAGTGCCCGGACTGGGGCCGCGTCTCGATGAGCCCCAGCGACTCCAGGTGCAGGTAGGCCTGCAGCACCGTGGACACGCTCACCCGCTCGCTCGCGCTGAGCTGGCGCACCGAGGGCAGCCGGTCTCCCGCACGCAGCGTGCCCGCGGCGATGGCCTCTCCGAGCCGCTCGGCCACCTGCTCGTACAGCGTGGAGTGGGGTGTCACACTCGCCTGCCTCATCGCGCCTCCCTGCAGGGCCCGAAGCCACCTCCTCCTCTAACGAGGAGCCGCCGCCCGGCCCAGGTACAGCTGACCCCCGCGAGGACCAGCACAGTTCGGGAAGAGTAAACTGTACCGGTCACAAACGCGAGTCGCTGAATCTGTTCTGCTTTCCGCGCCGGACGCATGTTGTGCGTGGAAAAAGGAGGTGCAGAGACATGGCCACGACAACACTCGGTGCTGGCGGAGAGCCGGTGGGACTGGCGCTCGCGCAGGGCGCGCTGTGGACGTACCTGCCACGCATGGGAGGGCTGAGGTTCTCCTGCCGCGAGGGCAGGGTGTGGCTCACCCGCGAGGGGGACGCGGAGGACCACGTGCTCGAGCCCGGAGACGTGCTCCAGATGGAGGGACACGGACGGGTGGTGGTGCAGGCGCTCCAGCCCGCCCGCCTGGACTTCGCGCTCACGCCGCCCTCCGAGACCGCGCGTGCGTGGGAAGGACTGCTGCTCGGCGCGCTCGGCGTGCTGGCCTTCAGCCTCACCCTGCCCGCCACCCGGGTGTCCGTGCCCGAGCTGGGCGGCACCGTGGTGGGGCTGGGGCGCGCGCTCATCGCCGCGGGCCTCGCGGGGCTGGTGCTGGCCGTGCGGCGCGAGCGGCTCCCCGAGCGCCGGCACTGGCCTCGCCTGGCGCTGGTGGCCGGGGGGGTGGTGGTGGGCTTCCCCCTCTTGTCCGCCCTGGCGCTGCGCCACATGCCCGCCTCGCACGGCGCGGTGCTGGTGGGCCTGCTGCCCGCCGCCACCGCCGTGGCCGCCGTGTTCCGCGCACGCGAGCGGCCCTCGTGGGGCTTCTGGCTGTCCGCGTTGGCGGGGCTCGGCTGCGTGGTGGGCTTCGCGCTGGCCCAGGGCGCGGGGCGGCCCACGAGCGGGGATGCGCTGGTGCTGCTCGCGGTGGCCGCGGGCGCGGTGGGCTACGCCGAGGGAGGAGTCCTGGCGCGCGAGCTGGGCAGCTGGCGCGTCATCTGCTGGGCCCTGGTGCTCTCCGCGCCCTTCCTCGCCCCCGTGGTGGCGCTCTCCCTGCGCCCCGAGATGCTCTCCGCCAGCCCGCGTGCATGGCTCGGCCTGGGCTACGTCTCGGTGGTGAGCATGTTCCTCGGCTTCTTCGCCTGGTACCGCGGCCTGGCGCTCGGCGGCGTGGCGCGCGTCAGCCAGCTCCAGCTCGTCCAGCCGCTGCTCACCCTGCTGTGGTGCGCGCTGCTGCTCGGCGAGCCCGTGGGACGCGGCACGCTCGGCGCCTCCGTGCTGGTGATGCTGTGCGTGCTCACCAGCGTGCGCAGCCGCGTGCGGCGTGCCTGACCAGGGGCTCCCTCATCCGGCAGCCCGTGAGCGGGCGCGCGACGCGCACGAGAGGGAGGGGAGCATCCCTGACACGGGGACTATGGGGCTGGGAACGGGTGTCTTGAAGGGGAATCCGTTCTCGCCGCAGGGGGAGGAGAGCCGCCGTGAACCTCGAGATGCCTTGGCCCATGTCCTCGCCCACCACCCTGGCGGACATGCTGGAGGCCCGGCGGGAAGACATCATCCACCACTGGGTCGAGCGTCTGAGCGGAAGCCTGGCGCCTACTCCCCAGACGCGGTGCATGTTGGAGGACCACGCCGAGGGCTACCTCCACGAGCTGACCGAGGAGTTGCACCAGAGCGCCCCCGAGCTTCGAGCGCACGGTGGCCAACACCCCCGCCCCGGCGTGGACCTGCCGGCGCTGGTGCGGGAGTACGGCCTGCTGCACGAGTGCATCCTCGACTCGGTGGCGGAGACGGGCACGCATCTCTCCCTGGCGGAGGTCCGGACCCTGGCCTCCTTCATGATCCACGGCATCACCGAGGCGGTGGACGCGCTCTCCACGGAGCTCGCCGCGCACAGGGAAGCCGAGGCCCGGCTGCTGCGCGAGTCCGAGGAGCAATACGAGCGCATGGCCGCCCTCTTCCAGCAGGCCCCCTCCGCCATCGCCTTGATGCAGGGCCCCGAGCATGTCATCACCCTGACCAACGATCTCTACGCCCAGCTCTTCGGCGCCCGGGACGTACTGGGCAAGCCCGCCCGCGAGGCCGTCCCGGAGGTCGAGGGCCAGGGCTACTTCGAGCTGCTCGACCACGTCTACGGCACGGGCGAGCCCTACGTGGGCAACGAGGTGCCGTTGTGGTGGGACCGGCGGGGGGACGGCACGTTGGAGGAAGGCTTCTTCAACACCACCTACCACCCCATCACCGGGCGGGACGGACGCATCACCGGCATCTTCGCGCAGGGGGTGGAGGTGACGGAGCTGGTGCGCGCGCGCCGGCGGGCCGAGGAGGAACGGGCGCTGGTGGACATCCTGCTCACCAATGCCCCGGTGGGCCTGTGCTTCGTCGACAAGGACATGCGCTACGTGCGCATCAACCGGCTCCTGGCGGACATCACCGGTGTCTCCATGGAGGAGGCCCTGGGCCGCACCCTGTACGAGCTCGCTCCCGCCCTGGACGCCAGCCTGCCCATCCTGCACCAGTGGGTGCTGGACACGGGGCAGCCCCTTCTCGACTACGAGGTGACGGGGCGTCCCGCCGGAGAGGGTGGAAGGCTCCGCCACTACCTCGTCAGCCACTACCCGGTGCGCAACCCGGCCGGCGAGGTCTTCCTGGTGGGCACCTCGGTGCTGGACATCACGGATCGCAAGCGCGCGGAGGACGAGACCGAGGAGCGCTTCCGCCTGCTGGTGGAGGGCGCGGAGGACCACGCCATCCTCATGTTGGATCCCGAGGGCCGCGTGGCGAGCTGGAATCCCGGGGCGGAGCGCATCAAGGGCTGGAAGGCGGAGGAGGTGCTCGGCCGCTCCATCTCCCTCTTCTATCTCCCCGGGGACGTGCAGGCCGGGGTGCCCGAGGAGGCCCTGCGCATCGCCGCCACCGAGGGACACTACCGGACGGAGGCCCTGCTGCTGCGCAAGGATGGCCACCAATACTGGGCGGACATCCACCTCACCGCCCTGAGGGACGAGCGGGGCCACCTGCGAGGCTTCGCCAAGATGACCCGGGACATCACCGCGCGGCGGCGGGCCGAGGAGACCCTGCGCGCGACGACCCAACGGCTCCAGGCCATCCTGGAGACGGCGGCGGACGGCATCCTCACCCTCGACGAGCGGGGCCGCATCCAGAGCCTCAACCCGGCCACGGAGCGCATCTTCGGCCATCCGGCCGAGGAGCTCCTCGGCCGCGACATCCACCAGCTGGTGCCCGGGTTCCACCCGCGCACCAAACACAAGCCGGGGACGCGCGGCACCCGGCGCGAGGTGCGGGGCCGGCGCCAGGACGGGAGCCTCTTCCCCCTGGAGCTCTCCACGAGCGAGATGCGCCTGCCCCAGGGGCGCTTCTTCACCTGCATCACGCGCGACATCACCGCGCGCAAGTGCGCCGAGAAGGCACAGGCCCTGTTCGTCGAGCTGGGGACGCTGCTGTCCCAGTCCCTCGACGTCCCCACCACCCTGAGGAGCATCGCCTCGCTCGTGGTGACCCACCTGGCCGACAACTGCCTGGTGTACCTGGTGGGCGAGGACGGACACATCCACCGGCAGGAGATGGCGACGGGCGATCCGCGGCGGCATGCCATCCTCCAACGCTTGAGGCTCCACTCACCGGGAACGGGCGAGTCCCACGCCTTCACCCGGCTCCTGGAGCGGGACGAGCCCCTGGCCGTGCCAGAAATCACCCCCGAGTGGCTGGATGCCCACGCCTTCAACGCGGAGCACCGGGAGCTCCTGGAGCAGCTCGCCCCGAGGTCGTTGCTGCTCATGCCCCTGGTGGCCCGGGGCCGGAGGCTCGGCGTCATCAACTTCATCTGGAACCGGCCGCGCCCCACGTGCACCTCGTCGGATCTGGAGGTGGCCCGGGGCGTGGCGGATCGCGCGGCCATGGCGCTCGACAACGCGCGGCTCTACCAGGAGGCCCAGGAGTCCATCCGGGTGCGTGAGGACGTGGTGGCCATCGTCAGCCACGATCTGCGCACGCCCCTCAACGCCATCGCCCTGTCGGCCACCACCCTGCTCGAGCGCGAGGACGTGGACGCGCGCACCACGAAGACGGCCCGCCGCATCCACGCGGCGGCGGACCGGGCCAGCCGGATGATCCGCGACCTGCTCGACTTCCACCAGGCGCGCACCCGGGGCCTGCCCGTCCACCGCGAGCCCATGGACTTCCACGAGCACATCCTGCGGGTGGTGAAGGAGGTGCGGCTCGCCTGGCCCGAGCGGCGCATCGTGTTCCACTCCAGCGGAGACGGCCGGGGAGAATGGGATGGGGACCGGCTGGCCCAGGTGGTGACCAACCTGGTGGGCAACGCGCTCCAGCACGGGCCGGGGGGCACGCCCGTGCGGGTGTCCACCCGGGGCGAGGACTCGAGCGTGCTGCTCGAGGTGCACAACGAGGGGCGCCCCATCCCCGCCGGGGTGTTGCCGGGCCTCTTCGAGCCGTACCGGCGGGGACCGGAGGCGGGGGCGCGCCAGGGAAGCCTCGGGCTGGGCCTCTTCATCACCCGGCGCATCGTCCTGGGCCACGGCGGCACGCTGGAGGTGCGCTCCACCGAGGCGGAGGGCACCACCTTCACCGTGCGCCTGCCACGGCTCAGGCCACGGTGAGGATTTCCACGCCCGTGTCCGTCACCAGGATGGTGTGCTCGAACTGGGCCGTGCGGCAGCCATCCGCCGTCACCGCCGTCCAGCCATCGTCCCACACCCGGTGGTGCCAGTGGCCGAGCGTGATCATCGGCTCGACGGTGAAGATCATCCCGGGCTCCATGATCGTCTTGGCCTCGGGGTCGTAGTGGTGGGGAATCTGGAGCGAGGTGTGGAAGCGCTCGCCGATACCGTGGCCGCAGTAGGCGCGCACCACGCCCATGCCGTGCTGGGTGGCGTGGGCCTCGATGGCCTTGCCGATGTCGCTGATGGGCCGGCCCGGCTTGATGGCCTCGATGCCGAGCATCATGCACTCGCGGGTGACGCGCACCAGACGCTCGCTCTCGGGGTCCACCGTGCCCACGAAGTAGGTGGCCGAGCAGTCCCCATGCACCCCATCCAGGAAGATGGTGATGTCGAGGTTGACGATGTCCCCGTCCTCGAGCGGCCGGTCATCGGGGATGCCGTGACAGATGACCTCGTTGATGGAGGTGCAGAGGGACTTGGGATAGCCGTGGTAGTTGAGGGTGCTGGGGTAGCCGCCACGCTTGATGTACTCCTCGTGCGTGATGGCATCGATTTCATCGGTGGTGATGCCGGGGCGCACATGGGCGGCCGCGGCGTTGAGCACCTCGGCGGCGGCCTTACAGGCGCGGCGCATGCGGGCGATGACGTCGGCGCTGTTCACCTCGGAGGGAGGGAAGAAGCGGCCGGGCCGCCCGGAGACCGCGTAATCGGGGCGCTTGATGTGGGCGGGGACGGTGCGGATGGGGCTGATGACGCCCGGCCGGATGCCCCGCGAGCGGGCCTCGGGCCCTCGCTTGCGTGCCTCGACGGAGTCCGCGCCCCGATGGCACTTCTTGTACTTGGTGCCACTGCCGCACCAGCACGGGTCATTGGGTTTTGGCAACACTGCGGGTGCGACCCGCGCGGTGGAGACGTCGGTCATACCCTGGACCTATAGCCTCTGGGGCCGCACCGCGCACGCCTTCTCGGCCGCCTGCCCCTTGGGTTTGCCGTCCTGGGTACACCGTGGTGGGTTGTCTGGCCACCAACCTGCGGATTTCCCGGCCCTTCGGCTAGGCTGCGTGTCTGCCCATGGCCGCACCTACCTCGTCGAATTTCCAGTTCCTCTCCGCTCACGACACGTTGCTGGTGGCCCTCGGCGCCCAGGCCGAGCGCTACTTCGTGGAGGACCCCAATACCAGCTTGATGAAGCTGCGGCAGTTCGGCGAGCGGTTGGCACAGCGGGCAGCGGCCCACCTGGGCATCCGATGGGACAACCTCCGGCAGTTCGAGCTCATCGAGAAGCTCGCCTCGCCCCCGTACAATGCGCTCTCGGCCGAGGTGCGGAGCATGCTCCACGAGCTGCGCAAGGGCGGCAACGACGCCGTTCATGACTTCACCGCCAGCCACGAAGAGGCGCTCCAACTCCTCAAGCTGGCCCGGCAGCTCGCCATCTGGTTCCACGGCACTTTTGGCAAGGTGTCAGGATTCAACCCCGGCCCCTTCATCCCCCCGCCGGACCCCGCCCAGGAGAACCGGGCCCTCGCCACCGAGTTGGAGCGCCTGCGCGGCGCGCTCAACGCCGCCCAACTCGATGCGGAGACGGCCCGCTCGGCCGCCGAGGCCGAGGCCCGCCGCCGGCTCGACGCCGAGGAGCGCGCCCGGCGGGATGCCGAGGATTGTGCTGTCTGGCAGCAACTCGCCGAGGAGGCCGAGAAGCGGCTCGTCGAGGAATTGAATACCCTCCAGACCCAAGCCGCCGCCCAGCCGCCGGAGGCCCTCAAGCTGCTGGCCGCCGCGTCCTACCAGGCGGGCGAGAAGCTGGAGCTGGACGAGGCCGAGACCCGCCGCCTCATCGATGCCCAGTTGCGCGAGGCCGGTTGGGAGGTGGACTCGGAGCGCCTCACCCACGAGAGCGGTGCCCGTCCCGTGGCTGGCCGCAACCTGGCCATTTCCGAGTGGCCCACCGGCAACGGCCGCGCCGATTACGTCCTCTTCGCCGGACTCCAGGCCGTGGCCGTGGTGGAGGCCAAGCGCTGGCGCACGGATGTCTCCGGTGCCTTGCCGCAGGCCCGCCGCTACGCCGAGTCCTTCGCCCCCACGGGGGACGCGACGCTCCCGGGTGGGCCCTGGGGCACCAGCCAACTGCCCTTCCTCTTCGCCACCAACGGGCGCCCCTACCTCAAGCAGTTGGAGACCAAGAGCGGCATCTGGTTCCACGACGTGCGCCGCCCAGCCAACCTGCCTCGTGCCCTCCCCGGCTGGTACTCGCCCCAGGGCCTGATGGATCTGCTGAAGCAGGACATCGAGGCGGCGGAGAAGCAGCTGCGCGAGCAGCCCGTGGATCTGCCCTCGCTGCGCCTGCGCGACTACCAGAAGAGCGCCATCCAGGCCATCGAGGACGCGCTCGCAACGGGCCGCCGCGCCTGCCTCGTGGCCATGGCCACCGGCACTGGCAAGACTCGCACCTGCCTGGGACTCGTCTACCGGCTGGTGAAGTCCAACCGCTTCCGCCGCATCCTCTTCGTCGTGGACCGCAGCGCCCTGGGCGACCAGGCCTCGGACACCTTCAAGACGGAGCTCATCGACGGCCACCAGACCTTCGCTACCATCTACGGCCTCAAGGAGATGAAGGACATCTCCCCCGACGAGACCACCCGGCTGCACGTCGCCACGGTCCAGGGCCTGCTCAAGCGCGTCCTCTCCCCGTCCGAGGGGGAGCCGCCTCCCGCCGTCTCCCAGTACGACTGCATCGTCGTGGACGAGTGCCACCGCGGCTACACGCTCGACCGGGAGATGTCCGACGGGGAGCTCACCTTCCGTGACCAGGACGACTACCTCAGCAAGTACCGCCGTGTGCTGGAGTACTTCGACGCGGTGAAGATCGGCCTCACCGCCACCCCAGCCCTGCACACCCAGGAGATCTTCGGCTCCCCGGTGTTCCAGTACGGCTACCGGCAGGCCGTCATCGACGGATGGCTGGTGGACCACGAGCCCCCCATCCGCATCTCCACCGAGCGCAGCGAGGCTGGCATCACCTTCAAGGCTGGCGAGGAGGTGCCCACGCTCGTCACGGGTACCCAGTTGGAGCTGTTCCGCCTGCCGGATGAGATCAACTTCGAGGTGGAGGACTTCAACCGGAGCGTCATCACCGAGCCCTTCAACCGCGTGGTGGCCGGTGTGGTGGCCCAGTACGTGGACCCCCGGCTGGAAGGCAAGACGCTCGTCTTCTGCGTGAACGAGCAGCACGCGAACCTGATGGTGAAGGTGCTCCAGGAGGCGCTCGCGGCCCGCTATGGAGAGGTGGACAGCAACGCGGTGATGAAGATCACCGGGAAGACGGACCGGGTGGACGAGCAGATCCGCCGGTACAAGAACGAGCGCCAGCCCTCCATCGCCGTGACGGTGGACCTGCTGACGACGGGCATCGACGTGCCCTCCATCTGCAACCTCGTCTTCGTGCGCCGGGTGAAGAGCCGCATCCTCTACGAGCAGATGCTGGGCCGCGCCACGCGGCTGTACGACTTCAAGACGGAAGGTACGGTCAAGGAGAGCTTCCGCATCTTCGACGCGGTGGACCTATACGAAACACTCCAGCCGTACTCCGCGATGAAGCCGGTGGTGGTGCAACCGCACATCCCCTTCGCCCAGCTCGCGCAGGAGCTCCAGGGGCAGGCGGATGACGCGTGGAAGCGCGTGGTCCTGGACCAGCTCCTGGCGAAGCTCCAACGCAAGAAGAAGGCGCTGCGTGAGCGTCACGCGGAGCTGTTCGAGGCCGCCGCGGGCGCGCCGGTCGACGAGGTGCTCGAGACGCTGAAGGCGGCCTCGCCCCGGGAGGCGGCGGAGTGGTTCACCGCGCACTCCCAGGTGGCGGAGCTGTTGGACCGGACCACGGGCAACGGAGACCAATCACGCGTCTACATCTCCGAGCACGCGGACGCGCTGAAGTCCCTGACCCGGGGCTATGGCGAGGGCCGTGAGCGCCCCGAGGACTACCTGGAGGGCTTCGGGCGGTTCGTGAAGGAGAACGCGAACAAGCTGCCAGCGCTGCTGGTGGTGACACAACGCCCGCGCGAGCTGACGCGCGATGCACTCAAGGAGCTGAAGCTGGCGTTGGACACGGCGGGCTACACCGAGCCGCAGCTCCAATCCGCGTGGCGGGAAGTGAAGAACGAGGACATCGCCGCCACCATCATCGGCTTCGTGCGGCAGCAGGCACTGGGCGAGCCGCTGGTGCCCTACGCGGAGCGGGTGGAGAGGGCGATGAAGAAGGTGCTGGCGAGCCGGCAGTGGGAACCACCGCAGAAGCAGTGGCTGCGGCGCATTGGCCAGCAACTGACGGCGAACGTGGTGCTGGACCGGCAGATCTTCGATTCAGCGCCGGCCTTCAAGGACCACGGAGGCTGGGCCGCGCTGGACAAGGTGATGGAAGGCAAGCTGGAGCAGGTGCTCGGAGAGCTGGCGGACAACGTCTGGAGCCCAGCTGCCTGACCACCCTCTCCCTCTGGGAGAGGGCCGGGGTGAGGGTTTTGTCCTTGTTCGTCAACAACCCGGATGCGGTGTGAGTGCTCTCCTTGTAGCTGCCTTCCGCGTACCCGGAAGAGCATGAGGAGGGCCATGCGAGCGAGCCCGCCTCGGTTCACGCGGTGGCGCTTGGGAGACCCGCTTCCCTGGGGTACGAAGGGCTTCCGGAGAGAGGCCCATGCAGACGACGAACGACATCGTCCAGAAGCTGTGGAACCTGTGCTCGCTGTTGCGCGAGGACGGCGTCACCTACCACCAGTACGTCACCGAGCTGACCTACCTGCTCTTCCTCAAGATGCTGAAGGAGACGGGGCGCGAGGACGTGCTGCCCAAGGGCCAGCGCTGGGATGACCTCGCCGGGAAGAGCGGCATGGAGCAGCTCGACTTCTACAAGCGCCTGCTGCTCAACCTGAGTGCCCTGGGCTCGCCGCGCGTGCGCGACATCTACACGGATGCCTCCACCACGCTGCGCCAGCCCAAGACGCTCACCGAGCTGGTCAGGCACATCGACGGGTTGCAGTGGTACAGCGAGACCCGCGAGCACATGGGCGACCTCTACGAGGGCCTGCTGGAGAAGAACGCCACCGAGGTGAAGAGCGGCGCGGGCCAGTACTTCACCCCCCGGCCCCTGGTGGAGTCCATGGTGGCGCTGGTGAAACCCCAGCCCGGCGAGCGCGTGCAGGACCCGGCGGCGGGTACCGGCGGCTTCCTCATCGCCGCGGACCGGTACGTGAAGGACCAGACGGACGACCTCTTCACCCTCCCAGAGAAGCAGCAGCGCTTTCAGAAGCACGAGGCCTTCTACGGCATGGAGTTGGTGCCGGACACGCGCAAGCTGGCGCTGATGAATTTGATGCTCCACGACATCGAGGGTGACCTGCGACTGGGCGACACGCTCTCCCCACAAGGAGCGGCGCTGCCTCCGGCGGACGTCATCCTCACCAACCCGCCGTTCGGGACGAAAAAGGGCGGCGGACGGCCCACGCGCGACGACTTCACCTTTCCCACCTCGAACAAGCAGCTGGCGTTTCTGGAGCACATTTATCGGGGACTGAAACCGGGCGGTCGGGCGGCGGTGGTGGTGCCGGACAACGTCCTTTTCGAGGACAACGTGGGCGCGGCCATCCGGGCGGACCTGATGGACAAGTGCGACCTGCACACTGTGCTGCGGCTACCCACGGGTATCTTCTACGCGCAAGGAGTGAAGACGAACGTGCTGTTCTTCACGCGCGGGCAGACGGACAAGGGGAACACGAAGGCGGTGTGGTTCTACGACCTGCGCGCCAACATGCCATCGTTCGGCAAGCGCACGCCGCTGACCCGCAAGCACTTCCGGGAGTTCGAGGAGGCATTCGGCGAGAACCCCCATGGGAAGAGCAAGCGAAAAGATCAGGGAGAGGAGGGACGGCTCCGGAAATACACTCGCGATTATATTCGGGATCGCGGCGACAATCTGGATATTTCCTGGCTACGCGATGAGAGCCAGGGGAGCGCGAATGACCTGCCCCAGCCGGAGGTGATTGCAGTGGAACTTCGGGAACAGTTGCAGGTGGCCCTTGCGGAGATTGATGCACTCAGTGCACTGCTGGGACGTGAGGATGTCGGAACATGAAAAGCAGTTACATCCCGCCCGGCTGGAGCGAAGCCCCTATCAGCGACCTTTGTCATCTCATCAATGGGCGAGCATTCAAACCCACCGAATGGGCAAAATCAGGGTTACCCATCGTCCGTATCCAAAACCTCAATGAGCCAGACAGCTCATTCAACTATTGCGACAAAGAGGTCGAAGAAAAATTCATCATTGATGCTGGCGAGCTTTTGTTTGCTTGGTCCGGCACACCGGGCACCTCATTCGGAGCACACATCTGGAAGGGACCGAGGGCTGTACTCAATCAGCACATTTTCCGGGTCCACATAGAGGAGCGCCATCTCAACAAAGAGTTCTTCCGCCTTGCTCTCAATCAGCGTCTCAACACCTTCATTGAAAAAGCCCATGGCGGGGTCGGGTTGGGGCACATCACCAAGGGCAAGTTCGAAGACACGACTCTCTATATTCCACCTCTTAACGAGCAGCGCCGCATCGTCGCCAAGCTTGAATCTCTGCTGGCCCGAAGCCACCGCGCCAAAGAAGCTCTGGACGCCATCCCGACTCTGCTAGAACGATTCCGGCAGTCGGTGCTCGCAGCAGCTTTCCGTGGCGACCTCACTGCGGACTGGCGCGCGAAACATCCTGACATCGAGCCCGCGTCCAAATTGCTGGAGCGCATCCGCGCCGAGCGCCGCCGCAATTGGGAAGAAGCAGAGTTGAAGAAGATGCAGTCAAAGGGGAAAGCCCCAAGAGATGATGCATGGAAAGACAAGTACGAGGAACCAAGCACACCAGACACCCGCCTACTGCCCGAGATACCTCAAGGATGGTCATGGGTAAGGCTGCCTGAGCTTGGAGAGGTGGCTCGTGGGAAATCCAAGCACCGGCCCAGAAACGACCCACGGCTATTCGATGGCCCATATCCATTCATCCAAACGGGAGATGTTGCCCAATCGAACGGTCGTATCGACTCGGCATCACAAAGCTACAGCGAACTTGGCTTAGCTCAAAGCCGTCTATTCCCCAAGGGAACTGTGTGCATCACCATCGCAGCCAACATTGCTGACACAGCAGTGCTTGGCATTGACGCCTGTTTTCCGGATAGCGTCGTTGGCGTCATTACTGAAAGCAGGCTCGTGTCCCCAGAATATCTTGAGCTTTTCATTCGAACCATCAAGTCGGACCTCGCCGATTTTGCACCGGCAACGGCACAAAAGAACATCAATCTGGAGGTTCTATCCGAAGTAGCCATTCCAATTCCTCCACCAGAAGAAAGAGTCGAGATAGAAGGGCTCCTAAACTCCGCACTAGGGCACATCAACGCACTCGAAAGGACTCACACATACGCAGTGCGCATGATGTCATCACTGGAAAGCTCTATGCTCAGTAAGGCGTTTCGCGGCGAACTCGTCCCGCAGGACCCGAACGACGAGCCCGCCTCGGTTCTCTTGGAGCGCATTCGCGCCGAGCGCGAAGCCACCGCCAGCTCCGTGCCCAAGCGGTCCCGGGGCCGCCGTCCCGCCGCGTAAGCCCCACCTCCTCTCCTCACCGAGCCTGGACATGAGCAAGCAGGATTGGCGCCCTCAACTGACCACCATCGAGGATCCCATCGCCGAGGACCGCTGGTCCTACACCGCGAGCGATGGGAGTACGAAGGTTTCGAGAATCCTCGTCGGACGCCCTCAGCCACTCCCCGGAGAGGAAGACCGGGCCTGGTACTGTCCTCTCGCCATCGAGGGATATCTCCCCGGCATCAAGTGCGTCATGGGGGTTGGGCCCGTCGATGCCCTCATGAACGCCATGTCGCTCGTGAGAAGGTTGTTCGAGGAGCAGTCCAACGTCACCCCTCATGAAGGGTGAACAATACGCGCCTGAAGGTAGGGCCCAACCTCGTGGCCCCCATATGGAAGATCATCCGATGGTTCGCATCCCCCAGATAAGGCTCCACGCGGAGCATGGCGCGCTCGTGGTGCGCGAGGGCTTCAGCATCTGCTTCTACATACGCCGCTCCCACAGGGAGATTGCCCCGGCGGTCATGCACTCACTGGATACGTACCTGCACGCGGTGGGTCCGCGGGCGCTCGGCTGGTACGTGGACCCAGAGGGAGACTGGCAGGAGCTCGATGCCACGGGTTGGACACACGTCCGCGACAAGCTTCACAAGAGCAGCCCCATCCTCAAGTTGAGGGATACTCCGAGCGGCGCTGGCCAGTACGAGCTCAATTACCACGGCAAGTCACTCGACGCGCCCTTGTTCGTCGACAACCCGGATGCGGTGTGTGCTCTCTCCTTCTGGCTGCCTTCCGAGTACCTGGAAGAGCACGGACCCGCGCACGTTCGTGAGCTGGCGCTGGAGCTGGCCGCACCACTGCCCATCAACTCCGGGCACGCGGGCCCCGCCTTCAACTTCCTGTTCATGCCCCCGGAGTTCCGTTCGTTGTGCTTCCGCTACCCGGGAATGGACGTCTGCTCGCCGATGGATGTGTCCTGGAGCATCGGCACGCGCGTACGAGGACCCCATTGGCTGACCTTCCTGGGTCAGCCGGTGCTCGGTGAGGTGGGGGGCTCGGCTGGCCTGCGCACCCGCCTTTCCTCTCCGGGCATCACCGTCCAGGAGATGGATGGCGAGCGAGCCGTCGTCACCCTGGGGGAATCGCCCGAGGCGGGTGACACCGAACAGGGCCGGGACCTGCCCCTCCACCGTGAACTGGCACGCGTCCTGGAGCCCTGGCTCTACCAGCAACGAATCCCCTGGAGTGGCTTCACCCAGGAGGACATGCGCAGGTGGGAGCGCCGCTTTCTCGACTGAGACCCATCCTGTGAGGGCACCGGTGACCAGCACATCGGGCCCCGGCATTGCACAGCGCCAGGGGCATGCTGGTTGGACCCGTCGATCCCCTCATGAGAAGGGTAAACGATCTGCGCCGTCGATTGTATGAGAACTCCATGACATCACCCGTAAACAACCTGCTGCGACAAGCGGTGCTCACCGCAAGTTCCCTGCTCACGGCCTGCGGCTCGGCGGCCTACACCATCGACTCCGCCACGAGCGCCTGCCGCCAGAACCCGGCCTACTGTGCCCACGTAGCGGGTGAGGAGACCATCGTCCCCACCCTCCGGAGCGCCGCCCAGGAGACCGTGGTGTCCACCGTCAAAGGGGGCACGGAGGCAGCCTCCGTGGTGGCCACGCTCAAAGTGCTCTTCGCCAAGAAGCAACCTGACATAGAGAAAGCCCTGGTGGAGTGCGTCGATTGGGCGGACACAGCGGTCAACCGCAAGCGTTTCGGAGGCAACGACCCCACACGAACCCAATGCCAGGAAGAGGTGGAGAAGGACCCTTGTGGGAAGCCGGTGACCCGGGCCATGCAACTGGGCACCGAAAAGCACCGTCTGGCCATCCAGTGCACGAAGGAGAAGCTGGACGCATTGATTCCGGGGCGCTTCAGCCTGGAACAACGCTACCGCTACGATGAGCAGACGGGACAGAAGCAACTGGTCAGCCCCGAGGAGGAACGCGCTCTCAAGCAGCAGGGATGCAGTGGCGCACTCGAAGGCACACTCGTTCCCGATGTCGTCATCCACTCGGGAAATCCGCTCCAAGCCCTGGCCGTCTACGACTTCAAGTTTCCCTGCCCCATTACCAATCGACCCAGGTGGAAACCCTACCCCCACCTGGGCGTGAATCAGGGAGATATGTACCGCAAGCTCCTCGAGGTAGCGCCCAATATCGTGACACCCATACGGGGCATCATCCGATGGCTCGCATCCCTCGAATAAGGCTCTACGCCAAGAATGATGTGCTCCTGGCTCGTGAGGCCCTGAGCATCTGCTTCTACATGCGCCGCTCTCATCGTGAGATCGCACAGGCAGTGCTGTGCTCATTGGAGGTGTACCTACGAGCGGTGGGTCCACAAGCGCTCTGCTGGTATGGAGACGACCAGGGCGATTGGCAGGAGTTGGATACCGCGGGCTGGGCCCACACCCGGCACGAGCTGCGCGAGAGCCCCGGTCTCATCGTCGAGTTGGCGGATACACCGAGTGGTGCGGGCCAATACGCCTTCGAGTATTACGGCAAGCCGCTCGACTCTCCCTTGTTCAGCAACGACCCGGGCGCGGTGTGCGCGGTCTCGTTCTGGTTGCCTCCCGAGTACCTGGAGAAGCACGGTCCCGCGCACGTTCGTGAGCTGGCGTTGGAGCTGGCCGCGCCGCTGCCCTTCAACTCCGGCCATGCCAGCCTCGCCATCAATGCCCTGACGCAACTCGTGGGAGTGTCAGCGGAGCTCCGGCACGGGTGCTTCCGCCACCCGGGAATGGACATGCCCGGTCTCGGAGACCTCTCGATGAACCTCGGCACGCGAGTGAAGGGAGCCTACTGGCTGACCTTCCTGGGTCAGCCGGTGCTCGGTGAGGTGGGGGGCTCGGCTGGCCTGCGCACCCGCCTTTCCTCTCCGGGCATCACCGTCCAGGAGATGGATGGCGAGCGAGCCGTCGTCACCCTGGGGGAATCGCCCGAGGCGGGTGACACCGAACAGGGCCGGGACCTGCCCCTCCACCGTGAACTGGCACGCGTCCTGGAGCCCTGGCTCTACCAGCAACGAATCCCCTGGAGTGGCTTCACCCAGGAGGACATGCGCAGGTGGGAGCGCCGCTTTCTCGACTGAGACCCATCCTGTGAGGGCACCGGTGACCAGCACATCGGGCCCCGGCATTGCACAGCGCCAGGGGCATGCTGAAATCTTCCCTCATGACCTCCCGTCGCCCTCCCGGCAATGAGTCCACCGAGCGAAACGCCCCATCCGTCGAGGCGGCCTTCCAGGCGGTTCCGCCTGAGATGGTGGCGGAGATCCTCGACGGGGAGCTGCACGTCAGTCCCCGCCCGGCCCGCCCCCATGCCAACGTGGCGTCGAACCTGGGCGGCATTCTCCTGGCGCCCTTCAAGTTCGGCACGAGAGGTCCGGGAGGCTGGGTCATCATCAATGAGCCGGAGCTCCACCTCGGTCCCCGCCCGGACAAGCTCGTGCCGGATCTCGCCGGGTGGAGGCGCGAGCGTCTGCCTCGCGCTGTTGGAGGGGACGATGCTCCGGCGCATTACGACCTCGCCCCGGACTGGGTCTGCGAGGTCCTCTCCGAACGTACGCGAAGCAGGGACAAGGGACAGAAGATGCGCATCTACGCCCGCGAAGGCGTCCGGCACGTGTGGCACGTGGACCCGCTCGCGCGCACGCTCGACATCTTCCGGCTCATGGAAGGCCAGTGGCTCCTCGTCCATTCCTTCGCCGGAGAGGAGACGGTCCGCGCCGAGCCCTTCGACGCCATCGACCTCGAGCTGGCCCTCGTCTGGTCCGAATAGTCAGCGCGCAGTGCAGTGCCGGGAGAGGCAGCGGCACCATCAAGAGAAGGCACGAGGATTCAGGGCTGTGCCCCTAACAGGTTGGCCATCCAGCAACCTATCCTTCAGGGTTGTCGCACCTGGGGAAAGGCCAGCGTCATGGCGAAGGAGTACTGGAGTCCTGGGACGGGGGAGGGCGGCGGTACGCAGTTCGAGACACGGCGGAACTCGCGCGACCGGCCCTGGTGGGCCTCCGGAGTGCTGGCGCTGGTGATTCTCGGGCTGCAGGCGGCGTGTGCCTCGGGCTACCCCATGGGAGGGACGCTGGCAGGCACCGCGCGCCACTGGGGAAGTGCTCAGCGGGTGAGTCCAGGTGAGGAGGAGCGCGTTGACGGAGCCCTGGTGGTGGCCGTGGCGAGGCCCAACGCGCCCAGCGAGGACGTAGAGGTTGCTGACGTCGGCGCGGAGGACCGCGAAGGTACTGGGGTGGAGGAAGTGAGCGCGGCCGAAAGCGACAAGGCGGCGAGGCGGCCTCGGTACCTGTCCAGCCGCGTGAGCAGGGTGGAAGAGGAGGAGGTACTGGAGAGGGAGGGCGTTGGATGGCCGGATGGAGTGGGCGACGGGAGACCGTTCGAGGTGCCTATGAGCCTCGACTACTTCCAGGGCTTCCTCGTGCAGGCCGGGGTGCCCAGCACCGCAGTGCCCAGGGACGGGCGCACGCTGTCGCCCCAACAGGCGTTGGAGCTGGTGCCGTACCTGCTCGCCACACCGGTGACGTTGGGCAGTTTCGGGCCGCGCCGCATGGCGGCGCACGTGCTCATGGAAGTGGCCACGGGTGGGGAGTTGGTGACGCGGGACGAGCTCCACGCGCGCATGCGGCGCTTCTCGCGGCTGCTGGTGCTGCGACCTGACGGCTATCTGGTGAAGGTCACCTCGGGGGAGGCAGTCCAGAAGGCCGGGCAGGTGGTGCTCGCCGAGGATGGGACGCTACGGGCTGGCCGGTTCGAGGTGGGTCCCTTCTACGCCATCGACGGCGAGCGCCTCTTTCCGGTGGATGAAAAGCTCGAGGTGCCGAAGGGAGCCCGCCCCACGGGCATCTACGAGCCGGACGACAACCCCGGGCTCGCGGTGGCCGAGGGCGCAGTGCTGGCGATGGTGGACATGGTGGAAGGCCTCTACCGGCTCGTCTTCTACACGGGCGAGACGCTCGAGGGGCTGGCCCAGCTCCCAGGCGCGGTGAGGCAGCTCTACGAGAGCTCGCCACAGCTGTGGGAGGAGTTCCGCCACAAGCCCCATGCGGAGAAGGTGCGGACCGTCTCCCGGCTCGTGACGGGCATGGTCCTGACGGTGGGCACCTCGGGAGCGGGTGCCGCGAAGGCAGCATCGTGGGGAGGGAAGCTCGGGAGCGTGGCCGTGCCGCTGCTTTCGCTTTCGGGGGAAGGACTCCTGGCGGTGCGCCTGGTGGCGGTCCCCGTGGGTGGAGCCGTCGCAGTGGCGGGCAACGCGCTGAGTGCCACCTACGTCCTGCACATGGCCAACACGAGTGCTCAGGGGGCAGGAGGAGGTGGTGGGTGGCCTCCGGTAGGAGGGCCCGGGCAGTGGGTGGAGGACACCTCCAGCATGTCCGAGCAGGCCCGGGACTATCAGGCCCAGGTGACGGGCGCCCCCAAGCGGTGGGCCTACAAGGTCTGTCGGGACGGTGAGTGCGTGAACTACGACGGTTACGAGCCAAAGACGGGCACCCTGCTCGAGGCCAAGGCGCGCGAATATGCGAAGTGGTTCGACGAGAAGCTCGACCCTAGATTCAACTACGAGGGACTGGAAGACATGGTCGCGCAAGCAGAGCGGCAGCTTCGGGTGGCTGGCGGGAGACCGCTTCGCTGGCACGTCGCGGAGCCGCGTATGGTGGCCGTGCTCAGGAAGTGGTTCGACTTGAATGACCTTCAGGCAGTCGAAGTTGTCTACACGCAGCCCATACGGTGAGGGTCACCGCGCATGAGTGAATCCTATGGAGCTGGAGCCTATTGGGGGCGGCGTCCGGAGGGAGCTGAGGCGTGCGCTCGACGCGCGGAGACATTCTTCCACCTCCTCGCGGAGTGTCACCCGAGCTATGCCCGGTGGTACGAGAAGAACAACTCCACGCGCAAGGCGCTGCAACTCGGCTTTGAACCCACCCGAGAGACCTTCGAGCGCTTCTTTGGACGAGAGAAGTACCAGAGCGGAAATGACGGGTTCCGCTTCAGTGCCTGGACAGGGCACGTCGAGCAGGACCAGGGCGGCGCGGTCTCGGTCCGTTGTGGGTCGAAGGCCGAGTTTTCGTCCAATGTGGTGCGCGTGCAATTCCCGCATGAGGAATCCGGTCACGAGCGCATGCTCACGATGCCGGTGCTCGCGGGCATCATGCGCGCCATGGCCGTGGCCTGGGAGCCGGACTGGGCTCTCGCGACAGCGGATGGACTGTGGGAGCAACTCTCCGGAGGCAGTCGGATCGGCTGCTTCCTCGGGTGGATGACGTACTTCTCGCGCGAGCGTGGGGAGGTGCCCCCCCTGCCCGAGCCAGTGCGTGTGGAGCCGGTAGGCGACAAGGGTACGCTCGTCATTTTGACTCCCGAGCGGCTCATGCCGAGCAATCCCGAGCATGTGGCGCTCGCCTGGCGCGTTCAGAGGCTGCTCGAGGAACGAGGGCTGCTCAGACGGGTGGTCGAGCCGCCCCCTGTGGCGCGTCCATGAGAGAGCGCGTGCTCAGTCAGCGCCAGTCCGGCGGCGCCAGATTGATGCGCGGCACGTAGTAGCCCTCGGGCCCCTGCAACACCGTCTCGAAGCGCGGATCATTGAGCACCACGCTGCCGGGGCTCTTGTCCACCCGGGCCGGATCCACCTTCGTGCCCGGAATGGGAAACTTCGCGTACGTCGCGATGCCGTACTGATGCAGATCATCCACGGCCACGCCGCAGATGGGCATCGAGGTGCCGTCCGGAAGGTAGAGGCGATCGAACTGCATGTAGACGCGGTGGGGCGTCGTCACCGCTTCACCCGTGATCTTCAGGTACAGTTCCTGGCCCTTCATGTCGACGTACATGGAGGCGGTGACGGGGCCCGGCTTCAGATTGAGCGCGCCTCCATCCTCGATGGATTCGTCCGAGACGGCGGTCCCCGTCTCCAGGAAGGAACCCTGCTCGTCGGGCTTGATGCCCAGCTTGACCGGAGTGGCGCGCGCCTCGGGAGAGCAGCGGGCGAGGTAGCCGATGGGATCCGGCCGCACGGGAGCGGTGGCGCATCCCACGAGCTGCGCGACGGACACGCTCAGCAGGCTCGTGAGCAGCGCACACCAACGGGAGGGGGACGGCTCGGAGGCGGAGATGCCGATGGGCGCTTCGATAGAGGAAGAGGAGGACACGGACTACGTTCCTTTCGCGGATGGCGCCGGAGAGACCGACGCGGTGGGCTCCGCGCGCAAGCCATCCTCCCCAGGAGGGACACACGCCACGCGGAGGAGCATCCACCCTACCCCGAGCAGCCCCAGCATGAACGGAAGAGCCATCAGTCGCCGCGGCCACTGTCCCACCCTGGCCGCGAACCGGGGGGAACGGGTCGTTCCGGCGGAGGTCGGAGGAGAAGGTGGAGACTCCGGCTCCGGTGGCTCCTCCTTCACCTCCTCCAGGATGTCCACGTCCGGGAATGACGCCTGGAGCCGCGCGCACTGGGCTGGCCATTTCGCCGGGGCCTGCCAGGAGGCGGTGAGTCCCTCTTCCGCGCGCATCCGCTCCAGTTCCTCGCGCACGATGCGGGCACTCACGGGGCGTTTGCCGGGCTCCTTCTCCAACAGCCACATGGCCATCGCACACAGGGACTCGGGAAGTCCGGGATCGAGCAGCCGGGGATGAGGCGGAGACGTGGAGGCGATGGCCACCAGCAACCGCTCCAGCGGCAGCCGTGTGCTGAAGGGACGGCAGTTGGTGAGTGTCTCGTACAGCAGCACGCCAAAGGCATACAGGTCCGCGACGGGCCGGGCCTCCAGGCGCGCACCCGGGCGCAAAGCCTCGGAAACCAGGAAGGTGACGACCTCGGGAGGCTGGCAATGGATCGTGCCCGGCGCCAGCCCCTCCGTCAGCGTACGAGCCCAGGGCAGGTGCACCGAGCCGAAGTCGATGAGGAAGGGTTTGTCATCTCCCCGTCGCACCAGGAGGTTGTCCGCCTTGATGTCCCGGTGGCACACGCCGCGCTCATGGAGCACCTCCAGGAGCTTCAATCCCTCGCACAGCACGCCCACGCAGCGGTAGAGCGTCGCGCGCTCGCGCCAGCGCCACGCGTGGAAGGTGCTCCCGGAGACGTAGGGGGTGACGAAATAGGCGTAGCCCGTCTCCGAATCGGGCCACCGCCCCCACTCAATGACCGGCAGCAAGTTGGGATGTTCCAGATGCCCCAGCGAAGCCACCTCGCGACGCATCCAGGCATCCACTTGGTCCTCATCCACCTTCGAAGCAGGCCGGACCGCCATCTTCAGCGACGAGCGACGGCCCGCGCGCTCCACCAGGAACACGAACGCGAAGCCCCCGACGCCCAACCGGCGCACGATGCGGAAGTCCCGCACCATGTCTCCCGGGCGAAGTTGATTGGGGTGCAGCGGCGAATTCATGGGCGAGACGAACCCGCTTCCAGCCGCAGCGGTTGGAAGTTCCCTGGCGAATCCTCCCCATCCAGTGCCAGCTCCAGACCAAGGGCTCCCTCTGGGAGCAGCCCGGTCAGGACGTGACGCTGGCGTATGGCGTTCGCCACACCTGACAGCACATGCGCTGGCCACTCCAGGAGGACACCGTCCGCGAATGACACCCGCAGCCGCCCCTGCACCAACCTCCACGCGGGAGACCCCTTCTTGCGGCTCCTCACGCCCACGGTGACGAAGAAGCGCCGACCCAGCCACAGCACGGACTCGACCCGTCCTCGCGAGTCATGTGGATTGCGCTCCACCACCTCCTGCGGCACGGCCAGCGTGGCACGAGCATCCGGCGCATCGAGGAGGCTCCTGGCCATCAGCTCCGCACCGTCCTCATCGGCGGAAGCCGGAGCGCGCACCACGCGCACCCACAGGTCAACAGCGTCACGCTTCGTCACGAGTGAAAAGCGGATCGGCTCGGCGCCGTCCTCGGCACTCACCGTCAGGAGCACCGGCTCATCCGGGAGCACCGCAGCGGTTGCGATGAGGACCAAGGCCCTCTCGTTCAGACGGCCGATCTGAACGGGCCCATCCTCACAGGCTGGCTGAACGACCTCGGCCCGCAGGGGCGGTTCAAGCTCGACGACCGTGGCCACGCCCGGCGCCAGATGCAGCTCCAGCGGTAGCACCTGCCCGGGACTGGAAGGGAGAACAAGTGTGCGTCGCTGGTGCTCTGGCCTTCCCACACCACCCCATCCGGAGCTGCCGAAGCCAGGGAGGGAGACGAGGAGAGGCAGGAGCAGCCAGGCACCAGGACGCACCACTCATCCATAGGAGGAACCGGCTCCCGTGGCAAGCAAAAAACCACTTTTGCCGTCACCTCGAACGGGGTGACTTCTGCGATGGTGTCCTCACACAGTCCCAACCCTGGACGCCGACCGCGTTGACGCGCCACCTGGAACTTCCGGATGATCAGCGGACACGCAGAACTTCCAGGGGGTGTTCCATGCGCGCCGATTCCACGGACTCTCGACCTGTCGTCATCAGGAGGCGCCGCGGAGCACGGGCTCTCGGCATGGCGCTCCTGCTACTGCTCGGGGGATGCGCCACGAGCGCTCCGCTCCCGGGACTGCTGCCGGGTTCCCACCGGCGTCCCGCCCTCCGGCCTCCCCAGGTCGCCTCTCCCGCCCCCTCCTCCGGGCAGACAACCCCAGCCTCCGGCGGTGGCTTCAACACGCCCTACACGCCCTACCAGTGACACTCCGCACGCGGGTGGATCAGCGCTCCACCTGCTCGCTGCACGTCATGCAGTGACGCGCCTCGGGAATGGCCCGCAGCCGGTGCCTCCCGATGGCCCCGCCGCACCGCGCGCAGTGCCCGAACCCGCCCTGCTCGATGCGCACCAGCGCGTCGTCGATGTCCCTCAGCTCTCGCCGCTCCCGCTCCGACAGCCGCTCCAGCACCGCCTCCACGCTCTCCTCCGCGGCCTCGTCCGCCGGGTCGGACGGCCGCCCGTCCCTGAGCTCCTCGGCCTCCGCATGGTTGTCACGCAACAGGCCACGCAGGCTGCTCCGCCGCTGCAGCAAGGCCTCCCGTGCCTGGTTCATCAACGTGTGCATGATGGCTTCCCCACTTCGCGCGGCGAGCCTCGTGGGCCACCGAGGTATGAGTCGCGCCGGTCCATTTCAGGAACCGTGCCTCGCACCGCCTTCCTCTGGACGGCCCCTCCCGCGCGCAAGGTTTGCGGCTCTCTCCAGGCCCCTTGTGCACCCCTTGCGCACGGCCCCCTCTCCTCCTCCCACACGCACGCTGGAACACGCCTTGCTCCGGGTGTTGGCGGCCACCCTCCCGGTGTCCAGACTCCCTTGGATCGAGGTCGCTCGCATGATGTCCTCCCCCTCCGCGTCCACCCCTCCCCGCCCGCTCCTCCAGGGACTCCTCCCCCGCGAGCATGGGGCGTACTTCCAGCTCGGCCTCCCGCTGGCCACCGCCCTCCTCGTCTCCGGCGCGCCCCCCGCGGCCCGCTGGCTCTCCGGGGCCGCCATCGCCTGCCTGCTCGCCCACGAGCCCCTCCTCCTCCTGCTCGGCCACCGGGGCGCCCGCCGCGGTGAGCGTGATGGGGGCCGTGCCCGCTCATGGGGTGTCGCCGTGGGGCTCCTCGGCGCGCTGTGCTTCGTGCTCGGCACCCTCTCCCTGCCCGCCGGGGTGTGGCCCTTCCTCGCGCTGCCCCTCATCCTCGGCGGCGAGGTGCTGCTGCTCGCCTGGAACCATCAGGAGCGCACCCTCGCGGGCGAGGTGCTCGCCGCGCTCGCGCTCGCGGCCTGGGCCGTGCCCATCGCCATGGCCGGCGGTCTTCCCGCCTCCACCGCGATGACGCTCTGGGGTACCTATGGACTGGCCTTCGGGCTGGCCACCCTGGCCGTGCGCACCGTCATCGCCAGCCACCGCCCCCGCGCCCACCGCGAGCGGCTGCGCTGCTCGGGCGCCGCCCTGGTGGCCGCCTTCCTCCTGGCGGCCGTGGCGTGGGCGCTGCAGGCCGGGCTGTCCCCGTTGTGCGTGGCGGCGCTGCTGCCCGTGGGCCTCGTGGCGCTCGGGCTGTGCGTGGCCCTGCCCTCGCCCCGGCGGCTCAAGTCCATCGGCTGGACGCTGGGCGCGGCGGGCACCCTCACGTCGGTGCTGCTCGGCGTGGGCCTGTCCTGAACGGGGACGGCCCGCGCGTCTAGCGTACCGAAGCCCGCTCCGTGGCCAGCTTGCGCGCCCGCTTCTCCACCGCGCGCACCGTGTCCATCACCGCGTCCTTCTGGCCCACTCCGGCCAGGAAGCCGGGGATGGAGCCCCCGGGCTCCACGGTGAAGCGGTAGACGAAGCGCACCCGGCTCTCACCGGCCGGGGTGAAGTGCCAGCTGCCCTCGTTGTGGTACAGCCGCACCACGCCCGTCCGCTCCGGCAGCGCCTTGCCCTGGGAGAACCACCGCTGGCGGAACTGCCCCGTACCGTCCGCGGCCAGCAGCTCCTCGTCCACCACGCGCAGCACGTAGTCCCGGTTGGAGATGATGGGGAAATCCAGTTGCGTGTACGTCACGCGCCCGTCCGGCTCGTGGGACACCACCTTGGACTCCGTCACGTACGGCATCCAGTGCCGGAAGCTCTCGTGGTCCCTCAGCGCGGACTGCACGTCCTGGATGCTGACGTCCAGGTGCCCCTCGGCCCAGACCTCCCGGCCACCGGGGATGTCCGCACGCTTGCGGGCCTTGATGGCCACATCCCCCCCGGCGACCTTCTCCCATTCCTCCGCCGCCCCAGCACCACTCATCGTCAGGACCACGAACAGGGCCGTCAGGCCCGGCAGGCTCCGCATGTTCGACTCCCCTCACTTCGAGGCGGGTCACCGGCCGGTTTCCCGCCATCCACCAACACCGCCACCACCAGAATCATCGACTTTTGGTACCGGCCAGGGCACGAAGGTAGACCATGACCGGCCACCTGCCAGCCCCCCCACCCGAGCGAGGACTTTTCTGCAATCGCACCCTCAACATGAGGGCCATCAAAGCCATCGGTTATGACATGGATTACACGCTCATTCACTACAAAGTGGAGGCGTGGGAACAGCGGGCCTATGAGCATATGAGAAACCGGCTCGTGGCCCAGGGTTGGCCCGTGGGCCACCTGACGTTCGATCCGATGCTGGCCATGCGCGGCCTCATCATCGACACGGAGAAGGGAAACCTCCTCAAGGCCAACCGCTTCGGCTTCGTGAAGAAGGCGCTCCATGGCACCCGGCCCATGGACTTCGAGGCCCAGCGCCGCGAGTACTCCGGCACCATCATCGACCTGGCCGACCGGCGCTGGGTGTTCCTCAATACGCTTTTCTCACTTTCCGAGGCGTGCCTCTACGCGCAGGTGGTGGACCTGCTGGATGACGGCAAGCTGCCCGGCCCCATGGGCCCCATGGGCTACGGCGACGTCTACGAGCTGGTGCGCCGCAGCCTGGATGCCACGCACATGGAGGGCGCGCTCAAGGCGGAGATCATCGCCGACCCGGGGCGCTACGTGCTGGCCGAGCCGGACACGGCGCTCGCGCTGCTGGACCAGAAGAACGCGGGCAAGAAGCTGCTGCTCATCACCAACAGCGAGTGGGCCTACACGCTGCCGATGATGCACGCGGCGTTCGATCCGTATCTCCCGCCGGGGATGACGTGGCGGGAGCTGTTCGACGTGGTCATCGTCAGCGCCCGCAAGCCCGAGTTCTTCACCACGCGCTCCTCGCTCTTCGAGGTGGTGACGGCACCGGGCCACGAGGGCCTGCTGCGTCCGCACTCGGGGCCGCTCAAGCCGAGGACGCCCTACTTCGGGGGCAGCGCCACCGAGGTGGAGCGCTTCCTGGGCATGAGCGGGGATGAAATCCTCTACGTGGGCGACCACATGTTCGGCGACGTGCACGTGACGAAGAACGTGCTGCGCTGGCGCACCGCCCTCATCCTGCGCGAGCTGGAGGATGAGATCCGCGCCATCAGCGCCTTCCGGGGCACCGAGGCGCGGCTCGCCGAGCGGATGCAGCACAAGGAGCGTCTGGAGGCCGAGTCCTGCCAGGTGCGGCTGGAGCTGCAGCGGCGGCGGCTGGGCTATGGCCCGCGCGAGCCCTCGCCGTCCGACGAGCAGCTGCACGCCCGCGCGCTCGAGCTGCGCACCCAACTGGAAGCGCTCGACACGGAGATCGGCCCGATGGCCCGTGCCGCCAGCGAGCTGGCCAACCCCATCTGGGGCCTGCTGACGCGGGCGGGCAACGACAAGAGCCACCTGGCGCGCCAGGTGGAGCGCTACGCGGACATCTACACGTCGCGGGTGAGCAACTTCCTCTTCGCCACGCCCTTCGTCTACCTGCGCAGCCCGCGCGGCAGCCTCCCGCACGACCCGACCACGCCCGGCGGCACGCCCGTGTTCCCCGCCAGCGCCACCGGGGACACGAGCGCTCCCTGAGCCCCGGGGCCGCTGGGACTCCCCCAGCGGCCCCGCCCGTCACCCGTTGGAAGGCCGTCCCGCGAGGGCGTCCATCATCCGGTCCAGCACGCTCTCGAGCTGGGAGAGCTCATAGGGCTTCGGCAGCAGCACGGCGCCCGGCACCGTGTTGCCCGCCGCGCCGCCGTAGCCGGAGGCGATGATGACCTGGAGACCGGGCCGCTGGCGGACGGCCTCGCGGGCCAGCTCCACCCCCGACATGCCGGGCAGGCTCACGTCCGTGAACAGCACGTCGATGCCGCCGGAGGCGAGCACCTTCTGGGCCTCCTCCGCGCTCGGCACGGCGAGCACGCGGTGCCCGAGGACATCCAACAGCTCGCAGACGGAGGAGCGGATGGACTCGTCATCTTCCACGAGGAGGATGCGCAGTTCCTTGGGTGCGGGCGCGGGCGCGGGCGCGGGCGTGGGCGCCGTCCGCGCGGCCATCCGCTGCTGGCGGTTGCGCAGCAGCTGGCGGAGCTTCCGGGCCAGGTCCTCCCGGCGATAGGGCTTGCTCAACAGGCTGACACCGGGATCCAACCGGCCGCCGTGGACGATGGCGTTCTCCGTGTAGCCCGACGTGAAGAGCACCTCGAGGTCCGGCAGGAGCGCCTTGGCCTGCCTGGCGAGCTCCGGGCTGCGCACCGGGCCGGGCATCACCACGTCGGTGAACAGCAGGTCCACCGGCACGCCGCTCTGGATGACCGCCAGGGCGCTCTGCCCGTCGGTGGCCTTGAGCACGCGGTAGCCGAGCTCGCTCAGCAGCTCCACCACCGTGGCACGCACCTCGGCGTCGTCCTCGACCACCAGGATGGTCTCGTTCCCCCCCTCGATGGGGCCCGAGACGACCTCGGTGCGCTGCACCTCCGCCTGGAACGAGCGCGGCAGGTAGATCTTGATGGTCGTCCCGTGTCCGACCTCGCTGTAGATCTTGATGTGGCCGCCGGTCTGCTTGACGAAGCCGTACACCATGCTCAGCCCCAGCCCCGTGCCTTGGCCCTCGGGCTTGGTCGTGAAGAAGGGCTCGAAGACCCGCTCCATGATCTCCGGCGACATGCCACAGCCGGTGTCGGAGACCGCCAGCATCACGTACTGGCCGGGGGTGACCTCCGAGTGGAGCTGGGCGTAGTGGTCGTCGAGCATGGCGTTGCCGGCCTCGATGGTCAGCTTGCCCTCGCCCTCCATCGCGTCGCGGGCGTTGATGGCCAGGTTCAGGATGACGTTCTCGAGCTGGTTGGGATCGGCGAACGTGTTCCAGAGGCCCCCGGCGATGACCGTCTCGAGCGCGATGTCCTCGCCCAGGGCGCGCCGCAGCAGGTCGTCCATGGCACGCACCAGCCGCCCCACGTTGAGGGCCATGGGCTCGAGCGGCTGCCGCCGCGCGAACGCGAGCAGCTGGGAGGCGAGTCTGGCACCGCGCTCGACGGCGCCGACGGCGGTCTGCAGGCGCCGCTGCGCCTGCTCGCTCCCGGAGATCTCCCGCTGCAGGAGCTGGAGATTGCCGCCGATGACCTGCAGCAGGTTGTTGAAGTCGTGCGCCACCCCGCCCGTGAGCTTGCCCACCGCCTCCATCTTCTGGGCCTGCCGCAGCGCGGCCTCGGTCTGCCGCCGCTCGGCCTCGCTCTCCTCGAGGGCGCGGGTGCGCTCGCGGACCAGCTCCTCGAGGTGCTCGCGGTATTTGAGCAGCTCGTCCTGGGCGCGCTTCTGCGCGGTGACGTCGTTCCCCTGAGCGAAGATGCCCGAGATCGTCCCATCCGGTTCGATGATGGGCTGGTACACGAAATCGACATACGCCGCCGTGAGCGTCGAGCCCGGCTCCCGCTGCACGAGGAGCCGCTGTCCCCGGCCGACGATCGGCTCGCCCGTCGTGAACACCTGGTCGAGCATTTCGAAGAAGCCCTGCCCCTCGACTTCGGGAAGGGCTTCCCGAGCCGGCTTGCCCAGGAGCTCCCGATGGCCGACGAGCTGGTAGTAGGAGGGGTTGACCAGTTCGAAGACATGCTCCCGGCCCCGGAGGAAGGCCACGAACCCGGGCGCCTGTTCGAACAGCCGGCGGAGATGACGGCGCTCGGCGTCGAGGTTCCTGTTGGCCTCCTGGACGAGCCGCGCGCGCTGAAGGACCCCCGCCTCCATCTGTTCCATGGGAGGGGCCTCCTCCCGGGCGAGCTCCGCGGCCCTCACGGCCTGCTTGAGCCGTTGCAGCTCCGTCACGTCCACGGTGTGCTGGAGGATGAAGGCCACCTCGCCCCGGTCATCGAGGAGCGGCGTATGGGTGGCACTCCAGTAGCGGTCCTCGACGACCACGCCCCCGGGGGTCTGGCGGGGGACCCGATAGGGGATCAGCGCCAGGGTGTCCGGTACGCGCCCCTTCAGGACCCGCTCGAACGACTCCCGCAGCTGGCGCGCGCTGCTGTTGTTGGGGTCGTTCGGATCATGGGGGAACGCCTCGAAGACGCTCCGCCCCAGGATGTCCTCGGCCCGGCTCGCGGTCACCCGCAGGTAGGCCTCGTTGGCCGCGACGTACCGCAGCTCCCGGTCCAACACCATGTAGGGATTGGGCGAGCGGTCGAAGAGCGTCTCGAAGTCGATGGTGTGGGGCATTGTTGAAGGCGGGCCGAAGCCCCTCCGCTCTCTTGCCTGGCTGCGAGTCCCTGGAGGGCTCATGCTTTCCAGGTACACAAACAATCGAGAGGAGGCGACACCAAATCCCGCCCCGGGCCCTCTCGGAGACCATCGCCTGACACAACCCGGCCTACTGCGTGCGGCGCCAGAGGTCCCGCAGGTCGGGCGACAGGTTGCTCTCGACGTCCTCGGCCTCGCCCTCCGAGATGTGCTCGCGCAGCCCCTGGAAGACGGCGCGCACCAGGGGCTCCACCTCGGACACGTCCTTGCGCAGGTCCTCCGCCACCACCCTCAGGAAGTCGTCCCGGTTCTTGCCAAAAGCGCGCACCGGCTTGTCCTCACCCTCCTGGGGCAGGAACTCCACCAGCTTGCGCGGCAACTGCGCCTTCAGGTCCTTCGCCTCGCCGGGCTGGATGCGGTGCAGCAGGGCATTGACGACCGACACCGCCGCACATTCCGCCACCCCGGGTTCCAACTTCCCTACCTCGCACAGGTGTTTGATGAAGGCGGCGTAGGTAGAGCCGACACGGGACAGGTGCCGCTTCTCGCTCCGGCTCAGGGGGGTTTCCTCTGGAATATCAGCCATTTCGCGCTCCTCGGTGTCGTCTCCTGAAAGGTGGACATGCCCTGGCGGGAGGGGAGATGGGCTGATCGGAGGGCGGGCGGTGGAGACCGGGGCGGGGGTGGAACGCCTGGAGAGCGAGCGGGCGACCTGGGCGATCAGCAAGGAATGTCAGACCCCTCTAGTATCAGTGGTGCCGTGAGCCATTCGACCACCAACGGCGCGTTGCGAGTCCTGGAGCAGGGCAATCTTCTCGACGGGGCGTACCTGGTGCCTGGCCTGAACGGAACCGGAGACAAGAAGCGGGCCCGCAAGAAGAAAGCGGCGCCCAAACCGGGCTTCGTCACGGCGCTGGCGCTGGCGGTGCAGCAGGGGCGGCAGCTCGCGAAGGAAGTGGGCAAGACGGCGCTGTCGCGCTGCCCGCGCTGTGGACACGTGGGGCCGACGCAGCGGGACTTCGGCACGCGCATCATCCGGGGCGAGCGCCGGCCGCAGTCCTGGTGCCGCAACTGCCGGAAGACGAACCTGCCGCCGCTCAAGGCCCTGCCGGATGCCTCGGGCCGGGACGTGAAGGCCGCGCACGGGGAAAAGGCCCAGGAGAAGCACGAGAAGTCCCGCCGCGCCCCGGTCCGCGAGGTTCGCCAGGCCCGTGAGGACGGCTGGCTGTTCCCGCCAGAGATGCTGGGCGGCGGCAAGCGCCGCGACTCCTGAGGCCCGGGCAACCGTCCGGGGCCTCCGTCCGCTCCCCCTGGGGATGACGGCACCGCCGTGCGCACTCATTCCTCACGAGGCAAGGAAGGAGAGCACATGGCGGTTCGAACGGACACAGTGGGTATCAAGAACCTGCGTCAGGCGGACGTGCACGCGGCACAGTCCGGCCAGCAGGCCAGCAAAGGTCGGCCCATTCCCTTTCAGGACGAGCTCCCGGCGCTGAAGCGCGAGCGGCTGCTGGCCCGGGCCCGGCTGGGCCCGGCCGCGGAACTCCACCTGCCGAAGATTCCCCGGACGGTGGCCCCCGTGCGCGGGCGCAAGAAGCCCCCCAGTCAGATGCACATCAAACGCAACGGCGGGTGAGCCCGGCAACAAAACGGGGACAGGCGCGATGGGCGGTCTATGCTGGGACCGAAATGAGTGACGCGCTGTTCTCCTCGGAAGTGGAACCGGCCGACACGCGGTACCTGTGGCGGCTGTGGTTCGCGGACGTGCTGGACCTGGCCACCTCGGCATGGGTGGGCTGGGGAGTCCTGCGCATGGTGGACGTGGAGCGCACGGGGGGCTCGCTCGTGGTGGCCGGCGTGGTGACGTGGCTCCTGCTGTCGCTGGCGAGCGGGCTGAGCGGGTGGACGCTCTGGCGGGGCCTGGTGGGCCTGCGGCTGGTGGCGGATGGGAGCGCGCCGGGCGTGGCGCGGGGGCTCGGCCGGGCCTTCGTGGTGCCGGTGGACCTGGCCATCTCCCCCTTCCTCCAGCGGCGGTATCTCGACCGCCTCCTGAAGGTGCAGCCCGAGGCCGTGGCGCTGCTGTCCAAGCGCTGGCAGCGCGGCCTGGGCTGGCAGGTCTTCTGGCTGGTGATGGTGCTCGGCGCGGTGTGGTTCATCGTCATGCCCACCCGGCGCGAGGCCGTCACCTACCTCAAGCGGCTGGACGGGTGGCGCTGCTGCCACGCGAAGACACCCCCCTCGGCCTTCAAGTGCTCGACCTCGCTGTGGCGCGCGCGCGGTGCCGCCGAGAGCGGAGACGCCCAGGCCCAGGCCATCATGGCGGACTGTCCACGCGCCTCGGGCACGCTGGAGCCCTGAGCCGCGCGAGACCGGCACCCGAGCGAGCGGGGGGATGGAAAAACCGCCCGGGCGTCCTTACCTCCGAGTCAGGAGGCCAACACATGGCGGTCAGGACGCGGGAAGCAGGTACCAAGAACAAGAGGCGGGTGACGAGCGTCGACGAGACGCAGCCCAACCGGCAGGCCCAGGGGCTCAGCAAGGGACGCAAGACCGTGCCGCGAGACCAGGCCGCGGCCCTGCGCCGCCAGAAGCTGATGCGCAAGGCCACGCCCGGCCCCGCCATGACGGAGCCCGTCGGACTCGGGCCCGCCACCACCGAGGTGAAGCCCGGAAAGAAGACCCTCACCCGGCGCAAGGCGAAGCGCGGCAACCTCGTGTAGCGCTCACGCCCCAACCCCCATTCCCATCCATCCGACAGAGATGGACCGGCCCCCCTGGTCAATCGGGCCGGCCATCCCTACCTCACGCTGGGGAGGTCCCATGCCAGAGAAGACCAAGCAGTTGCGCGCCAAACGCGCCAAGGCGAAGGGCACGACCATGACGGTGATGGCCTCGGACACCGGCGACGTTCCCGCCGGCAAGAGCGCCCACGCCCTCAAGAAGAGCCGAAGCATCGTCGGCCGCACCCGCACCACCGAGCGGTCCGTCAGCCGCCGCCGTCCTCCCGGCGAGGGCAAGACGGCCCAGAGCCTCAAGCTGCCCATCCCGGAGACCGGAAGCTCCACCTCGCGCCGCAAGACGATTCCAGACGAGGCCGCCGCACAGTACCGCCACGGGACACGCCGCAAGACGGTCGCCACCGAGGCCGCCGCCGCCTACCGCCGCGAGGAGCGGCCCAAGAATCCTCGCAACGAGGCCAAGCAGCGCCAGGAAGCTCGCAGCAAGCGCGGCTCGCCCGTGCAGGGCCGCAAGAAGGCCCCCAGCGAGATGGACATCACCCACAGCGGTGGCCCGCGCAAGCGCCTGCCCCTCCACGGCGGCTGAGCCACACGCCCCACACGAGCCACGCCAGCGCCCCTGGGCCTGGCGCTCCCGTACAGCCCCGCGCCTCCTCCGGCGCGGTCGGCTGTGTCCGTCCGCATGGGGTGAAGCACCGGCACGCCTCTTCCCCCTCGGGCTCCAGGCGCGCGCACACGCTCCCCGCTCCACAGTGGGCATCCTCGGTGCAGAGAGCTCCATAGTCGCCTTCCCGGAGCGCGGGCTGGAGGCATCGGCCCGGTCCGTCCTCCGTCACGGGGACGCAGGTGAGACCCGAGGGACACTCGGCGTCCCGTGTGCACGCGTCCGTGCAGAGGGTGTCGGGCGCCAGCACCGGGCCCGGAGGCGGGAGGCTCTCGGCGAGGAAGGGGTGGATGAAGGACTCGAGCAGCGCGTCCACCCGGACGTTGAAGGCGTCCTTCCGGCACGCCACGTCCCCGCTCGCCGTGAGGCCCACGAGCACCTCGCGCCCGTCCGAGCCACGCACCAGCACCGGCCCTCCGCTGTCTCCCACGCAGCTCATCGCCGGCGAGGGCCCTGCGTGGAACGCTCCCGGCTCCACGGAGGTCACCCGCAGGGTGCCCTGTCTCCGCTGGCCCGAGGGTGCGTTCGCGTCCTTCGTGTCGCCGAAGCCCACCACTCGCGCTTCCTGGCCGGTCTCCAGCTCGCCCCACCCGGGCTCGGGCAGGGGGAACGGTCGCGCATCCAGGGGTTTCGCGAGACGCAGCAGCGCCGCGTCGAAGGTATGTGTGGCCGCGTCGTAGTCCCAGTGTCTCACCGCCCTCGCCACCCGGGCGAACTGGCCTCGCGGCTCGGGCTCGGGCAGGAGCTGGGTGCCCAGGAAGATTTCGTACGCTCCCTCCGTCCCGAAGATGTCCAGGCAGTGCGCCGCCGTCAGCACCACGTCCGGCGCGATCAGCGCCCCCGTGCACAGCAGCGTCAGCGGTTCTCCCGTGCAGCGCGCTCGGCGCGACAGCAACGCCACCACCGCCGCGTCATCCGGCGCCGCGGTTCCTCCCACGATGGGGGACTCCTGGGTGGATGGAGCCGGAGACGCTGGAGTGGTGGGTGCGCAGGCGCACAGCGTCAACAGTGTGAGAAGGGGGACGGTGACTCCGTGAAGACCCTCACCCCAGCCCTCTCCCAGAGGGAGAGGGTGATCGCAACCCGGGTTCATCCGATACCCTCACCCCGTCCCTCTCCCGAAGGGAGAGGGGTTGTCGCGCTCACTGGACCCGCGCCTGCTCCTCTTTTCGCGCTGCTTCCTCCAACGCCACTGTTTCTTCTCTCAGCTTTCCCAGCCTCGCCCGGTGGCGGGTGAGTTGCACCTCCAGCCTCCTCGCCTCCGCTTCGTCCCCTCGCGTCCGCGCCGCCGCGCGCTCCTGCTCCAGCCGCTCCACGTCCCGCCCCAACAGCTCCGTGATGCGCACCATCTTCTCGTGCCGCCATGCCGCCGTCTGCGGCTTCTCCGGCTCGATTGGATCGTTCTCCTGCGGCAGCGGATTCTCCACCTCCGGCTCCGGCACCACATCCCCGGGTCCGATCGGCACCACCGTCGCCCGGAGCCCCTCCGCTGCCTGCTCGGGCGCCTCGGGCTTCACCGGCTCGGGCTTCGCTGGCCCCGTGATGGGCGACACGCGCGCGGGCTCGGGCGCCTTGGACACCTCCACGGGCGGAGCCTTCCGCTTCGAGGTGCCGGTGGCTTCCGGCACGGGCCAGAGGAAGCGCAGCGCCAGCGCGGTCCCCAGCAGCAGACCCGCGGCAAGCGGTGGAACCCATCGGGAACGGTTGTTCATCGCGCGTCCATTCTCTCCCAACAGGGGCCCACCGCGCCTTCACTCACAGGCGCAGCTTCCAGCCCTCCGGGTACTCCTCCACCCGTAGGAGCATCGGCTGCTCGCGGACCCGCCCGTTCCTCGCCACCCGCGCGCGCACCATCACCGCGCTCGAGTCCCGCCCGTCCACCTTCGCGTCCAGCACCTCCACCAGGGAGACGCCGTGCTCGTTCAGCTCGTCCACCGTCGCCCGGCAGGTGTCCGGCCCCTTGCCCACCAGCAACGGGCCGAGCACCGCGCAGTCCCCCGCCGGCAGCGCCTCGAAGAAGCGCCGCACCGTGGCCCGCGCGGCCTCGGTCTTCCCCGTCTCCGAGGGTCTACAGGCGAGGGCGGCCAGCAGGCCCAGCCACACCGCGGCGCGCGGCACCGCCCTCATCAGCACGAAGCGTGTCATCAGTAGCAGTTGGGCGCGTACAGCTCGTCGTCGCTCGCGGAGGCGAACTGGTCGTCGCAGTAGGCGCTCGCCAGCGCGTGGCCGTTGCGCACGCAGCCGTCGTGGTTGGTGGCGTCCAACGTGTACTGGGTGTCGCCTCCGCAACCCCCGCCGCAGCGGCCGAAGCAGATGCCCTGCACCTTCGGACGGCTCCAGTGGTCCGGCTCGCCGCACACCCAGGAGCCGCCGCTCAGGTAGTACTCGTCACCGCTGCACGTGGCGTGGTTGCCCAGCTGGGCGATCTGCTGGTTGATGGTGGCGTCGAAGCCGCCATGCTGGCAGTCGTGCTTCGCGTACGAGTACCAGTTGAAGCTGCCACCGCAGCTGCCCGTGTAGCTGCCGTTGCACTTCGCGTAGCTGCACAGCATCGTGTAGCCGCGCCCCTGCTCGCCCATCACCGTGCGCTGCAGCTCCACGGTGCCCGGGTGCTCGGCCCACAGGCCCACCGCGCGCCGCAGGTACTTCGCCTCGGGCGACGCCGCGTCACTGGCCGGCAGCTGCGCGTTGAGCGCCGCGTACAGGCCCGTCAGCAGCTCCCGGTCCCCGTCCAGCATCTGCGTGTCCAGGCCGCTCTCCTCCGCGAACCCGTCCAGCGATGACACGCCGTTGGCCGCGTCCACCAGGCCCGTCAGCGTCATGCCGTTCTGCCGCAGCTCGATGCGGTAGACGCCCTCCTCCACCGAACGCGAGGAGAAGCCCACCTCGAGGCCCCCCTGCACGTAGCGGCCAGACACCACCCCGGCCTCCTGCGTCAGCTCCAGCCCGTCCGCGGCCTTCAGCTCTTCGTCCGTGCGCGTCGGCTCGCTGCCCTGCCCACCGCAACCCCACAGCATCATCGCCGCGACTGCTCCGAGTACCTTCCGCATAGGCGCGTATCCCCTCCTGCCTCGATTCCTGCCTCGATATTCCCAAAAGCAGAGAAAATAAGAGGATTCGGCTTTAACGGACCTGTTGCCTTCCAGCAAGTCGTGGCGCGTCAAGCCGGCGGGGCCTCACGGCGGAACAAGGGGAGCGCCCCGGCGGCGCGGGCGAGGCCCGTGGCCCCCTCGGGGAGGGACTCGTGGGCGCCAATGGCGAGCAGCCCCCCGGGCTCCAACCGCTCCAGGAGGCGCGCCAGCACCTCGCGCTGCACGGGCGGCGCGAAGTAGGTGAAGGCCACATTGCGGCAGAGCACCAGGTGGAAGGGGCCCTCGGGCATGCGCTGGCGCAGGTCCTCCAGGCGGAAGTCGAGCCCCTCGCGGTACTCGGGCCGCAGGCACAGCAACTCCTCCCGGGGCGTGAAGGCCCGGTCCACCCACCCGGAGGGCAGCTCCCGCAGCGTGGCGCGCCGGTAGCAGCCCTGACGCGCACGCTCCAGGAGCGAGGCGTCCGCGTCGGTGGCCACCAGCTCCAGGCGGAAGTCGGGGAAGCGCGGCCACAGGCCCAGCCGGAAGAGGACGGCGACGGTGTAGGGCTCCTCGCCCGAGGCACACCCGGCGCTCCACACGCGCAGCAGGGAGCCGCCCCGGGCCCGCTCGGCCTCCAGCACCTCGGGGAGCAGCGGCTCGCGCAGCGCGTCGAAGACACCCTGGTCCCGGTAGAAGCGGGAGATGGTGACGCGGCACAACGCATCGAGCACGGCGCGCTCGGCCGCGTCCCCCTCCAACCGCTCGAGGTAGGCGGCCAGCCCCGGCACTCCGAGCGCCTTCATCCGCCGGCCGACGCGCTTGCACACCTGCCCGCGCACGCGGCGGAACCCCTCGTAGCGCAGGCCCAGGCGAGGCGCGGCCCACCGCAGCAACTCCAGGCACTCGGCATCCGTCACGCGGCACCTCCCCCGTGTCATCCCGTCTCCGGGCCGGTCGGAGCGGGACCGACAGGAGAGCAGGTCCCCCGAGTCCGGAAACCACCAGTCGCGGAGGGCTGTTCAGGGTCCGACGTGAGCACCGTACACCCGGGCAGGAGCTTTACACCTGCGTCTGCCTTCACTGTTGAGACCTCGGCGGGCAACCCCCACCCAGGCCCGACGGGAGCCGGCGCAGGCCGGATGGAGGCAGTCATGGTTGGAGGCGGCAAGCGGGCATGCGGGCGTCTGTGTCTCGTCTTCGTGGTGTCCGTGCTCACGGCCTGCGGTCCGGACGGTGGGCACGAAGACCCCAACACGGAGTGCCGTGAGGGCCCGAGGACCGGCAGGCAGCACTCCCCCGGGGGTGAGACGCAGTGGGTGCGCACGGTACGGAGCGAGGGAGGGAGCGACGTTCCGGTAGCCGTCACGCACGACCGGCAGGACAACGTCATCACCGTGAGCAATCACCTCACGCCCATCGACTTCGGACACGGCCCCCTGGGCACGCCCTCGGGGGCATACGTCCTCGTCGTGTCGAAGTACTCGCCACGCGGCGAGTTGCTGTGGGTCCGCTTGCTCGAGGCTCCCGCGCGCACCGGGGTGAGGCCCTACGTGCGAGCCCAGGCGCTCACGGCCGACAGGCACGGGAACCTCTTCCTCACGGGCCAGCAGAGCGGCGGATTGGACCTTGGAGGAGGACCGCTGCCGGCTGGCGCGTTCCTCGCGCGGTTGGATCCGGAGGGACATCCGCGCCAGGCCCGAGCCCTGCCCATCAGCGCCACGGAGCTGGCCGTGAACACGTGGGGCGACATCACCCTCTCGGGCGTCCTGTCGGGACAGGTGGACTTCGGCCAGGGGCCGGTCACGGGCAATGGCAATGCCTATCTCGTCCAGTATGGACCCGAGGGCGGGTTGCGCTGGGTCTACGTCGACTCCGCGCGCGGCGTTCCGATGGACCTCGCGCAGGATGAGGCGGGAGACCTCTACCTGGCGGGCGGCCAGTTCCTCCCCCCCTCTCCGTTCCCCACGCCCTTCCTCACCCGCATCACCTCCGAGGGCAGGCACCAGTGGACGCGGCGGCTCCAGGGAGCATCGGGACTGGCCATGAGCGTGGCGGCCCGGGGCGGCCAGGTGGTGGTGTCCGGCCACTTCACGGGGAGCTTCGCCTTCCGTCAGCAGACGTTCTCCGCGCCCGCGACCCGTGGCCTGGTGCTCGCCTACGAGCGCGAGGGGAAGGAGCGCTGGGGCTACCTGCTCGGCAGCACCTGGGGACTGGTGGCGGTGGACCAGGGCCAGGGCGTGGTGGTGGCCGGCCGCTACACGGGATGCGAGGACTTCGGCCTCGGACTCGGAGGGCTCGAGGGCTACCCGGGCGCGACCAACCTGTACGTGCTGCGGCTCCAACGCCCCACGGGGAAGCTCCAGTGGTTCCACGGCTACCCCTCCACCGGGACACTGCCACAGGACCTCTCCGTGACACGCCAGGGAGAGGCGACCCTCGTGGGCACCTTCCGGGACCCGGTGGACCTCGGCACCGGCCCGCTGGCTCCGGGCCCGGGCTCCAACACCTTCGTCCTCCAGTTGGAGCGCTGAAGACGGAGCGGAGGTCAGTCGAGGAACCGGCGCTCCCAGCGGCGCCTGTCCTCCGGGCGGAATCGGCTCTCGGGGAGGGGCCCCTCGTAGAACCAGGGCTCCAGCACGCGCGCCAGCTCGCGGTAGGCGGGCAGCGTACGGCCCTGCTCGGTATCACCCGCGTCCGGCCACTCCCCGAGCGTCACCAGCACCCGGTCGCCGTCCAACTCCTGCACCATGGTGCCCGGTGAGCGCAGCCGCGCGCGCAATGCCGCCGCGCCGCCCAGCTCTCCCAACACCGGCTGGCCCAGGAACGTCAGCCACGAGGGGCCGCGCACCCGCGTGCCGATGTTGTACGAGTAGAGCGCCACGTCGGGGAGATCCATGCCCGGGTAGCGGAAGCACAGGTCCTGGATCTCCTTCGTTACCCCCACCACATCGTTCGGACCCAGGAAGGCCATGCCCCCGTTACCGGAGCAGAAAGGCAGAGGGGCCGCCAGCTCCAGCGCCAGTGCTCGCACCCGCTCGGGTCCCTGCTCCTCCAGGTACTCCGTGGGCAACCAGAACGACGCCACGCAGGCGTGCTCCTTCGCCCCCCTCCACTCGGGGTTGTCGAGGTGCCTGCCGTAGTATTCGAAGTGGAACCTCTCCGGACCGCCCGTTCTGACGTCTTCCAGGATGACGCGAGGCCAGGGGTCCTCCAACAGATTGCGCCGGTTGAGCGCCCAGCCTGCCTCATCGAGAACCTGATCATCGCCTTCATCGTCTACATAAAAGCCAAGATTCTCCATCCCTACCGCGTCCAGGTAGGTGTCCATCGAGCGCATCACCGCCCGCGCCATCTGCGTGTGTGGCCGGCGCATGTAGAAGTCCAGCCGCAAGCCCTCATATATCCAGTATCCGCGGGACTCTGTACGGAGGCGGATTCTCGGGTAACGCTCACTCACCAGAAGGCTCCTTTTCGAGGGCCGATGAGCTCGACCTCGGGTCCGAAGGCCTCCTTATAGATATCGCCCTGCGATCTACCCGCATAACGGTGTCCCGGAGGATACGTCCTCCATCTGGGCCGCTCATCGAAGTTCACACAACGGAACTTGAAGTCATAGACGGCCCGCACCTGGAGCGGGTCTCCGGTGTGGATGACCACATCGGGTTCCAACGTTCCCTTCAGCGCCTCGCCTCCCTGACGCAGCAGCGCCTCCTTCTCCGAAGGACTGACGAGCGACTTCTCTCCCGTCTCCCTTTTGAACCGGTAGCGCTGCTTGAAGCTGAACTTCAGGCCCATTTCCCTCAGCTTCACCTCGGCGCACTTCATGGCCACCTCGTGCATCTCCAGCCCGAGCCGCATGGCCCACGTCACGCTCCTCCCCTTCGTGTCCACGGTCATCTTGTTGCACTCTCCCGCGTTGGGCACCGGCCCCTCGAAGGTCCCCGTGTGACTCAGCAGTACCTCCGTGCGAGCCAGGTCCGCGCATTGTTCCAACGCGCTCTGGATGGAGCTTTGCGTCACATCGCCCTGAGCAGATGCCACCACGCCCGCGGAAGCCACGACCGTGCCCACCGTCTGCACCGGTTCGGTGGCGACCTCCCTTCCCGTCGCGGTGGCGCAGTAGACGGGATTCACCCTGCACCGGGCACTCAGTGAATCCTGGGCGTAGTGACTCGGAACACCTCGGACAGGCGTGCTCGCACAGGCTCCGAGCAGCAGACAGCCAGCAAGCAACCATCCCAGTCGATGCATGAGCCGGTCCGGCATCTCCCCTCCCTTTCGCCGCCACAGGAGGGGCAGCAGCATCAGTCTACGCCGCGACGGACCACGCACGCGCATTCCCCACCGTGACGCGTGGCATACCGCACCCGGGACACACGGCATCCCTCCCATGCCGTGCACCTTCCCACGCATCCGAAAGGTCCCCGACACCAGCTCGTCCTCCCATCGGAGCGCTCCGTATTCAGTCCAACGAGAAACGGATTGGTTGAAAACTTGCTCCGGACCCCGCCCGAGCCCCCGTGAGGAGGAGGTCCGACGTGAACAAGGTGGACTCACGCGGCTGGCGAATGGCGCTGGCAGGCACGGCCTGCGCACTGTTGCTCGCCAGCTGTACCCGGAAAGAACCGCGCGCCAACGAGGAGCCCCCCAACCCCGCGGACTCCCAGACGGATCAGACGCCCCCGGAGTGCCAGGGGCCGAGAGACCCCGGCCGCGTCACCCTGCACCGGCTCAACCGCGCCGAGTACGACAACACCGTGAGGGATCTGCTCGGGGACACCACGCGCCCGGCGCGAGACTTTCCCGCGGACGACCACGGCTACGGCTTCGACAACAACGCGGACGTGCTCAGCCTCGGGCCACTGCTGATGGAGAAGTACTCGGCCGCGGCGGAGAAGCTGGTGGAGGCCACCTGGAAGCAGGATGCCACCCGCGACCCGCCATTGGTGCGAGTCTGCGCGCCGGACCCGGCGGACCCGCTCCCCTGCGGACGACAGATATTGGAGCGCTTCACCCGCCGAGCCTGGCGCCGACCCGTCACCTCCACCGAGGTGGACCGGCTCATGGGCTTCCTCTCGCTGGCCAGCGAGCACGGGGACAGCTTCGACGCGGGCATGAAGCTGGCGCTGCGAGCGGTGCTCCTCTCGCCGCACTTCCTCTACCGCGTGGAGCTGGATCCCAACCCCGCCTCGACGGAGCCGCACCGACTCAACGACTACGAGCTGGCCAGCCGGCTCTCCTACTTCCTGTGGAGCAGCATGCCAGACGAGGCGCTCCTGGCGGCGGCCGGCACGGGCACGCTGCACACACCGGAGCAACTGGAGCGGCAGGTGCGCCGGATGCTGGCGGATCCGAAGGCGGAGGCGCTGGTGGACAACTTCGCCGGGCAATGGCTGTACACGCGCGCGCTCGACTCCTTCCACCCGGATCCACTCCTCTACCCGTTCGACGACGGGCTGCGCGAGGCCATGCGCCAGGAGACCCGGCTCGTCTTCCGCGAGTTCCTCCTCGGCAACCGCCCCGCGCGCGACCTGATGGACGCGGACTTCACCTATGTGAATGACCGGCTCGCCCAGCACTACGGCCTTCCCGGGCCGGGCACCCAGGAGATGCGGCGCGTGAGCCTCGCCGGACACCCGGAGCGCTCGGGTCTGCTGGGCCAGGGCTCCATCCTCGCCGTCACCTCGCATCCGGACCGGACCTCACCCGTGAAGCGCGGGCTCTGGGTGCTGGAACAGCTCATGTGCGAGGCACCGCCGCCCCCACCTCCCAACGTGGAGGGCCTGCCGCCCGCGGTGGATCCGAAGATGAGCATCAAGCAGCGCATGGCGCGGCACCGCAGCGACCCGACGTGCGCTGGGTGCCACACGCTGATGGATCCCATCGGCTACGGAATGGAGAACTTCAACGTGGTGGGCGCGTGGCGGCTGAAGGAAGAGGTGAGCGGCGCCGAGGTGGACCCGAGCGGCGATCTGCCCGGAGACGTCCACTTCAAGGACGGCGTGGAGCTGCGCGCCATCCTCAAGGCGGACCCGGAGTTGGACATCTGCATCGCCCAGCACCTGCTCGCCTACGGACTGGGGCGCGGGCCGGTGAACGCGGACGCCTGCACGCTGCGAGACGTCTCCAAGCAGGCCGAGGCACGCGGGGGCAGATTGTCGGACCTCATCCTCGCCATCACCCAGAGCGAGGCCTTCACCTGGCGGCGCGGTGAGGCGGAGGGCACGAACGAGGGGGGAGCGCCATGAAGGACTTCAAGCTGTCACGGCGGACGTTGCTCCGGGGCATGGGCACGCTGATGGCGCTGCCCGTGCTGGAGCAGATGGTGCCCTCGGTGGCGCGGGCGGCCGGGCCCGGAGCCGCGCCCCGCCGCCTGGCCGTCTTCTATGTGCCCTGCGGCATCTACATGCCCAACTGGACACCGAAGGGCACGGGGCGCGACTGGACGTTGTCGCCCACGCTGCAACCCCTGGCACCGGTGAAGGACGACGTGCTGGTGCTCTCCGGGCTGTCGCACGAGCCGGGGCGGCCGGACCAGTTCGGCCACCACGCGGCCGGCACGGGCGCCTTCCTCTCGTGCGTGAAGATCCACAAAACGGACGAGGAGGAGGACGTGCGCGCCGGCGTCTCCATGGACCAGCTCGCCGCCAGGGCCCTGCGGCCCTACACGCGCCTGCCCTCGCTGGAGCTGGGCAACGATGGAGGCGATGGAACGGGCTCGTGCGACGCCAGCTTCAGCTGCGCGTACGCGCGCAACATCGCCTGGGCCGCGCCCACCTCGCCCGTGGCCAAGGACACGAACCCGCGCTCGGTGTTCGACCGGCTCTTCGCGGGCTTCGACCCGGACGCCACCCGGGCGCAGATCGAGAAGCGCAAGGCCTACGAGCAGAGCATCCTGGACTTCGTGCGCGAGGACGCCCAGGGCCTGAAGCAGAAGCTGGGGACGAGGGACCGGCGGAAGCTGGACGAGTACTTCACCAGCGTGCGCGAGCTGGAGCTGCGCGTGGCGGCGCTCGACCAGCAGGCCCCCACGTGCTCCAAGGGCCCCCGGCCCGGGAACACGGAGGACGTGCGCGAGAAGACGAAGGTGATGTGCGACCTGATGGTGCTCGCCTTCCAGTGCGACCTGACCCGGGTGGCGACCTTCATGCTGGGCAACGGGCGCAGCGACCGGGTGTACGACTTCCTCGGACTGACGAGCGGGCACCACACGTACTCGCACCACCAACACGTCCCGGAGAACCACGCGGCGCTGGCGAAGATCGACCGGTGGGAGATGGAGCAGTTCTCCTACCTGTTGCAGCGGATGAAGTCCGTGCAGGAGGGAGACGCGACGCTGCTGGACAACGCGCTGGTGTACTTCGGCAGCGAGGTGGCGGACGGCAACTCGCACGGGCACTCGGACATGCCGGTGCTGCTCGCGGGGCGGGGCGGGGGCACGGTGACTCCAGGACGGCACGTGCGCTACGGGGGCAAGCCGGTCGCCAACCTGTTCATCTCGATGCTGCAATCCGTGGGCGTGAACGTGAGCAGCTTCGGTGACGACGGCTCGGGCCCCCTCTCCCACTTGAAGGAGTGAAGCCCCGAGCTCCAGCGGGCCTCAGCCCCGCGCCGAGAGCACCTCCAACAACAGGCGGGCGGCGAGCTTGGCGGTGCGCTGGTTCTCGTCGTGGGGCGGAGACAGCTCCATCAGGTCCGCGCCGATGAGCCGCGGGTCGGCGGACACGGTGCGGATGATGTCGATCATCTCGCGCGAGGACAGACCTCCCACGCCCACGGCGCTGACACCCGGGGCCACGGCGGCATCGGCGGCGTCGATGTCGACGCTGAGGTAGAGGGCATCCGCGTCGCGCATGACCTGGGACAGGGCCTCGCGCGCGATGGCGGCGGCACCGCGCTCGGCCACGTCCTCGACGGAGTAGACGTGGACGCCCTGCTCGCGGACCCAGGAGAGGTAGTACCGGGAGTTGGCGAAGCGGCGGATGCCGAGCATCGCGGTGCGCGAGCCGGTGAGGATGGAGGTCTCCAGGGCGCGGCGGAAGGGCGTGCCGCTGGAGAGCGAGGCGGCGTCATCATACTCGCGGACATCCAGGTGGGCATCGAGCGTGACGAGCGCGAGACGCAAACCCGGACGAGCGGCGGCGAGCCCGCGAAGAAGAGAGCCGGTGATGCCATGGTCGCCGCCGACGAAGAACGGGCGGGCGCCGGTGGAGAAGAGATTCCGGGAGGCCTCCTCGATGCGGGCATGGGCCTTGGAGGCGTTCATGGAGGCGAGCGCGAGGTCTCCCATGTCCACGATGTCGGCGAGCTCGCGCTGCCCATCGAAGGAGCCATAGGAGGAGAGGGCCTCGCGGAGGGCCTTGGGGCCGAAGCGGGCACCGGGACGAGACGGAATGCCGCCGTCATAGGGCAGACCGAGGACGACGGTGCGGTCGCGGAGCGGGACACCGGGCTCGAAGGGGCGCAGGAGGGAGGAGGCGCGGGGGTCGCGGGAATCGGCGGCCGGGCGGAGGCCGGCGAGAGGGTCATGAGGAGTATCCACGGTCATCTCCGTGTCTATATCCCCTCTCCCTCCGGGAGAGGGTAAGGGTGAGGGTATCGAGAGCCTCGGGTCGCATCCTTGCCACGAATCGAACCCGTATCGAAGAGTTGGGAGCAAGAGGAGCCAACCATGAACACGAGCAAGTTCCGCCTGCTCGCCCTGTCGCTGACCTGCCTGGCGGCGGGAGGGGTGGGGAGCGGGAGCAGCGAAGCGGCCACGAAGACCGGGAAGAACAGCGGCACGAACGCCCAGTTGGCGGCGGACATGGTGTCAGCGCACAACGAGGCGAGGGCGAGCGCGAAGCCGGCGCCGAAGCCCGAGCTGCCCCCGCTGATCTGGTCGGAGGACGCGGCGAAGGTGGCGCGGGCGTGGGCGAGCCAGTGCAAGTTCCAGCACAACCCGAACCGGGGCAGGCACGGGGAGAACCTGGCCGCCGCGGCGCCGCCGGGTTCGAAGACGAACAAGGAAGCGGTGAGGGACTGGGTGTCGGAGGCGGCGGACTACACGTACGCGAGCAACAAGTGCGCGCCGGGCAAGATGTGCGGCCACTACACGCAGGTGGTGTGGCGCAACACGACGCAGGTGGGGTGCGCGACGGTCACCTGCACGAAGAATTCGCCCTTCGGCGCGCAGTTCCCCAAGTGGCAGCTCTGGGTGTGCAACTACGCGCCGCCGGGCAATGTCGTGGGGCAGAAGCCGTACTGACCCACGCGCGGGCTCACGGCTTCAGGTGCTCGGCGAGGAAGCCCTTCACCTGCTCCCAGGCGGCGGCCGCGGCCTCGGGGTTGTACCGGTCCGGCGAGGAGGGGTTCGCGAAGGCGTGGGGCGCGTCGTACTTCAGGATGCGGTGGGTCACCCCGGCGTCCGACAGCGCCTTGTCGAACTCCTCCACGAGCTCATTGGGGATGGACGCGTCCTGGGTGCCGAAGACGCCCAGCAGTGGCGCCTTGATGGACTTGAGCTCGTCCACGTTCGTCACCGGGCGCCCGTAGTACATGACGACCGCGCTCAGCTCCGGGATGCTCATGCCCGCCTGGAGCGACCACGCCCCGCCGAAGCACCAGCCCATGACGCCCGTGCGGCTGGACTGTATCCGGCTGTCGGTCATCAGGAACTGGTGCGCCGCCTGGAGGACCTCCCGCGCGCGCTTCGGGTCCACCTGCTTCATCGCGGCCATCGCCTCCTCGCGCGTGGTGAGCACCTTGCCGCCGTACAGGTCCACCGCCAGCGCCGCGTAGCCCTGCGCGGCCAGCCGGTCCGCCCAGTGCATGATGTGCTCGTTGAGTCCCCAGAACTCGTGGATGACGAGCACGCCCGGCACCGGCGCCCGGGCGTTCTCCGGCAGGCTCAGATAGGCCCGCTCGCCCGCCACTTGAATCATCTGCCCCTTGCGAGGCGGCGCGGCCTCGGACTTGAGCTGGTGCAGCTCCTGGAACTGCGTCTCCGTCAGCCCGCCCAGCTCCTCGCGCCGCTCCTCCGAGGCCCCCTTCTCCGCGCCCTGCTTCGTCGCACAACCAGACAGGGCGAGCACCACCACCGCGACTCCCCACATCTTCCGTAGACCCATGATTCCTCCCGTGGGCCCTCGCGTAGCGCGACCCCACCGCCCCTTCCAGGGGCCTTCGCCGTCGAATGGAGGAAAGACGACGGGCCATCCGGCGCTCCGCCCCGGCGGGGGGTGGAACCGGATGGCCCGTGAAGGACGACCTGGCCCGCGGGACTACTTCTTGGCGGGCTGGCCCTGCTGCTGGCCACCCTGCGGCTGACCACCCTGCTGCTGGCCCGGGGCACCCGGAGCGCCCGGAGCGCCTTCGGGCATCGGGGGCGGCTCGTTCTTCTGCACCTCGAGCAGCTCCACCTCGAAGATGAGCGCGGAGCCGCCCGGGATGCCCGGGGTGCCGCGATCGCCGTAGGCGAGGTCGGACGGGCACACCAGCTTGGCCTTGCCGCCGGCCTTCATCTTCTGGAGACCCTCGGTCCAGCACTTGATGACACCGTTGAGCGGGAACTGGGCCGGCTCATTGCGCTTGTACGAGCTGTCGAACTCCTTGCCGTCGGGCAGGGTGCCCCGGTAGTTCACCTTCACCACGTCGGTGGGGCCGGGCTGCGCGCCGGTGCCCTCCTGCAGCGACTTGAAGATGAGGCCCGACTCGGTCTTCGTCGCGCCCTGCTCCTTGGCGGCCTCTTCCAGGAAGGCCTTGGACTTCACCTTCTCCTTCTCCGCGCGGGCGGTGGCGCGCGTGCGAGCCAGCTCGGGCAGCTTCGGCCCGAAGGCCTGGATGTCCACGATGGGCTCCTTGCCCTGCACGGACGCCGTGATGCCCGCCTTCACGTACTCCAGCTCCTCGGGCGTCATGTCGAACACCTGGATCTGCCGGCCCAGGGAGAGTCCGAGCGCGTAGAAGGTCTTCTGCTCGTCCGTCTGCGGGTTGGCTCCGGCACCTTCCTTGGGGCCACCCTGCTGCTGACAGCCCGCCACGGCGAGCATCACCGCCACCACGAGAAACTTCCGCATGTGTCTGTCCTGCCTTTCGATGACCAGGGCAGCGACCGCTGCCCGCGCCGCGCCCTTATACAAAAGAACCGGGCGGCCCGGCGCGTGAGCGGGGTGTCCTTATCTTTTTCCGGAGTCCACCGTCGGCGAGCCCGTCCCCGGCGGGGCGACGACCCGGGAGGCATCCAGGCATGGAGATGGACGTGCGGCGCGTGCTGGACTCCTTGGGGGACCCATTACTGGCGGTGGACCGCTCGGCCTGTATCCTCCACTCCAACGCGGGGTTGAAGGAGCTGCTGGGTTGGTCTCGCCTGGAGCTGATCGGCCGTCCGATCTCCACGGTGATTCCGGCCGGGCTGCCAGGGGTGCCCCGGATGGGCCCGGACGTCCCTCCCTGGAGTCGGAGACCCGCGCCCCCCCCAACCCGCCAGCTCCTGCGGGTGCGCGCCCTGCGGCGCCATGGGGACGTCCGGGAGGTGGAGGTGCGGCTCTCCCCGTGGCCCGGGAGCGGGGCCGAGGGGTTGCTCGTCGTCTCCTTCCACGATCTGGAAGCCCAGGTGGAGTTGGAGCGGCAACTGCGGCTGTGCAAGCGGTTGAACGTGCTGGACGCGGCGCTCACGCAGGTGCTCGCGCTGACATCGGACGAGGAGGAGGCGGCCCATTCCCTCCTCCAGGTCTGCGGGGAGACCGAGGGCTGGGCGATGGGCACCTACTGGCGGCTGGAGCGCGAGGAGGAGGTGCTGGTGCCGGCCACCGTGTGGACGTCGTCCTTCGAGCTGGCCAACTTCGCGAATGTCACCCTGCGGCGCACCTTCGCGCCCCCCGAGGGACTGCCGGGCCAGACGTGGTCCCGCCGGGAGCCGGTGTGGGTCCAGGACGTGACCCTGGAGGCGAGCTTCCTCCGCGCGGACGTGGCGGCGAAGCAAGGCCTGCGCGGAGGACTCTTCGCCCCAGTGGTGGGCAGCGGCCGGGTGTACGGGGTGCTGGAGCTGTTCAGCCACGAGCCCCGGCAGAACCAGCTGGAGGACGAAGCCATCGCGACCACGCTCGGCCAACGGTTCGGGCAGTTCCTGGATCAGCACGACCTGAGCGAGGCGGAGCTGACGCGCGCGAGCACCTCGTGGCGCATCTGGGACTCGGACCTGATGGGGTTGTTCGTCAGCAACAGCCATGGCCGGCTGCTGGACGCCAACGCCACCCTGCTGCGGATGCTGGGCTACTCGCGCAGGGACCTGAGAGAAGAGCGCCTCACGTGGACCGTCCTGACGCCGCCGAGCCAACGCCTCACCCTGGAGGGGGCCCTGCGGCGGCTGCGCTCCGAGGGTGTCTTCCACTCCATGGAGGGGGAGCTGCTGCGCAAGGATGGCGGCGGCGTGCCGGTGCTGCTGGGCTCGGCGAACCTGGACGAGGGCCGCGTGGCGACGTTCGTGGTGGACCTGTCGGACTGGAAGCGGGCGGAGAGCGGTTCGCACGCCCAGGTGCAGACCCGGCTCCAGTCCCTCATCTCCCACGCCCCCGTGGTGCTCTTCGCGCTGGACCGCGATGGGGTCTTCACCCTCTCCGAGGGTCAGGCGCTCGGGGCCCTGGGATGGAAGCCCGGGCAGGTGGTGGGCATGTCCGTGTTCGAGGTCTACCGCGCCGAGCCGGCCGTGCTGACCCACGTGCGGCGGGCGCTCTCCGGGGAGGACTTCTTCTCGGTGGAGATGCTGACCTCCGGGCTGCTGTACGAGACGCACTGGACGCCGCTGAGGGATCCGGACGGACGGCTGGCGGGCACCCTGGGGCTGGCGGTGGACGTCTCCCAGCGGGAGCGCGAGGCACGCTGGCGGGCGCAGCTGCTCGCGGAGGCGGAGGAGGCGCGCCTGGCGGCGGAGCGCGCGGTGAGGGTGCGCGACGACTTCCTGAGCGTCGCCTCGCACGAGCTGAAGACGCCGCTCACCTCCTTGAGCCTGCAACTGCACGCGCTGCTGAAGCGGGCGCGGCAGACCCAGCGGCCGGAGGACACCGAGCAGGTGGAGCGGCTGGAGAAGGCCCAGCGGCACCTCCAGAAGCTGGCGCGGATGATGGACGACCTGCTGGACGCCTCACGGGTGGCGGAGGGGCAGCTGCGGCTGGACCTGGGCGATGTGGACCTGGTGCGGCTGGTGCGCGAGGCCTTGGAGCGCTTCCAGGAGGAGGCGCAGCGGACGGGAACACACCTGGAGCTGAGGGGAGATGACGCGGTGGTGGGCCGGTGGGACCGCGCGCGGCTGGAGCAGGTGGTCACCAACCTGGTGTCCAACGCGTTGAAGTACGGGGCGGGGTCACCGGTGGAGCTCCACGTGCGCTCCAGTGGGACCCTGGCGCTGCTGGAGGTGACGGACCACGGCATCGGCATCTCGCCGGAAGACCTGGCGCGCATCTTCGAGAAGTTCGAGCGCGCAGTGCCAGTGCGAAAGTACGGTGGGTTTGGATTGGGGCTCTACATCGTGCGCCAGTTGGTGGAGGCGATGGGGGGAGCGGTGGACGCGGAGAGCACTCCCGGAAAGGGCACCACCTTCCACATCGCGCTGCCGCTGGCGGGGCCCGGCACACATCCGATGCCCCCCGCGCCCACGCAGACGGGCCTGCATTGAGCCGCGAGCCGGAAGAACGGGTAGCATGGTGGCGGTACACCAGGGTTCGGAGGAATCTTGCAAGCAGCGCAAGCGCCACGCACCAGCGTGCTGCTGGTGGATGACCAGCCCTCGGATCTCCTCGCGCTCGAGCGCCATCTGAGTCCCTTCGAGCTGCACCTGGTGACGGCCCGCTCCGGAGAGGAGGCGCTCGACCGCGTCAAGGACGAGGACTTCGCCCTGGTGCTCATGGACGTGAGGATGCCGGGCCTGGATGGCCTGGAGACGGCGCGGCTCTTGCGCGAGCACGAGCCGAAGCGGCGGAGCGTACCGCTCATCTTCCTCACGGGCGCCTCGCGCGAGGAGATGTCCGTCGCGCACGGGTATTCGACGGGAGCGGTGGACTGGCTGCGCAAGCCGGTGGAGCCGGAGACGCTGCGCGCCAAGGTGCGCGTCTTCGTGGACCTGCACCGCGAGCGCGAGGCGCTGCGGCGCCAGCAGGCCGAGCTGCACGAGCGGGAGCGGGAGATGCTCGAGGAGTCGCGCCGGCGGGCGGAGGAGGCGCTGCGCGAGAGCCAGCGCACCCTGTCGACGCTGATGGACAACCTGCCCGGCATGGTCTTCCGCCGCCATCCGGACCAGACGTTCGCGCTCGTCAGCGAGGGATGCCTGTGGCTCACCGGGTATTCCGCCCCCGAGTTCGTCCAGGGCACCCTCCGCTGGACGGACCTGCTGCACCCGGAGGACCTCGGCCGGGTGGAGCTGGCGGCGGCGGAGGCCTTCGCGGCCGGGCGGCAGCTGACGGTGACGTACCGCATCCAGACGCGGGAGGGGGGCGTGAAGTGGGTGTGGGAGCGCGCGGTGGGCGTCTACCATCCCGAGGGGACGCTGCGCTTCATCGAGGGCTTCGCCGCGGACATCTCGGAGCGCAAGGCGGCGGAGGTGGAGCGCGAGCGGCTGGTGACGGAGCTGCGCGAGGCGGTGCGCCTGCGCGAGGAGTTCCTCTCCGTGGCCAGCCACGAGATGAGGACGCCCCTCACGCCGCTGGCGCTGCGGTTGCAGCTGCTACAGCAGGCGATGAAGGAGAAGGGCCCGGGACTGGAGCCCCTGAACAGGCACGTGGAGGCGGCGCGCGGACAGGTGCGGCGGCTGACTTCACTGGCGGACAGCCTGCTGGACGCCACGCGCATCTCCAGCGGACGGCTCACGCTGCGGCTCGAGGAGGACGTCGACCTGGCGGCGCTCGTGAGGAACGTGGCCACCGACTTCGAGACGCAGGCGGCGCGGGTGGACTGCCCGTTGGTGGTGGAGGCCGCTGGCCGCATCCCGGGCCGCTGGGACGTGCTGAGGCTGGAGCAGGTGGTGACGAACCTGCTGTCCAACGCGCTCAAGTTCGGGGCGGGCCGGGCCGTGCACCTGCGCGTGGAGGAGCGGGAGGGGTGGGCGCGGCTGACGGTGCGCGACGAGGGCATCGGCATGGACGAGAGCGTGCGCACGCGCGTCTTCGGTCGCTTCGAGCGGGGCGTGTCGGAGCGGCACTACGGAGGCCTGGGCCTGGGGCTCTACATCACCCGGGAGGTGGTGGAGACGCTGGGGGGCCGCATCCACGTGGAGAGCGAGCCGGGACGAGGCGCCACCTTCACCGTCGAGCTGCCGTGCACGCCGCCGCTGCAGTAGGCGCGGGAGTCCCACGAGCGATTGGAGAGGAGCACGGAATGACGCAGACCGGAATCGGAGTGGGGGTGGCGAGGACGGAGGTGGAGGTGACGGTGGGAGCGCCGAGGGAGCGGGTGTGGAGGGCGCTGGTGGAGGAGACGGGCCGGTGGTGGCCGCGGGAGTTCTACGTGGGCCGGGAGCCGAAGGGCTTCGTCATCGAAGCGCGCCCGGGAGGGCGGGTGTACGAGGATTGGGGCAACGAGGCGGGGGCGCTCTGGTACACGGTACTGGTGGTGGAGCCACCGGGGGTGCTGGAGCTGGCGGGGCACCTGACGCCGGCGTTCGGAGGGCCGGCGACGACGACGGCGCGCCTGACGTTGAAGGAGGAGGGAGAGCGGACGGTGGTGCGGGTGGAGGACGCGATCTTCGGCCGGGTGGACGAGCACACGGTCCCGAGGCTGCGGGAAGGCTGGCGTGCGCTGCTCGGAAGTGGAGGGCTCAAGACCTACGTGGAGACCCCCACCCCCTCTCCCTCTGGGAGAGGGCCGGGGTGAGGGTCTCTCGTTCCCCGGGTCCTCAGCTCACGGGTCCACACCTGTACCTGAGAGGTTCAAGCCCGCGGACCGCGTGCCCCCCGTGCCATTGAGGAAGTTGAGGGAGAGCGCGAAGTGTCTCGGGCCCAGGGTGGTCGGAGCGAACGTCACGACCAGCGTGCAGCTCGCACCGCTCTGGAGCGAGGTGTCACAGGTGCCGCCCGTACCGGGATACGCTCCGCCCTTGAAGGAGAAGGGCTCCGCGCGGAAGTCCGACCGCAGCTGGGTGGCGGCCGTGCCACCCACGTTGGTGACCGTGAAGGTGTGCTCCACGACCGTTCCGACGGTGACGGCGCCGAAGTCGAACGGATCCGCGTCCGAGAAGCGGAGATACGCGGAGGACACGGCCGAACCGCTGAGGACGAGTGGAAGGCTCCGGAAGGAGACGCCGTCCTCATAGGAGATGGACAGCGTGGTCCTCGCCTCACCCACGTCGAAGGGACTGAAGCCCAGGACGAGGGTGCAGCTCTCTCCAGCCGCGAGGGTGATCCAGCACGTGCCCTCCGTTCCGGGCTGGTAGCCCCCCTTGAAGGAGAAGGGCTGCGGGGGGTTGCGCGCCGAGAGCTGGTGCGCGTCCACGTCGCCGATGTTCGTCAGGGTCACGGTGCGCCAGGAAGTCGAGGACGAGAGCACGACCACGCTCCCGAAGTCCACGCTCGCGGGCTCGACGCGCACGAGCGCGGGGGCGAGCCCCTTGCCCGCCAGGGTCCGGGCGATGACAGCGTCCACGGGCCCATTGCCGAAGTGGACCGTGAGCGTCCCATTCACGGCGCCACGCGCGGTGGGAGCGAAGGCCACCGCGACCTGGCACGAGGCCCCGGCGGCGAGCTCGCTCCCGCACGTGCCTCCGGCGCCCGGGAAGGTGCCGCCCGCGAACGCGAAGGAGGAACCCGCCAGCGTCACCTCCAACTGCGTCGCGGTGTCCGTGCCGCGGTTGCGCAGGACGAAGCGATGCTCGGCCGTGGTCCCGATGAGGGTCGAACCGTAGTCGAAACCAGCGGCGTTGGAGACCTCGAGCGCCGCCAGCCCCGACGAGGTGCCCGCGTCCCCGCCCGTGCCCGAGCCCGCATCCGCGAGCACACCCGAGTTCTCGCCGTCACCCTTGTCGAGCCCGGTGTCGGACCCTGACTGCGTTCCGCCGCACCCGGCGCTCGCCACGGCGCACACCAGACCCAGAACCAATCGTTTGAAAAACACACCCATGTCTCTTGTTTCCCCTCTTTTATTACCCCCCGGGCCCCTGGCCCATGCGGGGACGCGCGTTCTACCCGACCTCGCCGCGCCAGGTGAAAACCAATCGAAGCCGCATGAGCGCCGTGACGCACCACGGCGGGGAGGGCGCGATTTGCGGTTTGAACCTTGAGTATGTTTCAATTCACATCACGTCGGGGCATGCCTGCGCTCACGTGGGCGGCTCTCGACGCATGACGTGCTTCTCACGCTGCAATGGAGAGTCCCCCATGAAGATGACTGATGCCCATGTCGAGGAGATTCTGTCGGGTTGGCTGTCGGGTTCCGAGACGTCGCTCGGAATGGTCAACCCCGCGGGCCCGCTGTACGTGGGCGGTTCGGCCACCGAGAGCGCGCTGACGGACGCATCTGACGCGCTGCTCACCGGCTGCAGCTCGTGCACCGGCTCGCGCAACAGCTACTGCTGCTGATCCGCGGTTGAAGTGACGTCGTCGAGAGCCCCGCGGCACCCGGCGCTGCGCCGGATGTGCCGTGGGGTGCTCTCCGCGCGGCGAGAAGCCCCTTCGGACAAGTCACGAGGAACAGACAATGGCTGAGAGCCCCGAGTCGGAATGGCTCGTGCGCCCGGTAGTCGCGCTGATTCAACCGTTCCTGGGGAAGCTCACCGAGCGATTCGGCCAGTTGAAGGGCCTGGGTGAAGCCGAGCATGCCCTGCTGCTCGAGGCCGCCCGGACGCACCTGCGCAATGGAGCCCAGGCCCGGGTCAGCCGGGTGTTGCTGTTGGAGCTGCACGCCGCCTCCCTGACGGGGAAGCTCGACGCGGCGGATGAGACGCAGCGGTGGGAGCAGTTCATCGCCCTGGCCTGCACGGAGCCGTTCAGCGAGCACCTGCGCCGCCGCTACCCCACGCTGCACGAGCGGCTCGCCACCTTCTGCCAGCTCCAGATGGACGCGGTGCTCACCCTGGTGGAGCGCTTCATCGCGGATCGGGAGGCACTTGGCACGTTGCCGGGCGGTCCCGGGGGCGAGCTGCGCGCCATCTCCCTGGGCGCCGGGGACTCCCACCGGGGCGGCCACACCGTGGCGCGCCTGGATTTCGAGCGGGGCTCGGTGATGTACAAGCCGAGGGACGTCCAGGTGGACATCGCCCTGGAGGCGTTCCTGGAGCGCGTGCTGGCGGACCGTCCACCCCAGGAGCGGATCCGCGTGCCCAAGGTGCTCGCGCGCGAGGGCTACGGCTGGGCGGAGTTCGTCGAACATCGCTACTGCGAGGGCGAGGCCGAGTTCATCTGCTTCTACCGGAACCTCGGTCACTGGCTCGCGGTGATGCGCCTGGTGGGTGGCACGGACCTGCACTCGGAGAACCTCGTCGCACAGGGCCCGGTGCCCGTGGTGGTGGACGTCGAGAGCCTGTTCGCTCCGGACACACCGGCCAGCCCCTCCGGGCGGGGCCAGGCGGTGGACATCGCCGCGGAGACCATCCGCACCACCGTGCTGCGCACGGGCCTGCTGCCGCTGCGCGCCACCGGCCTCGCCCTGGCCGGCGTGGACATCTCGGCGGCGGGGGCACTGCCGGGACAGCAGCCAAAGATTCCCACGCCCACCATCATCGGGGGCGGCACGGACTCCGCGCGTCTGGGAATGACCGTGATGGAGCTTCCTCCCACGAAGAACCATCCCAGTCCCAAGCCGGTCCTCTTCCAGTATTGGGATCAGATCGTCACCGGCTTCCGCGACCTCACCGCTCGCTTCCGGGAGCTGGACGCGGCGCGGGACATCACAGGACTGCTCCGACACTTCTCCGGCTGCGAGGTGCGGCGGATCCTCCGGCCGACCCAGGCGTACGCGGAGATCGGCCGGATGCTGTGGCATCCCGCATCGATGCATGACGCGCCCAAGGCGCTCGCACGCGCCCGGGACGTGCTGCGCCGCAACGCCGAGGCCTCACCGGGTGCGCCGACCGACCCCGCCGTCATCGACCGGGAGATCGACGACCTGCTCGTGGGGGATGTGCCCGTCTTCACCGTCCGGGTGGATGACGCGCTCATCGAGAAGATCGTCGCCGGGTGGCGTTCGGCCGACCTCGCCCTGGAGGAGATGACCATCCAGGGGGCACTCGTCAGCGCCTATCTCAACGACCGGGTGCTCCCGCCCCGCATGCAGGATCCGCTGAAGCAACCACGCGGGGAGCGGCTGGACGCCCGCCGCAGGACCCTGGCCGCCGCGATGGTGCGGCAGATGCTCGATGCGGGCATCCGGGGCTCGGACGGCACCGTCACGTGGATCAGCCCGGTGCTCACCGAGGTGGGCTGGGTCATCCGCCCGCTGACCGCCGACGTCTACAGCGGACAGGGCGGAGTCGCGCTCGCGCTCGCCGAGTACCTGCACGAGATGAAGCAGGGACGGGTCGAGGAGGTGGAGGGCCTTGCGGCGGCGGTGAGGGGAACGCTGGAGGTGCTCCGGGCGACCGAGGAGAAGGTACCCACCCAGCACATCGGCGCCTTCCTGGGCGTGGCGTCGCAGGTGTGGACCTGGAGCTCGCTGCACGACCTGATGGGCGAGCCGTGGATGCTGGAGCGCGCCCGCGCCCGGGCCGAGGTGCTCGAGAAGCGGATGGACGAGGAGGACCGGCTGCTGGAGGTGCTCGGAGGAGCGGCCGGCGTCATCGTGCCGATGCTCAACCTGTCCGAGCAGACGGGGGAGGCGCGGTGGCTGGAGCTGGCCGCCCGGGCGGGCCGGAAGTTGGAGGACACGGCGACGCGCGACGCGATGGGAGCTCGGTGGTCCACCTCGATGTTCCCCGAGGCGATCGGAGGCTTCGCGCACGGCGCGACGGGAATCGGCTGGGCCCTGGCGCGGCTGGGGCTGAGCGCCGCCGGGACGGAGGCGGACCGCCGGCGGTGGCTGGAGCTGGCCGACCAGGCCTTCGCCTTCGAGGAGTCGCTGTACCGCCCGGAGAAGGGAGTCTGGGCGGACGTGCGGCGCGGCAGTGCCGTCGAGTACGTCAACGCGTGGTGCCACGGGAGTACGGGCATCGGGCTGGCGGCGTGCGACCTCTATGTCCGCACTGGAGAGACACGGCACCTGGACGTGGCCCGGAGGGCCCGGGCCGCGGGCCTGAACGAGGGCTTCGGCTGGAGCCACACGCTCTGCCACGGTGACCTGGGCTTGTGGGAGCTGCTGGACACCGAGCGGAGCATCGACCCGGAGTCCACGGGTCCCGACCGGGAGTGGATGGACACGCAGCTCCTGTCCAGCCTGGAGGAACGGGGGCCGGTGGGCGGACTGGCGCGGGAGGCGTTCTCTCCGGGATTGATGCCGGGACTCGGCGGTGTCATCCACCTGCTGCTCCGGATGCACCCCGAGCAGTCCCTGGCCACGCCGCTGCTGCTCGGCAGGTACGGACAATCGCTCCGGCAGGTGCGCGCCGCGCGCGAGCGGTAACCAGGCGACCGAGCCCCTCCCTGGCGCCTCGGGCCCCATGGCATCCCATGGCCCGAGTGCCCACCGTGCCCCGAGTGGGTACCGCGTGTCGCGCACGAGGCCTCCCCGGGAGGCCTCCACGGTGGAGGGGACGATGAAGGCACGGGGTGGAGTCGGTGCGCTGCTGCTTCTCGCGGGGCTGGTAGCGGGAGCGGAAGCAAGGGCCGAGGAGAAACAGGGCCACGGCTGGGACATCACGGTGGAAGCCAACACGGACTTCCCGCTGTCGGTGGGCGGCCGGGTAGGAGTCGAATCACCGTGGCGGCTGCGCCTGTCGACGTCCCTGGGCTATCTGCCAGCGGCGTATGTGCGAGCGGTGAACGACGTAGCGGTGGAGCTGGGCGCCTACGAGCGGGACCGCGCGACACTCATCGAGGAGGCGCTGCAAAGCTCCCTGGTGTGGAGGACACACGTGGGTTGGCGGCCCTTCCCGAGCGCGGGCTTCTACGTGGAGGGTGGCTACGGGCTGGTGGCGCTCGGCGGCGAGACGAACCCGGAGGATGTGCTGGTGGCGCTGACGGGCGTGGAACCACCGGTGGGCGAGTCCGTGCTCAACCGGGAGTACCGCGTGCGCTCCGTGCTGCACATGGTGGACGTGGAGCTGGGCTGGCGGTGGGGACTGGGCTCGGGCTGGACGATGCGCACGGCGCTGGGCGCGGCCTTCACACTCGACTCCAACAGCCGCGTGGAGCCCCAGTTCGAGCCGAGTCAGCCGCTGCTCGTCACCGCCTTCTCCCGCTTCGCCGAGGGCTACCTGGACAGGACCTTCGAGGAGTACGTGCACTTCCCCGTGCTCTCCCTGTCCCTCGGCTACGCCTTTTGACACCCCATATCCATTCGTGGCCCAATCAGGCTCAAACCTGATTGGCTTCAATGGGGGGTGGACCGTGAGCATCTGGAAGCTCCTACTCAGCGGGTGTGCGCTGCTGTGCACCATCGGCTGTGGCCATGGAGAAGCCGCGCGACGGGAGGAGCCCGGAGAAGGCCTGCGGGTGGCGTGTGCCCAGGGAATCGAAGGGGCATGCGGGGCTGAGGAGCTCGAGGAGGTCACGCGCACCAAGGGAGGCACGATCTCGGCACGTATCTGGGCGCTCATTGCCCAGGGCGAGTTCGCGCAAGCGGAGGCGCTGATCGCCGAGTCGGCGGCGGTGGGGATCATCGAGCAGCAGCAGGCGGCGCGAATGATGGAACGCATCGCGCTGCTCAGCACGCGATTGGGACAGATCCCCGCCACTCTGCAACGAGTACGCGACTTCCCGTCACAACTGCGCGACCACACCCTCTTCCAGATCAAACAGATGTTGGAGCGCAAGGACTTCACCCTGGCGACACAGTCGCGGCTGAAGCTGGCCGAGAAGCTCATCGAGCAGCAGGACCGGTTGATGGAGAAGGTGCAATGACGAAGAGGACCTTGCACCCGGGAGTGGAAGAGCTGGCGGAGCGGCTCCGGGAGGCGCGGCGTGCGGGCGCACCGGGAGACGCGAAGCGGCTGCGGCTGCACCGAGAGCTGGCGTCGGAGCACCCCACGTACACGCCCAACCTGTTGGAGCTCGCGAGACAGTTGCAGGTAGCGGACGAGCCTGGCCGGGACGCGGAGGAGACCTTCGAGGAGGCGCAGAGGTTGCTGGAGGAGGCGGTGGTGGGGTCGGAGCGGAGCGCACCGGCGGTGGTGGAGCTGGGGTACTTCCTGGACACGGTGCGCAACGCTCCGGAGAAGGCGCTGCCGCTATACGAGGAGGGCGCGGCGAAGGCGCTGGAGACCCTGGAGGACGCGTGGGCGGGGCTGCTGCGCGGCTGGGTGCACGAGAGGACGAAGGAGTCGCTGGAGAAGGCGCTGAGGCTGAGCGAGCAGGCGGAGAAACTCTTCCCGAGCTCGGGCCGGATCCAGGGAGTGGTGCAAGACGCGAGACGAGCCGCGGCCCTGGAGGGCCTGCTGAAATAACAACCCCTCTCCCTCTGGGAGAGGGACGGGGTGAGGGTATACGCCCCCCCGGGTTGCCACCGTTCGCCCCCCACTCGCCTAAACTGTGGGGCACCCCATGAGCGACCTGCGCCGAGCGAACCGTGAAGACAACGCCCGACTGCTCGATCTCTTCGGCTCGGTGCCGATGCAGGGCGAACTGGTCCTGACGACGCAGCGCTCGCCGGACTTCTTCAGCCTCTACGACATGCAACGGGGAGACACGGAGCTCTGGGTGCACGAGGTGGAGGACGGGCTGGATGGGATGGGCACCATCCTGGTGAGGGACGGCTGGCTGGAGGGCCGGCCGTGCCGGGTGGGGTACCTGGGGGATCTGCGCACGCGCTTCTCCGCGAGACGCAGCCGGAGCGTGGCGCGCTTCTACGGGCCGGTGCTGGAGGAAACGGCGGAGCGGCTGGGGGTGGAGGCCTTCCTCACCTCGGTGATGGCGAGCAACGCCGCGGCCCTGCAGGCACTCGTGAAGCGCAAGGCGAACCGGGTGAACCAGCCGCACTACACGCTGCTGCGCCGCTTCTCCGCGGTGTCCGTGCACTTCACCCGCCGCCGGAAACCGGGCCGTGGCCCCATCCACGTGCGGCGCGCCACACCGGGGGACGTGCCGGCCATGAGCGCGCTGTTGGACGCGGACCACCGGGCACGCCCCTTCGGCTACCGCTACGACCAGGGGGAGCTGCAACACCGGCTGGAGCGCTGGCCGGGGCTGAGCGTGGAGGGCAGCTACCTGGCCTTCGACAGAAGCGGAAAGCTGGTGGGGTGCACCTCGGTATGGGACCCGGAGGCGGTGAAGCGCTACCGGGTGCTGGCGTACCGGGGCTCGATGCAGTGGGTGAAGTGGGGCTACGACGCCATGGCCACGGTGCTGCGCGCGCCGCGGTTGCCGGAGCCGGGACACGACTTCCGCTACTTCTACCTGTGCAACACCAGCATCACGGGGGAGGACCCGGCCATCCTGCGCGCCCTGGTGGAGCACGTGTACGCGGACCACCACGGCAAGGGGTACCACTTCTTCTCGCTGTACATGGATCAGGACGACCCGCACGAGGGGGCGCTGAAGGGCTTCTTCCAGCGCAGGCTGGACTTCCACCTCTACGCGGTGACGCCCGCGGGCCTCGCGCGCGAGCACTTCCCCGAGGGGCGCACCGGCTTCGAGATGGCGCTGGCCTGAAGCCCGCTCGCGCTCAGCCCCAGCCCCACGGAGAGAGCTGCCGCACCATGACGAGCTTCGGGTACGCGCAGCGGAAGCCCGCCCGCTCGTAGTTGCGCTGCGAGGCCGTCAGGGGCTCCGTCGAGGCGGTCACCACGTCGCAGCCCCGCTCCGCCGCCCAGGCCATCCGCGCGTGGATGAGCGCGAGTTGGAGCCTCCGCCCCCGGAACGCCGGCACCACACCATCCGCCGACAGCAGGGCCACGCCGCCCGTCGCGGAGACCACGCCCACGCCCCGGGCCTCTCCCTCCTGGAGCGCCAGGAAGCAGGTGTTCCCCTCGGTGCGGAAGATGCCCAGCCCTCCGGCCAGCTCCACCTCGGACGCCGTGGGCCGCCCCACGAAGCAGAGGAAGAAGAGCTCGGACCAGAGCCGCTCCTCGCCGGGGCGCACGGGGCGGACCTCGACGCCCGGAACGGGCGGTGGCACGGGCACCGGAGACCGCCACCACACCTGGAGGAAGCGCTCCACCCGGTAGCCGCGCGCGGCCAGCTTCGCCGAGAGCGAGGGCTCGCAGAACGGATTCAGCTCGATGCGGACGGCGCCGCCCCCCGCGCCCAGGTGGGACTCGATGCGCTCGAGGTCCTCCATTCCCACCAATCCCTCGAGCCCCACGCCAATGGCCACCGAGTAGGGCGAGCGCGGCCCGAGGAAGATGGCGCGCCCTCCCGCGACCCGGAGTGCGGGCTTGCCCTGCCGCGAGGGGAACGGCGTCCGATCGACCTGCTCCGCCTGGGCGTTCTCGATGCGCAGCGCCAGAAGGCGGGGATCCAGGTGGGGAAGAGAAACGGCTGTCATGCGTGCCTCCGGGCCCGAGTTTGAAGGGGAGCGGCCAGCCGGTCGAGCACGCTTGCGAGGTATACGTCGTCCACTCCATGCTTCGTGGATGAAAAGACTCCGACTCCTGGGAGTCCTGGGAACGGGACTCCTCCTCGGCACCGGCTGCGCCACCCGCCACGCCTCCACGGCACCGGCCAGCGCTCCGGCGGACACCGACGAGGCGCGGCTGGAGCGGGCGGCCCTGGGGCTTCGAGGACCGGAGCGCGAGGCCTCGCTCGCGGACCTGGAGAAGCTCTCGCGCCAGCTGGAGGCCCGCGTCGGGAAGAGCCCCCAGGATGCCCGGCTCCATGCACTGCTGGCGCGGGTGGAGTTCCTCCTCCACAGGGGAGACTGGGGCCTCGAGGAGGCCGAGCGGGCCCTGGCGCTCGCGCCGGAGCTCGCCGAGCCGCACTACATCAAGGCCTTCCTGCGCGGCGGAGGGGACCAGCCCGAGGCCGCGCTCGCCGACGCCCTCCGGGCCACCGAGCTGGAGCCCCAGCGGAGCCGGTACTGGCATCTGCTGGGCACGCTGTACCTGCAGCTCGATCGGCCGGCGGAGGCGCGGACGGCCATCGACCGGACACTCGCGCTGGAGCCGCGCAACGCGCAGGCGCTCTTCCTCCTGGGCCTGCTGCACATGGACCAGGGCAAGCCCCAGGAGGCGCTGGAGGCCTACGAGAAGGCGCGCGAGGCCGAGCCGGGCTTCACCCTGGCGCACTACAACGCCGGACAGCTGCGGCAGCTGCGCGGCGAGTCCGCGCTGGCGCTGGAGTGCTTCCAGAAGGCGGCGGACCTGGAGCCCCAGGACTGGAAGACGCGCGCCAAGCTGGTGCAGCTGCACCAGGCGCTCGGGAACAAGAAGCAGCGGGACACCGAGCGCGAGGCGGTGCTGCTGCTGCACCAGGCGGGCAAGGTGGACAAGGACTACTTCATCCGCGACCAGTTCCAGGAGTCGGGCCGCAACGTCATGGTGGTGGAGAACTTCGAGCTGGTGGGCGACTGGGCCAAGCGCTACGAGTTCCAGGTGTACGAGCCGGACAAGGAGCAGCCCGCGTTCGTCGTGTCCCTGGGCTCCTATGCCTTCGCCAACGCGTTCGTGCGGGAGAAGAACCCCTCGGCGCCGCGCGTGTTCCACCTGGACGGCTACTACCCGGGCAACGTGCACAAGACGTTCGGCTTCTTCGAGAGCGAACCCTCCTACGACGAGACGCGGGAGATGCTCGTCTCCATCCTGCGGGGCGAGCTGAAGCCCCAGTCCTCCACGAACCCCAGGCAGTGACGGACAGTGCGGAGACCCGGGATGGGGTGCGGCCCGGGGACCGGTCGGCTAGGCTGCGCGCCCCAGGAGATGACTCATGTGGGCTCGCGCATTCTTCGATGACGCCGCCAAGGCGAAGGCCGCTGACGAGGTGAAGGCCATCGAGGCCCGGACCGCCGCAGAGGTGGTGGTGTCGGTGCACCGCACCTCCGGCCAGTACCGGCACACGGACTACCTCGTGGGCTTCGGGCTGGGGCTGGTGACGCTGGTGGCCATGCTCTACCTGCCGCAGGAATTCCCCCTCGAGTTCTTCCCCATCGACGTCGCGCTGTCCTTCGCGGTGGGGGCGACGGTGAGCGCGGCCCTGCCCAACGTGCGCCGGTGGCTCACCTCGCGGAAGCTGCTGGAGGAGAACGTGCGCAAGGCGGCGCGGGCGGCCTTCGTGGAGCTCGGCATCTCGCGCACCACGGGGCGCACGGGCATCCTCGTGTTCGTCTCCACCTTCGAGCGGCGCGTGGAGGTGGTGCCCGACATCGGAGTGGACATCGCCGCGCTGGGCCAGGAGTGGGAGGAGGCGCTGGCGAAGCTGTCGGCCGCCGTGGCCGCCTCCGAGTCCCCCGAGCCCTTCTTCGAGGCGCTGCGGCTGCTGGCGCCCCCGTTGGAGCGGGTGCTGCCGCGCTCCGCCGATGACGTCAACGAGCTTCCCGACGCTCCCCACGCCGCGTGAGACCCATGAGACGCTCCCTTCATTGGCTGGCCTTCGCCGCCCCCCTGCTGCTCGCGCTGCTGCTCGTGGTGCCGGAGAGCCTGGCACGGCCGGGCGGTGGCAACACCTACCGCGGCTCGAGTTCCTCCAAAGGCTCGAGCTCCTCCCGGGGCTCGTCCAGCAGTTCCTCCTCCTCCCGGAGCTACTCCAGCAGCTCGTCGCGCAGCTACTCCAGCGGCTCCAGCTACTCCGGAGGCAGCTACACGTACAGCGAGGGCGGCTCGAGCAGCAGCGGAGGCTTCTGCTGCACGCTGATGATGGTGATGGTCATCATCGGCGCGGTCGTCGTCGTGCAGCGGATGCAGAAGAAGGAGGGAGACTGGAGCACGACGGTGCCCCAGCAGCCGCCCGGAGGGAACGCGGAGCGCTCGGGGGCGGTGAGGGAGAGGCTGACGCGGCTGCGCACGGTGGGCCCACCTGGAGCGAATGGAAGGCCGGTGCCATTCGACCCGGACTTCTCGCTCGTGCCCTTCGAGGACTTCCTCTACGCGCTCTATGCCAAGGCCCACGAGGCGCGCGGCGGAGGACGGTTGAACACGCTGGCCGCGTACCTGTCGCCCCAGGCGCGCGAGGCCCTGGGGAGCCTCGGCCAGCCGGCGCGGGTGCAGGCGGTGGTGGTGGGCTCCATGCAATACCTGAGCGCTTCCTCGATATGGCCGAACAGCACGAGGGTGAACGTGCGCATCCTCTTCGAGGCCAACTACACCGAGCAGAGCTCGCGTGGCTCGGAACAGAGCTACTACGTGGCGGAGGAGTGGACGCTGTCGCGCGGCACGGCGGTGAAGTCGCGCTCGCCGGACCAGGCGCGGGTGTTCAAGTGCCCCAACTGCGGCGCGCCGCTGGACGGTATGCGGGGCAGCACGTGCTCGTACTGCGATCAGAAGGTGGACACGGGCGAGTTCGACTGGGTGGTGGAGAGCGTGCAGCCGCTGGAGCGCGAGGCGCGCGGCCCGCAGCTCGGCGGTGACACGCCCGAGGAGGGCACGCACCTGCCCACCGTGAAGCAGCCCCAGGTGGACGAGCGCATGCGGCGGCTGCTGACGCAGGACCCGAACCTGTCCTGGGACGCGCTCAACCAGCGCCTCGGGCTCATCTTCCAGGAGATGCAGGTGGCCTGGTCCAACCGCCAGTGGGAGCGGGCCCGCCCCTATGTGAGCGACAGCCTCTTCCAGTCCCAGCTGTACTGGATGGACGCCTACAAGCAGGCGGGGCTGCGCAACATCACCGAGAACGCGCGCATCACCAGCGTGGAGCTGGCCCGGGTGGTGAGCGACAAGTACTACCACGCCATCACCGTGCGCATGTACGCCACGGGCCTGGACTACACGGTGCGGGACTCGGACGGGAAGCAGGTGTCCGGCAGCCGGTCGCGCGAGCGCCAGTACAGCGAGTACTGGACGCTCATCCGCGGCACATCCGCGAAGGGCAGGCCGAGCGCGGACAAGCGCTGCCCCTCGTGCGGCGCACCGCTGTCCATCAACATGGCGGGCAACTGCACGCACTGCTCGGCCCGGGTGACGTCTGGCGACTTCGACTGGGTGCTCAGCCGCATCGAGCAGGACGAGTCCTACCAGGGCTGAAACGCGTGAAGGGCCTCCTCGGTCGAGCAGTGGCGCTCGTGCTCAGTAGCGCCAGACCTCGACCGAGGAGATCCGATCGTTCCATCCCTGGCTGACGAGATCATCCCGGGTCTGCGGCACGTACAGGCCCGCGCCGGTCAAGTCGTTGTGCTCCCAGATGTTGGCACGGTAGTTCCCGACGATGCGGATGGAGGAGGTCCGGTCGTTGAAGCTGTCGAGCGAGCCGGCCGACCCCGTCAGGTGACGGATGTCGCCCTGATAGCCCGCGTGCTCGTACAGGTAGACGCCCGCCTGCGGTGCATAGCCCCACACCGCGTAGGCGTAGTCTCCAGACCAGCGCTGGTACTGGGTGCCCCCCACGCTGTAGGCCCAGTTGTCGAAGCCTCCCGGTGCCCGCTTCACCAGGACACTCCAGGACTGGAAGGGAAAGCGCGCCCGCACCAGCGAGCCGAGCTGGGCCGCCCGCTGCTCCGCGTTGCCACTCAAGCCGCCAATGGCTCCATCGACATAGCTCGCCAGCAAGCTGTCGCTGACCGTGCTGTCGCTCGACACCGTGCCGAACGCCACGTGGCAGTAGCCGTTGATCCACTCCGACTTCTGGTACAGCCCGTGATGCTGGACCGTGTAGCCCCAGTTGTCCGAGCCAGACGTGCCCGACACCAGCACGTGCCAGTTCACGCCCGGCAGCACATGGGACAGGAAGCTCCTGGCTTCAATGACCCGGTCCCGCGCTTCATCATCACCCTCGCTGTGGAAGCCATGGGCGACGTTGTTGAAGGCGGTCGCGAAGTCGTTCCCCACCGAGAACGCGTTGGTGGCCAGACGGAAGTCATGGGCGATGATGGCGTCGATCAATCCCGCGCCCGGGAAGTCCATCATGAGCACGCCCGTACGCTGGACGTTGCCGCCCATGAGGTAGTGGAGAGCCTCTTGATTGACGGCGCCCGCGATGGCCCGAGGCGTTCCACCCACTCCCGAGGCACTCAGGAAGTTGACGTACAGCCTGTTCGGGTCGCCCGCGTCGGTGGCCTCGAGGTGGTCGCGCACCAGGTTCCACTTGGTGGTGGTGTTCGTCTCGGTCCATGCGTCCTGCAGGGCGAGGCTGCCCCAGCTGATTCCATAGGTGCCCCCGGCGAAGTCATCGATGATGACGATCCTCCCCCGGACATCGCCCAGCCTGGGGATGGTGGTGCCTCGCCAGATGTACGGTGAATAGGCGGACTGGTCGCGGTACCACTCGAAGGTCGCGGCGAAGGAGCGGGTGGTGTTCTCCTCGGTGTGCTCCTTCTTCACCCGCATCAGCACGGTCTCGGTCGGGTTGTCCCTCAAGAACTGGATCGCCGTCTCCAGCACCTGACCGAAGTTCGCCATGAGGTGGTAGCTGCCGTGATGAATGGTGAAGCGATCTCCGATGTGGCGGGCGCGGATGTCCAGGACGCGGATGCCCGCGTCCAGCTGGGGACGGAGCTCCATGCCCTGGGTCAAAATCCAGGGCCGCTCGAACTCGGTCACGTACCACTCGGTCTCGTTGGCCATCGTGTCATGGGTGCCTGGGAGCGAGAGCGCCGCGAGACTCGTGGAGTCGGGAATCCAACGCATCCAGCTGGGGTGATTCACGCCCACGGAGCTGGCGTCGCTGAAGTACCGGCCATGCGCGGCGGCGAAGCGCACCGGCAGGAGCAGGGTGAGAAAGAGGACCAGGACGGCCCGGTGGGGACGGAGTGAGCAACTGGATTGCAACATGAAACCCTCACTGAACGAGGTGGGTGACTCGCCGCGAATCATCCACGAAGCCCTCTCGAGAACCCAGTCACAACAGCATTCCGAGAAATACCGGAAGACAGTGACATGTGCATGGCGGAGAGAGCGCGCTCCTGCTAGCCCTTCCACCCATGCCCAAAGCCTCGAAGACGGAGTTCGACATCATCTTGTGGGGCGCCACCGGTTTCACCGGCCGCCTCGTCGCCGAGTACCTCGCCCGGACGCAGGACGCGCACCGCGCACGCTGGGCCCTCGCGGGCCGTGACCGTGCCCGGCTCGAGCAGGTGCGCGCCACGCTCGGCCCCGCCTGCGCCGAGCTGCCGCTGGTGATCGGGGATGCGAAGGACGCGGCCTCGCTGGACGCGATGGTGGCTCGCACGCGCGTGGTCATCTCCACGGTGGGCCCCTACGCGAAATACGGCAATGAGCTGGTGGCCGCCTGCGTGCGCGGCGGCACGGACTACTGCGACCTGACGGGCGAGGTGCAGTGGATGCGCCGGATGATCGACGCCCACCACGAGCGGGCCCGCGAGACGGGCGCGCGCATCGTCCACACCTGCGGCTTCGACTCCATCCCGTCGGACCTGGGCGTGCTCATGGTCCAGGAGTACATGCGGGAGCACCACGGTGGGCACTGCGAGCGCATCCTCTTCCACGTGGCGAAGATGCGCGGCGGCTTCAGTGGGGGCACCGTGGCGAGCATGCTGCAGACCGTTGACGAGCTCCGGGCGGACCCCTCCTTGCGCCGCGTGCTCGGCAATCCCCACGCGCTCGACCCCGAGCCGCGGCGGGGCCGCCCCGAGGAGCGCGATCAGATGGGCGTGCGCTACAACCCGGAGCTCGGGCGATGGACGGCGCCCTTCGTGATGTCCGCCGTCAACACGCGCGTGGTGCGGCGCTCCAATGCCCTGCTCGGCCATCCCTGGGGCCAGGACTTCCTCTACTCCGAGGTGTCCAGCTTCCGGCCCGGGGTGAAGGGACTGCTCACCGCCACGGGCATGACCGCGGGGCTCGGCGGCCTGCTCGCGGCCATGTCCGTGCCCGCGTTGCGGCGACAGCTGGAGAAGCGGGTGCTGCCCGCCCCCGGCGAGGGCCCCTCGCCCGAGGAGCGCGAGCGCGGGTTCTTCGAGGTGCGGCTCATCGGCGAGGGGATGTCCGCGAAGAGCGGGAACCGCGTACGGCTGGAGGGAAAGGTCGCCGCCAAGGGAGACCCCGGCTACGCGGCGACGTCGCGGATGCTCGCCGAGTCCGCCCTCTGTCTGGCCTTCGATGAGGCTCCCGCCAAGGGGGGTGTCCTCACTCCCGCCTCGAGCATGGGCATGCGGCTCGTCGAGCGCCTGCGGCGCGCGGGCATGACGTTCGAGGTCCAGGAGCAGGCGTCCCGGTCATGATGCCCACACTCGTCGGTCTCAGCTATTCGGGCTGGACGGAGAAGGCGCGCTGGGCCGTGGAGCACCACCGCCTCTCCTACCGGTACCGCGAGCACATTCCCCTCCTCGGGGAGCCGTGGTTGCGCAGGCACACGCAACCCGGGATGCGCCCCTCCGTTCCGCTGTTGCTCGATGAGGCGGGCCCCATCACGGGCTCGTTCGCCATCGCGCGGCGCGTGGAGCAGCTGGGGCGGGGAGAACCCCTCTTCCCCGCCGAGGCCTCCGAGACCATCGCGCACTGGGAGGACGTCAGTGAGCGGGTGCTCGGCGTGGCCCGTGCGTACGTGGTGGCACGGCTGCCCCGGAACCGGCGGGCCCAGGAGGAGAGTCTGCCCCCATTGCTGCCCGCGTGGACCCGCCGCCTGTTCGCCCCATCCGCCACGATGGCCGCGCGCTTCCTCGCCCGCAAGCACCAGGCTCCGGCCGACGTGGACGCCGCCATTTCCGCGACCGTCATCCCCGCGTTCGAGCAGCTGCGTGCCGCCCTCGGAGGCCGTCCCTACCTGCGAGACCGCTTCACCTACGCGGACATCACCGCGGCGGTGATGCTCCAGTTCGTGCGCCCGGTGGACGATGCCTACCTGCCACTGGGCCCGGGCACGCGGGAGCTCTGGAGCCACGCGGAGCTCGCATCGCGGTTCCCGGATCTGCTCGCGTGGCGGGACGGCCTCTACGCCAAACACCGTCCTCCACGGCCGCTTGAAGCCGATTGAGGCCGCGTGCTAGCGGAGAGACGTACAGCGCACTTCGCGCGAGGAGGGGCTCATGATCCGCGGCCTGCATGGGTTGTTCTACACGTCCGATCCCGATGGGATGCGCGCGTTCCTGCGCGACAAGCTTCGGCTGCCACACACGGACGTCGGTGAGGGTTGGCTCATCTTCGACCTGCCGGAGGCGGACCTCGGCGTCCATCCGGTCGACGAGTCGGGACGCCCGCCGTCCGGCACGCATGACGTGTCGTTCTACTGCGACGACATCCAGGGCACGGTCGCGGACCTGAAGTCGCGTGGCGTCGCGTTCGATCAGGACGTCCAGGACCACGGCTACGGCTTCGTGACGTACTTCACCATGCCGGGTGGCGTGCGCGTCCAGCTCTACGAGCCGAAGTACCAGAAGCGCACCGCGCCGGCTCCGCGCAAGGCCGCGAAGAAGGCCGCCGCGAAGACGAAGACCGCCGCGAAGAAGGCCGCCGCCAGGGCCCTGGGCGCTGTGAAGAAGGCCGCCGCGAAGGTGGCAAAGAAGCGCGGTGCGACGCCGAAGCGCCGCCGCTGAGAGCCCCTCTCACGAGGCGAGCGCGGCCAGTGCCTCCATCGCGCGCTCGCCCGTGGGCAGCACCAGCGAGAAGGTGGTGCCGCTGCCCTGCTCGCTGCGCACGCGCAGCTCGCCCCCCATCTTCTGGACGAGCGAGTGGCTGATGGACAGGCCGAGCCCGGTGCCCGAGCCGGCCGGCTTGGTGGTGAAGAACGGATCGAAGATCTTCGGCAGCACCTCGGGAGGAATCCCGTGGCCGGTGTCCGAGACCTCGATGCGCACGCGCTCGCCCTCGCGCGCGGTGCACACACGCAGGGTGTTGCGCTGCGGGGAGCCGGGCTGCATGGCCTGGATGGCGTTGATGATCAGGTTGAGGAACACCTGGCCCAGCCGGCTCTCGTTGGCGAACACGACCGGCAGCTCCAGGTCGTAGTCCTTCTCCAGGCGCGCGGTGCGCTTGAGTTCGCTCTGTGCCATGCGCAGCACGAAGTCCAGGCTCGCGTTGATGTTCACGGGCGCCAGTGCCTCGTCCGGAGCGTGCGAGAAGAAGCGCATGTCGTGCACGATGTCCCGGATGCGCTTGCAGCCGTCGAGCGACTCGGAGATGACCTCCCGGGCCTCGCCGAGCAGGTCCGTCACGTGCGACGGGAAGCCGGGTGATGCCGCCAGCTGCCGCTCCAGGTCGTCGCGCCAGCCCTCCAGGAAGGACAGGTTGGAGAGCACGTAGGCGATGGGGTTGTTGATCTCATGCGCGATCCCCGCCGCCAGCGCTCCCACCGAGGCGAGCCGATCATTCTGGATGCTCTGCTGCTCCAGCCGACGCTTCTCGGTGAGGTCGTGCCCCACGAGCAGCAGGCGCCGCGTGTGGCCCATCTCCTGGAGCGAGGCGGCGATGTCCAGCGACACGCGCTCGCCCCGGGCGGACTTGAGCCCCTGGTTCTCCAGGCGCACCGTGCCCCGCATGCGCAGTTGCTGGAGCGCGCGGCGCAAGGTCTCCCGCTCGTCCTCCGGGGCCAGCGTATCGAGGAAGGTGCCCAGCACCTGGGAGCCACCGAGGCCCAGCAGCCGCTCCGCCACCGGGTTGAGCTCCACCACGCGCCCCAGCTCGTCGAGCATGATGACGGCATCGCTGGAGCTCTGCAGGAGCTGGCGGTTGCGCTCCTCGACCTGCTTCACCTGGAGGCGCAGCCGCAGCAGCAACTCCACCTGCCGCTTGAGCGCGACCAGGCCGCGGCGCTGCTCGTCGGTGAGCGGGCGGGGCTCCCGATCGATGACGCACAGGGTGCCCAGGTGATAGCCGTCCTCCGTCTGGATGGGAGCGCCGGCGTAGAAGCGGATGAAGGGCTCCCCCGTGACGAGCGGACAGGAGGCGAAGCGCGCGTCCTTCGTGGCGTCCTCGACGACCAGCACATGCTCGCGCTCGATGGCGAAGGTGCAGAAGGAGATGCAGCGCTCCGTCTCCGTCACCCCGGGCAGCCCCACGTTCGCCTTGAACCACTGCCGGTCCCGGTCCACCAGGCTGATGAGCGCGATGGGGACGTTGCACAGCCGCGCCGCGAGCTGGACGATGTCGTCGTACTCCGCTTCGGGCGCCGTATCGAGGATGCCGTAGCGCTGAAGCGCCTGCAGGCGCTTCTCTTCGTACAAGAGACCTGGGGGAAGCATGTGCTGCTGGATGTGCATCGCGACCCCGCATGCGGCAGCGCCCCGGGGGCACTCCGTGCACCAAGCAACACTCGAGAGGTGTGTCCTTCAACACAGTCGTCTCGCACTCGCGTCCCTGTTGCATTCAGGGTGGAGGAGCGAGCCTGTCATTGGAATCCACCGTCAATCGAAGCGGCTCTGCCTGCGCGTGTCCCTCATGAAGGCGTAGACGAGCAGCGAGCACAGGATGCAGCCGGTCACGTACCAGAAGAACCAGCGCTCGTGGCCGGCCAGCTTGAGCCAGGTGCCCACGTACTCGGCCGTGCCGCCGAAGATGGAGACGGTGAGCGCGTAGGGCAGCCCCACGCCCAGGGCGCGGATGCTGGCCGGGAACAGCTCGGCCTTCACCACGGCGTTGATGGAGGTGTAGCCCGAGAGGATGACGAGCGCGGCCAGCACCAGCAGGAAGGCCGTGAAGGCATCCCGCGTCCGGGTCAGCGCCGTGAGCAGCGGCACGGTGCACAGCGTCCCCATCAGGCCGAACCAGATGAGCACGGGCCTGCGGCCCACCTTGTCGGAGATGAGGCCGAACACCGGCTGCAACAGCATGTAGAGGAACAGCGACGAGACGGAGATGAGCGTGGACTGGTCCCGCGTCAGGCCCACCGAGTTGACCAGGAACTTCTGCATGTAGACGGTGTACGTGTAGAAGGCGAGCGTGCCGCCCATGGTCAGCCCCACGACGATGGCGAGCTCCCTGGGGTGGCGCAGCAGCTCGCGCATGGGCCGGTGCTCCGTCTTCTTCGCGGCCTCCGCCTGGAAGGCCTCCGTCTCCACCATGTTGCGGCGCATGTAGAAGCCGAAGACGGCCAGCGCGGCGCCGCACAGGAAGGGGATGCGCCAGCCCCAGGCCTCCAGCTCGGGGCCGGTGAGCACCAGCCGCTGCAGCACCAGCAGCGTCATCGTCGCGAGCAGCTGGCCCATGATGAGCGTGACGTACTGGAAGGAGCTGTAGAAGCCGCGGTGGCGCGAGGTGGCGACCTCGCTGAGGTAGGTGGCGCTGGTGCCGTACTCCCCGCCCAGCGAGAGCCCCTGCAGCAGCCGCGCGAGCAGCAGCACGGTGGGCGCCAGCACGCCGATCCGCTCGTAGGTGGGGCAGAGCGCGATGATGAGCGAGCCCAGGCACATCAACGTGACCGACAGCGACAGCGCCGCGCGGCGTCCCCGCAGGTCCGCGTAGAGGCCCATCACCCAGCCGCCCACCGGACGGATGAGGAAGCCGAGCGCGAAGACCCCGGCCGTGTTGAGCTGCTCCACCACGGGGTTGCCGCTCGGGAAGAAGGCCTTCGCGAAGTACAGCGAAAAGGCCGAGTAGATGTAGAAGTCGTACCACTCGATCAGGTTGCCGACCGAACCGCCGAAGATGGAGAGCAGCCGCTGCCGGACAGACTCGGTGGACGGGGACGCGACGCTGGACAGATTCAAGGGCTTGCCCTGTTCGATGCGATACCGGGATCGCACCGCTCTATATCAAACTCCGGGAACGCCCCCGCCGTGTGTTGACCCATCACGGGTGGAGCGCACTCGAAGGAGCCCATCGAATGAAGAACCACGGAGCCGTGGCGGACGTGCTGGCCGGAGGCGGGATGATGGGGGAGCTCATGCGCGCCCTCGACTGGTCCCGCACGCCCGTGGGCCCCGTGGAGGGCTGGCCGCAGTCGCTGCGCACCTCCGTCTCCATCCTCCTCAACTCGCGCTTCCCGATGATGATCCACTGGGGGCCGGAGCTGACCCAGTTCTACAACGACGCCTACGTGCCGAGCCTCGGCTCCAAGCACCCGGGCGCCCTGGGCCAGGCGGCCCAGCCCTGGTGGGCGGAAATCTGGGACGTGCTGGAGCCGATGTTCGAGCGCGTGCTCGCGGGCGAGGCCACCTGGTACGAGAACCAGCTCTTCCTGCCCAACCGCAAGGGCTTCATCGAGGAGGCGTACTTCACCCTCTCGCACAGCCCCATCCGGGACGAGACGGGGGGCGTGGGCGGCATCTTCCTCGCGGTGCACGAGACGACGGGCCGGGTGGTGGGCGAGCGGCGCCTGCGCGCCTTGAAGGAGTTGAGTGAGGCCGCCTCGGGCCAGCCCACCGCGGAGGCGGCGTGCCGCGAGGCGGTGCGCGTGCTGGAGGGCCATCGCTACGACATCCCCTTCGCCCTCCTCTATCTCACCGATGCGCGAGAGGGCCAGCTGCGCCGGGTGGCCACCCTGGGGGTGGAGGAGACGAGCCCCGCCGCGCCCGAGCGGGTGTCGTTGAGCGAGGGAGAGGACGCGGAGTGTCCCTGGCCCCTGGGAGCCATCGCCCGCACCGGCGAGGTGCACACGCTCACCGATGTGCCCGCGCGCGCGGGCCACCTGTCGGGAGGTCCATGGCCGGAGGTCCCTCACACCGCGCTGGTGCTTCCGGTGGGCAGGGAGGGCGAGGAGACGGCGGCCGGGGTGCTGGTGGTGGGCGTCAGTCCACGCCGGGCCCTGGACGCGGAGTACCAGAACTTCCTCACCCTGGTGGCGGCCCAGGTGGCCACGGCCATCGCCAGCGCTCGCCGGGCCGAGGAGGAGCGGCGCCGGACCGAGGCCCTGGCGGAGCTGGATCGGGCCAAGACGGAGTTCTTCACCCATGTCTCCCACGAGCTCCGCACGCCGCTGACCCTCATGCTGGGCCCACTGGAGGACGCCCTCGGGGATACCGCCCACACGCTGCCCGACGCCCAGCGCGAGCGCGTGGAGCTGGCCCACCGCGGCGCCCAGCGCCTCTTGAAGCTCGTCAACGCGTTGCTGGACTTCAGCCGCGTGAGCGCGGGGCGGATGCACACCACCTTCGAGCTGACGGACCTGTCCGCGCTGACGGCCGGGCTCGCCAGCAGCTTCGAGGCCCTCATGAAGCGCGCGGGCCTCCGGCTGGTGGTGGACTGCCCTCCCCTGCCCGAGGCCGTGTGGGTGGACCGGGAGGCCTGGGAGAAGATCGTCCTCAACCTCGTGTCCAACGCCTTCAAGTTCACCTCCACCGGAGAGGTGCGCGTCTCCCTGCGGTGGCTGGGCGGGACGGTGGAGCTGATGGTGGCGGACACCGGCACGGGCATTCCCGAGGAGGAGCTACCGCGCGTCTTCGAGCGCTTCCACCGGGTGAGCGGCGCGCAGGGGCGCAGCTTCGAGGGCAGCGGTATCGGTCTCGCGCTGGTGGAGGAGCTGGTGAAGCTGCACGGGGGCGGCGTGCGCGTGGAGAGTGCCGTCGGCCAGGGGAGCACCTTCTTCGTCTCCCTTCCCACCGGCAACACCCACCTGGCGCGGGAGCGGCTGGGGCCCGCCCGGACGAAGGCCCCCACGACGGCGCGCGCCGCGGCCTTCGTGGAGGAGGCGGAGGGATGGTTGGACGATGGGAGCGGCCCCACCTCGCGCGCCGGAACGCACCCCGCGCCGATGAGGGGCCACGTGCTGCTGGCGGAGGACAACGCGGACATGCGCAACCATGTGCGGCGTCTCCTGGAGGAAGGGGGCTACACGGTCCAGGCCGTCGCGGACGGACGGGCCGCCCTGGAAGCCACGCGGGCACGGCCCCCTGACGTGGTGCTGTCGGACGTGATGATGCCGGGGCTGGACGGCTTCGGCCTGCTGCGCGAGCTGAAGGCCGACGCGCGCACGGCCTCCGTGCCCGTCATCCTCCTGTCGGCCCGTGCGGGGGAGGAGGCCACCGTGGAGGGACTCGGAGCTGGCGCCAGTGACTACCTGGTGAAGCCCTTCTCCGCCCGCGAGTTGCTGGCGCGCGTGGAGGGGACCGTGAAGACGGCGCGGGCCCGTGCGGACCTGGACGCCTTCGCCGGGAGGATCGCCCATGATCTGCGCAACCTGCTGTCTCCGCTGACCATGATTGGAGCACAGGTGCGCGCCACGTCCGACGAGCGGGCGAAGCGGGCCGGAGAGCGGCTGGAGCGCGTCACCCGCCGGGCCTACAACCTGCTCGACGGCATGCTGGCCTTCTCGCTCGCGGGCGGAGCGGTGAAGTCCTCCGGAGGGACCACCTCCGTGCCAGCCGTCGCCGCGGACGTGGTGGAGGACTTGAGCGGTCTGCGGGAACAGATCCAGGCGGAGCTGGACATCATCGGCGTGGAGGACGTGAACGTGGCGCTGCCGCGAGGGCTCCTCTACGTCGTCCTCCTCAACCTGGTCTCCAACGCCCTCAAGTTCATGGAGGGCCGGCCCGTGAGGCGGGTGGAGCTCACCACCCAGACCTCGGGAGACCAGTGCGCGCTGGTGGTGAAGGACACGGGGCCCGGCATCGCGCCTGGAGCGCTGCGGAACATCTTCGAGCCCTTCTACCGGGCTCCGGACGCGAAGGCCTCGGGGCACGGCATCGGGCTGGCCACGGTGCAGCGCATCGTCAAGGTGTACGGCGGCGAGGTGGCCGTCTCATCCGTGGTCGGTCAGGGCTCGACCTTCACGGTGCGGCTCCCGTGTCGCCCCACCTCGCGGGTGTAGGCCGGCTTCCGCGGCTCAAATCCAGAAGACGATGTCGCGCTCCTCGTCGCCAGGGCCGGAGCCATGCCCACCCTCCAGCAGCCAGCGGCGATAGGCCTCGATGTCCGCGTGGAGCAGATCCGCCTCGGTACCGGAGAAGACGCCGCCACCGGGGCCGTTGAGCAGCCCCTCGCGCTGCACCTTCATGATGTCCACGTCCTGGAGGATGACCTGCGTGGTGTACCACTTCACCAGTGGCTTGAGCGCCCGCGCCACGAGCGCACGTGGCAGGTCGTAGGGGAGCCGGTAGCTGATGGCCGTGTAGACGAGGCTGTCGGTGGGACCGATGGGCGTTATCTGCGAGTTGATGGCGAAGCCGCTGCGGTCCCCCCACATGTAGTCCACGCGGGTGACGTTGGGGATGAAGTAGTGGTCCGTGTGGACCATGGGCAGGCCGCCCGGATTGAAGAGGCGTCCGAGCCCCGTGACGGTGTCCTGCTCCTGCCTGTAGGTGACGAGCACGCTGCCATCGAAGCGCTTCACCGTTGCGGGCACCCGCTTGCGCGCCGCGCGGCGGAACCAGCCCTCGTGGACGAAGACCGTGTGCGGCACGTCCATGAAGTTCTCCGCCAGGTTCGTCACCCCGTTGGGGAAGCGCGTCACCATGAAGTAGACGGTCCACTCGGGATGGCCCCAGTACGGCACGCGGAAGGCGGGACGGCGGGCGCGCGAGGAGTCCCCGCCCATGAAGACGTAGACGAGCCCGTCCTGCTCCAGGGTGTCGAAGCGCCGCAGCTTCCCGAGGTCACACGGGCGCACCTTCAGGCCCGCCCGCACGTGCCCCTGTACGTCCAGCGCCTCGCCGCACTGCTGGGGTCCGAGCGAGGGCACCTCCACCACCGCTCCCGACGCGTCATACACCCAGCCGTGATACGGGCAGCCGATGCGGCCGTGGAACACGTCTCCGGCGGACAGGCGCGCGTTGCGGTGCAGGCAGCGGTCTCGCAGGGCCGCGGGCCTTCCGCGCTCGTCACGGAAGAGGACGAGCTGGGTGCCGAACACGGTGCGCGCCAGCGGCTTCTTCGAAGTGAGCTCGGTGGAGAGGCAGGCGACGTACCAGAAGTCCTTGAGGGCACCGCAGCGGGTGAGGTCGGCCTCGGCTTCGAGTTCCACGGCGGGGGTGGTGACGAGCGCGAGGTTCTGCGAGTCGTGCGGATTCCTCATGGGCGCAGCGTTCCTCGCTGGGAGAACCACACGGTCCACCCCGCCTGTCGATGAAGGTCCGTGGGCTTGATGTCGCCCGCGCGCTGGCCGAGCGCGATGCACCGGGCCTCGTAGCGGCGGGTGCCCTCGGTGACGCGGATGGCACGCAGGGGCCCGAGCTGGCCGAGCTCCCGGGCGTAACGGTAGTGGTAGCCCTCGCAGAGGGCGCGCTCGATGGCACGGGCGGCCTCCTCGAGGTGCACGTCGGGTGCATCGGTCTCCAGGAAGAGCCGGTAGGCCGGAGCGGCCTGGGCCTCCCACTCGGGGGCCACCATCGCGAAGGACGGACGCCGGCCGCCGAGCACCGTGGGCAGCATGGCATCGAGCACGGTGGAGACGCGGGTGGCGGCGAGCTTCTCGCCCACGAGGTCGCACACGGAATCCGCGCGGCCCACGAAGCGGACACAGGGCGTGGCGTGGTGGAAGCCCTCGACCCGGACGAGGTCTCCGAGGCGGTAGCGCAACAGTCCGCCGGAAGTGGAGAGGAGCACGGAGTAGGTCCGTCCCCGCTCCAGCTCGTGCGCGAGGCGGGGACGCGCATCGGGGTGCTCGGGGTCGAGGAACTCGAAGAAGTGGCTGCGGATGGCGAGCACGGGGGCGGGGGCGTCGAAGAGCGGAAGGGAGACGACGCCCTCGGTGGCGAGCAATCCCTTGCCCTGGACCTCGACGCCCTGGAAGCGGTGGCAGGCGGGGCCGACGGAATGAGCGGCCTGCGCATCGGTCCACATGCTGAGCAGGGAGAGCCGGGGCCAGAGCATGCGTCCCTGAAGTCCGGAGCGAAGCGCCGCCCGAAGCAAGCGAGCCCGAACCGGCTGAGGCCTGAACCGCATCCGCGAGAGCACCGCGTCAATCCCCTCTCCCTCTGGGAGAGGGCCAGGGTGAGGGTCTACGGGAGGCCGGCACACCCCGAGCTCCAGATCCTCGGCCAACCGTTCCCCATGCCGTTCCAGAGCGTCCATCAACAGCGTGAGGAAGCTCGGGTTCCACACGCTCAAGAGGGCCAGGTCCCCACACGCCACGAGGAACCACAGCGTCACATACCTGCAAGACTCCACATCGGGCAGATGAGCCACGGCTCCAGGCACGGCGAACACGCGCGAGAGCAACGGTTGCAGGAACCGCGGGAAGTACGCGGAGTCCTCCACGCTGCCCACGGGAATGCCCCCCGCCGTGCGTCCCTTCTTGCGCCCGATGGGCGAGATGGACCAGTAGCTGGGGCCCTCGCGGACGGCGGGGCGCGAGGACAGCAGGTCGAACAACATCGGCGCGAGCGCCCGGTGGAACTCGTCGAGCAGTCCCCGCGTGACGGGGACGTACTTGGAGGCCCCAGAGGAGCCCCCAGAGGGCTCGAAGCGCACCACGGGCTCGTGGGTGAGGACACGCGGCGCTCCCGCCTTGAGCGCCTCGATGTCCGCCTGCACCGAGTCCGGTGTGGACACGGGTACCGCGTCCTGGAGCTCGCGCGCGGTGCGGATGCTCGGGAAGCCGGGGACTCGCGCGGCCTGATTCGTGTCCCGTACGGACCGGAGCACCCGGGACAGGCACTCGGCCTGCGCCTGCTCGGGACTCGAAAGTGATTGGCGGAACAGCAGCGCCGAGGGGGATTGTGCCGCCATCAGCCCCGCGAGCATCCGGCTCGAGGTCAGCACCTTTCCCAGTGAGTCCAGGAGCACGGACATGGGAAGACCCTCACCCTAGCCCTCTCCCAGAGGGAGAGGGGACATACACGGGTTCAACCCGGGGCACGAGATACCCTCACCCCGTCCCTCTCCCGGAGGGAGAGGGGTTTTGGTTCTCCTCGGACTCATGCCCTCGCCCTCACTCCAATCAATCGCAGACCCCGCCGTGTCCACAGTCTCACCTGCTTCAGGCTCAGCTCACCCAGTGCCCACATCAGGTCCCTCACGCGGATCTCCGCCAGGCACACCAGCTCCTCTCCCTCCACGTGCCCCGGGTTGCTCCTCGCGAAGAACCCGATGTGCGGATGCGCCGCCGCTTCCCGATCGATCGGCGACACCCCGTCCCTCACCCGGTAGTGCGACCCCGTGAAGCGCACCGTCCCCTGTGTCTCGTCGTACTGCGCCCCGAACCACCTCAGGGCCAGCCCTCGCAGGAACGACACGCGCTCGGAGGGTGCCTCCCAATCGTGGCGCGGCACCGTGCGCGGGAAGTGGTTCACCGCCAGCAGGTACGTCTTGTAGCCCGCGCTCAACAGCAGCCACAGCAGGGGGCGCAGGGGACGGCGCAGCTTGCGCGCGAGCATGAAGCGCCCGAACCGCACCTGCAGCTCCTTCTGTCCCCAGTAGTCCGGGTGGATGACCGTGTCTCCCGAGAAGACGACCTCCACCGGCCTCCCATCCACCCGCTCCTCCGCGACGCGCAGGGTGCTGAAGCCCACCAGCTCGCCCGTACGCCGCGCCGACAGGAGGATGACGTACTGTTTTTCGTCCAGGTCACGCGTGAAACGCTCGGCACTGACGCCCGCGTAGCACACCTGCATCAACGCCAGCATCTGCGCGCGCTGGTGCTCGGTGAGCGACTCGCGCGAGACGGTGGCACCCTTCAAGGCGGAGAACATCGGACTCCTATCGGCTGCCCCGCAGGCCCGCGGTGACGGCGGGCTGCTGGATGACGTGGTAGCGGTCGGCCTCGAGCTGCACGGTCTGCACCTCGCCGCCATACCAATGGAGGGTCGCCGTCACCGGGCCCGCGTGCCTCCCGAGCCCGAAGTGCAGGCGCGGATCCGCCGAGGCGCTGAGGCCTCCCATCAGCCCCACCTCCCGCACCTGCTCCACGTGCTTGCCCCCCTCGTCGTAGGACACGACCACGCGCGTGCCCACCGCGCTCCGGCTCGTCCGCTGCCCCTCCCCCACCAGCGTCAGGCCCACGAAGTGCGCCGCGTCCTTCGCCGCCCCCTCGCGCAAGCTGTTGCGGTACACGGACACCGGCCCGTGCTGGTTGGTGATGACGGCGTCCAGGTCTCCATCGTCGTCCAGGTCCGCCAGCAGCACGCCGCGCGAGTTGTCCGGCTCGTCGATGCCCAGCTCCCTCGCCACGTCCACGAAGTGGCCCGGGTCCTCGTCCCCCAGGTTCAGGTACGCGCGGCGGGCCTCGTTCGGATAGATGGTCCGCCCGCGGATGTCGCCCCACTTGTCCGCGTACGTGTGGACCTCGGGACCGGACTGCATCAGCTTGTGGTTGACGTACCAGTAGTCCTTGCGGCCCGAGTCATACAGGTGGTCCAGCCGGTCATCGAGGTGGCCGTTGGCCTGCACGATGTCGGGCCACCCGTCGTTGTCCAGATCCCCCGCCGCCGCGCCCCACCCGAAGCGCCGCTCGTTGAGCGCCCCGCGGAACGTCGCCTCGTCCTTGAGCTCGGGGACGAACGGCTCCTTCCCCGCCGACACCATCCACAAGAGGCTCCCCTCGGCCTGCAGCGAGTGGTGCACGTTGGACACGTACACATCCAGCCACCCGTTGCGATCGAAGTCCGCCACCGAGGCGTTCATCCCCTTGTACGTGTCCTTGCCAATCTCCCCGAAGAGCTTCCCCACGACGCGGCGGAAGTGCCGGCCCTGCTCGTTGAGGTAGACCTCGTCCGGGCCGAAGTCGTTGGCGATGTAGAGGTCCGTCCACCCGTCCTGGTTCAGGTCCACCGTGCTGACGGCGAGCGACCAGCGCGTCTCCTTCAGCCCCATCGCCACCGAATCCAGCTTCTCGAAGGTGCCATCCCCCCGTCCCCGGTAGAGCACGTTGAGGCCACCGTTGTCGGCGTTGTGCCAGCCGTTGTGCATGAAACGGAGCATGCGCCGGTCCCCGGGATACTCGGGTGGCGGCAGCCGGAAGAAGTTGAACGGCGTCGGCGTGGCGTAGTCCGGCAGGTGCGTGGTGAGCGCGTTGGCCACGAAGAGATCCAGGTGCCCATCCCGGTCGTAGTCGAGCATCGTGACGGCCATGCTCACCGAGTGGTCCCCCACCCCGGCCCGCGGGGTGACGTCCTCGAAGGTGGCGCTGCCCGTCTCGCGCAGCAGGTTGCGCAGCAACTTCGAGGGCCCCCACGCCACCGCGATGGCCAGGTCCTGGTCCCCGTCGCCGTCGTAGTCCACGAAGGTGCCACCGGCGGCCGCGCCCTCGGTGGTGATGCTCGCGGCGATGTGCTCCAGGGCCGGCACCTTCACGCGCTCGAAGCGCAGGTCTCCCAGGTTGCGGAAGAGGGCCGCCCGGTCCGCCTCCGACTTGAGCGCGTTCGTGAGGAAGAGGTCCAGCTTCCCATCCCCATCGAAGTCCCCGGTGGCCACCGCGTCCCCCACGCTCAGCACCCACTTGGACACGTGCAGCACGCGCGGATCCACCCGCGTCAGCACGTCCCCCATCGTCGAGCCGAGCCCCGTGTGCGCGGCCTCCAGGCGCTCCATGCGGAAGGGCAGCGGACGGTTCAGCGCCCCGGGCGACACGGCGAACGCGTAGCCCGCGGCCATCACCGCCCCGACGCCTCCCACCGCCGCCAGCCGCTTCAGCGGCCCCGGGGAGAAGAGTCCCGCGAAGTACGCGCGAGGCCCGCGTTGCCACAACGCGCGCCCGTGCAGGAAGAGGAAGCGCGCCGTCGCGCACGTGAGGGCCGCGTAGAAGAACGTGAACACGCTCTCCTTGAGGTGGAGCACCAGGTCCACCAGCGTGAGCGCCAGCGCCAGGAGCACCTGCGCGCGGGCCGTCTTCGGCGACGTGCCCGGGTCCGTAATCATGTAGAAGGTGAAGATGAAGAAGGCCGGCGCCCCGAGCGTTCCCAGGAAGAGCACCTCGGGCGGCAGGTGGTGGCGCAGGATGTACGCCCGCAGGCCCGTCTGCAGCGCGTAGAAGCCCAGGAAGCTCAGCACCAGCCACGTGCGGCCCACCCGGAAGAAGAAGAGCACCAGCGCCGCCATGACGATGAACGCCGAGAGCGCCACCTCTCCATTGGCCCACTGGTAGGCCGGCGCCGCCGTTATCAGCTCGCGCGTGAGCAGCAGCGAGGTGGCCACGCCGAACATGGACGGGTTGAAGACGTGGCGGCCCTCGAAGGTCAGCACGTACTTCGAGCCGATGGTGAGCCACACCGGCAGCAGCAGCAGCCAGCTCGAGTGCGAGTAGTTGAGCAGCAGCGCCAGCGAGCAGCAGGAGATGTAGCCGCTCAGGGGCACCACCCTCTCGCGCCGCAGCAGCCAGCCCAGCCCCGCGTCCAGCGCGCTGCCGCTCACCACGATGGCCGCCATCTGCCACGGACTGCGGTTGAAACCGAAGAAGGAGAAGCCCAGCACCCCATACAAGGTCAGGATGGCCGCGAACGGGATGCGCGGGTCGTTCCAGCGGGGCCACACCCAACCCCAGCGCTCGACACGGGGCGCCGTGTGCACCACGGTGCCCACCGGCACCGGGTGTGTCGCTGCCTGCTCAGCTCTCATGGGATGCGCCTCCGAGCGCGCGCCGAGAGTGCCGCGCCCCCTCTCCCCTGTCCAGGAAGGGCGGCGGGCTCGCATGACTCCCCGGGCTCCTGCCCACCCTCTCGATGATTCTCGCGCCGTCTTCCATCAGCCCGGCTCTCACTGCAAACTCCGGGCACACCTTCGACGCGCCGTCCTCGATGCTCTCGCCCCTCACCCGCGTCCTCATCCTGGCCCTGCTGTGCCTGTCCGCGCTGCTCGGCTTCCTCTTCTGGCGCAGGCAGAACGCGCGGCGCTCCCTCGGCGGCCGCATCTCGCCGCCCAAGCTGGCCTGGCTCCTCTACGCCATCTTCCTCTGGTTCCTCCTCTGTCCCCTCGTCGCCCTCGACTCCGCCGTCCATCCGGAGCTCCGCCGGGTGCTCGGTGCCTTCGGTGCCTGCATGTGGGTGCGCGGCCTCGCCGAGCTCTACATGCTCTACGTCTCCCACAACTGGAAGCCGCCCTACGGCATCGGCCACGACGTGCTGTCCATCCTCCTGCTCCTCGCGGGCCTCTCCTGGTACCAGGTGCACCGCACCGGCACGCCCTCGCCCCTGGACTCGTGGACGCTGTCGCTCCTGGCGCTCGTGCTGGTGAGCCTCTTCATCGAAGTCCTCTACGCCACACTCTTCTTCCAGGCCGTCCAGGGACACACCACGGGTGAGGACGGCATCTGGTTCGCCGACGAGGAGCAGGCCCGCTTCCGCCGCATCAACCGCATGACGTTCGCCTGCAACGTCCCGCTCTACGCCGGCCTCGCCGCACTCCTCTGCGTGGCGATGGGCCTCCACCCCTGAGCACGGCCAGAACGGCAAAAACCGTTTTCACCGCCATATTCCCGAAGAACAGAATTTCTGCTAATACCGTCTTCAACGTAAATGTATAGGAACCTGACGGCCCGCCCGGGTGTGGAATACCAGCGTGGCAGGCTAGGAGCGCGATGGCGGTGGGGAGGCTTCGGGCATTCCCCTACCCGTGGCCCGTCGTCGTGGCCGTACTTCTCCCCCTTCACCCCCACGAAGGACGGACGATGAAGGCGACTTGTCTCAATTCCCGCGTGACTCGCACGCTCATGCTGGGCCTGGGTCTGCTCCTGGCCCCCGCCGCGCACGCCAGCGGCGTCAAGGTGCTGGAGCCGCGACTCCCCACCATCAAGCCCACCCTCCCCGAGCTCGACGAGGAGACGCCGGTCCAGCGACTGGTGGTGAAGTTCCAGGAAGGCACCCGGGTGCGCCTGCGCGGCGGACGGATGCAGGCGCTCGGCACGGAGCGGGGCGAGCACGAGTGGCGCCGCATGAAGCGCTACGGCCTGTCCGACGGACGGGTGATGGCCGATCTCACCACCGCCCACTCGGTGGTGGAGCGCATCCCGCGCCGGGGCCAGCTGGGACGGCTCTTCCGCGAGACCGAGCTGACGCTGGCCGACCACAAGCACAGGGCCGAGGAGCGCACCGGCAAGGAGATGGCGGACCTGGACCTCTACTACGAGGTGCCGCTGCAGGGCGGCGTGCGCGCCCGGGAGGTGAACGCCCTGGTGATGCAGCTCAACTCGCTGGACAGCGTGGAGATCGCCTACGCCGAGCCCATGCCCGAGCCGGCCATGGTGGACTTCGGCGCGGTCGTGCGCGACCCGCGGACCGAGCTCCCCCCGGTGCCCACCACATTCCTGTATGACAACCAGCAGGGCTACTTGAACGCGGCGCCCCTCGGCATCGACGCGCGCTACGCCTGGACGGTGCGGGGCGGCGGCGGCGAGGGTGTGAGGATCGTCGACGTGGAAGGTGCCTGGAACGACAAGCACGAGGATCTGCCCCGCTTCTTCTACGCGGGCGGCACCGAGTTCGACGACGCGGGCTGGCGCGACCACGGCACCGCGGTGCTGGGCGTGATGGTGGGCGCGCGCAACGGCTACGGCGTCACCGGCATCGCCCACCTGGCGCGGATCGGCCAGCAGGGCGTCGCCACCCAGACCGTCGCGAGCGCCATCACCCACGCGGCCGTCGCCGCGGGCAAGGGCGGCATCGTGCTGGTGGAGCTGCAGGCCCGGGGGCCTCGCGCCAACAGGCACTGCACCTGCAACACCGCCCAGTGCAACTACGTCCCCATGGAGTACTGGCAGGCCAACTTCGACGCCATCGCCCAGGCCACCGCCAACGGCGTGCACGTGGTGGAGGCCGCTGGTAACGGCGGCGCCAACCTGGACAGCCCCGTGTACCGCGGCGCCTTCGATCGCTCGGTGCGTGACTCGGGCGCCATCCTCGTGGGCGCCAGCTCCGCCACCACCCGCTCCCCCATGTGCTGGACCAACCACGGCAGCCGCGTGGACGTGCACGCCTGGGGCGAGAAGGTCGTGACGCTCGGCTTCGGAGACCTCTCCGCCTCCAGCGAGAACCAGTGGTACACGGCCAGGTTCAGCGGCACCTCCAGCGCCGCCCCCATCGTGGTGGGCGCGGTCGCCTCCCTCCAGGGCGCCGCCAACGCCGCCGGCCTGGGCCCCATCCCGCCTCGCACCCTGCGCGACCTGCTGCGCACCACCGGCACGCCGCAGGCCCCCAGCACGAAGCGGATCGGCTCCCAGCCCAACCTGCGCGAGGCCCTTCCCCAGCTCCTCGCGCGCTGAGCCTCACCGGGCCCTTCCGGACGCGCTCCGCGCCAACGGGTCCGACCATCGGACCCGTTGCCAGAGAACACGCCCGGAGGGGCTCAGGCGGAGAGCGCCTCCTCTTCTCCGTAGACGAGCCAGCGCAGTGCCGCGCTGTCATCGGCGAACCGGCGGAGGATCTTGTCCGTGCCGCTCTCGCGGGCCACCCGGTTGAGTTGCAGGGCAACGACCTGGCTCTCCACCATCTCCGCCACCCGCTTCACCCCGGCGCGAAGACCGAACTCCTGCACCGCGCGGATCATCTCCGCCACCTCCGGCGCGGAGGGCCGGAAGGTGCGCAGGTCCGCCTTGATCTTGATGTCCCGCCCCATCAGTTGCTGGGTCGCGTCCCGCAGCTCCTCCACGAACCTCTCCATCTCGTCCTTGCGAATGAGGCCGTCCAGGGCGAATTCGATGAGCGCTTCCTGCCTGTCGACGTCGAGCCTGTACACGAAAAGATCTCCTTCCGCGCTGGGGTGCACGGTGGGGATGGGGGAAATCCTTGGAGAGAGAGCATTACCATTCCAGACGGGTCAAATGCGGAGACTCACACCCACCCTGACAGGTGCTCAGTCCCCCTCCAGCAGGGTAAGCAGCAGCTCCAAGCCACGGGCCGCCGAGGCACGGCGGATCGCCGCGCGGTCACCGGGAAAGACATGGCGCTCGCAGCGGGTGGGGCGGCCCCGCCGTGCGACGGCGAGATAGACGAGTCCCACGGGCTTGGCCACCGAACCGCCCGTGGGGCCGGCGATGCCCGTCTCGCCCAGGGCGAGGTCCGCCGGAGAGCGGGCCAGCGCCCCTTCCGCGAGCGCACGCGCCACCTCTTCGCTGACGGCCCCATGGGCGACCATCCGCTCCACCGGCACTCCCAGCTGCTCCGTCTTGGCCTCGTTCGAATAGGGGACGAAGCCGCGCTCCAGCACGGCCGAGGCTCCCGGGATGTCCGTGAGACAGGCGGCGATCAATCCGCCCGTGCTGGCCTCGGCCAGGGCCAGCCGCACCCCGGCGCTCCGGCACACCTCCAGCACCCGCCGGGCCCGCTCCTCCAATCCGGGCGCCAGGTTCACGCCGCCGTCCCGGGTACCGCGCGCAGCAGGGACACGATGGTCTCCTCCTGATAGCCCAGGCCCACGACGCCCGGCGCCTCGCGGATGGCGAGCGCGGGGTGCCGCGCGGTCCCCTCCAGCCCCCGGGCCCGCCCCTCCGGGAAGAAGCCCGCGCCGCGCAACCGCCCCAGCCAGGTCTCCGTGCGCTCGTGGCGCTCGTAACGCTGGGCGTCCTCCACCACGCCGAGGATGTCCTCCAGCTCGCGGCCGAAGAAGAGCTTGATGCCGTTGCGCTCCTGCCGTGGCAGGCCCAGCTCGTCCACCAGCGAGAAGACGAAGAAGAGGTGGCGCCACACGTTGTGGAAGCGCTGGCTCAGCGAGTCGGTGAAGTGGTCCGAGTTCGGCTCGCACAACACCACGCCCGCGGGCTCCAGCGCGCGCAGCCGGTGGAAGAGCTCCTGGCGATCCGCATCGGCGGCGATGTGGTGGAGGGCGAAGGCCGCGTGCACCACGCGCGGCCCGGGGCAGTCCCGCAGGGCATTCCACTCCCCCTCGCCGAGCGCCTCCACCACCTTGGGGATGCTCCGGAAGCGCAGCTCGAAGCCCAGCTCCCGGGCGGTGGCCGTGAGGACCGTCTCCGCCTGGGCCAGGCTGTCCCCGTCCGGATCCAACCCCACCAGGGTGAGCCGCCGGGGCGCGGCGCCGGTCGCCTTCAGCTTCCGCAGCAGCGCCACCTCCTGCCGCCCCGTCCCCAGGCCCACGTCGAACAGCGTGGCCTCCTCGTGGCCCGCGAGCAGCTCGCACAGCCAGTCGTTCGCGATGTCCCTCGCCAGGGACACCAACGGCAGCCGCTCTCCCAGCAGGTTGAAGAGGGCGATCTGCGGCAGCTCGAAGCGCCGCAGGTAGAGGTTCATCTGCCGCACGTCGCCGATGCCCACCCTCCGGGCCAGCGCCGTGGCGAAGAGGAAGTACTGCATGTCCTCGGCGACTCCCTCGACGTCCAACAGCCTCGTGAGCGCCCCCAACGAGCGCCGCGCCGAGGACAGCTGCCCTTCCTGGAGCTCCTCAAGAGCCCGCGTGAGCAGCGAGAATTTCTCCGAGCGCACGTCTCCCTCCTTGCATCCCCCCACCTGACCATCGTCAAGGATTCTCATGATTCCAGGGGACTCGTCCATCCCGGGTAAGGTTGGACCTCTCGGAGAGGATTGACCCCTGGTGTCCGGAATGGCTCACACCCGCTGAGAAGGAAAAGCGGGGCAGCGGGCGCATGACGCGGGTGCGTCAACGACGGCGGCGCCCGCCAAAGGCGATGAGCAGGATGCCACCCACCACCCCCGCGCCACCGATGGCCAGGTCGCGCTGGGTGCGCTCGGTGTAGCGACCGGTGAGGGTCTCCATGGCGCGCTCCGAGAGCGAGCCGGTGGCGCGGTAGGCGCTCACCAGGAACACGGTGCCGGCGACGACGAGCATGAATCCCAGGATGCGGACGATCCCCACGGCGTTTCCTCTCGATGGTGTTGAAGCGGGCCAGGGTGTCCCGGCGCCGCGCCCAGGTTAGTGCGGAATGGGCTCCTGGGAAGTAGCTTGCACGCCCATGGCGTCCTCCCTCCTCGAGACCTTCCTCGCCCGCGCCCACCAGACTCCCGAGCGGCCCATCCTGGACTTCGAGCAGCGGCGCTTCACCGCCGGCCAGCTCGCCGGCCACGTCGCCGCCTTCGCCAGCGCCCTCCACCGCCGGGGGCTGAAGCCCGGTGAGCGCGTGGCCCTCTTCCTGGAGAACAGCCCCGCCTTCGTCATCGCCTACCTGGGCACGCAGTACGCCGGGGGCGTCGTCGTCCTCGTCAATACCCAGTACCGCCAGGTGGAGCTGAGTCACATCCTCTCAGATTCCGGAGCACGCGCCTGCGTCACCGGGACGGCGGGCGCCGCCGAGCTCGCGCCCCTCCAGGCTCAACTGCCCGCGCTGGAGTGGCTCGTCACCGTGGAGCCCCTCTCCACGCCCGTGCCCTGGCCCACCGTCGACCTGGAGGCGCTCCTCGCCGAGGGAGACACCACCGCGTCACTGCCCCTGCCCGGGGGCGAGCAGCTCGCGGTGCTCGGCTACACCTCCGGCACCACCGGCCGATCCAAGGGCGCCATGCTGCTGCACCGCAACCTGCTCGCCAACGTGCGCGCCGTCACCGAGGCGTGGCGCTGGACGGAGCGCGACAGGCTGCTGCTCGCCCTTCCCCTCTTCCACACCCATGGCCTCATGGTGGGCCTGCACGGCACGCTCTACTCCGGCGGCAGCGTGGACCTGCGCCGCCGCTTCACCGCCTCCGAGGTGCTCGCCGCCCTGTGCGACGATGCCTCGCTGACGATGTTCTTCGGCGTGCCCACCATGTACGGCCGGCTCGTCGAGGAGGCCCGCCGCTCGGGCCTCCGCCCGCGCCCGCTGCGGCTGCTCGTCTCCGGCTCCGCACCCCTCAGTCCCCAGCTCTTCCACGACGTGGAGGAGACGTTCGGCCAGCGCATCCTCGAGCGCTACGGGATGACGGAGACCATCATGAACACCACCAACCCCTACGAGGGAGAGCGGCGCCCCGGCACCGTGGGCATGCCCTACCCCGGCCAGGAGGCGCGCGTGGTGGACGTGCGCACCCGCCAGCCGCTGCCCGCGGGGGAGACGGGGGAAATCGAGGTCCGCGGCCCCCACGTCTTCTCTGGCTACTGGCAGCGCCCGGAGGCCACCGCCGAGGCGTTCGACCCCGAGGGCTGGTTCCGCACCGGCGACCTCGGCCTGAAGGACGGCGACGGCTACTTCCATATTACGGGCCGCGCCCGCGAGCTCATCATCAGCGGCGGCTTCAACGTGTACCCCCGCGAGGTGGAGGAGGTGCTCGCCACGCACCCGGCCGTGGCCGAGGTGGCGGTGCTGGGCCTGCCGGACCCGGACTTCGGCGAGCAGGTGGTGGCCGTCGTCGTGCCCCGCCCCGGCGCCACCCCCGAGGCCGCCTCCCTGGTGGACTGGTGCAAGGACCGGCTCGCCAGCTTCAAGAAACCCCGCCGCGTCGTCTTCGCCGAGGCCCTCCCCCGCAACGCGCTCGGGAAGGTGCAGAAGCACGTGCTGCGCGAGCGGCTCCAGACCACTGTCTAGAAGCCGACACTCCCGGGCGGGTTCGGGCACCTTCCGACACTCCCGGCGGAAAAGTCCTCGGAGCGTGGCCAGGGTCGCTAGTGTCCCGCTCGGGAGAGGAGTGGCGAGACCAGAGTGGCGAGCGTGAACGAAGCCGCGCAGTCCGAGGAGCCCACGCGCAGGGTGCCTACCGGGTCTGCGGGCCTGGACACCATCCTGCACGGCGGGTGGCTGCATGGTGGTACCTATATGGTCACCGGCGCACCGGGGACGGGGAAGACCATCCTCGGCAACCAGTTCTGCTTCTCGCACGTGGCGGCCGGCGGCCGCGCCGTCTTCGTCACCCTCTTGTCCGAGTCGCACGAGCGGATGATGACGCACCTGCGCGGCATGCACTTCTTCCGCCGCGAGGTCATCGGCCAGTTGCTGCACTACGTGAGCGGCTACGCCACCCTGAAGGCCGAGGGGCTCGACGGACTGGCGCGGCTGCTGTACCGCTCGGTGCGCGAGCACCAGGCCACGGTGCTGGTGGTGGACGGGCTGCTGGCCGCCAGGGAGAGCGCGGACACGGAGCTGGCCTTCCGCGAGTTCCTCCACTCCCTGGGGGTGCACAACGCGCTGGCCGGCTGCACCACGCTGGTGCTCTCCCACCGGCAGGAGAACCCGGCGGATCCGCAGTTCGCCATGGTGGACGGAGTGCTGTCGCTGGAGATGCAGCTGGTGGGACTCAAGGCGGTGCGCGACCTGGAGGTGACGAAGCTGCGCGGAGGGCCCCAGCTCACCGGCCAGCACACCTTCGAAATCAACGACCACGGGCTCGTGGTCCATCCGCGCGTCGAGGCCCTCTACCCCCACCCACCCGAGGACGCCCCGGAGCACGGGCGGAAGCTGGGCTTCGGCCTCGCACGGCTGGACGTGATGTTGGCGGGCGGGCTGAGCGAGCGCTCGACCACGCTGCTGTTCGGCACCCCGGGGAGCGGAAAGACGCTGCTGGGGCTGCACTTCCTGGCGGACGGGGCAAGCAAGGGAGAGCCCGGCCTGTACTTCGGCTTCATGGAGACGCGCTCGCGGTTGGTGGCGAAGGCCGCCAACGTGGGCCTGGAGCTGCGGCCGTGGCTGGAGACGGGGCAGCTGGTGCTGGAGACGCGGGCCCCCGTGGAGACGCTGCCAGACGCCCTGGTACACGGGTTGCTGGCGCTGGTGGAACGCCACCGGGTGCGGCGGCTCGTCATCGACGGGCTGGAGCCGCTCATCCACGGGACGCTCGCTCCCCAGCGGATGCCCGGCTTCCTCACCGCGCTGCTCAACGAGCTGCGTGCACGCGGCGTCACCACGCTGATGACCCAGCAGACCCACGTGCTCTTCGAACCCCGGCTGGCGCCGAATCTGGAAGGGGTGGAAGGAGCCGTCGACAACCTCGTGTTCCTCCGGTATGTGGAATTGCGCTCCCAGCTGTACCGGATGCTGTCCATCCTCAAGATGAGAGAGAGCGACTACGAGTCCTCGCCGCGCGAGTTCTCCATCTCGACCCAGGGCATCGACGTGGCGGACACCTTCGAGAGCGCCGATTCCATCTCCACCGGGAAGACCCGGCCCGTGGGCGTGAAGAAGAAGCCCTCCCGGCGCAAGAAGCTGGACCGGCGCACGCCCGTCCGCAAGCGGAGCCGCGCATGAGCAAGCTCCTCATCGTGGACGACGAGGTGGCCATCCTGGAGGCCCTCACGGACATCCTGTCCGTGGAGGGGTACGAGGTGGCCACGGCCGCCAACGGGGCCGAGGGCCTCAAGCACGTGCACGAGTCCCGCCCGGACCTCATCCTGTTGGACCTGATGATGCCGGTGATGGACGGCCAGGAGATGCTGCGCCGGCTCAAGGAAGACCCCAACCTGCGGAGCATTCCCGTGGTGGTGATGAGCGCCGGGCGCGTGTCCAAGTCGGAGCTGCAGGGCAGCCGCTTCCTGGCCAAGCCCTTCGAGCTGGACGACCTGCTGGAGACCGTGTCCGCCGAGCTGAACCGGGGGCACTGAGGCTCAGGTGCCTCCCTGGCTCCCCGTGGGCGCGCGGAACAGGTGCGCGCGGTAGTGCGTCAGCTCCGCGATGCTCGCCCTCAGGTCCGCCAGCGCCGTGTGCCCCGACGTCGTCTTCTTCAACGGCACCATGTCCGGGAACCACGCGTTCCCCAGCACCTTGATGCTCGTCACGTCCACCTGCCGGTAGTGCAGGTACCGGTCCAGCATCGGCATGTACTTCACCAGGAAGCGCCGGTCCGTGTGGATGGAGTTGCCACAGAGCACTCCCTCGCCCAGCCCGCAGTGCTGCGCCACCAGCGCCGTCACGTCCCGCTCCGCCATCCGCAGCGACGTCGGCGACTCGCGCACCCGCTTGAGCAGCCCGTTGCGCGTGTGCATGTCCTTCACCACCGGCTCCATCCGCGCCAGCACCTCCTCCGGCTGCCAGATGACCCGCTCCAGCTCCGCCTTCGGCACCAGGTCCGGGCCCGTGATGATGACGCCAATCTCGATGATGGCGGACTCGTCCGGGTCCAACCCGGTCATCTCCAGGTCGAGCCACACGAAACAGGGGGGAGGCGTTGGTGCCGGCATGGGACGCCCAGTCTAACCCGGTTTTCAGAACAGGAACGTGTGCACGTCGATCTCCGACTCCAGCGAGCGGTGCACCGGACAGCGGTCCGCCATCTCCAACAGCCTCCTCCTCTGCTCCTCGCTCAGCGGCCCCTCCAGCTTCACCTTCCGGTCTATCCGGTCCACCGTCCCCGCCTTCGTCTCGCAGTGCTGGCAGTCCTCCGCGTGCACCTTGCCGTGGTGCGGCGTCACCGACTGTGTACGGGGCTCCATGTGATGACCCTCACCCCAGCCCTCTCCCAGAGGGAGAGGGGGCAGACACGGAGACAACCTGGGGCCCGAGTCACCCTCAGTCAGGGTCTCGTCTCCAGTTCCTGGGGCACACCCAGGAACCGCGTGAACCAGCCCGCCGCTACCTCCGCCACCCGCTCCAAAGCCCCCCGCTCAGGGAAGAGGTGCGTCGCCCCCGCGATCACCTCCAGCTCCTTCGGCGCCCTCAGCCTCTCCCAGGCCCTCTGGTTCAACTCCAGCACCACGTCATCCGCTCCTCCCACGATGAACAGCGTCGGCGCCTGCACCCGCTCCAACGCCCCACCCGCAAGGTCCGGCCTCCCTCCTCTCGACACCACCGCTCCGATCGTCTCCGGGCGCTCCGCCGCCGCCACCAACGCCGCCGCCGCCCCCGTGCTCGACCCGAAGTAGCCCACCCGCATCCGCATCAGCTCCGGATGCGCGAACACCCAGTCCGTCACCTCCCCCAACCGTCTCGCCAGGAAGTCGATGTCGAAGCGCAGCGCCGCCGTCACCTCGTCCTCCACCTCCTCGTCCTCCGTCAGCAGATCGAACAGCAACGTCCCCAGCCCCGCCATCCGCAGCGAGTACGCCACGTAGCGATTGCGCGGACTGTGCCGGCTGCTCCCACTGCCGTGCGCGAAGATGACCAGCCCCTGTGCTCCCTCCGGAATGGCGAGCGTCCCTCCGAGCCTCACATCTCCCGCCAGCACGACGACTTCCCGCTCCACGGCCATGTCGCTCCTCCTCTCGCGCTCACACCCACCAGGTGTCCCCCGCGTCCATCGCCGCATCGGGACCTCGTGTCTCCCCGCGGCCCTCCCGCGCCCGCGCCAGCAGTTGCTGCACCTCCTCGTCGGACGTCTGGCGGAAGTCCTCGTAGAACTCGCCCACCGCCATCATGAACTCGGCTGGATGCGCGCAGACCACGTCGTCCACTTCCTCGCTCAACGAGTCCAGTGACTCCACCGCCCCCACTGGCACCGCGAGGACGATCTTCCCCGGATGTCTCTGTCTCAGCGCCCGGATGGCCGCTCGCACCGTTCCGCCCGTGGCCACGCCGTCGTCCACCAGGAGGATCGTCCGTCCCTGGATGTCCGGCGCTGGATGCGGACCCCGGAAGCGCGCGATGCGGGCACTCACCTCCCTCGCCTCGCGCTCGGCCGTCTGCATCACCTCCGTCTCGGAGTAGCCCAGCGAGCGCATCATCCCCCGGTCCAGGAAGAGCGCCCCGCCCTCGGCCACCGCCCCCAACCCCAGCTCCGGCTGCCCCGGCGCCCCCACCTTCCGCACCACCCACACGTCCAGCGGAGCCCCCAGCTTCCGGGCGACCTCGTAGGCCACCGGGACTCCACCTCGCGGCAGGCCGAGCACCAGCGGTGACTCGTCCCGATACCCCGTCAGCAGGTCTGCCAGCTGACGGCCCGCGTCCCTCCTGTCTCGAAAGCGCATGGGTTCCTCCGGAGGCGCATGCGTCCTTCGTCTAGGAGAAGCATGGCGCGCGCCGTTGGCTCCCGACGCCCCTGCGAGGGCCCGGCCGTTCTCTCGGATCCGCTCCGCCCGGCCCGGTGCTCAGCGCGTCGCGGAAGCGAACCCGGGCAGCACGAAGACATCGTGCGCCCGGCAGCCCGGCGCGCCCCGGTCCATTCCCGGGATGGCACCGAATTCCAGGGGCAGGTCCCCTCCCACGGGCTCCTCCACCCGCACCCGGTAGAAGTCCGGGAGCACCTCCACCGGCAGCTCCCGCCCGGCGAGCACGGCCCGGGGTGTCCTGTCCCCCGGACGCACGCCCATGCTCCGCACCAGCACCGTCACCGGCCCCGTGCTCTCGAAGCGCACCCTGGCGCGCGCCGAGGCGTCACAGAGGTTCCACTCCGACGGCCAGGGCTCGGGCTTCATCGGCAGGGCCTCCCGGTCGGCGCGCGCGTAGAGGGAGAAGCCCTCGCGAGGGCTCGCGGTGCGCACCAGGCGCAGCAGCACCCCGAGCTGGCCGATGAGCGCGTGTGGCGCGTGCGCCGGGCCGAAGGCCTCGAGCTCCGCGTGGTTGACCACCACCTCGTCCGCCGCGCGCAGCTTCGCCCAATCGAAGCGCGTGCGGTGGTAGTCCCACTCGACGGGCACCGCCACCACCGACCCGGGACGCGCGAGCGCCGCGTACGGGTAGGTGTGCCAGTAGCCTCCGATCAGGACGCGATGCCCGTGCTCCGGTTGCAGCGCGCGCGCCGTCTCCTCCAGCACCCGCTGCTCGGGCAGCGGGGCCGGCGCGGGCATCCCCACGTGCGCGGCCCCCAGCAGCCCCAACGCGAACAGCGACGCCCCCACCTCCGAGGCCCGCGTGCGCGCCAGCAGCGCCTGCGCTCCCGCGAGCACCACGAGCGCCGCGGCCATCGCGAGGAAGAGGTGCGAGAGCGTGAGATAGCGCTCGTGATAGAGGTTGCCGCGGACGTGGTTCACCGCCACGCAGATGGCGAAGTTGGCCAGGGCCACCGCCGTCGCCCCCGCCGCCAGCGTCAGCGCCTCCCACCCCTCGGGCACCTGGACGGCCCGCGCGCCCCGCCAGGCCCTCACGCGCAGCACGAGGAAGGCCCCCGCTCCCACCACCGCCAGCCCCAACGCGAGCCTCCACCCATCCCGCGCCCACACCTCCGCCAGGGCACGTGCGTTGTCGAGCAGGTGCCCCACGTCCAGGTGCACGTCCGTCTGGAAGTCGGTGCCGAAGGCGCGCCGCACGGTGCGGTGGTAGCGCCAGCGCAGCGTCCGCTCACCCGCCATGCCCGCGGCCACCATCAGCCCCACGGGCACCGCGCGCCACAGCCGCTCGCGCCAGGACTCCGGGCCCCGAAGGGCCAGCAGCTCCACCCCGAGCAGCAACACCAGCAGCGGGCCGCTCGTGGTGGACATCCACACCGCGAGGAAGGACAGCACCGCGAGCCCCACCAGCCGCCTGCCGGGGCGCTCCGGCGTCAGCAGCAGCGAGTGCAGCACCGCCCAGGCCCCACACATCGCCAGCACCTGCCACGCATAGGGCTGACTGATGCTGAGGAAGCTGCGGAAGACGGCGGGGTTCGTCACGGCCACGAGCGCGCAGGCGGCCGCGGCCACCTGGCCCGCGCGCCGGGAGAGGAGCGCCAGGGGCACACCCGCCAGGAGCGCCGCCGTCGCGTGCGCCCAGAAGAGCCGCGAGGCCGTCCAGTCGAAGCCGAGCACCCCTCGCGCCAGCCGCGCGAGCAGGTAGGGCCAGGCGCCGAAGCGGTCCTGTCCGAAGTAATAGGCGTCGAAGAACCGGTGGCCGGAGGAGTTGTTGGCCATCAACACGGGGATGGCCATGTCCGCGTTGAGCAGGCCCACATGGGCGCTCCCCGGCGGGAAGCTGGAGAGGCCACGCACCAGCAGCCACCCGAGCACGACGGCGAGGAGGGCGCGAAGGAGTCCGACGACGGGCAGGCGCACGAGGGTCCCGAACCTCCCGCGTGCGCACGGGGGAAGTCAATGGGACGAATCCCCCGGGTCAGCGCCGGCGGAATGAGGGATGATGCGGACCACCCGGAGCGGCCGGCCCGGCCCACGGGACGCGCGGAGAGATGCATGGACCTGACCGTCTTCAGCGGCACCGCCAACCGCCCGCTCGGCGAGGCGCTCGCCCGAGCCCTCGGACGACCCCTCGGCAAGTGCAACCTCGAGCGCTTCCCGGATGGCGAGCTGCATGTGGAGCTCCAGGAGGACGTGCGAGGCCGCGACGTGTGGCTGATCCAACCCACGTTGCCCCCCGTGGGAGAGAACCTGCTGGAGCTGCTGCTGATGGCGGACGCGTGCTGGCGTGGAGGGGCCAGGCGGCTCATGGCGGCACTGCCCTACTTCGGCTACGCGAGACAGGACCGGCGCACGAGCACCGGCGAGGCGCTCGGCGGCAAGCTGGTGGCGGACCTGCTAGAGCGCGGACACTTCGAGCGGCTGGTGGCGGTGAACCTGCACACGCCCTCGCTGGAGGGCTGCTTCGCCATGCCGCTGGAGCACCTCAACGCGGGCACCCTGCTGGCCGAGGCCGTGCGTCCCCTGGCGGGACCGGGCGCGGTGGTGGTATCGCCGGACCTGGGCGCGGTGAAGCTGGCGGAGCGGTACGCGCGCCAGCTCGGGCTGCCACTGGCCATCGTCCACAAGAGCCGGACGAGCGGCGCTGACGTGAGTGTCCGGGGACTGGTGGGCGAGGTGAAGGGGCTGCGGCCCATCATCGTGGACGACCTCATCTCCACGGGAGGCACCATCGCGGCCACGGCGGAAGCGGTGCGCGAGGCGGGTTGCGCGGACGAAATCACCGTGGTGGCCACCCATGCGCTGCTGGTGGGCCCCGCGGTGGAGCGCTTGAGCAAGGTGCCCATCCGCCGCCTCATCTCCACCGACAGCGTGGTGCCGCACCGGGAGCTGCCCTTCCACCACGAGGTGGTGAGCCTCGCCCCGCTGCTCGCCGACGCCATCCGCCGCGTCACGGCCAACGGGCACTGACAGCGCGTGCCGGACACCAGACGCGCTCATTCGCTGGCAACCTCCTCGTTCGCCTTCCGGATATCAGCCAGCGCCAGAATCATCCGGCGGGGCCAGACTCCTTCCCTCCCGCTCTCCAGGGACTGGTACCCGAACCGCGCGTAGAACGCCGCTGCCGCCTCGTCCTTGGCATCCACGACGATGGCCACCCCACCGGCGTGGCCGCTGACCTCCAGGGCACGATCATGCGCATCGAGCAGGAGACGCTCGCCATAACCCTGACCGCGCACGCGCACATGCCGCGCCAGACGCCCGATGAGGATGACAGGAACGGGATAGCTCGGCGGAAGTCCCTTGGAGAGCGTCGTGGGTAGCGACATCCGCTCCAGGCTCCCCAGGGTCAGCGTGTAGAAACCGAGAACGAGCGGCAGCTCCGGCCTGTCCCCAGGACGCCTCAGGACCCACGTGCGGCTCGAGCCCCGACGTTGATTCTGCCCCGCCTGGGTTCGGAAGAAGACGTCCAGTTCCGTCGAACCGGACTCGAACCCGCTGGAACCGTCCGCGCGCGTGAACGCCTGGGTCTCGAAATCAGCAATGGCCTCACTCCTGTTTCCTGTGCTTGCGCTTGTTTCGTCTCGCCACCGCTTCTTTCAATGCAGGAGTCGGTCCAGGCGGGTTCTCCAGCAACTTCCGCGTGCGGTCGAAATCCGCGTCCGACAGGACGATGCGCTCGCGCCGCGCCGCCCACTCCACCTGGGTCAGCGCGGGGCTCGTGAACTCGCGCACCCGCTGAGTGTCGGTATCGAGAAAGGCGATCCGCCACCCCTGCTTCAGTTCCATGACCGTCTTGAAGAACAGGCTCAGGGCCTCATCGACAATCTGGCTCTTGCTCAGACCCAGCTCTTCCTCGAGGTGGCTTACCTGGTCCATCCGTGCTTCTGGCACGGTCGCTTCCAGCCGGCTCATGGTGCTCTCCCGGGGGTACAGGTCTATTCCGTGAATACCCCCTCAAAAATGAGGGTAATCTCCGGAACGGCGGAGGGCAATCCAACCCAGCTGTCCTGGGCCCTCCATGCAGCCCTCCTAGCCGCAGGGCCAGCGTGTCTGGCGTGGAAGAAACTCCATACTCACGCCCGGACCCGCGCCGTCCGGCACCTCGTCACCAGGGTCTCGAAAACGAGATACGAGAGCAGCACCAGCGCGGCGAACACGAGTGTCGTCCCCACCAGCCACCGGTATGTCAGCGGCTCGCGCAGGTGCCCGAGCACCGCCTCGAAGAGCGACCCCGGCCTGCTCAGCACGTGCCAGCTGTTCCACCGCTCGAAGCGTCCCAGGTAGATGCCGTAGCCGCACAGCACCGAGGCCGCCAGCACCCCGCTCCACGCCACCGCCCTCCCCCACCGCTCCTCCAACAACCGCTTCCACACCTCCAGCGACAGCAGCCCCATCAACCACCCGCTGGCCGCGAAGCTCGCCAGCATCGCCGCGTCGAACCACAGCGGCACGCCCGGCCGGGGCTTCAGGTGGATGAAGTCCGTCACCAGGTACGGCGCGTTGGGGAACGACAGCAGCCACGCCACCCCCAGCGGCAGCAGGTTCCACCACCGCGCCAGCCCCCGCGCATGCAGCAGGCCCGCCAGCAGCGCGAGCCCATACGGCACGAACGCCAGGAACAGGTTCCACACCAGGAAGATGAAGCTCATCCTCCCACTCCACTCGAGCCGGGCCTGGAGCATCACCACGGCCACCGTGCCGCTGAGCAGCACCGGCAGGAACCCGTGGAGACGGAGGAGGGACAACACTCGGGAGCGCAAGGTCATCATGGGGTGTACCGTGCCGTGGCCCGGAAACCACGGGTGTGGACGGGGAGAGACACCTGGAAGGGGCCGCGAGGCCTCCCCCCAGGCAACGAAGCAAGCCCCGCGCCATTCCCGCTCCGGCTAATCTCCCTTCCCATGTCCGACACGCTGCTGACGAACCTCGACGCGGGAATCCTCACCCTCACCTTCAACCGGCCGCAGAAGAAGAACGCCTTCACCGGCGAGATGTACGACGCGGCCGCCCGCGCCCTGCTCGACGCCGACAAGAACGACGCCGTGCGCGTGGTGGTCCTCACCGGCGCGGGCGGCGCCTTCACCGCGGGCAATGACCTCAAGGACTTCCTCGAGACGCCGCCCTCCGGCGAGGACAGCCCCGTGTTCCGCTTCCTGCGCGCCCTCGCGCACCACACCCGCCCCGTGGTGGCCGGTGTGGACGGCGTGGCGGTGGGCATCGGCACCACCCTGCTGCTGCACTGTGACTACGTGGCCGCCTCCGAGCGCGCCGTCTTCAGCATGCCCTTCGTCAACCTCGGCCTCAGCCCCGAGGGCGCCTCCAGCCTGCTGCTGCCCCGCATCGCCGGCATGGCGCTCGCCTCCGAGCTCCTCATGTTCGGCGAGCCCTTCGACGCCGCCACCGCCCTGCGCGCCGGCATCGTCAACCAGGTGGTGCCCGAGGCCGGCCTCGCCGAGCTCGTCCAGAAGCGCGCCGCCGCGCTCGCCGCCAAACCTTTGGAGTCGCTGCGCCTCACCAAGCGCCTGCTGCGCGAGCCCGTGCGCGCCACCGTGGACGAGGCCCTCTCGCGCGAGGGCGCCCTCTTCATCCAGCGGCTCGGCTCGGCCGAGGCCCGCGAGGCCTTCAACGCCTTCCTCTCCAAGAAGAAGTAGCGCCGCCCCTCACGTGCCCGTGCCCAGCAGCGGCACCTCCGGCTCCGGGGCGCGCGGGCGCTCGGCCACCTTGAGCCGCCGAACCACCCGCCCCATGTCCGCCGGCGACACCGGCGGCCACACCCGGGGTGGGGTGCGAGGAAGGACGGGACGCGAGGAGGACCGGGGGAACACCAGGGGAGACAGGCCGTCGTCCTTCTCGTGCGCCATCGTCGCCTCCGAGGGGGGGAACCGCTACTCCGAGTGAAAAGGCTAGGGATCCCCCTCCGGGACGGTCAAGGCAGCCGGGTCTTGGCGGTGGGCTCTGTTTTCCATCGAAAACCCGCAAAGCCTCGACTGTCTCCCGGACGACAGCCCTCAGCGTCCGGCGGGAGCCCGCACCTTCCTGGGCGAGGAGAGGAAGGACTCGATGCCCGGGCCCTGGGCCGCCTTGAAGGAGATGCACAGGTCCACCCCCTCGAGCACCTGGGCGAGCGTGCGGGTGCCTCCGGAGGCGCGCGCGTTGCGCTCGGTGAAGAAGGCGGCGGCATCCTGACGGTGCACGGGGTCGCAGTACGTGCTGGCCACCCAGGCCAGCTCCTCCACGTACTCCTCCGGCAGGCGCGCGGCGAGCGTGTCGTAGTGCTCCTTCACGAAGGCGTAGGCCTCGTCCCGCGTGCGCACGTCTCCGGCCGCGGAGAACAGCAACCATCCCAGCTCGCGCAGGTCCCCGGAGGGCTCCAGCAGCAGCTTCAGGTTCTCCCGCACCAGCTCGGGGGAGGTGAATCCACCCAACGCGCCGAGGAGCTGCTCCCGCGTCTTGCGCGTCTTCTCCGAGCGCAGCGCCGTCAGCAACCTCGCGTGCAGGGAGGCATCTCCGTGCGCGGCGGCGATGCCCAGCGTGGGGCCCACCAGCTCCGGGGCGAGGGCCGAGCGGTCCCCCAGCCACTTCACCGTGAGCTGCCTGGCCTCGGCCACCAGCTTCGGCTCCCCACCCTGGATGCCGGCGATGCTCAGCAGCACGGGGCGCAGCAGCCGGGTGTCCTCGTCCTCGTGGGCTCGCGGGGTGAAGCCGAGCGTCCGGGCACGAGCGCCATAGGTGTCACGCAGGAAGCGCGCCCTGTCGTCCAGGCGCGCCTCGGAGAGGAGCTTGGGCTCGAGGAGGCTCACCAGCTCCAACGAGGCCTGGAACACCTGGCGGTCCTTCTCCGCGGCCAGACCCGGCAGCAGGCCGAGCACGTCCGCGGCCGGCAGCGCCCCCGCGCTCACCAGGGCCTGCACGTCCCCGAGCAGGGCCACGCGCTCGGCGCGGGTGAGCTGATGGCTGTCGGTGGAGAGAAGCTTCCCCAGCATCCGTCCATCCAGGGAGGCGCGCACGTAGCCGGCGCCCTCCGCGTTGGGCAACAGCCAGGCGGGACAGGAGCGCGCGCCCGTCAGGGGCAGCTCGGCCGTCTCTCCCTCCATGACGGTGCAGGCTCGGGCCGACTTCCGGCCCGTGCCATAGCGCACGCACAGGGGAACCTTCCACAACTGCCTCGCCTCGCCCGCCGAGCCCACCGGCAGGAAGCGCTGCTGCGAGAGCTTCACCACCGGCACCTTGCCCGAGCAATCCAGCCGCGTGGTGACGAGCGGCGCGCCCCCCTGGTCCAGGAAGGAGCCCAGCACGCCGGACACGTCCTTGCCCGCCTCGGCCGAGAGCGCGTCGAGGAAGTCCTTCACGGTGGCGTTGCCCTGGGCATGGGCGCGCACGTAGCGCCGCACGCCGCGCTGGAAGACATCCCGGCCCAGCCAGGACTCGGCCATGGCCAGCACCGAGGCGCCCTTGCCGTAGGTGATGCCATCGAAGGCGTTGTGGACGTCATTCTCGGTCTCGATGGGCTGGCGGATGCGGCGCGCCGTCACCAAGCTGTCGGTGTTCAGCGCCCGGGAGCGTTTGTGCACGCGCTCGACGGAGGCGTCCCACGCGGGCCGGGTGTCCTCGACGAGGCGCGACGTGGCCCAGGTGGCGAAGGACTCGTTGAGCCACAGGTCGTCCCACCACGCCAGGGTGACGAGGTTGCCGAACCACTGGTGCGACAGCTCGTGCATCTGCACCGAGTAGAAGCCGCGCTGCCTCCCGAGCGAATCCTCGGTGGGCTTGGACAGGAGGATCCCCGGGTTGAACGTCACCAGGCCCGGGTGCTCCATGGCGCCGCCGAGGAGCGGCACGGCCAGCACGTCCAGCTTCTCGTACGGGTAGGGCATGCCGAAGTAGCGCTCCAGGTGGCCGAGAATCTCCGGCGTCATGCTCGCGGCATGGGCACCTTCGGCGGCGCGGCCACGCGGGGTGATGATGCGGGTGCGCACGGCCTTCTCCCCCGAGGGCTTCGCCTCCAGGAAGTCGAAGGGGCCCACGCCGAAGGCGATGAGGTAGCTGGGCAGCGGCTGGGTGCGGGCGAAGCGGTAGGTGGTGCCGCCCTCCGGACGCGGCGACTCGCTCACCAGCGGGGTGTTGGTGACGGCCACGTTGCCCGCGGGCACGTGGAAGGTGAGCTGCCAGGGCACCTTGAAGGAGGGCTCGTCGAAGCACGGGAAGACGCGGCGCGCCCCGAGCGGCTCGAATTGGGTGAAGGCGTACCACGCCCCATCCTCCTGGGTGCGGAAGGCGCCGACGACCTCGCGCTCGGAGACCCGGCCCTCGTAGACGATGCGCAGGTGCGCGGTGCCGGGCCGCAGCGAGGACCCGGGCACGAAGCCGAGGAAGTCCCCGCTGCCCTTCACGGGGGCGAGGGCCACGGGCTTGCCGTCCACGGTGAGCGTCGCCTCCTTCACGGTGAGGTAGCGGCCGTGGAGCCAGAGGACGTCGGTGGCCTCCTTCACGTCCAGGTCGATGTCCACCACGCCCTGGAAGGTGGGAGCGGAGGGGTCCAGGGTGAGCTCGACGGTGTAGCCGGTGGGGCGGACCTGCGTCGGCAGACGCAACGTGGGCGAGACGGGCTCGGGCCGGGGGGAAGCGGCCGGGGCCTCCGCCTGGGCTGGGGGAGCGCTGGCGGAGTCCTGGGCGGGAAGGGGCTGACGGGCGACACAGGCCGTCAGGGCCGCCAGGAGGACGAGCGGAGCGCGTCGGGTCGACTTGGACATGGGCGGGGGTGTAGCGCAGGAAGGGCGGGCAAGGTAGCGGTGGGCGGCGGGAGCCCCCTTGCCTGGCATGCCGCTTCCAGGTGGAGTGCCGCCGTGTCCGCCCCTGTCTCCGCTCCCGAGTCCCCGCGCCTTCCCGTTCCTTCCGCCCGTCTCACCCAGGTGCTCGGCGAGCGCCCGGGGCCGGTGGTGGGGTGGGTCGTCAACCGGCTGCTGGACGTGGTGTGCGCGCTGCCCGCGTCCACGCGCGACGCACTCGCCCGCTTCGTGGGGTGGTTGGCGTTCTCCCTGGGCATCCGCCGCCGGGTGGCCCTGGAGAACCTGAGGCACGCGTACCCCGACATGGGCGAGGCCGAGCGGCGGAGGATCGCCCTCGGGGCCTACATCACCATGACGCGCGTGGTGCTCGAGTCCATCGACGAGAAGGACCACGTGGAGCTGGGGTGGGCGGAGCCGGAGGAGGCGGGTGGAGCGTGGGGAGCGCTGAAGGAGATGGTCGCGAAGGGGCAGGGAGCGATCATCGTGACGGCGCACTTCGGCAACTGGGAGCGGGCGGGGAAGCTGGTGTGCCAGCGGGGGATTCCACTGAACGCGCTGGTGCGCCCGCTGAAGGGGGCGCTGAACATGCGCATCGTGGACAACCGGCTGAAGGCGGGGGTGGGGCTCATCTACCCGAAGGGGGCCATCGCGCAGGTGAACGAGGCGGTGAAGCTGGGCGAGTCGGTGCTGATGCTGCTGGACCAGGCGCTGCCGGCGAAGGCGGCGGTGTTCGTGCCCTTCTTCGGACGGCCAGCGTCCACGACACCTGCGATGGCGGTGGTGGCGCAGCGCACAGGGGCGCCGGTGTTCGTGATGATGGGGGTGCGGGACGCGAGTGGGCGCAGGATGCGGCTGGAATTCGAGGGACCCATTCCGCCGCCCGAGGGAGTGAGCGGGCAGGAGGCCATCACGGCGCACACGGCGGCGGTGACGGCGGTGCTGGAGAAGTACATCCGGCGCTACCCGGACCAGTGGTTGTGGCTGCACCGGAGGTGGAAGGTGCAACCGCCGCCGGAAGGCGCCCCCACCCTCCAGGGTTGAATCCGTGTATGTCCCCTCTCCCTCTGGGAGAGGGCTAGGGTGAGGGTCGTCCCCACCCGTGACACGAGCACCATGACGCGAACCATCTTCATCGGAGACGTGCACGGCTGCGCGGAGGAGCTCGACGCGCTGTTGAAGGAGTGCCGCTACCGGAAGGGAGACCGGGTGGTGCTGGTGGGAGACCTGGTGGCGAAGGGCCCGGACTCGGCGGGGGTGGTGCGCCGGGCGAGGGAGGGCGGGATGCTCGCGGTGAGGGGCAACCACGACGAGCACGTGCTGCGCTGGCGAGCGGGGAAGATGCCCGAGGGCAAGAAGCTCAAGCGCGAGCACAAGCAGGTGCTGGACACGCTGGAGGACGAGGACTGGGAGTACCTCGAATCGCTGCCGCTGCACCTGCATTTCCCCGAGCTGAACGTCCGGGTGGTGCACGGAGGGCTGGTGCCCGGCGTGCCCTTGAAGGAGCAGAAACCGGAGCTGATGCTCAACCTGCGCAGCATCACGCCGGACGGAGAGCCGTCGAAGAGGCTGGAGGACGGGGAGCCCTGGGCGAGCCTGTGGAAGGGGCCCGAGCTCGTCATCTTCGGCCACGACGCGCTGCGCGGAGTGCAACGACATCCGCACGCCATCGGATTGGACTCGGGGTGCGTCTATGGAAGGCAGCTCACCGCGTACGTGCTGCCCGAGGCCCGCTTCTACTCGGTGGAGGCGAAGCGAGTGTACATGGAACTCTGACGGGCAATGCTGGAATGATGGGTGAGGAAATCGGCGAGTTGTTGCCCTGCCTCTGAAACGGCCATGGCCATGCGTCGACCCACCGAAACCCTGCTGCCCGACCTCTCCAACGAGGAGCCCTGGTTCGAGCTGAAGTTCCAGCTCCGTGAGTTGGACGCCGACCTGGGGGATTTGCTCATGCGCCTTCGGATACAGAAGGCCGCAGTGGGAGCCAAGGAGGAGGCCACCCAGCTCTGGAGCGAGCTGTACGAGTTGTACATCCTGGCGAATCACGATGCGGAGGACCATGCACCTCGTGCCGTGCAACTCGCTCAACATCTTCTCACCGAGCCCACAGTGCCCGTGCCCGAATGGAGCTTTGGGACCGAAACCCACCCCTGTGACTTCGAGCTCCCCGAGGAAATAAGCGGATGTCACGCCCTGCCCGAGGTCAGTTCCAGGCTCGCACTTCATCTGGATGAGGCCATCTCCGCCTTCTCACAGGCACACCAGACCGTCGTGCACGCAATGGACATACGCGGCACCGTACGCGCCGTGCTCGAACACGTCCTCCAACACGCCGCGCGCTGCCAGCAACTTCTCCAAGGCCCCGCCCGAGAGCATGTCCGGTCCGCATGGCAATGGAGCGTCCCCTATTGGCGCCTGATGGATCCGGAATCAGCCGCCGCACATGATGCGCGTGCCACCGAAGCCGAAGCCGAGCTCGCCATCATCGAGGCGGAACTCGATGCTCGGGAGCCGAAGAAGCCTTGAAGAGAGGACCCACACCCGCCATGAACGACCCGAGTGTCTCCGTCTCCAAGAAGCTCTCCCACTACCTCGACAAAGAGGGCCGGTTGAAGGTCTGGCCCTCCAGGCGCACCGACCAGCTCGAGGCCCTGCGCTATCTGGCGGCCCGCCTCCCGGGAACCGAATGGAGTGAGAGCGAGCTGAACGACCTGCTCAATGACCTGCACACCTTCGGAGACTGGGCGCTCCTGCGCCGAGACCTCTACGACGCGCGCATCCTCGATCGCTCGTCCGATGGCCGGCGCTACTGGAAGCGGGCCTGAGCCGCACCGCGAAGCCGCGAACACCATCCAGGCCACGGAAGCATCGAGCAGGCCGTGCACCCCCATCAGCCACGGCAGCAGGCAGGGGCGTTGCACGGCCTTCCTCGACGAGCCACACGGGCCCGCCGAGCCGCACCGCCGCCACACGCAGTCCACGTGCCGGGCGAGCGCGGCGGGGGCGGGCACACGCGTCCCTACGCCCTGGGCGGGCGCACCACCAGCACGGGCCGGTCGGCGCGCGTCATCACCTCCTGAGCCACCGAGCCCATCAGCGCCTTCTTCAGCCCAGAGATTCCATGCGCGCCCACGCAGATGACGTCCACGCTCAACCGCTCCGCCGTCTTGAGGATCGCCGTGGCCGAGCTCCCGTCCGACAGCACCAGCAGCTCCACCTTGCGCCCGTGGCCCTCCGCGTCCCGGGGCAGCAGTTGCTGGAGCCGCTGCTTCAGCTCCTGCTCCCGCTCCCGGTCCACCACCTTGTCACTCACATGCAACACGTGCACCGTGCCGCCCCCGGGCAGCAGCGAGAAGGCATGGGGAATGGCCTGGTTGCCCGTGTCCGAGAAGTCCGTGGCCACCAGCACCGAGCGCAGCGTGGGCACCACCCCCTCCACGGTCCGCTCCGTCATCACCGGCACGCTCACCACCGACATCTTCGCCAGCCGCAGCGCATGGTGCGACACACTCCACAGCTTGCCCAGCGCGCGCCGCTGGTGCGTGCCCACCACCACCACGTCCGCCTTCTCGTCCGCGGCGATCGCCACCAGGTGGTCCGCGATGCGCCCCAGGCCCGGCTCCAGCCGCACCCGCACCGGCTGGCCCTCCGCGTCCAGCGACGTCACCAGCGAGCGCACCTCCTGCTCCAGCGCGCGCGACAGCTCCGGCGTCACCTGCTGGAAGACCATCGGGTGCGGCAGGCCGAAGCGCTCGTACTCCTCGTTCGCCCAGTACACCCGCGCCGCCACCACCTCCACCGCGCCATACTTCCGCAGGCCCTTCACCCAGTCGCGCGCCACCATGTACGTCTGCGAGCGATCCACCCCCAGCATCACCTTCAACGGGCGCTCGCCCTTCACCCAGGCCTCGAAGGGCTCCGCGTCCCTCACCACCAGCAGCGGCACCGGCAGCGTCGTGGCCAGCCGGTCCACCGTGCCGCCCAGCCCCAGGAAGGGCGAGGCGCTCGTGGGCCCCGCCGTCACCACCAGCGACACGCCCTTCTCCTCCGCGAAGCGCGCCAGCTCCACCGCCGACTCACCCGTCAGCAGCTGGTGGCTCACCCGCGCGCCCAGCTTCTCCAACCGGCGCACCTCGTCGGTCAGCGCCGCCCTCGCCGTGTCCACCAGCGGCTGGCCGAAGGCCCTCGACAGGTCCCCCGGCAGCACGTGCACCAGGAAGAGGGGCTCGTCCATCTTCCGCGCGAGCTCCGCCGCGGCCGTGGCCGCTCGCTGCGCGGCGTCCGAGAAGTGGGTGGCACAGAGGATGGACATGGTATCGGCTCCAGAAGATTCGGGCCCTCGGGGGGCAGTGGGAACTCGGGTTCACTTCGTCGGCCGCCACTCTAGCCAGCGGCGGCCCCCGTGGGGGTGGAACGTGCAAGCGGCGCTCCACCCCTCCGTCCCCTCCCATCCCCCGTAAAAGCTGCGTTCCCGGGGAGGGCACTGCAAAGCCTGCGCGCCCGCCCCCAGAGCGCGCGAGCGGGCCGACCCGGCATCCATTCTGCGTGAACTGAATCGCTACCTTTCAACCAGGAGGCCTGGAGGTCCCCATGTTCCGATGCTCGTCCTGTGGTGCCTTCAACCGCGTGCCCGAGTCCCGTCCCCCTGGCCAGCCCACCTGTGGCCGTTGCCAGCGCCCGCTCGACCTGTCGGGCGCGCCGCAGGAGGTGGACGGGGAGGGGCTGTGGCGGGCGGTGAGGGCCTCGCCGGTGCCCGTCCTGTTGGACTTGTGGGCCCCCTGGTGTGGCCCGTGCCGCGCCGCGACGCCCATCCTCGCCGCCGTGGGCCGTGCCCAGGCGGGCCGGCTGCTCGTCCTCAAGCTGAACACCGATGAGAACCCGCAGGCCTCCGCTCAGCTCGGCGTGCGAGGCATTCCCACCTTCGTCGTCTTCTCGGGCGGCCGCGAGGTGGCGCGACGCAGCGGGTTGATGCCGCAACAGGAGCTGGAGCGCTGGGCCCTGGCCGGGGCCCAGGGCGGAGCACCCTGGGCCTCGGCGTGAGGGCGTCCGGCGGGCCTATTGGAGGATCAACGCACCGAACTCCGGCACGTCGAAAGACGTGCCCTTCGTGCCGGTGAGCAGGTCCGTGGCCTCCGACGGGCGGGAGATCTTCCGCGGCTCGGGCAGACGGTTCAAGACCACCGTCAGGGTCTTGCCGTCCTTCGAGAGGGTGTACTCGAACGTCTCGGCGGTGTTCTGGACCGTCTCGAACCGCGTGCGCGAGTCGGTGAAGAGCGCGTTCGCCTTCCGGATGGCGATGAGCTTCTTGTAGTAGTTGAAGAGGCTGTCCGGGTCATCCTTCTGGGCGGCCCACGAGTGCGGGTCATCCTCCGACATGTACTTGATGTAGGGGTACTCCGGATTGGGCGCCTTGCAGATCCCCACGGGGAGCCCGAGCTCCGCATTGGCGGCGTTCGTCCGGGCGAAGTCGATGTCCCACGACGACTGCTTGTCGCCGGTGAAGCTCACCTTCTGGAACCAGCTCATGGGCTCGCGGACGAACTCGCCGCGCTCCCAGCTCTCGTTGCCGAGGAACTTGTCCGCCTTGCCCTTCTTGCCGAACTCCTCGCCGTAATAGAGGACGGGCATCCCGGGCACCGTGAAGACGATGGTGGCCGCCTGCTTCTGCATCGCGAAGACCAGGCCTCCCGCGTCCTCGATGTCCGTCGCCGGCCGGTTCAGATCGTGGTTCGACAGGAAGCGCTCGAAGTAGTGGTTCGGATTGCCGCCGGCCGCCGTATCGCCGGCCGCCTGATGGAGAGCCTGGACGTACTTCACGAAGTCGGCATCGTCACCGACCTCCCCGCGCAGGAAGTTGCTGACGAGGCCTCGGAACGGGAAGTCGAACTGCGAATCCATGTCGCTGGCGTACGGAACCATGTTCCCGATGAGGCGCGGCTCGTCCCAGCGGTTCTCTCCGGCCAGGAGCACCGGGGGCGCACCCGCGGGCAGGGAGACGCCCTTCTTGACGAAGGAATTGAACTCCTTCCACCACACGTGCGTGCCGTGCGTGGCGAGCGCGATCCCATGGTTGTCGTCGAACTGATCGATGTGCTTCGAGGCGTCGAGGCGGAAGCCGTCCGCTCCGAGCGTGATCCAGAACTCGGCGATCTTCTTCATCTCGGCGCGCACTTCCGGGTTGCGGAAGTTGAGCTCCGGCATCGCCGCGCCGAAGATCTGGTGGTAGCACATATAGTTCTTGCAGGCCCACACGACGGCCGAGTCGTCCCAGGGGTGCTTGTCGGCCAGCATGTTCGAGTGCTCATCCGACCAGACGAACCAGTCGTGATACTTCGCGAACTGGGGATCCTTCGGATTCGAGCCCGCCACGAACCAGGGATTCACATCGGCGACGTGGTTCTGCACGAGGTCCAGGATGATGTGGATGCCCAGGGTGTCCGCGGCCGCCGTGAGGTCCGTGAAGTCCTTCCGCGTGCCGAGCACCGGGTCGATGTCATAGAAGTCGGTCGTGTCGTACCCATGGTAGCTCTTCGCCTTGAACACGGGCGTCATCCAGATCGCATCGACTCCGAGCTGCTTCAGATAGGGCAGCATGCTCTTGAGGCCCACGAGATCTCCCACGCCATCTCTCGTGGACGGGTCGATGCCACTCTCCCCGCTGGAGTCGGAGACCGCCTTGGGCGCGCCACCATCCGCGAACGTGCGGACGATGAGCTGATACATGATTCCCTTGCTCCCCCACGTCGCCCAGTCGGTCTCGTTGGAGATCGTCGGGAACTGGAGGGGCTGGAGCTCGAGCACGGGCGTCTCGTCGGTCAGTACCTCCGTCGCGGTCCGCAGGGTCGAGTGGACCTTGTAATAGACCGTCTTGCCCGGGGTGAGCCCGGTGATGAGCAGGCCCTTCTTGTTGATGTCGTCGGCCGCCGCCCACGTGACTTCCTGGTCCAGTGCGTCGCGAGCCGTCCCGTACCGCACCGAGCCCGACGAGCCCTCCGCCGCATGGAACATCAGACGGACGCCACCGTTGCCCAGGTCGATGAAGTCCTTCGCCCGGAGGACCTTGAACGCCGGCTTGCTCGAGGCGGGCTTCGTCGTCTGGACGGCCTGCCCCTGGGTGATCCAGCACTCGGCGATGTTCGGAGTGGCCGCGTCCTTGAAGAGGTCGGCGAAGCGCACGCTCGTCTCGATGTCCCTCTTGCAGTTGCCGCCCGAGCACTGGACGGGGATGACGCCCAACAAGGCCTCGTCCGAGTCCGCCGTCACGCTGACCTTCACGTCGGTATACGCGCCGAAGTCGTCCGTCTTGTCGAACATCCGCGGCGCCCCCCACTCGGGAGACGTGGAGCCGGCGCCCCAGAAGTGCACGCCCCACGTCTTGGGATCTCCACCTCCCTGGAGGCGGTAGTGGATCCGGATGAAGGGGGTCGTGTCGCCGGGCCCGGCATCCGTGCCCGTGCCGGCGTCGGAACTCGTGCCGGCGTCGGAACCGCCCGGGCGGGGGTCTTCGTGCGGGTCACAGCCGGCGAGCGAGAGCAGGCCGGCCAACAAGGGAGCCAATGAATAGCGAAGGTACCGGTGCACGTGTACTCCTGTTCCACGGTTGCGATGACGCGGATCGAACCTCGATCAGTGCCTCACAATCCGATGCAACGCGAATCCACGGCCCGTTTCAGGTGAGACCCCCCGCGTTGTCACTCCTCCTTGTCCTTGAAGATGGCGACGGAGGGAGTCCCCTCCGGTCCCATGTAGCCGCGGTACATGCCCGCCGAGTTGAAGGGCGTGGCGATGTTGCCCTGACTGTCCATGGCGATGACACCGCCCTCGCCACCGGCCTTCACCAGCACGTCCAGCACGACGTGGTTGGCGGCCTCGAGGACCGGCAGGTCCTGGTACTCGACGCGGGCGCAGATGTCGCGGGCCACGCCGTAGCGGATGAAGTACTCGCCGTGGCCGGTGGCGGAGACGGCGCAGCGCGGGTCGGCATAGGTGCCAGCGCCAATGATGGGTGCATCACCCACGCGGCCAAACCGCTTGTTCGTCATGCCACCGGTGGAGGTGCCCGCGGCGAGGTTGCCAGCCTGGTCGAGCGCCACCGCACCCACCGTGCCAAACTTGTGGTCGCTCCCGGCGGGTGTCTCGTAGAAGGTGGAGGGCCCCTGGGGCTGGCCCTGCTCGGGCGGCGCCTGCTGCTGCTTCTTCTCCGCCTCCAGGGCGCGCTGCAGGGCCTGCCAGCGCTCCTCCGTATAGAAGTAGCTCTCGGGCACGAGCTCCACGCCCTGCTGCTTCGCGAACTCCTCGGCGCCCTCGCCGATCATCATCACGTGCGGGGACTTCTCCATCACGGCCCTCGCGAGCGTGATGGGGTTCTTCACGTGACGCAGGCCCGCCACGGAACCAGCCTCGCGGGTGCGTCCGTTCATGATGGCGGCGTCGAGCTCGTTCTTCCCGTCATGCGTGAAGACGGCGCCCTTGCCCGCGTTGAAGAGGGGCGAGTCCTCCATGACGCGGATGGCCGCGGTGACGGCATCCAGGCTGGTGCCACCCTTCGCGAGGACGGAATGGCCCGCCTGGAGGGCCTCGGTGAGGACGGCGCGGACGGCCGCCTCGCGCTCGGCGGTGAGGGACTCGCGCTTGATGACGCCCGCGCCCCCGTGGATGACGATGCCCCAACGGGGGGCTTGCTTGGGAACGTCGTCATGGGAGCTCATACGCTTCTCATCCTCGCGTCGGGTGGTGAGGGCAGTGGAGCACCCGAGCGGCAGGAGCAGGGCCGTCAGGGCTGTGGCGGAGAGGGCACGGCGGAGCGGAACGGGCATGGGGCGAGGGTCTACTCCAACTCCCACCGCCGCACTCCTCCAAGTGGTGTCCTGTGTGAAGCTGCAAACCGGCCAGAGCGCTCACATCACCACGCAGTGCGGTCTCGACGTGCGGACACGTCAGCGCGGTCCGCTGACACGTCAACGCGGCCCGCCGACACGTCGGAAGCGCTCGGGTGCCGAGGCGCTGTCCCTTGGCCAGAGGAGACACAGCTCCAACGGCCGTATTGGCACACTCCCTGCTATGCGGCGGCTCGCGGTATCAAACACAACGCAGGAAAGAGAGAGTCCATGGTTTCGCTTCGTCACGTTGTCGGGCCGATGGCGGTGCTGGGTGTGTTGTTCCTGTTCTCCGGGGAGGCTCGGGCGCAGACCTCGTTCTTCACCGGGGGCCCGGCGATCACCAAGGAGCAGCAGGCCAGCGTGTTCGCCTACGTCAAGAACGCCTGGCAGGTGTCTGATGGCAAGACGGCGACGGATGTGGAGGTGCACCGTCAGTGGGCCCGGGGCCAGACCGAGGCGGTCCTGAAGGGGGAGATCGACCGTCTCGTCAATGTGACGCTGGGCAACATCCGCAAGATCGGCAAGGCCAGGCTGGTGGAGGTCTTCGCGAACCTCAAGCAGGGCGCGGCGATCGCGGCCAACAAGGAGGCGGGCCATACCCTGGCGGGCCATACGGGCTGGGCGAATGGACAGACCGAGGAGACGCTCCGCGGCGAGGTCGCCCGCATTGCCCTGGCAGGCGCCAAGGCGATCTAGCCCGGCCAGGGCACGGGCACAGGGAGGCGTCGAACGGAACGCCTCCCTTCACCCGGCTCCAACCAGGGAGTGACGTGGGACGTCAGCGCGGCGTGAGCTTGAGCAGCTTGCCGTCGGCGGCGTCGGTGAGCAGGTAGAGCGCGCCCTCGGGACCCTGCACCACCTCGCGCACGCGCGCCTTCAACTCCGTGAGCAGCCGCTCCTCGCCCACCACGCGGTCATTCCTCATCATGAGCCGCACCAGCGCCTGGCTGGCCAGTCCGCCGATGAAGACGTTGTTCCGCCACTCGGGGAAGAGGTCCCCGGTGTAGATGGTCATGCCCGACGGGGCGATCACCGGATCCCAGTAGTACACGGGCTGCTCCATGCCCTCGCCCTGGGGGCTCTGGTGGATGGGATTGCCGTTGTACTCCTCGCCGTAGCCGATGGTGGGCCAGCCGTAGTCCTTGCCGGACTCCGGCAGGTTGAGCTCGTCACCCCCGCGCGGCCCCATGTCCGCGATCCACAGCCGCTTCTGGCTGTCGAGCGCCGCCGCCAGGATGTTGCGGTGACCCACCGACCAGATCTCCGGCTTGGCCCCCGGGGTGTTCACGAAGGGGTTGTCCTGGGGCACCGAGCCATCGGGATTGATGCGGACCACCTTGCCGAAGTGGCTCTTCACGTCCCGCGCCTGGACCCGGCCCTCGAGGATGGAGCGCTCACCGAGGGTGACGAACAGCTTGTTGTCGGGGGTGAACACGAGCCGTCCGCCCGCGTGCAGGGTCGACTCGAGCGTGGGCATCATCCGGAAGATGACCTGCAGGCCCTCCACGCGAGGCTGCGCGCCGTCCACGAGCTTCGCGCGCGCGACCGCCAGGCCATTGCCACCCTGGCGCGGCTCGTAATAGGTCCAGTAGATGAGGCCGCTCTGGGCGTAGTCGGGACCGATCTCCACGTCGAGCAGACCGCCCTGCCCGCGGATATCCACGGGCGGCAGACCCGCGACGGCGGGGGACTTCGCGCCCTGCGGCGTGACGATGTAGAGCGAGCCGGTGGCCTTCTCCGTCACCAGCATGCGCTGGTCGGGCAGGAAGGCGATGGCCCAGGGATTCTTGAAGCCCGAGGCAATCTCGGTGACCTGGAAGGCCGTCTTCGTCTTGATGGCCGGGGCGCGCGTCTGACCGGGGAAGGCCGGGCTGAATTCGGGCACGTTGGGCGGCTCCGTATCGACCGGGGGTCCGCTGGGAAGGGGTTCCTCCGGGACGCCCGCGTCGCGGATGCCCGCGTCGGTGAGGGGCTCGCCCGTGGGATCCGGGGTCTGGTTGCTACAACCCCACAGGAGGGTGGCGAGGATGAAGGTCATCGACAACGTTCGCATGAAACTCTCTCCACGGCGGTGATGGTCAGCACAGGGGCGGTGAACGATGTGGGTTCAGCGTCCATGCGTGAGCAGGCTTGTATGCCTCCTCGCTGGTCAAATAACCTGGGAAGACACGATTTGCCATCAAGCCGTGTTTGCGCCCCTCCGTCCAGCCCTGGGAACTCAGTGGTAGGGCGTGGACTCGGGCTGGTCCGCCGCGAGCTCCTGGCTCGACACCGCGTGGGCATCCAGGAAGGCCCGGGTGTAACGCGCACCCGTCTCCACCAGGAAGTCGAAGTCGGCATCCATGAGGCGGAAGTCCGCCGTGCCGATGTAGTCGGTGTTGATCGGCACCGTGCGGTCCCGGTCCTCCTTCCGCAGATCCTTGCGCTGACTGGTGGTGAGGATGGTGTCGAGCAGGTTCGACATGAAGTCGCCCACGGAGAGGGTCTTGGTGCGGAAGCCTCCCGTCAAGCGGGTGGTGAGGTCGAGGTTGCGCGCATCCATGAACTTCTGGAGCTCCCCCATGTCCACGAAGCCATCTCCGCTCGCGTCGAGCTGCGTGAAGATGTCCTGCACGTGGGTCGAGCCAAAGAGGAGGACGGCGTCATCTCCCGAGAACTTGCCGCTCGTGAAGAGGTCCTGACACTCCTTCCGGCTGATCCGCCCGTCTCCGCTGCGCTCGACGTTCGCCAGGGCCTCCATGAGCCTGACGAAGGCGCTCTCCAGGGCCGCGATCCTGGCGTCCCGCTTCTGGATGACGACATCCCTCGCCTTGCGCGCCCGGGAGAGTTTGGTATCCGGGCGAGGCGGCGGGCTGGCGGCATCGGGGCACCAGGAGGACGTGATATCCCGGTCATCGGCACTGAACGCGGTGAACCCCAGCGTCGCCGGGTTGGGCGGAGAGAACGTCCTCGCCGGATCGGCGAGCTGCTCAATCTGAGAGAAGGGCTGCAGCCGGCGCAGGAAGGTGTCCTCGGGACGCATCGAGAGCCACCAACCATCGAAGGCGCGTAAGGGGTAGTTGAGGAGGACACCGCCGTCCGTGTAGAGGTCTTCCTCGTTCCAGGAATCAGTGCCCGTGCCGAGCGTCCGGAAGACCCGGTACGGCCGCATGAGCACCGGGAGGGACATGCTGATGGTGACGGCGACCCGCACCGGCATGTTCGGCGTCGTCTTGGGATGACAGTACTCGACGCTCATCCGGGACACGTTGGTGATCGGCACGCACAGCTCCCGGCCGGTCCGCTCGAGGAGCTGCGCGAAGGTCAAGTCCTTGGAGCCTGTCAGCGACGCGATATGCTCTCCGACGAACTCGAGCAGGCGCGCGCCAGGGTTCATCCCGAAAGAACGAAAGATATTGACGATTCCGCCGAGCATCCCCAGGCGCGCGTCGCGCATGAGCCAGGTGAAGTCGGTCGACTTCAAGATCCTGGCCATCTCCCGCGAGGAGAACCCCAGCGCGGTCCAGGTCGCGCACAGGCTCCCGACGCTCGCGCCCGCGACCCGCACGATGCGCTGGGGGTAGATGCCTTCCTCCTCGAGGACCCGCATGGCTCCACAGTATGCGACGCCCTTGACGCCCCCTCCCTCGAAGACGAGGTTCTGCCACGGCCACTTCGACGCTCCGCTCAGCTCCGGGCGCATAAAGGACTCCGTATTCGGGACGGTTTTCGGATCTCTGGTGATGCGAGAGATTAGCGCCTGCGCCCTGGAGCAGATTGGGGAATCGTGAGGGTTGTTTCCCGAGAGACACCACGCTGCATTTGTCAGGCATCCAACCCGGGGCCGCTCGTGAGGATGCATGCGCGTGTTGGACTCACTGCTCCAGCGATTGGGGCAACGGTTGTTTGGCGCTGAAGGCGGGCACGTAGCACTCGCCCTGGTACTCGTAGAGCTCCTCCGGGCACGGAGCCTTGAGCTTGTGAGGCATCCAGCAGGCGCCGATGAGCTCGACCTCGCTGTAGCGCTTGCAGGGAGGGAGCTTCTGCCCCTTGAAGGGTTTGCTCGGTAACGGGCGGGCGAGCACGGCTTCTCCGCCATCCGTGGTGTCCGTGAGCAAGCCGCTGGCGAAAGGGTCCGGGTTCCAGCCTGCCATGGGCCCCTCATGGCTCGTGGAATCGGGCGGGGTGCTCGCCAGGGGCTCGGAGCCGCTCGGCGGAGGGAACTCGGGGGCCAGACGCACCGGCGCGAAGAGCAGGGCGCACGCCGCGGCGGCACTCGCGAACGCCAGGCCCAGGCGCCACCAGCGGCGAGGCTCGCGGGTGTCGGGGAAGGCACGAGCCATGCGCCGCACGCCCTCGCGCACTCCCTCGAACAGGGCCATCAGCGCTTCCACCGAGTGCTTGTCAGGGGCCACGGACCAGGGAGACTCCTCCACCTCCAGGGCGATGTAGTCGCGTGAGGCCGAGGAGATGAGACGCACCCGCCAGTCTTTCGGCGGTGCCGCGCTCGCCTCTGTGGTGGGCTTGAGCACCAGGGCCGTGGCCCCGCTCGTCTCGTGCGTGGCCCGGTAGAGCTCTCCCTGGCTGATATCCGACTGCGGCACCTGCTCCTCGAGCTGGTAGGGCCCTACCTGTTCCTCCCGGCGCTCCTCGGGCTTCTGATCCTCGTCCATGCGTGCTCCTCGCTGCCTCCGTGCCAGCCGGAGGCCCGACGCGCTTGTTCGCATGCCAGCGAGCCCCGGCTCAAGGAGGTGTTCGGTGCGCTCAGAGGCGTCCTACCACACAGGTGCGCTCCCGACTTCCGTACGAAGCGTCCGTGGTCAGAGGCCGTCAGAGCGGCTGGTTGTATTCGAAGCCGTCACCGATGCCCGTGGTGGGGAGTGCCTCTCACCGTGGTATTTGAAATACGAACCCGGCGAAGGGCAACGTCAGCTCCAGAGCGCGGTGGCGAATCCATGACGAGTCACATCTTCCTTTCAGACCTGCAAGAGGTGATTGGGAAGCGATGGAGCGAGGACCAGTCGCCAGAACAAGCACGGGTTCTGGGGTTGGCGCGAGACGCCCTCTTCTTCGTTTACGATACCGGCCAACGGTACCGCTTCGAAGACTTCCGCAAGAGCCTCGACTCCAGCACTCGACTTGCAGCGGAATCGTCCCCTGTTCCTCAACGAGCCCTTGATAACGTCGAGCAGCTTCAAGGTGAGCGCGCGAGCCTGGAGGAGCGCCTGCGGAGAACGGAAGAGTTCTTCACGAAGCTCCGGGCCGAAGCCGATTCTGACCGGGAAGGAGAGTTGATCCAGGTCATCCTCGACGCGCTTTATTTCATCTCCTCGACCGAGCAGCACAGGGCCTTCGGTGAGTATCTCGAGCACGTGGAGGCCGGAGCACCTCCTTATATCATTGCCTCTTTCGGGACGAGGGAGGAGGCGGAAACCTGGCTCGGGAATCACCCCAATCCCCTCGACTTCGCCAACGTGCTGATCGCGAACCGCTACCACGACGTGTTGCATGATCGCGAAAGGGGAACCCGTCGCCTGCATCATAACCGGGATCTCGAGTACTACCTCGCGGAGCTCGCGCAAGAGCAGCCGCCCAACCCCGTCGCCTCCTTCTCCAACCTCGAGGATGCGGAAGCCTGGCTGAAAGCGCGGCCCGAGCCCGCCAGATGGGCCTGGGTGTCCATCGGCGGTGAGGACTACCTCGCGGCGTACTACCCCAATATCGGCCACCGAGCCCTCTACCCGCTCTCCATGGCCAAGGGGTACGAGGTGGAGCCCGAGGGATCATAGGAAGTTGCGCCAGGCTCAGAGCGCCTCGTTGAGCAGGCACGCTAGCCGGAGTCCCGCCCGCTTGAGCTGCCGCTCGACAATCCCCTGGTAGGTGCACTGCCCCCTGCACCGGCCCTCAACAAGGCCCCATTCCCCTTCTATACGCTCGGAAGGGGCGGCTCCTGATGACCGCCATCACAAACCCCTGGTTCATGCCACATGACTCCGGTCCATCCTGGGCGAGAAAGTGGTCCCCAGACAGCCTGGCGGGAAGAACCTACGTTCTTCTCGCTCGTCTTCCGGTCACCACTGTTCCTGATCATACTCTGCGTCACGACCTTCATGGCCTCCCTGCTCCTGCTGGAATACCCAGGACGTCTGGGTGATACCTTCTGGCGCACACGCGGGGTCTGGCTCTGGCACACACTTTTCGTGTCCTGGCCCGTGCTCCTGGTGCTCTCCCTCACCGCTTCCCTCAGAGACTTCAAGGGTGGCGACCATTCGGTCTGGCCAGGCACATCCAAGGAGAGGCTGGCGGTGGCGTTCTGTACCGCCTTCGTCGTCATCGGGGGAGCAATTCCCCCCATCTTCTTTCAAAGAACCCTGTCCGTCCTTCCCGCGAATCTGGATGCCATCACCCAGATGCCAGACACCGCCATGAAGAACTTCCTCATGAGCACTCTTGGGACGGCCATCCTGTTGCTGCGCTGCGTGGAGCTCTTTGGCGTTCACGTCCAGCTCATCGGGTGTCTATCGAAGTACCGGCCACGGGGTGAGGAGCCCGTCCAGTGCACCGAGGAAGAGGTGCTGCGGTATCTGCGACTCCGCTCTCAGTTGAGGCGGTCTCTTGGCTTCATCGCCGCCGTCATCAGCATGGCGCTCCTGCATGCGGGGACGTTCCGCGCTCTGCTCAACCAGGCACTTCCCGCTCAACCGGAGTTGCTCCCGGCGTCGTTCTTGATGGCCTACGGCATCTACTTCACCGGCGGACTGGCCTGCTGCTATCTCCCAGCCCACAAGACCCTGACAGACGTGGGAGAGGTGCTCGCGAACCAGCTCGTTCGGAGCTCGCTCGGCTCACGCGCGACCTGGAAGGAGTGGTCCGAGGAGCAGCAGGCCGTCCGTGCCTATCTGGGCCTGCAAGGATCGGCGCTCCAGGACCTTCAGCAGGCCATCGCCGTGCTGACGCCCCTCCTCGCGAGCATCTCCGCCCTGCTTCTCGGCCCGGGATGAGCAACCTCGAGCCGTCCATCCCCGACGCCCCGAAGAGCAGGGCCGAGGCCAACCAGGCCTTTCTCAAGCAGCTCTTCCTCGACCCCCTCAATGGCGGGTAGCGGATTTCCTGCATGATTTTCCACTTCGCAGGCTCCTGTTGACGAGTACCTCAACGGAGACCCACCCATGCACCGCTCTTGTGTCCGCTTGCTTCAAGTCCTCATCGCCGCCGCATCCCTCACGCCCGGCCTGGCTCTTGCCTGGAACGCCCTCGACGACAACTTCTTCTACGTGCAGACCATCTATTGGGATCTGCTCAACCGGGCGCCAACGCGCGATGAACTGTATGGCGGGTTCGATTACCTGGAGGCGTGCGGCAGCGACACCAGTTGCCAGAGAGCGAGACAGCTCTACATGGCGCAGAGCGTCTTCGATTCGCCCGAACACTACAACGCCCAGGGCCTGATCCCTGGCCATCCGCAGTTCCAGGAGGTCTATGTCTGGCGCTGCTATACCGGCTTCTTGAAGCGCCAGCCCGAGTCCACGGGGTTCAATTTCTGGCTCACCTACCTGCAGACCACCAACAACTACGGTGGGGTGATCAACGGGTTCCTCAACTCGACGGAGTATCGCGGCCACTTCGGGGATCCCTAGTCTCCAGGCGCGTGTCGCCAGTCGTCAGAACGAGGCGAAGCCCAGCACCGTCTCGTTGAACCACTCGTCGAGCGGCGTGTGGGTGAGGGGGCCATCCGTCGTGCCCCCGAACTGGAGCGTCCCGTCGGGGCGGAACGCCAGGTGAGTGACTTGGACGTGCCGGGTCCCCGTCAGCTCCAGGCGGCCGAGCTGCTCCCCGTTCTCATCTGTCTTCAGAAGCAAGCCCTTGCCAGGCTCGACCCAGCTGTTCGTGTCCACCTGGACGAAGTCCGTGGTGCCCGCGAAGTAGCAATGGCCACGTGCATCGACGCGGAAGTCATGGAGCCAATCCTCCCGCGAGATGTCGAGCGTCCGGTGGAGCGAGAGCGCACCGTCCTCCAGGCGTCCGCGCATCAGCACGAGGTCCCACTCCAGGGTGTCATTGGGGCGGTCGGACTTCAGGAGGTTCTCCATCGCGCCCAGGACCACCTCCCCCCGGTGGACGGCGAGGCCCGCGAGCTCCACCTCGTTCCCCTCCCGCCCGAAGGTCTGCGCGAGCTGGAACTGGCCGTCCTGCCCGAAGCGCTGGACGACGATGTCCCGGCGGCCACCCCTCCAGGGCAGCGCGCGCCCGAAGTGGAGACGGTAGGCCTCCGCCTGGCTCGAGAGCATGCTCCAAGCCACGAGGAGGTTCCCCTCCTCATCCCGTGCGAGCTGCTCCTGGTCCGAGTAAAGGAGCGCGTTCCAATAGTTGGCGGGCATGACCTGGGAGCTCCAGCGCGTCTGGAGCGCGGCATCCAGCCGGTACAGCTTCACCCCATGGGTCATCGCCATGAAGACGACCTCTTCACCGAGAACGACCGCGCGCAGGCGTACGTGCTTGGGAGAGGGCCACACATCCCGCGGGTCCGTGTCGGTCGAGATGGAGAGGACCTGCTGCTGGTCGAGGTCGTAGTAGAGCCGCTCTTCCGCGCGGCCCGCATCCTCGAAGAGGCGCTCCTTCGTGACGGCCCCTTCGGGGGAGAGACGGCGCAGCCGGAGACGATAGGTGGTGCGCGTCCCGGTGGCCTTCACGAGCTCGAAGAGGGTCACCTCGCCGCTGGGGTGCAGCACGAATCTCCAGGGGAGCACCCCCTCCTCCCGTTCCAGGGCGAACGCTCTCCGGCCGTCCGCCTCGTACACCTCGAGTGTCGTGACGGCGTCCAGGTCGGAGGAGTCTTTCGCCCTCTCACTTCGGAGCAGCCAGATGCGGCCCTTCGGGTCCGCCTCCAGTTGCAGGACTTCTCCACGGAAGGCATCTCCGGCCGGTCGGACCTGGACCGCCCCGGGCCAGCCCTCCCGCCGCGTCAGCAACACCTCATCCGGCGCGGGCCTCAGCGAGCGAGTCGTCTCCACCTCGGGAGTCGTGCAGCCCACCAGAACGCCCAAAAGTACTGCTCCCCAGCCGTGCATCCGATGTTTCACGGGCTTCCACCACCGTGTCTTCCCTTCGACAATGGCACGCGCACGCCGCGGCCGCCGCGTTTCACCCGCTCGCGGCTCAGCAGCCGGGTCATGTTGCCGCCGTAGACGTCCTGCCGCTCGGACTCGGTGAGCTTCAGCGCCGCGACCGTTCGATCCGTCTCCGGAGAGCACCCCCCCGGCCAGCCCCAGCTCGTAGACGGGCTCACCTGGGCTCTGTCCCCACCAGGGGGAGCCTCGCGGGCACATGGGCCCCCGCCATGGCGCGCGCCAGGTGCGGGCCGAGCTGGCCGGTGGCCATCAGCCCCGCCATGCGGAAGTCGGAGACGAGCGACCAGAGCGGGTACTTGAAGGTGGCCGGCCTGTTGTGCTCGATGGCGAAGTGGCTGAGCCACGCGAAGCCGTAGGCGGAGACCAACGCCCCCGGGACCAGCAGCCCTCGCCCGGTCACCACGGCGGCCACCGCGAGCCCCACGCCCAGGCAGGTGCCCACGAAGTGGAGCCACCGCGTGGACGGCCGCGAGTGCTCGCGCAGGTAGAACGGCCAGAATTCGGCATAGGTCTGGATGCGGTCGGACATCCCCCGAAGGTACGTCCAGCCCCCCTCCCCGGGTCAATCCCGCGACCTCGCGGGTTCTGCCTCCCCGCCTTCCCACCCGACACCGTCCACCGCGACGCGTAGCTCATCGGCCAGCTCGGACCGCAGCGCGGAGACATTCGTACACCCCCAGGCCTCTGGCGCGCTCACTCCTGCTGGCGCCAGGGCATCTCGTATGGATGTTTCGCGCGGCGCTTGTCAGCATGTAACCGTGAGACTGATGACATCCGCTGCGCTCCTGACAGCCGTGCTGCTGCTCGTCTCCGGTGCCCTCGCCGCCGAGGCGGATGACTTCCAGGTGCTCCTGCGGCACAGCGGACTGCCGCAGTCCGCCCACCTGCCTCTGGGCCAGTCCCTCACTCCGAAGAAGGCCCAGGACCTCTGGCGGGGGCTCGTGGAAGGCCCCGCCAACCTGAGGACCTTCGCGCCCCGCACCACCCTGGCGCGCCTGCTACGCGAAGCCTCCGCCACCAGCCAATCCCTGCCCTACTCCGAGTTGCTCGCCCGCACCGCGCGCTTCCGCCATTTGGTGGTGGCCCGGCCGGATGGCTACTGCGCCGTGGCGCTCACCGGCACGCCCATCTCCTGGCTGGGGCAGACCACCCTCGAGCAGGGGGAGTTGTACGTGCAGCGCATGCGCGTGGGCGCCTTCTACTTCGATGGGGGAGGCGTCTACTTCCCCGTGGATGAGACCCTGCGCAAGCAGGAGTCCCCACCGGTGGGCGAACGCGCTCTGGGGAGAGACCCCGCCACCGCGGCCCTGCTGGGAACGGAGGCCGCACTGGAGGAGATGGCGCGAGGACTGGCGGCCCTCCTCACCGAGCCAGTTCGCACCCTGGCGGGCCTGACCCACCTGCCCTCGGCGGTGGCGGGTCTCATCTCCAGCTCTCCGGAATACTTCGCCCGCTATGGGACGATGAACCTGGAGGACCAGATTCGCGAGGCAGCAATGCTGCCACCCACGTGCTGACGCTCCAGGGAGGTGCTGCCACGGTGAGGCCACGACTGGCCTCGGCCAAGCGGCTGCCAGTGCTCACCCTCTCGGCTAGGGGCACGCTGGCGGTGCACGAGGTCGTGCAAGTGCTACATGCCTGTCTCCAAGGACCGGGGCCGTCTGCCGCAATCCGTCCAACCCTGACAGTCGCCTCACTTCCACTCGCTAGTGCTGGACGACGTCTTCATGCGGTAAGAACAGTCGCTCCACCTCTGCTTGCGTGGGCGGAGGTACCGCCTCCAAGCGCACGATGCGCACTTCCCCAGCCGCCGCGCTCCTTTAAGATGCCGGGCCAACCGCAGTGGAGGGGACCGCTTTGCATTCGCGAGAGATTCAATGGTGGCTCGGTGGTGCATTGGCGCTCTGGGCCTTCACCGCGTCCGCCCAGTCGCAACGCATCCCTGGCTTCGAACTGGAGCGACTCCAACTCAACCCCGGCGCACGGGACAGCCTCGTGCTGTCGACCGGCGACCTGTTGCGGCGGGGCCAGTACCGCCTCTCCCTCACCGGCCACTGGGAGAACAAGCCCCTGGTGCTCTTCGAGCGCGGCAGGGAGAGCGCCACCATCATCTCCAATCGCGTGACGGCGCACCTGAGCGGCGCCTGGTCCGTCACCGACTGGCTCGAGCTGGGTGCCCAGTTCCCCATCGTCGGCCAGTGGGCCCCGAACGTCTCCACGGTGGGCCTGGCCACGCCCCAGTCGTTCGCGCTCGGCACCCCGTGGCTCCAGGCGCGCGCCAACCTCTTCTCCGAGCGCGACGGACGCCCCCTCGACCTCGGCCTGCACCTCGGTGCCGCGCTGCCCGTGGGGAGCGCGGAGGCCCTCACGCTCGACCAGGGCTTCGTCTTCTCGCCGCGCGTGGGCCTCGGCAAGCGCCTCGGGGACGCATGGCGCGTGGGCGCCGACGTCGGCGCGCTCGTCCGCACCCGGACGTACGTGCTCTCTCCCCAGGTGAAGGCACCCCGGGACGAGCTGGGCGTCGAGGTGAACGGCGGCCTCAACCTCTCGGCCGCCCTGTTCGGCCTGAAGCAGGAGTTGCTGGTGCGCGGCTCGCTCCCCCTGGCGCGCGCCCCCTCGTCCCTGGAGGTGCTGCTCGGCCTCCGGGCCCCCGTGGGGCCCGTGGAGGTGTACGCCATGGGCGGCCCCGGCTTCGGCAAGACGCCCGGCACGCCCCTCTTCCGCGTGCTGGCCGGCGTGACGTTCTCGCCGGAGAGAATCACTCCTGCGAACCCGCGCGTGGAGGTCCAGCCCGATCCGGACACCGACGGAGACGGCATCGCGGACGGCTCCGATGCCTGCGTGAACGAGGCGGGCATCCAGGAGAACCGCGGCTGCCCCGACAGGGACCGCGACGGGGACGGCCTCGTCGACCGGCTCGACAACTGCCCGGACGAGAAGGGCACCGAGAAGAACGGGGGCTGCGAGGAGAAGCAGCTCGCGCGAATCGATGAGGGACAGCTGCGCACGCTCGAGCCCGTCTTCTTCGAGCAGAACAAGGACATCCTCAGCCCCCGCAGCCACGAGCTGTTGGACACGGTGGCGTCCATCCTGAAGACGCACCCGGACATGAAGCTGCGCGTCGAGGGCCACACCAGCAACGAGGGCGATGCCGGGTACAACCTGGACCTGTCGCAGCGCCGTGCCGAGGCGGTGGTGGAGTACATCATCGGCAAGGGTGTCGAGCGTGAGCGCCTGGAGCCCAGGGGCTTCGGCCAGACGCGGCCCATCGCGGACAACGACACCAGCGAAGGCCGCGCGAAGAACCGCCGCGTGGAGTTCAAGACCGACACCCTCGCGAAGTGAGACCGACCTCCATGGATACACGCTCCACCCCATCGCGCACGGGAGTCCCCGTGGCGGCACTCTCGCTGGCCCTCCTCTTCACCCTCACCGGCTGCGGGGCGGACGTCTCGCACGACGATGGCCATTCCAGCACCGGCGCCACCTACCTCTTCGTGGATGCGGATGGCGCCACGTGCGGCAACGGCGCTCTCAACCCCGGCGAGCAGTGCGACGACGCCAACACCACCGCGGGCGACGGCTGCAACGCGAGCTGCCAGGTCGAGGCGGGCCACGCGTGCCCCACGGCCGGCCAGCCCTGCGTCACCAGCTGTGGCAACGGCGCCCTCGACCCGAGCGAGCAGTGCGATGACGGCAACATCACCGCGGGCGACGGCTGCTCCGCGGCGTGCTTCATCGAGAGCGGCCACGAGTGCACGGGCGTCCCGTCCGTCTGCGCCAGGCTGTGTGGCAACAGCCGAATGGACGCGGGCGAGTCGTGCGACGACGGCAACGCCACCCAGGGTGATGGCTGCTCCAACACCTGCGCCCTGGAGCCGGGCCATGCGTGCCCCACGGCCGGCTGGCCCTGCGCGAAGACCTGCGGCAACGGCACGGTGAACCCCGGCGAGCAGTGCGATGACGGCAACCTGACGTCACAGGATGGCTGCGGCACCGAGTGCCGTGTCGAGCCGGGTTACGCCTGCAGCACTCCCGCGACCGGGAAGTCCGTGTGCGCCAACACCTGCGGCAACGGCAAGCTAGAGGCGAACGAGACGTGTGACGATGGCAATACGAAGGCTGGCGACGGCTGCTCGCCGGGCTGCCGCGTCGACACCGGCTACTCCTGCAGCGGGGCTCCGAGCACCTGCACCACCCTATGCGGCGACGGCATCATGGCGGGCGGCGAGACGTGCGACGACGGCAATGGCTCCACAGGCGACGGCTGCGACCGCTCGTGCCAGGTGGAGACCGGCTGGCGGTGCCCCGCTCCCGGGACGGTGTGCTTCAAGACGTGTGGCAACGGCACCCTGGAGGCCGGCGAGGTGTGCGACGACGGCAACACCACCCGCGGTGACGGCTGCGGCGGCACCTGCCTCGTCGAGAGCGGCTACACCTGCGGCGGCGCGCCCAGCGTCTGCCGCGCCTGGTGCGGTGACGGCGTCGTGGCGGGCTCCGAGCAGTGCGACGACGGCAACCTGTCCAACGATGACGACTGCAGCGCCACCTGCGCCATCAACGTGGCCACGCCCGTCATCACCGGCCCCTCGCCGGATTCCCACCTCGCCACCTCGACGCCCCCCCTCAGTGGCACGGCGGACGCGGGTCACACGGTGACGGTGCGCGAGAGCGACACGGTGGTCTGCACCGCCACCTCCGATGCCGCCGGCAACTGGAGCTGCACTCCATCCCAGCCGCTCGTCGATGGCCCGCACACCGTGATGGCCACGGCCCAGGACCCCTCTGGCAGTGGAAGCACGAGCCGGGCCTCCACCCCGGTCTCCTTCACGGTCGACACGCAGCAGCCCGACACGCTCATCACCCGGAACCCGCCCGCCAGCACCGAGGACGACACCGCGGTGTTCGGTTACGACTCCACCGAGACGGGCGTGCGATACGAGTGCAGCCTCGATGGGGGCGACTACGCCCCCTGCCAGGACACCTACGATGTCCGGCTCGGGGAGCACTCCCTGAGCGTGCGCGCCGTGGACCGCGCGGGCAACGTGGATGCCTCGCCAGCCAGGTACTCGTGGACGGTGGAGGACACCCGTAGCTTCGCCGGTGGTGGCTGCGGCGCCGCCCCCGCGTCCTCGTGGCTGGCCTTCCTCGCGCTGATGGGTCTGCGTCGCAAGAACCGCCGCTAGAGTCGCGAGTGCCGTGACGCACCGCGCTTCGGCTTCTGGACAACCCTCTCCGTCTTTGGGGCAGGACCAGCGAACCGGACAACGGGAGTACCGTGGAAACGTGGGGGCGAGGCTGGCGCACAGTGAGCGCCGCTCCGCCCCTCGGGGGGAGGCCACGTATTCCATGAGACACGCCGAGACGGACGTCCCGAAAAGGGTGGGCCGCGTGCCCGCCGTGCTCCTCGCGCTGCTGGCGGGAGGAGCCCACGCCGCGCCTCCCGCGCCACCCGTGAAGCCTCCACCCACGCCCAAGCGACACGAGCTCACCGTGGGAATCACCTCGCTCCAGTACCTCGCGTCCCGAGGCTCCACCGCGAGGCACCACACGGCGGACATCGCCTACCACCGCAAGCTGCGACTGGGTCAGCTGCCGGAGGCCGTGCGGCTCGGCATCGGCGTACGCGTGGGCGTGCCGGACAGCAGCACGGTGCCGCTGGAGGCCTACGGGCGCGTGCAACTGGTCGCCAAGGTGGGGCCCTGGGCTCCGGCGCTCGGCCCCGAGGTGGGGGTGAGTGGCTTCACCCGGCTGCGGCGCTCCATCGAGAGCCCCTCGTATCCTCGCGGCCTCTCCGGCGCGCTGCAGGACCGCATGGGGCCCTTCTACGCCGGCATCACCCTCGCGCCGCTGCGCTTCGCGCTGGGGCCCCTCACCCTCAGCGCCGCCGAGCTTCAAACCGCCACGCCGCTGAAGGACCCCGGCTCGGCCCTCCGCCTCCAGGTGGGCCTGCTGTACCTGGGAGGTGTCCTGTGATGCGCGTCCCGGCCCTCCTCCCAGCGCTGCTGGCCGCGGCGCTGTCCTCGAGCTGTGACTCCACTCCCCCGCCCGCCCTGGACGAGGCTCGGCTGGACGGGCTGCCCGAGCTCGCCACCTCCGTGGACACCGCGCGCCTCATGGCCACGGTGAACGCGGTGGTGGCGTCCCACCGCGCCGACACCCCGATGGACTGCGCGCGCTTCGGCGTCACCCCGCCCTCTCCCAGCAATCCCCTGTGTCACCTCACCCGGGAGAAGGCGCGCGCGTACCTGCGCAACCAGCTGGCGGAGCTGGGCCTCACCCTCACCGAGCACGTCTCGCGCGACGGAGACCTCGAGGTCGTCAACGTGGTGGCGGAGAAGCGCGGCACCCGCAGCCCCCATGAGGTGGTGCTGGTGGGCGCGCACTATGACGCCCTCCATGCGGGCGCCGACGACAACGCCACCGGCGTGGCCGCGGTGCTGGAGCTGGCGCGCGTCTTCTCCACCCGCTCCTTCGACCGCACCGTGCGCTTCGTCGGCTTCGACCTGGAGGAGCTCGGCTCCGTCGGCAGCACCCGGTACGTGGCCGACCAGGCGCAGGACGAGCACATCGTCGTCGCCCTCATCCTCGACAGCATCGGCTACCGCAGCACCTCGCCCGGCTCGCAGCGCTCCGTGCCTCCCCTCTCGTTCCCGGCGACGGCGGACTTCATCCTCGCCCTCGCCAACGCGCCCGCCTCCCAGCAGCTGGACGAGCTGTGGGAGCTCCACCAGCGCATGGACCTCACCCGGATGATGACCCTCGGCGCGCCCGGCAACGGCAACGGGCCCCTGACGGGAGACCTCCTGCGCAGCGACCATGCCCCGTTCTGGCTCGCTGGTACGCCCGCGCTCCTGCTCAACGACTCGGCCGACCTGCGCAGCCCCCACTCCCACCAGCGCACGGACACGCCGGAGACGCTCGACCCCGCGTTCTTCTCCGACGTGGTCCGGCTGTCCGCGGTCTCGCTCGCCTACTGGGCGGGAGGTGTCCGATGAAGGCGTGTCTCCTGGGGTTGTTGCTCGGCGTCCCATGCCTCCTTCCCCTTCCCGCCCTCGCGGCGAAGAAGACGCCCGCCGCGTCTCCCCCCACCACGGCTTCCGCGGCGCAGGCCGTGACCGCCGCGCTGGTCGCTCCCGTGGTCCTCCCCGTCACGACTCCCCCTCCGCCCCCTCCACCGCCAGACAGGGTCTCGGTCTACCTGCGCGGCGGCGGCTCGCTCCTCGTCACCCCCACCCGGGCCATGGGTGGCGTCGGTGGCGGCGTGGGCCTGCGCGGCGTGCTGAAGGACCGTGTCATCCTCCAGGTGGACGTGGGCTACATGGGGCTGCTCGGCAACGTGCGCGAGGTGCGCATCGGCGCGGGGGTGCAGCGTGGCGGAACGTGGTCCCCCTCGATGCTCGCCACCGTGTCCATGCTGCGAGGCGATGGTCTGACGATCCGCACCGAGGGCTCTCCCTCCCCTCCGCGCGGGCCCGCCGGAGCGCTGGCGGTGGTGTTCGCGCCCTTCCGCTTCTGCTCGGACCGGGGGAGCTGTGTGTCCCTGTTGGAGCCGGGAGTGGGCCTCGGGACGGATTTCGCCACCGTGGGTCCCATGGTCCACCTGGGGCTGCTGGAGCTGGGCCTCGCCTTCTAGGCTCAGGCGGGCAACCAGAGCGCTTCGAGCTCCAGCTCCACGGCCTCGAAGGGCTCCGCGCGGACTCGTTGCACGCCAACGTAGTTGTTGGCGAGCACCCAGCGGTCCTTCTCGCGCCGGAAGATCTCGAGCGTCCGCGTGAGCGGCTCGATGAGCCAGACACAGCCCACCTGCTCGCGCAGGTACACAGGCAGCTTCTTCTCCCGATCGAAGCTCGCGGTCGACGGGGAGAGAACCTCGCAGACCCAATCCGGCGGAAGGGTGAAGAAGGGTTCATCCGGAGGCACTGGCATCCGCGTGCGCTTCCATCCGGCCAGATCCGGAACGAGAACGTCGTCTCCGAGATGAAGCTCCGGCTCGTCGAGGACCCACCAACCCCCCGGACCGCCCCGGCCTCGCTGGAAGGGCCCGATCAGCTCCCCTCCCAGCGCGGAGGTCACGAGCGTCTGGCGGCTCGCGGGCCGCGGCGAGGCGATGAGCTCGCCAGACACAATCTCCCCCACCACCGTCTCCGGCAGGGCTCGGAGATCCTCGTACGTCGCGGGCTTCTTGATCGTCACCGGCATGCGTTCCGAAGAGCGCAGACCACGCCCCCACGAGCCTGGGGAAGCATTCGTCTGGCAGATGAAGGGCTCCATGACTCGACAGGTAACATGGTTTGTTTATTACCTCTAGCATTATCTACCGGGGGATGACCCGTCCGGTCATCCCCCTCGCCCATCTCAAGGTAGCCACGCCATCCCCCCCGGACACCTTGCGAGCATCCGAGTGTTCGTCATCCCAGAGGGACTCCTTACTCAGACGGCCTATACCCTCACCCCAGCCCTCTCCCAGAGGGAGAGGGGGCATACACGGTGGGGCCCCATGGCTGGAGGCACACCCGGTCCAACCGGTATGTTCTCCCCGTGCGGACTACAGGGTCGGAACCGGTGGAGTACGAGGAGGAACTGCGGCTCGCGGTCGTCGAGGGCATCCTCTCCAAGGACGAGGCGGACTCCCTCCGCTCGGAGGCCCTCGAGCTGGAGCGCAGCCCCCTGGAGCTGCTCAAGGAGCGCGGTCGGCTCTCCGAGGAGACTTTCGCCTCACTCCGTCTGGAGGTCTCCCGCGAGCCGGTCCCCCAGAGCGGCCCACCTCCCCTCGAGCCTCCCACCCAGAAGCCCCCGGGCACCGGCCCCACCCCCACGCCTACTCCCTCCGCCACCTCCCAGGATGAGGTGTTCCCCGTTCCCGGATGGGAGCGCTACCAGCCCGTGCGGCTGCTCGGCCAGGGCGGCATGGGGCGCGTGTTCCTCGCGTACGACCCACGGCTGCGCCGCAACGTGGCCCTCAAGTTCATGCGCGAGGGCACTCCCGAGCTCGCCCAGCGCTTCCTCTCCGAGGCCCGCTCCCAGGCCCGCGTCACCCATGAGCGCGTGTGCGAGGTGTACGAGGTCGGCAAGGTCCAGGACCAGGCCTACATCGCCATGCGGTACGTGGACGGCCGACCCCTGGGCCAGCTCGCCAGCGAGCTCACCCTGGAGCAGAAGGTGCTGGTGCTCCGCCACGTCGCCGAGGGCGTGCACGCCGCCCACCGCGCCGGCCTCATCCACCGCGACCTCAAGCCCTCCAACATCCTCGTGGAGCGCACCGAGGACGGCAGCCTCCAGCCCTACGTCATGGACTTCGGCCTGGCGCGCGACTGGCGCGAGGAGGTCACCGCCACCGGCTCCGTCCTGGGCACCCCGCACTACATGGCCCCCGAGCAGGCCCGCGGCGAGGTGGCCAAGCTGGACCGCCGCGCCGACGTCTACTCCCTGGGCGCCACCCTCCATGCCATCCTGACGGGCCAGCCGCCCTTCATCGCCAGCAACGCCCTGGAGATCCTCACCCGCATCCAGACCGAGGAGCCCCGTCCCCTTCGTACCCTGGACAAGGACATCCCCGCGGACCTGGAGGCCATCGTCCTCAAGTGTCTGGAGAAGGAGCGCTCGGCCCGCTACGACTCGGCGCGCGCCCTGGCCGAGGACCTGGAGCGCTTCCTCGCCGGAGAGCCGGTGCGCGCGCGTCCCGCGGGCCTCGCCTACCGGCTGCGCAAGAAGGTGCGCAAGCACCGCGTCCTCGTGTCCCTCGGCACGCTCACGCTGGTGGTGGTGACGCTCGCGCTGGGACAGGTCATCCGTGCCCGCCACGAGGTGGCCGAGCGCGAGCGCCTCTCCCGCCGCTACACCGAGTCCGTGGAGCGCATCGAGGCCATGGCGCGCTACGTCTCCATGCTGCCGCTGCACGACACGCGGGCGGACAAGAAGCTGCTGCGCGAGCGCATGGCCGCGCTGGAGGCCGAGGTGAACCAGGCCGGCGGACAGGCCGGGGGGCCCGGCAACTACGCCCTGGGCCGCGTCCTGTTCGCCCTCGGGGACAAGGAAGAAGCACGCAAGCGGCTCGAGACGGCCTGGGCGCTCGGCTACCGCGAGCCCCGGGTGGCCTGGGCGCTGACGCAGGTGTTGGGAGAGCTCTACGCGGAGCCGCTCCTGGAAGTGGCGCGCCTGCGCAACCCCGAGCAGCGCGAGGCCCGCCTCCGGGAGCTTCAGCGCCGCTACCGGGACCCGGCCCTCGAGTACCTGCGGCGCAGCGAGGGCCCCGAGGTCCCCGCGCCTCCCGCCTACGTGGCCGCGCTCCTCGCCTTCTATGAGGGCCACCATGACGAGGCGCTCTCCCGCCTGGAGGCCGCTCGTGGCGTGGCTCCCTGGCTCCACGAGGTGCCCCTGCTGCGCGGCGACATCCTCGTCGTCCGGGCCGGTCAGCGGTGGAACAGCGGCGACCTGGACGGGGCGCGGGCCGACTTCGAGGCCGCCCGTCAGTCGTATGCCACCGCCGCCTCCATCGCCGCGAGCTCCCCGGCCGTGTACCACTCCCAGGCGCGGCTGGAGTACGCCCAGCTCCTCATGGGGCTGTACGGCAAGGGCGAGGTGATGGAGCACTACACCCGCGGCCTGGAGGCCGTGTCGCGCGCCCTCACCGCGGATCCGGACTACTTCCTGTCCCGGCTGCGCGAGTCCCGCTTCCACCGCCGCCTCGCCGAGTACCGCACCGGCAGGGGCGAGGACGCCAGCGAGCTGCTCCAGAAGGCCCTCACCTCCGCCCGCTCGCTCCTGGAGCTCTACCCGGACCGGATGCTCGCCCACCTGGAGCTGGGCGAGGTCCTGTGGCAGCTCGCACGCAACCGCCAGGCGCGGGGGCAGGATCCGCGCGAGCAGCTCCAGCAGGCCCTCGAGGCCTTCTCGCGCATCCCCCAGGAGGAGCGCGGCTACGCCTTCCTCACCGACGAGGGCCTCATCTTCAAGGTGTGGGCCGACTACGAGGATCAGCTGGGCCTGGACTCCCTGGCGCACCGGGGCCAGGCCATCGAGGCCTTCCAGGCCGCCGCCTCCGTGGACGAGGGGCGCCTGTCGGAGGCGTGGGTCAATCTCGGGAGCGCGTACTTCAAGCGCTCCTCGCACCCGAAGGCGGCCGATCCGCAAGGAGATCTGGAGCGGGCCCGGGACGCGCTCGAGCGGGCGCTCTCCATCAGCCCCGGCAACTACGTGCCCTGCTTCTACGGGGCGCAGGTCCACGAACAGCTGGCCCACCGGCACTACAACCGCGGCGGGGAGACACGGCCGGAGTTGGAGCGGGCCATCGAGCTGTACCGCAAGGGCCTGGCCATCAACGCCAAGGTGCCCCAGCTGCACAATGGTCTGGGCGGAGCCCTGCTGTGGCGCGCCCAGCTCACCTGGGAGGAGGGAGGAGACCCCTTCCCCGGGCTCGACGAGGCCCGGGCGGCCTTCGAGCAGGCCCGGACGCTCGCGCCGAAGCAGTGGTTCGCCTTCAACAACCTGGGCGAGGTGGAGGCCTTCCGGGCCACCTTCCTGAGCGCGCGGCGGGAGGAGCCGGGCCCGGCCATCCGCGCGGCCGCGGAGGCCTACCAGCAGGCGCTCCAGCAGGTGAAGAACCACGCCCAGCCCTGGGCGAACCTGGGCAAGGTGTACGGCTACCAGGCCACCTGGGCGCTGGAGCACGGGGCGGATCCGGAGCCCGCGCTGAAGCAGGGCGAGGAGGCACTGCGCCACGCCCTGGAGCTCAACGCCCAGCACCCGGACGCCTGGCGCCATCTCGGAGAGGTGCGCGGCGTGCGGGCCCGGTGGCTGGCGCGGCAGGGGCAGGCGCGGGAGGAGCACTTCGAGGAGGCGGCCCAGGCTCTCCAGAAGGCCCTCGAGCAGGAGCCGGAGCGGCCGGAGCTCCGTCTCGCCCTCGGTCACCACCTGGGAGAGTGGGCCCACTGGCGGCGGCGGGCCGGGGGGGACCCGGTCCCGCCGCTGAAGCGCGGCCTCGAGCTGGCCGAGGCCGCGCTCACCGCCAGGCCCGGCTGTCCCAAGGCCCGGGTGCTGCGGGCGAGCCTGCTCGCGGAACTCGCCGAGGACACTTCCGAGGCCCGGGAGCAGCAGGCGCTGCGGAGCCGGGCGCTGGAGGACTTCGATGCGGCGCTGGCCCGCAACCCCCACCTGGCGCCGGTCTGGGAGGACCGGCGCACCTCGCTGCGGAAGCCGCTGGCCGATTCCCGGTAGGAGCGCGGGCCGCTAGCGGCGATGGCCGCCGGGTTTCTTGTCGTCCTCGCCGCCCGACTCCGGCACCACCTCCAGGTCGCCCGCGACGGTTCCCGGCGTGTCGTACTCACCCGTGTGGGCCGCATGGGCGGAGCCCGAGGCGTTGGGGATCGCCGTGAAGCGGTAGTCCTGGAAGGCCACCTCCGCCACCGGCTCCGGGGACGTGGACTGGGCGGCGAGCGTCGCTCCCCCCACCTGGATGTTGTTGAGGGCGGACACGAAGGGCGAGCCATCCGGGAAGTTCACGGTGAAGACCGCCGTGCTGCCCTGCACCGTGAACACCACGGAGTCCGCGTACGTCACTCGCTTGCTGGGGCTGTAGGTGGCTTTGTTGTTCGCGGAGTTGTTGGGGTCGATGTGAAGGGTGACGGTGACGATGGGCATGGGAATGAATCCTTTCGTGAGACGGGTGGAGAATCACGGAACAACCGCGGGCATCACTTCTTGTCGTCGCCACTCAGCTCCGGCAGCACTTCCACGACGACGGGCTCGCCGAGGACGGGCTCGCCGAGAACCGGTTCCGGCGGCGGCTGGGGGAACGGCATGACCACCACCGACCTGCCCGGGTCGTTGCCCCCCGACTCCGGCACCACCTCCAGGTCGCCCGCGACGGTGCCGGGCGTTTCGAGCACGCTGTTGCCCGAGGTGGAGCTCTTCTCGGGAACAGCCACGAAGCGGTAGCGCGCGAGGGGCACCCTCGCCACCTTCTCCGGGGGCGACGACTGCGCGGCGAGCGTCGTTCCCCCCACCGAGAGGGAGGAGACACCGGAGTCAAAGGGAGAGCCCTCCGGGAAGGTCACGGTGAAGACCTGCGAGCTGCCCTGCACCGTGAACACCACGGAGTCATACGGCTCCACCTGATTGCCGGGGCTGTAGCGGGCGCTGGCCTGAGTGGTGTCGTTGGGGTCGATGCTGAGGATGATGGTGACGGTCTGGGACATGAGAAATGAGCCCGCCCTGCTGGGAAGGGTGAAGAATCGCGGACCTACTGCGCGCAGTAGGTGCCGCGGTCGATGATGGCGGTCACGTCGACGACGGAGCCCGGGTGGATGACGAACTCGCTGGCGCCCACGTGCTTCGTGTCACGGCTGCACCAGTCGTAGGTGTAGCCAAGCCCCGTCCACGGGTAGCGCGTGGCCTGCCAGAAGCCGTAGCTGGAGGCGTAGTTGTTGATGAACCAGCTCTTGTGCTCGGCCGTCACGTTGTCCGGGAACTGAATGCCGCACGTGCTGTCGTCGATCTCCGGGTCCGCGCAAGGCCGGAACATGTCGCCCGGCTTCACCCACATCTCGACGAACACCCGCCCGTTGTCGGACTCGTTGGCCGGGGGGAGGCCGAGGAACTGGTTGATGCGCACGATGCGGGCCGCGTCATCGGGCAGCGTCCGGCACAGCTCCTGGAGCTGCGGCACGGCGGTGACCCAGATTTCACGCGCCAGCGTGTTCTCGCCCTGCTTGTAGCCCGTGAACGTGGTCCAGGCCACCATGCGCACCGCCGTCTTGTCCGCGTTCCACGACAGGCGCGTGTTGGACGGGGTGATGGCCCAGAGGTTGTCGACGACGTCCTCCGAGGTGTGCTCGGCCGCATCGTCGACGCCGGCGTCGTAGTCCGCCATGGTGCAGGCCGCGGGCTGCGGGGCAGGCTCCTCCTCCTCGGGCCCACAGGCCACCAGCGACAGCAGGGCCCCGGCAGTGGAGAGCCACCGCATCCGGCGCGTTCCTTCGTGAATCATGAATCCTTTTCCTTGGTTGGGGTCGAGGCTCACGGCCCTGTGCAAGGGGGATACCGTCATGAGGCGCGGAGCCCGAATCTCCCGCTCCCAGAGGGAACATGCCCCGGTCCGCGAGCCACCACCGTGTCGGCTGACACGTCAGCGCGCGAGCCGACACGTCACCGACACGTCATTGACGTGTCACCGCTCCCGCGAGGACTCCAGGCCCAGCTCGCGCAGGCGGCGCTGGAGCGCGCGCTTGGAGACCTCGAGCCGCCGCACCATCGCGTCCAGGTCGCCCTGGCACTCGTGGAAGCAGCTGGTGACCTCCTCGGGGCTCAAGTCCCCCGCGGTGCGGATGCGGGAGCTCCTGTCGATGAGCTCGTAGAGCGAGGAGCGGGTGATGCCCAGCCGCTCGGCGGTGGCCTTGATGTCCCAGGAGCAGGCGCGCAGGGCGTCCAGCATCTCCTCCTCGCCCACCTCCGAGGGCTTGCGCCGGGCCGCCCCCTTCTCCTCGAGGTTGACCACCACGGGAGACGGAGCGGACACGGTGCGCACGGGGGTGGGAATGACGGCGGAGTCCAGCTCCTGCTCGATGCGCGAGGACACCCGCAGGGTCTCCAGGCCCCGGCTGCCGATGATGAGCTGCCGGGTGAGGTTGCGCAGCTGCCGGACGTTGCCGGGCCACTTGAAGCGCATCAGCCGCTCGGCCAGGAGCGCGGGCAGCCAGGGATCGGCGGGAGAGACCTCGGGCGTCAGACGCCAGGCCTCGCCCGTGGCCTCCAACTCCTGGCGGGCGAAGTGGAGGAAGAGCAGGCCGATGTCCTCGCGGCGCTCGCGCAGCGGCGGCACCTGGATTTCGAAGCCGGCCAGCCGGTGCAGCAGCGGCGCGCGGAAGAGCTCCCGGCGGATGCGATCCTCCAGGTCCGCGTCCGTGGCGGTGATGAGCCGCACGTCCACCGACACCGGTGAGTGCCCACCCACCGGGTACACCTCGCCCGTCTCCAGCACGCGCAGCAGCGCCACCTGCACCTCGGGCGGCGCCTCGCCCACCTCGTCCAGGAAGAGGGTGCCGCCGTGCGCGGCGCGGAAGAAGCCCTCCCGGTCCTTGGTGGAGCCCGTGTAGGCGCCCCGCTGCGCGCCGAAGAGCTCCGCGGCGGCCAGCTCCCGGGGGAGCGCGCCCAGGTTGACGCTGAGGAAGGGCCCGTTGCGGCGGTTGCTGCTCTGGTGGATGGCCTGGGCCACCAGCTCCTTGCCCGTCCCCGTCTCGCCCCGGATGAGCACCGGCACGTTCAGGTCCGCCACGCGGGAGATGTCCTCGCGCACCCGGCGGATGCCCAGGCCCCGGCCCGCCATGCCCAGCCCATCACGCGAGGGCTCCGCGTTGGAGGGCTCCACGTGCAGCAGCAGCGCGACGCGCTCGGCGAGCACCAGCGGCACGCCCAGGGCCAGCTCCTCGGGCCCGAGCTCCCGGGCTCCCACGAAGGGCTCGCCCGCCACACGCACCTGGGTCCCCCCCTCCTCCACCCGCAGCACCATGCCCCCGTTGGGGCCGGGCTCGAAGAGCACCGGCTTGCGGCTGAGGAACGTGTCCGCCAGCGGCATGCCCAGGGCGGAGCTGCCCGGGTGCGAGAAGTCCGGAGCGTTGCGGGACAGGGCCACCGGCTTGCCGTCACTCACCGCCTCCATCACCAGCCGCTCGCCAATGCGCTGGGGCATGGGGTGGGAAATGACGGTGAGGACCGGCACCGGGCGTGGAGCCTGTGACCGGGTGCGTCTGGGCGTGACGGCGGTGGAGATGTCGGAAATCGGCTTCTGCTGCATGGGGCCTGTCCGAAGGGGGAATTGCCGCGCAGTGTATACCGCGCGAGGGTGACGCCCCTGGCGGGTAGGGAAGCTCCCTACCCTCTCGAGGGAGAAGAGGGAAGGAAACGGAGCCTCCACGCTCCCGCCTCATCCCGGAGCGCGGGCGTTCGTCTGGATACAGGCTCCTGGCTCTTCGCGCGGACCCAGCGGGCAGCTCCGGCATGGGGTGTGCAGCTCAGGAGAGAGGCAGGAGAGGAGGGCGGGGAGACATCCCCTCGGCACGCAACGCTTGCGCCTTTCGTGCGCAGCCCTTGCGGGCCGGCCCCCTCTCGAACCCGTCCGTGCCTCGTGAAGCAGGCTGGCACGGGAGATGGAAGGGAGAGAGGTATGGCTCGCATCCTCATCGCCGTCGATGGCTCTCCAGCGTCCCTGCGGGCCCTGGGATTCGGGGCATCCCTGGCCGCGAAGCTGGGGGTGGGCATCGTCCTGCTGCATGCCATGCCCCCGGTGGTGCTGCCACCGGACGACGGAGGCCCGCTGGCGGCCTCCGAGCTGAGTCACACCCTCCAGGCCGAGGGCGCCCGGTTGCTGGCGGCCCTGGGGGACAAGGCCCGCTCGTACGGAGTGCCGGTGGAGACGGTGCTGGGAATGGGGGACGCGGCGAGCGTCATCCACGAGCGGGCGGAGGCGCCCGACATCGAGATGGTGGTGATGGGGAGCCGGGGCCAGGGAGCGATGGCGCGACTGCTGCTCGGCAGCGTGGCCACCCAGGTGGTGCATCGGAGCAGCAGACCCGTGGTGGTGGTGCGATGAGCGTCGCAGGAGGAATCGAGATGCGGAGGATACTCGTGGCGGTGGATGGCACCCCGGTGGCACGCGAGGCGGCGCGCGTGGGACTGGAGCTGGCCGGGCGCGTGGGCGCACGCGTGACGCTGGTGCATGTGCTGCCCACCTCGGTGGCCGAGGGCGAGACGGCCGACTTCGCCGCCTTCGAGCGGGCCTGCGAGGACTACGCGAACGGGCTGCTGGCGGAGGTCCACCCGGGCAATGGCCGGAGCGGACCGGCCACGGATCAGGTGGTGCTGCACGGCGAGCCGGCGGAGGCCATCTCGAAGGCGGCCGAGGCGGAGGACGTGGACATGGTCATCGTGGGGACGAGGGCGCGCGGGACGCTGGCGCGCACGCTGCTGGGGAGCGTGGCGGACACGCTGCTGCGGCAGTGCCCCAAGCCGCTGATGGTGGTGCCCGAGTCGGCCAACCGGGTACGCACGGAATGAGCGCCCCCGCCGCCAGCGTCGTCCGGGAGGAGCGCACGGGGCTGAGCGGGGCCGAGGCCGCGCGGCGGCTGGCGGAGCACGGGCGCAATGAAATCCAGCGAGGGGAGACGCGCTCGGCGTGGGGGGTGCTGCTGGAGCAGTTCCGCTCGCCGATGATCGCCCTGCTGCTGGGCGCGTGCGCGGTGTCGGCGTTGCTGGGGGAGCACGCGGACGCCATCGCCATTGGCGCCATCGTGGTCATCAACGCGCTCATCGGCTTCGCGCAGGAGTCCCGGGCGGAGCGGGCGCTGCTGGCGCTGCGCTCGATGACGGCGCCACGGGCGCGGGTGATGCGGGACGGCTACGCGGTGCAGCTGGCCGCGGCGGAGGTGGTCCCCGGGGACGTGCTGCTGCTGGAGGCCGGGGACATCGTGGCGGCGGACGCGCGCCTGTACGAAGCGCACGCGCTGGCCACCAACGAGGCGGCGCTGACGGGCGAGAGCGCGCCGGTGGACAAGGCCGCGCGCCCGGTGGCGGAGGACGCGCCACTGGCGCAGCGCACGGACAGGGTGTTCCTGGGCACGGCGGTGACGCGCGGCACGGGCCTGGCCGAGGTGGTGGCCACCGGCATGCGCACGGAGCTGGGGAAGATCGCCCACCTGCTGGCCTCGACGGGGGAGACGGAGACGCCGCTGCAGAAGCGGCTGGAGCAGGTGACGCGCACGCTGCTGATGGCGTGCGGGGTGGTGGTGGTGCTGGTGGCGGCGCTGGGCCTGTGGCACGGGGAGGGGTGGATGGGGGTGCTGCTCTCGTCCATCTCGCTGGCGGTGGCGGCGGTGCCCGAGGGCCTGCCGGCGGTGGTGACGATCGCCCTGGCGCTGGGCGTGCAGCGGATGGCGGCGAGACACGCGCTGGTGCGGCGGCTGCAGGCGGTGGAGACGCTGGGCTCGGCGACGGTGGTGTGCACGGACAAGACGGGGACGCTCACCACGGGCACCATGGAGGTGCGCGAGGTGTGGGGCCCGGACGAGCGGGCGGTGCTCTTCACCTCGGCGGCGTGCTGTGACGCCTCGCTGGGACCGGACGGGAAGGAGGGAACGGGAGACCCGACGGAGCTGGCGCTGCTGCGCGCGGCGCTGACGAAGGGAATCCGCCGCGAGGAGCTGGAGCGCGAGCGGCCGCGGGTGAAGGTGCGGCCGTTCGACTCGGAGACGAAGCGGATGTCGGTGCTGCGCGCGGACGGCGTGCTGTACGTGAAGGGCGCGCTGGAGGTGCTGCTGCCCCGGTGCCGTGCGGGCACGGAGGGCGCGGTCGAGGCGACACGGAAGCTCGCGGGGCGGGGCCTGCGCGTGCTGGCGGTGGCGCGGGGACAGGGGGAGGAGGAGGAAGGGCTGGAGCTGCTCGGGCTGGTGGGAATGGCGGACCCGCCGAGACCGGAGGCGGTGGAGGCCGTGGCGGCGGCGCGGGCGGCGGGGGTGCGCACGGTGATGATCACGGGCGACAGCCAGGAGACGGCGCTGGCGATCGGCCGCGAGCTGGGAATCGTGAGGCCGGGGGAGGACGCGGCGGAGCTCATCCACGCGCGGGTGACGGCGGAGGACAAGCTGCGCATCGTGCGGAGGTGGAAGGAGCGGGGCGAGGTGGTGGCGATGACGGGGGATGGGGTGAACGACGCGCCGGCGCTGCGAGAGGCGCACATCGGCATCGCCATGGGCCGGACGGGGACGGAGGTGACGCGGGAGGCGGCGGACCTGGTGCTCACGGACGACAACTTCGCCACCATCGTCACGGCCATCCGCGAGGGCCGGGCCATCTACGAGAACATCCGCAAGACGCTGGTGTACCTGCTGGTGGGCAACGTGGGCGAGCTGACTGTGATGCTGGCGGCCTCGCTGGTGGGCCTGCCGCTGCCGCTGCAGCCGCTGCAGCTCTTGTGGATCAACCTGGTGACGGACAGCCTGCCGGCGCTGGCGCTGGTGATGGATCCGGCGCGAGCGGAGCTGCTGTCGCGTCCGCCGAGGCGCCCGGAGGAGCCGATGCTGGGCCGGCAGCAGTGGAAGCACATCCTGCTGGTGGGGGCGCTGGAGGCGGTGGTGGTGCTGGGGGTCTTCATCTGGGCGGACCCCGAGCAACACGTGGAGAGGGCGAGGGCGCTGGCGTTCTCGACGCTGGTGTTCGCGGAGCTGCTGAGGGCCTTCGCGGCGCGGAGCGCCACGCGTCTCTTCTGGGAGGTGGGGCCGCTGACGAACCGGCTGCTGGTGGGCATCGTGCTCTTCTCGCTGGGGCTGCAGCTGGCGATCTACGAGCTACCGGCGGCGAGAAACCTGTTCGGGCTGGAGGCGCTCCACCTGTGGGAGCTGGGCCTGACGTTCGCACTGGGTCTCATTCCGGTAACGGCGCTGGAGCTCTCCAAACTCTTGCGCCGCGTGTTCTGACAAAGAACGGCACCCCGCTGGACGAAGAACGGCAGTCCGGTGCCCGTGAGCGAAGAGACATCAGAGTGGCGCCATGAGGCAGGCAGGCGAGCACGGTCATTGCACAAGGCCGCGCGCATGACAGACAAACCCACCCGCAACTTCCGCCCGCTGTCCTCGCTATTCCTCGCACTCGCCCTCGGCTGCTCCGGCGCACCACCGGAGCAGGAGCCCAACACGGGAGAGCACTCCTCCGCCTCGACGGGCGATTCCAGCTACGACGAGCGGGACTCCCGGAAACCCCAGGACCCCGAACCGGTCACTCTCGGCTCGACGGTCTACTTCGTGGCCCACGAGGAGAGCACGGGCACCGAGCTGTGGCGGACGGATGGAACCCACGAGGGCACCCGGCTCGTGCGTGACATGGGCCCCGGGCCGAACCCCAACGACATCCTCGAGCTCGCCGCGTCGAGCGACACCGTGTACCTGACGAGAGTGGACTATGATGGCAGCGGCATCCGCCTCTGGAAGAGCGACGGCACCACCGAGGGCACCGTCCCGCTCGAGGTCCCCACGCGGGAATTCAATTACGACCATCCCGCTCTGCTCGTCCCTTGCGGAGACCTGCTGTTCTTCACGAACGAGGGCCCCGGGGAGAAGCCGGGCATCTGGCGGAGCAACGGCACGCCCGGGGGCACCGTCTCGCTGACCACCGCGGCGGGGCCCGACTGGAGCCCCTACGAAGGAGTGCGCCCCGCCTGCGCGAACGGGACGCTGTTCTTCGTGGGGAAGCGCACCACGGGCACCCTCGAGCTGTGGAAGAGCGACGGCACTCCCGGAGGAACGGTGGGGCTCGGCTCGCTCGGGCCCGACTCCCTGGGCTGGATGTACAGGCCCACCCTCGTCGCCCTGGGCTCGCGGGTGTTCTTCAATCCAGCCCTGGACGGGCAACCCCTCTGGACGAGCGACGGCACGTCCGCGGGAACGCATCCGCTCGGATACCCCGTGCAAGGCATGACGCTGACCCGGGGGCCCATCGTCGTGGGCGGAGCCCTCTACTTCACCACCCAGGACTTCAACACCCCGACCCAGCTCTGGACGAGCGACGGCACCGGGGCCGGCACCCGGCTGGTGACACTCGTCCCCGAGGCCCACTCGCCTCCCGACCTCATGGCCGCGGGTGACACGCTCATCCTCGCGGCGGCCGGAGGCATCTACCAGAGCGATGGCACCTCCGAAGGCACCACCTTCCTCTTCAGGCAGATGACCGCCCAGTACACGCAGATGCAGCCCGCGCCCACGGCCGCGAGACGGGGTGACCAGCTGTTCTTCCGCGTCTGGGAGAACCATCCCGCGTCGGCCTCCCTCTGGGTGAGCGATGGGACCACGGCGGGGACCACGCCCCTGCTGACCGCCCAGGGACAGCGCATCCAGGAACCGTTCGGCATCACGCGCGCCGGGGACCAGGTGCTGTTCTGGACCGATGATGGCGTCCACGGAATGGAGCCCTGGGTGACGGACGGCACGCCCGCGGGCACCCACCTGCTGCGCGACATCCGGCACCAAAACGCCTCCGAGCCCGCGCACCTCACGAACGTGGAGGGGTAGTCAGTGCACGGTGCCGGCCGGGCTCGAGGCGGAGTCCTCGGGCCTGGCCTCCTCGGGCGGGTGCGCGGTGACGGGAGCCAGGGGAAGCCGCACGCGGAAGGTGGAGCCCACGCCGGTGCGGCTCTCCACCTCGATGCGTCCCCTATGGGCCTCGACGATGCGCCGGGCCACGGACAGACCGAGGCCCACGCCCGGAGCCGTCTCCCGGGCGCGCCCCGTGCGGCGGAAGGGCGCGAAGAGGTTGCGCAGCTCCTCCTGGGAGATGCCGATGCCCCGGTCCACCACGGACAGCACGGCCTCGTCGCCCGAGCGCTCGACGAGCACATCCACGCGGCTGCCCATCGGGGAGTACTTCAACGCGTTGCTGACCAGGTTGTGCAGGACCTGCTCCACGCGCGTGGCGTCGGCACGCAGGAGGACGGGCTCCTCGGGCAGCACCAGCCGCAAGTCGTGCGAGGAGCCGCCGGCCAAGTACAGCTCCACCACCTCGCGGGCCAGCTCGCGCGCGTCCCGGTCCTCCAGGCTCAGCTCGAAGCGGCCGGCCTCGATGCGGGTGGCGTCGAGCAGGTCGCCCACCATGCGATCCAACCGGGCCACCTGGCGGCGCACGAGCGCCATCGTCTTGCGCAGACGATCCTCGGGGAGGGGGCGGTCGGAGGTGACGAGGGCAGCGGACATCTTCAGCGCGGAGAGGGGGTTGCGCAGGTCGTGCGCCACGCCGGCGAGGAAGGTGAGCTGCTCCTCCTGCTGGCGCCCCAATGAGTTGGCCATGTCGTTGAAGGTACGGGCGATCTCCCGCAACTCGGTGGGGCCCGCCTCGGGAGCGCGGGTGCGCTTGCGCCCGCCACCAAAGCGGCGCATGGCGAGGCTGATGTCGAGCAGGGGGCGGAAGACGGAGCGGCGAAACCACAGCAGCAGCGCCGCCCCACCGAGCACCAGGAACGCGGCCGCGCCCACCCCAGCGATGTTGGCGAGCTGGTCCCACTGGTCGGCCCGGGCCCGGGCGGCGTGGGCCTCGTTCACGTTGAAGTCCACGAGCCGCGTCAGCGCCTCGAGCGCGTCCTCCAGGGGAGGACCCAACACCTGGGCCAGCTCCTCGTCACTCGACAGGCCGCGCGCCCCTTCACGCTTGTACAGGTAGAGGGAGATGGCCTGCTCGGCCTCGGCGAGCAGCGCCCGCTCCTGCTCCGACTGGGCCTGGAGCCGGGCCTCGGCGAGGTGGACGCGGATGGCGGCCTCCGTCTCGAGGCGCGAGCGGTCCGTATCGGAGGGCAGGCTTCGCGCGGGGCTGGACAAGCGGACGAGGTTGAGCAGGTCGACCTGGAGCGCCTCGGCGAGCCGGACGCCTTCCACGGAACTGCCGAGGCTCTCGGTGGTGCGGTGGAGGTAGCTCGTCAGGAGGACGAGCGAGGCGGCACCCGCCAGCGAGAGCGCCCCCAGGACGATCACGGCGGTGGTCATGACCCGCTTGAGGCTCATCGCGCCTCCGGACGGAAGGAGCACAGGCTGTGCGGAGCGCGGTGGGGGCAGCGAGGGTCCACGCGAGTCCTCCCGGAGTCGAGGGCGCGGACCTCCGCGCCGTACCTTCCCCAACAGGAAGATGTGTCCGGAAGACGCCGCTCCGTGGAGCCCGGCTGGAGGGCAGCCGGGCAACCCCTCCCGCGGCTGCTCGTGTTACGGGCCCACGGGCTTGATGCGCGCGTCGGAGGCCTTGGCGGTATCGGCCTCGGCGTAGCCCGGACCGGAGGCGGGGTACATGGCGGTGAGGTAGTCGGCGAACGCCTTCTGCTCGGTGCCCGGGAGGGTGACGGCGTTGAAGCGCTCCTCGTTCAGCACCTTGTAGTGGGAGAAGGGATAGACGTCGCCGCCCGTGGTCAGGAAGGCGAGGACCACCACGCGGAAGGTGCGGTCGGGGTCACCGGCGAGGGCGCCATTCTCCACCAGGGTGTCCACCACTTCGCCGCTGGCGTTCACGATGACGGCCTTGCGGATGCGCTCACCGGGCTTCGTGACGGAGAGGTCCCCAGTGCTGACGACTTGGGCCTGCTTGCTGGAGTCGTACTCGAAGCGGATGCCGCTCACCTGGGGGAACGCGCCCGGGGTGTCACCGGGACGCACGCCCGAGACACCGTGCTCGAGCACCTCCTTGAGCTGCGCGGCGGTGACGGTGACGAGCGCCAGCTCGTTGTTGAAGCGCAGGCTGTTCTCGATGTCGAGCTGGCTGATTTCTCCCGCCTTCTTGTTGGCGGCGGGGTTGGCGGCGGGAGGGCCGTAGGTGGGGTTGGCGCCGGTGCCCACGGTGCCGATGGAATCACGGATGCCGCCACCGTTCTTGAAGGAGATGACGGTGGAGGGATCAGTCTTCTGGGCGTACCAGAGGTTGGCATCGGAGGTGATGTTGCCGAGGTTGGTCTCCTCGGTGCGGACGGAAGTGCGCAGGCCGTTGAGGTACACCTGGGTCTTGCCGTAGATGGTGCCGTCCTTGGCGAGCACCACGCCCTTGACCGCGTCGGCGATGGTCTTCACCTCGGGGTCCACCTTGGAGGAGGCCTCCAGACGCGCGACGCCCGCCTCGTCGGCGGCGTAGGCACCGTTCCTGGAGGTGTCATGCAGCTCGCGCATGAGCACGCCGGACTCGTCGAAGTTGGCGATGAAGCGGCCCACGTAGCGCCAGTTGGAGGCCACGTTGAGCACGGCGAGGGGCTGGCCGGACTTGGAAGCCTTCCACTGCGGGTACGGCAGGGAGTCCTCGGAGTGGGTGTCGCCGGAGAAGAGCACGTCATCCTCATCGGTCCAGACGGCGTGGTTGCCACCGGAGATGATGATGTCCACACCGTCGAGACGCTTGGGCAGCTCGTCCACCTCGATGAAGTGCTGCTGCATGTGCGCCATGAGGATGATCTTGTCGATGCCGGTGTTGCGCAGCTGATCGACGTGCTTCTGGATGATGGCGGCGAGCCCGTCATAGTCGACGGGGTCGGCGGGCGAGGAGACGACGGAGCCCGGCGAGGAGATGCGCGGGAGCTGGGGCGTGGTGGCGCCGACCACGCCGATCTTCTGACCATTCACGTCGAAGACGACGCTGGCGGAGATCTTGTTGAACATGCTGTTGCCCGGGTTGTTGGCATCGAGGACCTTGCCCGGATCAACGACCTGCGCCTTGAGGTCGCTGTTGGCGCTGAAGTCGAGATTGGAGGAGAGGTAGGGGAACTTCGTGCCGGACCAGGTTCCGTCACTGAGGAGGATGTTGCGGATCTCCCGGGGGCCGCTGTCGAACTCGTGGTTGCCGAACGAGGCGGCGTGGAAGCCCATCTCGTTGAGCATGGCCATGTCGGCGCGGCCGGAGCTCGCCTTGCCGATGGCGGGGATGCGCTCCATGGCCTTGTCGCCACCGGAGTTGAAGAAGACACCGGGGAGCCAGAGGTCGCCGTTGGCGAGCTTGAGGGTCTGGGTGGGGTACTGCTCCTCGAGCGCGCGCAGGACGGCGGAGAAGCGGGGGGCGACGTCGGTGGCGGGGAGACCGGACTCCATGTCCGAGGCGTGGAGGACCTGGAGGGTGAAGGAGGGATCCTTCGGATTGGGAGTCGGAGTGGGGTCCGGCTCGGTGGGCTCACAGCCAGCGGAGAAGGCCAGCGCCAGGAGAGCGCTGGCCAGGGAGACGGGTCGTTTCTTCGAGTGGAGCATGATGCGTTCCGTCGGTGAAAAGGGCCTGGGAGGCCGTTGGGGGGCCCGCAGGGTACCACCGGAAACGCCACTCCACGGAAGGGGTCAGGCGCCGAACCCGCCGAGGGCGGTGCGGCTGAAGCTGGCGGCACCCTGACTGACGCGGACGGCCGATTGACTGAAGACCTGGAAGGCCTTGCGAATGTCCTGGGCGCTCTGACCGGGAGTCAGGATCCACTTGTCCTCGATACCCATCTCGCGGAAGACCTTGCGGAAGTCGGTGCTGCCGTCGTCGATGCCCATGGCGGCGACGATGTGGTTCTCGGAGCGGCGCAGATCATTCACGAGCGAGGCGACATCACGGGGGCGAGCGCTCTGGGAGTGGCAGTCGGCACCATCGGTGATGAGGAGGGTGACGGTGCGAGTGGAGACGCCGTTGCGGGTGAACTCCTGGGACTTGGCGAGGACGGTGCCGAGGAGGACGACGGCCTGGTCATAGAGGGGAGTGCCCTTGTCGGGGTCGTAGTTCTTGGAGTGCATGCGGACGACGTCCTCGAGGGGGCGGAAGGGATTGAGGACGAAGCCATTGAGATAACGGGTGTGGAAGAGGATGCCGTCCTTCTGCTGGGAGGAGAGGAGGGCATCGAGGACAAGGTTGTGCCCATCGCAGACGGTGCGGGAGTGACCGGAGTGCTGGATGGAGCCGGAGTCATCGGGCATGACGGTGACGAGGACGACCTCGCTGGCCTGGACGTCATCGACGCTGATGCCGAGCCCGGCCTGTATCTGGGCACCGAGGTCGACGACGGTCAAAGCCTGAAGGGCCTGGGGGCTGAGGACGCCCTCGGCGTGAGCGGCATCGAAGAGGGAGGAGACATTGACACTGCCGGAACCATTGCTGGACGAGGAGCTCATCTGAGCCTCCGTGTAAGTCCCCTCTCCCTCTGGGAGAGGGCTAGGGTGAGGGTATAGAGGGACGGTGTACCGGCTAGGAGATCCGCAGATCCGGCCACGAAGCGAGAGGATCCGTGGACTTCACGAGGTGCATGCCGGCATCGGCGAAGCGCTTGAGAGCGGCATCGGCCTGGGGAGTGAAGTCAGCGACGAACCCGCCCTTGCCATCGGGGATGGTGACAGCGGACATGCAATCGGTGAGCAGATACACCTTGCGAGCGAGGGCGGCATCCTGGGCGAGGATCTCCCCGAGCAGGTCATCGATGGAGCTCTTGACGCAGTGGCTGGCGGCCTGGCCGGCGATGACGACGGCATCGGCGGTGAGGAGCGTCTTGATGAACTGGGTATTGCGCTGAGCGAGCGGCTGCCCGTCGTGGCGGGTGAGCACCTCGGGGCGGAGCACGGAGTAGTTCTCGGTGAGCGGATTACCGCCCTTGACCTCGGCCCAGGACTGGGCGCCGCGGGCGAACGAGTGGAACAGGCGGGCCTCCTGGACGACACCAGCGATGGCATGCCCGTCGCTGCCGAGGAGGCAGTGAGGAGGCCAGAGGTAGAGGGTGTACTTACCGGCGCGCTCCAGCTCCTCGCAGTAGAACTTCACCTGCTTGAGGAGCCAGGGGTAGTTGCCGCCGCAGAGCCATTTGGCGACGGCGGGGTTGGGGCGCACCTGGCCGCGTTCGATCTGCTCGCGGGTGATTTCGCGGTAGGGGGTGAGGGGCTGGTCGTTCTGGTCGACCCAGAAGGAGGGGAAGAAGATCTGGTAGGCGAAGTGCGTATCGAGGGTGGTGGTGATGTTCGTCAGTGCGCCGAGGTTCTTGTAGACGAACTCGGCGATGCGGCGGCTGTCGTCGATGGCGCCGCGGCCGGAGCGGCCGGCGACGTAGAGGGAGCCCTCGGGGAAGCAGAAGTCCTTCTGGACGTCGATGAGGAGGAGGTGGAGGTTGAAGGAGTCGGTGGCGGCGGCGGAGAGGCCGTGGGCGCCGCGCCAGGTATTGGCCTCGGCCTGGAGGTTCAGGGCGTTGGGGCCGTAGCCGTAAGAGGCGGCATGGGCGGGCTTGTAGAACGACGGGAGAGGCAGCTCCTTCAGCTTCGACGTGGCCTTCATGATGCAACCCTCCGTGGTTGCGGGTGGGGGGCGGAGAGCACCGCTCGCCGCACCACCCTTCGTGTTTCTACAACACCAACATAGTGTCAAAACAACACCATGTCAAATCAGAGTGGACTGCTTGGGGGGAGCCCCCAGGTACGACGGGGTGTCAGGACATGCGCAGGGCGGTGACGTCCTGGCGGCGGACGACGGTGAGCCCGTGGCGCGTGAGGAAGAGGCGGCTGTCGGCGTCGACGAAGGGCTCGGTGTCGGGGAACTCGCGGACGACCTCGAGCTGGCCCTGACGCAGCTCCACGCGGACGAGTCCCGCGTCCGTCGCGGCGAAGAGGGCCTCCCCGGCGGCGCACTTGCCTCGCAGCGAGCCCAGCCACGAGCCATCGCCCGCGTCCGTCCTCGCACTGGCCTTCACGGAGCCATCCGCCCCCACCACGACACAGTGGTGCACCGTGCGGCCCCCTGTCTCCTCCGCGAGGAAGAGCCAGCAGTTGCCTCCATCGAAGACGGCCTCCGCGTCCACCAGCCTTCCCGAGGGCCACGGCAGGACCAGGCCATCCTTGAGACCCGGGCGATCGGCATCGAAGACGAAGGCACCGCGCAACGAGCCCGCGCGGTGGAAGCCGAGCCCGAAGCGAGGCCCCACGAAGAGGCGCGTCTGCCCTGCGAGCACCTCGCCGAGGCGCTCGGGTCCGAAGCTCCCATCCCGCCACAACGCACCGGCATGGGCCCAGTAGCGGTGGTGGGCGTTCGCCGCGAAGGCGGGGCGCTGGTCCGGGGCGTCCACGCCGAGGCGCTCGGGTCTCTGGCCCGAGGCGAGCACGGCGAGCTCCCCGCCCTTCCCCACCAGCGTGGCGCCGCCCTGGAGCCCCCAGTGCAGCGAGGGGTCCATCGAGCCCTGAAGCACGGCCACGCCATCCTCGCGCCGGTACGCCCCCTCCGCGTGGAAGAGCCAGCGCAACGCGCCATCCTCGACGCAGGCGTGGAGGATGACGCCCTCGGTGGTGAAGAGCCGCGTGGCCACCACCTGGCCGCGCACGGTGGTGACGGGAGTGGTGGCCGCCGTCGCGCTGGGGCGGCACGTGGGACACGAGGCCCGCGCATGCTCCACGCCACACGAGGCACAGACGGTGAAGCGCAACGAGTCCAGCAGCGGGAGCGGAAACGGCCCACGAGCGTCCTCGACGAACACCCGGTGGAGACAGTGCAGCAGGTCATCCGGGAGGACACCATAGGGCGTGGCGGGCTTGGGGTACTGGACGTCCGGGTGGAAGACGGTGAGGCGCTGGAGGAGACGCGCGGTGGGCGTGGCCTTGGGCGCGGGAGGCTTGGGGCGGTGGATGCCGCCATAGGGCCCCACGAACAGGAGGCTCTGCATCAACGCGACGGTGAAGGCATACCAGTCACTGTCCGTGGAGGCCGGGCGAGACGGCATGAGACCACTCGTCGCACCGCCCAGGCGCAGCGGGTCGAGGAACTTCTCGGTGAAGACGGTGGCGAGGTAGGGACCGAACTGGAAGCTGTCCGCGTCGATGAGCCAGGCGTCGTTGCCGGTGACGAGGATGTTCAGGTCATTGAAGTCCCCCACCACCACGCCGCTCCCGTGGAGCGAGGAGAGCGTGCGGTGCAGGCCGCGGAAGAGCTCGGCGACACGGGAGGACGGCACTCCGGCGCGGCGGAAGGCCGGCTCACCGAAGCGGCGCAGGAGCTCGGCGTTCTCGAGCTTGCGCATGGCGTAGCCGAGCACCGTCTTCCCCTTCTTGTCCGTGGCGAGCGTCTCGGGCGAGACGATGCGCCCGGGCAGGGGCCGGGGAAAGGCGGGCAGCTTCCGCTGGTGCTCGGCAATGCGGGCGCGGGCGGCGGCCTGCTCGTCGGGGAGGTTGCCGTAGTCGGGGTGCTCGGGCGGTTTGAAGAGCTTGAGGACGCGCCCGTCCCCGAGGTCGAAGACGTCCGCCTCGCCGCCCTTGCCGAGCGCCTTCGTGGGATCCAACCGCAGCTTCTTCCCTTCGAGATAGACGTCCATGGCCTCAAGCCCTCCCCTGCCGGCGGCGCAGGACGACGAGGGTGGTGTCGTCGGTGAGCAGCCCGGGCACTCGCACGAGGCGGCGGGCCGGGAAGTCGGCGCGGACGGACTCGCGGTTGAGGAGCGCGAGCCGGCGGCGCAGCGCATCCGGGTTGGAGAAGTACCGGTCCTCGCTCCAGAACTGGGAGAGCGGGCCCACGGGCTCCTCGCGCTCGGGCACCTGGGCCCCGGCGAGGCCCACCAGGTCCGACACCCCATCCGTGCCGAGCAGCAGCGAGTCCACCTCGGCGGTGGGCCGGAGGGCATTCGCCTTCAGGGCGACGACACCCGGCTTGAGCAGTCCATAGGCGAGGTACGGCGGCGCGTTGCCAGGGAAGGGCCCGAGCCTGTGCACGTCGCCATTGAGGGCCCAGAGCCCATCGCCCGCGGAGAAGACGAGCGTGTGCTCCGGGGTGACGACCGCGCCGACGATGGTGAAGAGGAGGGCCTCTCCGATGGCCCGCTCGCCGAGCTGCCCGGAGATGGCCTGCAGGAAGCAGAGCACGTCCGCGCCCAGGCGCTGGAGGAACTCGGGCGAGTCGACGGGCACCTGCCCCAACAGCGAGAGCGCCCCCTCCACGACGCGCCGGGCGCCGAGCTGCGCCCCCAGCTCGCTCTGCGCTCCGCTGCCGCACCCGTCCGCGACCACGGCGGCCAGGCCGTGCTCGCTGGCCCTCGCCCAGAGGGCATCCTGGTTGTTGCGTCCCGCTCGGGCGTGCTCCCGGCCCAGGACGGTGGCGGCGGCGAGCTCGAAGGGCAGCGAGGACATGGCTCTCCTCTCCGGGTGGCCCGGCATGACTTCGTGTCTACAGGACACATAGTTAGTGTCCTTAAAACACCAAGTCAAGCCAGACCGCTGCCCCGCCCGCTGGCCGTGTCCGGAGGCCTACAGCTCGAAGTTGAAGCCTGCCTTCTCCAGCTGCTTGTACTTCTTGTGGTCGAACCGGTAGAGCCGGGCGGCGCGGTGGGAGACGTCCTGCTCCACCTCGTCCAGCTCCTCGAGCAGGTCCATCGAGAGGATCTTCTTGCGGAAGTTCCTCTTGTCGAGCTCGCGCTCGAGGATCTTCTCGTACATGCGCTGGAGCTGCGTGAGGGTGAACTTGGGGGGCAACAGCTCGAAGCCGATGGGCTGGTAGCGGACCTTCCCCTTCAGCCGCTGCAGCGCCGTGCCCAGGATGTCCGCGTGATCGAAGGCCAGCTTCGGCACGTCATAGACCGAGAACCATGCGGCCTCCTTCGCATCCGTGGCCGCGTGCACCCGGTGGTCCGATAGCTTCACCAGCGCGAAGTAGGCCACGCTGACCACCCGGCCTCGCGGGTCCCTGTCCGGCGAGCCGAAGGTGTAGAGCTGCTCCACCAGGCTGGGACGCACCCCCGCCTCCTCCTGAAGCTCGCGCCGCGCCGCGTCCTCGAGCGACTCCTCCATCCGCACGAAGCCTCCCGGTAGGGCCCACCTGCCCTGGAAGGGCTCCAGCCCTCGCCGGATGAGCAGCACCTTCAGGTCCTCTTCATCCAGGCCGAACACCACGCAGTCCACCGTCAACGCGGGACGCGGGTAATCGTAGGTGTAGCTCACGGGGGCTTCCTTTCGTGTCGTTCTCGTCCCCGCGTAGTGTTGGTGGGACACGAAGTCAAGACGGTGACGGGTACCCTCACCCCGGCCCTCTCCCGGAGGGAGAGGGTGTGTGGGTCCTCCGGAAGGACTCGGGGCTCATCCCCCACCACCGCTTGAAGGCCCGATGGAACGTCGCCGGCTCCCCGTAGCCCAGCAGGAAGGAGACCTCCGCGATGGACATCCGGCGCCTCAGATAGTCCTCCGACAGCTCGCGTCTCACCCCCTCCAGGATGCCCGCATAGCTCTGTCCCTCCTCCGCCAGCTTCCGCTGCAACGTGCGCTGCGGCATGTGCAGCGCCCTCGCCACCGCCTCGAACGAGAAGTCCCCTCCCGCCAGCGTCTTCCTCACGTGCTGCCGCACCCGCTCCGTGAGGCTCGCGCTCACCGGCAGCTTCGCCAACGCGCGTTGCGCCTGCTGCTCGAACATCGAGCTCAACAGCGCATCCGCGTGCACGAAGGGCCTCGCGGCGTCCTCGTGGGAGAACTCGATGTCGTTGTGTGGGGCTCCGAAGACGAGCGGACAGGCGAAGACCGTCTCGTGCTCCCGGATGTCCGCGGGCGCGGGGTGGACGAAGCGCACCTGGAGCGGGCGCACGTCCGCTCCGGTGAAGAAGCGCATCCCCACGGCGAGCTGGACCATGGCGATCTCCGCCATGTGCCGGTGGGCCGGACGCCAGGCCCCCACCGGGGTGAAGCGCATGCGCACCCCACGCTCCGTCTCCTCCACCTTGAAGCGCTCCCCGTCACCCCAGACGCGCTGGTAGCGGCACCCGCGCACCATGGCCTCCTTCAGGGTCGCGCTCGTGAGGATGACGAGTGAGGCGGCATCGTCCGGATCCACATGGCTCATCCGCGCCATGTGCAGCCCCAGGTTGTCGTCCCCCGTCATCTCCACCGACCGCTCCAGGAGCGTGTCCAGCACGGTGTAGGGAATGCGCAGCTCGGGGTCGTCCAGCTCGGCCGGGCGCAGGCCCACCTCGCGGCAGAGCGCCTCGACGGGCACACCGTGCTCGGCCGCGATGTTCAGTGCCTGAAGGACCAGCCGGGAAGAGAGGGCGGCGGGAGGGGATGACATCGCCCGACAGGACGCTAGCGACCGGCTGGCGCCGCCGGCAAGCCGTTCTGGCGTCAGCGGTCAATGCGGGACGGAGACCTCGCTGGCAATTTCCAGCCATGAACGAGACCCTGACCGCGATGACCCCGCTGCCCCGGCTGCACCTCTTCGAGCTGATCGACCAGGACTGGTACCCGCGCGCCCTGAGAGATCTCGGCACGGACTACCTCGAGACCATCAGCAGCCGGATGGGCATGTTCGACGGCGCGGTGGACGTGCTCGCCCGCGCCCTTCGCGCCTCCGAGCGCCAGGAGTTGATCGACCTGGGCTCGGGTGGCGGAGGCGCCCTGCCCGGGTTGCGCGAGCACCTGGCCTCGAAGCACGGGTTGAAGCCCCACGTGCTGCTCACCGACCTGTATCCCAACGCCCAGGCGGCCGAGCGGGCCCGGGCCCTGGGCGTCGACTATCTGGAGCGGCCGGTGGATGCCCTGAAAGTACCCCAGGAGCTCCGGGGCACGCGCACCCTCTTCAATGCCCTCCACCACTTCCGCCCCGAGCAGGTCCGGGCCATGCTCGCGGATGCCCAGGCCAGCGGCGTTCCCATCGCCGCCTTCGAGGTGGTGGAGCGCACGCCCAAGGGCCTCCTCGGCGCGCTGTTCGTTCCGTTGCTGGTGCTGCTCTTCACCCCGCTCATCCGGCCGCTGACGCCGCTGCGCCTGCTGCTCACCTACGTGCTCCCCGTGGCCCCGATCACCATCACCTGGGATGGGCTGGTGTCCGTGCTCCGGGCGCACCGCCCCGAGGAGCTGCGCGCCGTGACGGCCTCGCTCGCCCGCGAGGGCTACACCTGGGAGGTGGGCCAGGTTCCCATGGGCGGCAAGGGCACCCTCACCTACGTGCTCGGGCACCCCACGGCGCGCGCCAACGGCTGAGACGGCACGCGCCGCCGCGCCTCACGCCACCCCGACCAGCCGCCGCAGCTGCCGCCAGTCCACCAGCTGCACGGACTCCTGGGCCAGGCTGAACTCGAGCGAGCGCCGCATCCCCATCACGTCGCCGCCCATCTGGAAGGGCACCTCGCGATCGAAGTCCATGCGCAGGCGCTCGACGAAGAAGTCGTGCATCTTCGGCATCGGGTGCTGGCCACGCCACAGCTTGAACATGTTGCGCGTGGCCTCCAGCACGCCGGCACCGTAGACGCGCACGGAGAGCCGGTGCGGCACCGCCTGCGCGAAGGGGAAGGCCTTGAAGCCGAAGCCCCACTCGGGCGTGGTGGCCGCTCCCGCGACTCCGGCGGGGCCCTCGTAGAGCAGCGCTCCGGTCTCCCCCCGGGGCAGGGGCATCACCGAGCCCCGCTCATCCACGGTGAGCGCCGGGCTCCCCAGGTTGTACACCTTCACCTTCGGGTCTCCCGCGCCGAACGTGTGCCGCGGAATGGTGCGGGTGAACATGGCGCCCAGATAGCCGCGCAGCCCGGCATTGACCTCGCGCAGGGGGCCGGGCGGGAACTTCGCCAGCTGGTCCTTGAAGTCCTGCAGCATCTCCGCGTCCCAGCCGGTGCCGGCGAAGGGCGCCACCTTGTTCTCCACCCGCACGAGCGAGAAGAGGCGCAGGGGCGGCAGGCGCTCGCCACAGGCGGCCAGGTGGCTCAGCGCCACCGAGGGCTTCGGCGCTCCGGTGACGCGCGCCCAGGCGTTGCCCGTGCCCAGCGGCAGCACCCCGATGGCCGGCAGCGACAGCCCCTGCTCGCGCAGCTCGTTGAGCAGCCCGGTGATGGTGCCGTCTCCGCCTCCAGCCAGCAGCAACGTGGGCGGATTGGGCCGGAGCTGCTCGGAGATCCACGTCCGGGCCTCGTCCAACGAACGGGTGAGCGCCAGCCGGGCCCGGGGGAAGAAGCGTTGCACCATCCCACCCACTCGTTCCGAGCTGTGGCGGGCACGCAGGTTGACCATCACGGCGATGTTCATGGCGTTGTCACTCTCCCCGAGCCATGTCATGGCTTGGTCATGAAGGACCAGCCCGGGCGTCACGTTCCGGTGGCGGACACATGGGGGGTGCTTCCCCTCCCCCGCGCCCACCCAGGCTGTGGCGCGCTCGTGTCTGGCGCAAGCCCGGCATCAGGGCCAGCCGTCCACCCGCCAGCAGAAGGCGCCGGGTCCCCTCTTCCTCGTTCCGCCACGCGTGCCGCATCAACCCTCGACCCATTCCCGGAATGGCCGGGAGTCCCCGCCCGGCCGAAGGACCTCCAGTTGACCAAGATGGCGATGGCCCACGGCGACGCACGGGAGCACGCTCCGTTCCCCCGCTGGGCGGGCGGGGTAGCGGTATCCACCCCGGGATGGTCCGTCCATGATCGGGACGGCGGCGGCATCCACGGTGGAGAGGAGGCCACCCCCGAGGAGGAACCACCGTGACGGGTAGGAAGCCCGGCACCCTCCCAAGTCCTTGGAATGAGGGGCTTTTCGCGTCTGGACGGGGAGGTTGTGGGCATGGCGCGGCGGCTGGTATTTCGAGGCCGATCGTCTGGCGGCCGACGGAACGGGCCGTGCAATCGAGCCCACATCATGAATCTCGCCAGACCCCTCAGCCCGCTCCGAGGTGGAGACCCTTCCACGCGGAGTGAACCCCATCGGACCGGGGCAACCCTGAGCTCCTGGGGCTGGACCTACCAGAAGCACCCGCCCACGGCACACGAACTTCCAACGAATCGAGGAACGACATGAAGAAGATGATGGTGGTACTCGCCCTCGCGCTCAGTGGCGCCGCGGGTGCGGCTCCGCGCCGCGTGGTGGTGGCCAGCGGAGACTGCAAGGACGCGGAGCTCAGCAGTCAGACCAAGGCCTTCTACAACGCGCTGATGGCCCGTCCGGGGGAGAACGTCCTCTCCGCGGCGGACTTCACCGAGCGGCTGTTCCCCATGCCCTCCGGCAGCTTCGAGGACATCAAGCGGCAGCTCGACGCCGCCCAGGGCCAGTTCTACGAGGCGCGCTACACGCGGACCGCCCAGGCGCTCGAGGAGGTTCTCAAGCAGGTGGCCCGCCTCCCCGTGGGCGAGGCCCGCTGGAAGCTGTACGTCGAGGCCCAGCTCCTCCAGGCCCTCAACTACCGCGCGATGAACCGCGTGAAGGAGAGCGATGACGCGTTCCGCAACGTGTTGCGGCTCGACGCGCAGTACACGCTCGACCCGGACTACTACACCCCCTCCACGCGCCAGGCCTTCGACAAGCTGCGCAAGGAGCTGGCCAAGACCAAGAAGGTGAAGCTCTCGGTGAAGTCCACCCTGCCCGCCTCCGAGGTCTTCCTCGAGGGCCGGAGCATGGGGCAGACGCCGCTGACCCTGGAGGTCCTCGCCGGCACCTACGAGCTGGCCCTCAAGAATGGCGATGCCGTCAGCTTCCCCCGCCAGATTCCGGTGCAGGGCGAGGAGACGCCCGTGCTCGTGGACCTGGCCTACGAGGGCTCCATCTCGGCCAGCCCCTTCCCCTGCCTGGCCTCCAGCGACGATGACGACCAGGTGCTCTCGCATGCGGTCCGCATGGGCGGCACCCTGGGCGTGGAGGAGGTCATCGTCGTGAGGATGGAGCGGGCGAGCAGCGGCCCCAAGTGGCTCGCCGCCACCGTGCTCAACGTGGAGGGTGGCCAGAAGCTGCGCGAGGGTGGCTTCAAGACGCAGGGGCTCGACGCCCCGGCCGAGTCCCTCACCGCGCTGGTCGACTACGTGACCACCGGAAAGACGCAGCCCAGCGTCGTGGTCGTCAACCCCAACATCCAGCCGCCCTGGGTCTCCACCGCCGACGCGAGCGCAGCCACCTCGACCGAGGCGAAGTCCGGCTCGGTGCGGCCCCTGCGCGTCGCCTCCTATGTCGTGCTGGGCGTGGGAGTCGCGGGACTGGCGGGCGCGGGCGCCATGCGGATCGCCGCGCAGCCGGATTGGACGGCGCTCCAACCCCACATCAACGACAACAACAAGGTCGACGCCAACGACACGGCCGGCAAGGAGATCCTCGGCAGGCTCTCGAAGAAAGCCCAGGTGCTCAATGGCCTGCTCATCGGCTCGGGCGCGGCGCTCGCCACGGGGGCCGTGATGTACCTCCTCTCGCCCGAGCCCCCGCCCGTCTCCGTGGGCGTCACCGCCAGCCCCAACGGAGCGGGCGCCTCGATCTCAGGGACGTTCTGACCCGAGCGCGACACGCCCAACGCGGGCACATGAACTCGATGTGAAACAGGCCTTCTTCGCGTGGGAGCACTCGAACTTCACGTCGAGCCCTCCTTCGCGAAGAAGGCCGTTGTTTTTCAGGAAGTCACGCTCCATCCGCGCCGACGGTTCTCCTTGCGCGGCCAGACCGAATCCTCCCGCTCGGTCCGTGGTGAGCGTTCCCGCTGAATCATTGCCCTCATCGACATCCGCCTGATTCACCCGGCTGTGAAGGGCGGCCAGTCAGGTCGATGTTGTTCGGCCCTCACCTCCAACCGAACCGCCTCGAACCTGAACTCCAGGGCGAACCTCCGCCTCTTTCTTAACGCTTACACGCTGAGTTCCGAGCATCCAACACTCAACCCGTCCTTATCGTTGTTCCCGTGCCCGTCTTATATTATTGAAATATTGCTTTCCGTGAATCCAACACGTGACTGGGTTCTGTCGGGAACAGCGGAATGCACAGCAGCGAGTCGTGGTGGATGAACAGGTCGCTCGGATTCTTGCTGGTGGTCGGCTCCGGGCAGCTCACCGGCGCTCCACTGACAAGACATTGCTCGTGGTGAATGGATCCCCAAGTACGGAGGTTTCAATGCTGAGTCTCCATTCGAACAGCCGATGGGCTGTGGGATTTCTCACGGTCTGGCTGCTCTCTGGCTGCGCCCAAGAAGAACGCACGCATTCCCCAACCAACGAAGCCCCCGCCGACTCGGGGCAGGTGAAAGCTCCTTTCGACGTGCAGAAGGTCATGGACCAGGTGCACTTCGCCTTCCGGCCCCAAGGCCCGGCATGGGAAGGAGGGCACAGCACCTATGCGGTGCGGGTGGAGACCGACGGCTTCAGCGTCACGCCCTATCACTACCCGCGAGCCCAGCCCGAGGGAGCCGAGGCACCACGGCCCACTCAGGAGCAGAGGGCGAAACAGCAGGAATCCCTCACGCATGAACATGTAGAAGGAGACCCTGTGAGCTTCGGCACCGCCCACGTGGCCCGTGGAGGCAGGATGCTGTCGAGCCACGAAGCGAAGGGCCAGGTGCGGGACTCCGGTGGCCTCACCATCGCCCGCGGCGAGGTGGCCGAACACTTCCAGAATACCAAAGACGGAGTGGAACAGAGTTGGAGCTTCGAGCGGAGACCCGGTGGGACAGGGGACCTCGAGGTACGGCTGCCGGTGAAGAACGGACGCTTCATCGGGGAGACGGCCAACGGGTTGCACTTCACCGCCGGGGACACCGGCCTGGGCGTGCGCTACGGCCACGGCACATGGGTGGATGCGGAGGGTCAGCGCACTCCCGTGCCCGCCCGTTTCGAGGCCGACAGCATCTTGTTGAGCGTGCCGGCGCAAGTGGTGGAGGCGTCAACCTACCCGGCCGTGCTCGACCCCATCGTCTCATCCGAGATTGGCATGGACGATCCGGTGTATGGTCCTGCGGATAGTAGCCAATACGAACCCGCGATAGCCCACAACGGGACGAACTTCCTGGTCGTCTGGGAGGACTATCGCAGTAACAGCTCTGACATCTACGGTGCTCGGGTGAGCAATACCGGCACCGTGCTCGACGCCACTGGCATTCGCATCTCCAACGCCATCAGTAGCCAATACGCACCCGCTGTGGTCAGCAACGGGATTAACTTCCTGGTCGTTTGGCATGACTCCCGCAGTGGCTACTATGACATTTACGGTGCTCGGGTGAGCAATACCGGCACCGTGCTCGACATCAACGGTATTCCCATCTCCACCGCCACCTACGACCAAGCCTATCCCGCCGTGGTCCACGACGGAATGAACTTCCTGGTCGTGTGGCAAGACCATCGCAGCAGTAGCAGCAGCAGTACCTCTGATATCTATGGTGCTCGGGTGAGCAATGCCGGCACCGTGCTCGACATCAGCGGCATCCCCATCTCCACAGCCGCCAACAACCAGACAAAACCCGCCGTTGCTAGCAATGGGACGAACTCCCTGGTCGTCTGGCAGGACACCCGCAGCGGCGGCAGTCCTGACATCTACGGCGCTCGGATGAGCAACACCGGTACAGTGCTCAACACCAGTGGCATTCTTATCTCCACAGCTGTCAATGCCCAGGAATCCCCCGCAGTGGCATACAACGGCTTGGACTTCATGGTCGTGTGGCAGGACTCCCGCAGCGGCGCGGGCTACGACATCTACGGTGCTCGGGTGAGCGGGACTGGTGTGGTGCGTAACCCCAGCGGTATCCCCATCTCCACCGCCACCAGCGACCAAAAATACCCTGCAGTGGCGCGCGAGGGGACGAACTTCCTGGTCGTTTGGCGGGACGCCCGTAGCTATGACATCTACGGTGCTCGGGTGAACAGCACCGGCACGCTCCTCGACACCAGTAGCATTCTCATCTCCACGTCCTCCAACTCTGCAGCAATGCCTGCGGTGGCCCACGATGGGACGAACTACCTGGTCGTTTGGCAGGACCAAAGCACCCCCAACAGCCCTAACATCTACGGTGCTCGGGTGAGCAGCACAGGTACAGTGCTCGACACCGCCGACATCTCCATTTCCAAATCCGCGAATGGCCAATACACCCCCGCCGTGGCTCACGATGGAATGAACTTCTTGATCGTGTGGCAGGACCACCGCAATGGATACTCTGCTATCTACGGTGCGCGAGTGAGCGAAACGGGTACGGTGCTCGACAGTAGCGGCATCCTTATTTCCACAGGCTATAAGTACAACCCCGCAGTAGCCCACGATGGAACGAACTTCCTGGTCGTGTGGGATGAATACCGCAGCAGCACGGGCTATGACATCTACGGTGCGCGGGTGAGCAGCGCCGGCACAGTCCTCGACACCAGCGGCATTCCCATTTCTACCGCCATCAACGAACAGTCCAACCCTGTGGTGGCCCACGATGGAACGAACTTCCTGGTCGTGTGGCAGGACTACCGCAATATTACATCCACCACCTATACCTCTGACATCTACGGTGCGCGGGTGAGCAGCGCCGGCACAGTGCTCAACACCAGCGGCATTCTCATCTCTGCCGCCACCAATGACCAGTACTACCCCGTAGTGGCCTTCAACGGAACGAACTTCCTGGTCGCCTGGCAGGACTACCGCAATAATACATCTACCACCTATGCATCTGACATCTACGGTGCTCGGGTGAGCAGCTCCGGTACAGTCCTCGATACCAGTGGCATCCTCATTTCCATCAGCGCCAATTACGAAGAACGTCCTTCGGTGGCCCACAATGGGATGTACTTCCTGGTCGTGTGGCATGAATACCGCAGCAGCACGGGCTATGACATCTACGGTGCGCGGGTGAGTAGCGCCGGTACGGTCCTCGACACCAGCGGTATTGCAATCTCCGCCGCCACCAACACCCAGTACTACCCCGTAGCGGCCTACGATGGGGCGAACTTCCTGGTCGTTTGGCAGGATTACCGCAGCAACACTGGATTCACTGACATCTACGGTGCGCGGGTAGATGAAATGGGCAAGGTGCTCGACACCAGTGGCATTCCCATCTCCACTGAGCCGGAGAATGAAGTCGAGCCCACTGTTACCTCCATGGGAGGGGAAAGCGCCCTCGTCGTCTATCGCCGTTCCAATCCCTCGCCGAGCACCAACAGCGAGCGTGTGATGGCACGACTGGTTCAGTCGCCCTGAGCATCTCGGGGCCTCACACGCGAAAACGTCCGGGGCCCCGTGCGGTGTAACAGACCGGCCCAATGGAGGCGCACCGTGCGCTTCTGTTGGGCCGGTCCCGTCTGGTTTGAACTCACTGATTGTGCTGGTTCGAGAGAGGGCGCGTGCCACTCACTGACCGAACGACTGGGGCGGCAGCGACCTGGCGCTGAATGAGGGCAGGTAGCATTTGCCCTGGTACTCGAAAAGATCTTCCGGGCACGGGGCCTTGAGCTCATGAGGCGCCCAGCAGGCGCCCACCAGTTCGACCTCGGTGTAGCGAGTGCAGGGGGGACGCTTCTGCCCTTTGAGGGGCTCGCGCGGCAGCGGCCGGGCGAGTTCGGATTGTCCTTGGGGCGTGGTGTCCGCGAGCCAGGCACGGAAGTCGGAGTCCTGGCTGTCCCCCTGTACGTCGTGGCTCGTGAGCACGGGTAGAGTCCGCTCCATAGGCTCCGGGTTGCTCGACGGCAGGGACACGGGCGCCGGACGCATCAGCACGAAGAGCAAGGCACACACCGACGCAGCGCTCGCCACGCCCAGACCCAGACGCCACCCGAGGCGCGACTCGTGGGTGTTGGGGAAGGCGCGAGCCATGCGCTGCACCCCCTCGTGCACACGCTCGAACAAGAACGTCAGCGCCTCCACCGAGTGCTTGTCGGGGGCCACGGACCAGGGGGTGTGCACCACCTCCATGGCAACGCAGCCGGATGAGGCCGAGGAGATGAAATGCACCCTCCAGTCCTTCAGTGGTACCGCCCCCTCCTCGTCGGCGGGCTTGAACACGAGGGCCGTCGCCCCGCTCGTCTCGTGCGTGGCCCGGTAGAGTTCCCCCTGCTCGTGAGCGGACTGCGGCACCTGCTCGTGAATCTGGTACGGCCCCAACCGCTCCGCTTCCTCCCAGTTCGATTCTGGCTTCTTCTTCTCGTCCATGCGAGTTCCTCGCTGGCCTCCCGTCCGCTGAGGCCCGAGGCTCTTGTTCGCATGGAGCCGGGCCGTTGTTCCAGGAGGTGCTCGGTGCAATCAGGCGGTTCCTACCTCCCGGGACGTCCTGACGCCGTCTCGGGTACGTTCCCGGCCATGAACGTCCTGCTGGCCCTCCTGCTGGCCGCGAGCACTCCCGCTCCGGCACCCGCGACCTTCCGCGTCGACTACTTCCACACCGGCAACGCCACCGAGGAGCGCTTCAGCCTCGACCGCCTCGTCGTGGAGCCCCTCCCCTGGCCCGGCAATCCCTCCCGCTCCATCGACGAGACCAACCTCGGCAAGTACCTCTTCGAGGTGCGCGACCGCGATACCAACCGCATGCTCTACTCGCGCGGCTTCGCCTCCATCTACGGCGAGTGGGAGACCACTCCCGAGGCCCGTGAGGTGAATCGCACCTTCCACGAGTCCCTCCGCTTCCCCACCCCCGAGAAGCCCGTCCAGGTCATCCTCAAGAAGCGCGCCAAGGACAACTCCTTCCGCGAGGTCTGGAGCCTCACCGTCGACCCCAAGGACATGTTCGTCGACCCCTCCGCCCCCGCCTCCCCCGGCCCGCTCGTGAAGCTGCTCGAGAGCGGCCCTCCGGCCGACAAGGTGGACCTGCTCATCCTCGGCGATGGCTATACCGAGAAGGAGCGCGCCCGCTTCGAGAAGGACGCCCGGCGGCTCGTCGACATCCTCTTCACCTTCTCCCCCTTCAAGGAGCGCAAGTCGGACTTCAACGTCTGGGGCCTCATGCCCTCCTCCCGTCAGTCCGGCATCTCCCGCCCCTCCACCGGCATCCACCGCGATTCGCCCGTCGGCGCCACCTATGACGCCTTCGGCAGCGAGCGCTACGTCCTCACCTTCGAGAACCGCCGCTTCCGCGACATCGCCGCCTTCGCCCCCTACGAGTTCGTCGAAATCCTCGTCAACGGCAACACCTACGGCGGCGGCGGCATCTTCGGCCTCTACAGCACCGTCGCCGCCGACAACCTCTGGTCCCCCTATGTCTTCGTCCACGAGTTCGGCCACCACTTCGCCGGCCTCGCCGACGAGTACTACACCTCCGACACCGCCTACGCTCCCGCCGAGGATCGCGTCGAGCCCTGGGAGAAGAACGTCACCGCCCTCAAGGACCCCGCTCGCCTCAAGTGGAAGGACCTGGTCGCCGCCAGCACTCCCCTCCCCACGCCGTGGAAGAAGCAGGAGTACGAGGAGCACGCGCGCAAGGTGCAGGAGCAGCGCCGCCGCATCCGCGCCGAGCGCCGCCCCGAGTCCGAGATGGATGCCCTCTTCACCTCCCAGCGCGACTGGGAGGAGTCCTTCCTCTCCCAACAGCAGTACTCCGGCAAGGTCGGTGCCTTCGAGGGCGCCATGTACGAGGCCCGCGGCTACTACCGGCCCCAGCTCGACTGCGTCATGTTCACCCGCGACCGCGTCCCCTTCTGCGCCGTCTGCCAGCGCTCCCTCTCCGAGGTCATCGACCTGTACTCCGGCAAGGGCTCCAGGGCCTCCAAGCCCTCCCCCTGAGGCTGCCCTCCCGCTCTCCAGCCATGGGACCCGCTTCGTCCCGCCCCCGCTGCCGCCCGGGTAGGACGTCACCAACCTGACAGGGAAAGGAGGCGGACACACCCATGGCCATGATGCACAATCAGGAGACGGAGTCCTGGTCTGGTGAAGGTGTAGGAACGAGCGTGGAGTCCTTCCTCGCGCGCATCAACCGCGAGGTCCCCGAGTACTCCCCGTCCGAGGCGGCCGACGCCGTGATGAGCGCGCTCTGCGAGCGGCTCCCCGGTGGGCTCGTACAGGAGCTCAAGGAGCAGTTCCCCGAGGGGCTCCGCAGGCTCTTCGAACGCAGTTGGAAGGACCGCACTGCTCCCGCTCAGAAGTTCGACAAGGACGACTTCTACCTGGACATCGCCGAGCGCATGCAGATCGAGGCCGAGAACGTCCGCCTCGTCCTCCACGTCGTCTTCGCCTCCATCCACTCGCAGATCACCGAGCGGCTGGCCGAGAAGATCGACAGCGAGCTGCCTCCCAACATCTCCGGCACCTGGAACGCCGCGCGCCGCGCCGCCGACCTGCCTCGCTGAGTCTCCACCAGGCCCCGGTGGGCCCTCCCGCCCCCGGGGCCTTCCCCTGCCCTATCGTCCCTGCCCCTGCCCCGGCTCGATGGCGAACACCAGCGTCACCCGCGCTTGGATCGTCTGCTCCTGGGGTTGGATCGGCGTCGTCGCGTCCTGCGCCGCCTCACTGGCCATCGCGAAGCGCGCCACCACCGGAATGGGCCGCTCCGGCTCCGTCACCGTGCTCGCGTCCAGCACCGGCCCCAGTCTCACCCCCAGCGACGTCGCCAGCACCTGCGCCGATTGTCTCGCACGCTCCACCGCGTTCCTCAACGCCTCGCCCTGCGCCACCTCCGGCTTGCTCAGCCCGAAGCGCACCGACTCCACACGGTTCGCCCCCGCCCCCAGCGCCGTGTCCAGCAGCACCCCCACCCGCGCCAGCTCGCGCACGTGCACCTCCACCGTGTTGCTCACCCGGTAGCCCCTCAGCTTCGGCGCCTCCTCCGGCTTCGTCGGCGGGTGGAACTCCGGGTACACCGTGTAGTTGCGCGTCTCGATCTCCCCCCGCGGTATCCCCGCCTTCACCAGCGCCTGCACCACCTTCTCCATCTTCCTCGCGTTCTCCTCCGCCGCCGCCTTCGCCGTCGGCGCCAACGTCTCCATCCCCAGATCGATGAAGGCTTCGTCCGGCCCCACCTTCACCTCCCCCAGCCCCTCCACCCGGATCGTTCTTTCGCTCCTCGCCACCAGCGGGACCGTGGAACCCGGCGCCGGCGGAGGGGGGACCTTCGGCTGTGCCACGGCGACCGTGGACAGCGTGCTCATCAGTAGGACGGGCAGCAGGGTTGTGCGCAGCACTCCGGGCATCGACGTGCCTCCTCACAGGTGGGCTCACTCTCAAGGTGGGACGTCCGCGGGGCGTGAGAGTGTTCCGCCCTGGGCCAGTATGCTCCGGTCGCTCGGCCGGGAGGGACTCGGGTTGATCTCGGGATGACCCTCACCCCAGCCCTCTCCCAGAGGGAGAGGGAGCAGACACGGGTTCAACCCGGGGGACGGATACCCTCACCCCCGTCCCCTCTCCCGATGGGAGAGGGAGCGGTTCGTCGCACGGTGGCTCCTCATCCCCTTGTCTCTGGCCCTACAACCCTTCCTCCTCTGTATCGCGCCAGGGCTGTGTTCCCCGGTTCTCCAGATGAAATTGATGAACCCGACGGTGTCCTCCGCCTAGCGAAGGGCGAGCCCTCAGGTGCATTGCCACCCCGAAAAGCACTGCCCATCCTCACGACGGCCAGACCGGGGGTTCTCGATTCACCCGGCGAGGCCCTGTCGTCGAGGGGGGAAAACACCGTGGCCCATCACACCCTGCGCCTGCGCGTGCGGCGCATCACGCCCGAAGCCGAGGGCATCCTCTCCTATGAGCTCGTTGCCTCCGACGGCGGCCGCCTGCCGCCCTTCGAGGCCGGCTCCCACCTGGATGTCCACGTCCCCGGTGGTTTCCTGCGGCAGTACTCCCTCTGCAATGACCCGGAGGACACCCGCCACCGCTACGTCATCGCCGTTCAACGAGATGATCACGGCCGCGGCGGCTCCCGCGCCATGCACGAGCTCGTGCGCGAGGGCGACGTGCTCACCACCAGCTACCCTCGCTGCGACTTCCCTCTCCTGTACGCTCGCAGCTATGTGCTGGTCGCGGGCGGCATCGGCATCACCCCGCTGCTGTCCATGGCCTATGTCCTCCGGCGCCAGCGCGTCCCCTGGCACCTGCACTACTGCACCCGCTCGCCCGAGCGCACCGCCTTCCGCTCGCGGCTCGTCTCCTCCTTCGCCGGACGCGTCACCTTCCACCATGACCAGGGAGACCCCTCCCAGGGTCTCGACGTGAAGGCCCTGCTCGCCACCCGCACCGGCGGCACCCGCCTCTATTGTTGCGGCCCCGCCGGCCTCATGCGCTCCGTGCGCGAAGCCGCCATCCTCCACCAGTGGCCCCGCGAGAAGGTCCACTTCGAGGCCTTCTCCGCCGAAGCCACCGGCGCCATCACCGACCGGGCCGACACCGAGTTCCAGGTCGTCGTGCGCAGCACCGGCGCCACCTTCCCCGTTCCCCCAGGGCGCACCGTCCTCAATGTGCTCCGCGCCAACGGAATGCGCGTCCCCAGTGACTGCGAGGCCGGCTCCTGCGGCACCTGTCTCACCCGCGTCCTCGAGGGCGAGCCCGACCACCGCGACTCCTTCCTGCCCGAGCCCCAACGCACCACCTGCCGCAACATGCTCGTGTGCGTCTCCCGCGCCCGCTCGCGCAAGCTGGTGCTGGACCTGTAGGCCCCCCCTCATTCTCCGCGTATCCGGCGGCCCAGCCACGCGGAGACCGGCGCTGGCAGGCCCTGGAGCACCACCTCGCGATAGAGCGCGTGGGAGAAGCCTCCCTCGTGCACCACCCCCGCCGCGAGCAGTTCGTCCCACCGCCCGGCCAGTTCCACCGGTTGGAGGCCGAGCACCTCGGCGGCCAGCTCCAGGGAGAACCGCTCCCGGGCCACCGCCAGGGTGCGCGCCAGTTGCAGCGCCGTGGGGGACAGCCGCGCCAGCCGCCGCGAGAGCAGTGCTCCCACCGTGTCCGGCACGGGCAGCCGCTCCGGTGGGGTGGGGGCCAGCTCCCCGGACTCGATGAGGTGCTTGAGCGTCTCCACCACGAACAGCGGGTTGCCCCCGGTATGGTGGGCGAGAGGATCCGCCAGGGCCTTCGCTCCCTCCACCTCCGTTCCCCACAGGAGCTGGCCCACCTCCCTGGAGGTGAGTGGCTCCAGTTCCACACGGATGGCGAGGCCCGCGTCCACCAACCGGGTGATGAGCCGCTCCACGTCGGGTGAGACATCCCACGAGCGCAGCGCGGTGATGAGGCGGGGCAGCTCCAGGGCCTCCGGCAGCCGGCCCAGGAGGTACGCGGTGACCTCCAGGCTGGCCAGGTCGCTGGAGTGCAGCTCGTCGACGACGAGGGCGGCGAGGCCCCGGCCCGCCAGCCGCATCAGCTCCAACTGGGCCTCGAAGAAACGCGGCCGGTCCAGCTCGGGGCCGCTCGGGACGGGCGCCTCCCCCATCTCCGGCATCACGCGCGCCAGCTCCCGCTTCACCCAGGCGGGAAGCGTGAGCCCGGGCTGTCCGGCCAGCAGCGTGCGCCACCATCGCACGCACAGCGAGTAGGGCACCGCGCTGTCCCCCGGCCGGGCTTCCAACAGCAGCGTGCGCTCGCGCCGGGACGCGGCGAGCTCGGTGAGGAGGCGGGACTTGCCCAGGCCCGGAGCGCCGGAGATGAACACCGCCTGCCGCGCGTTCCAGGCCTCCTCCAGGCGGGCCCACACCCGCTCCCGCCCGGCCAGCACACGCGGACGCAGCACGGACGGAGGCACCTCCCGCCGCGTCCGCGCCGTCCCCACCCAGGGCGCGGCGCCCGTCTCGATGAGCCGCGCCAGCGCGTGCGTCTCCTCCGCGGGAGCCACGCCCAGCTCGCGCTCGAGCACCAGGCGGCAGCGGTCATAGGCACGCAGCGCCGCACCGCGCTCCCCCAGGAGCAGGTGCAACCGCATCGCCCGGCGCCAGGCTTCCTCCTGGGTGGGGTCCTCGTCGAGCACGCGCCGGTTCCACTCCAGCGCGGCATACACCGCGCCCGCCCGCTCCAGCCGGGCCGACTCCTCCTCGCGGGCGCGCTGGCGCAGCTCGTTCACGCGGCGGCGCTCGCCGTGCACCCAGTCATCCAGCTCCGGGCTGTCGTCGTAGTCCAGGCCGGAGAGCAGCTCTCCCTCCATCCGCGCCACCTCCGAGGCACGTCCGGCCGAGGCCCACTGCTCCAGCAGCACCACGTCCACCCCTAGTTGGGGCACCAACCGCAACACGTCCTCCTCGCCCTCCACGAGCGCCACCGCATGCGTCTCGCGCAGACGCAGCAGCAACTGGCGCAGGGCGGCACGGGCCGTCGTCACGGGCGCCTCCGGCCACAGGAGCGCGGCCACGTGCGCGCGGTGCTGGGCACCCTTCAAGGCCAGCCGCGCCAGGAGCGCGGCTGCCTGGCGTCCCAACCTTTCGGACCGCCCCTCGGGACCGTGCAGGGTGGCGCCCCCGAGCAGCCGCAACATCCACGCTCCAGCCTCGGGGTGCGGGGGTGGGGTCTTCCGGCGAGCGACTCTTCGAGAGGTCCCCTCCATGTGAATCCGCTAGTACGCACTCCTGTCATGCCCTGGGGAGGGGGAGCGTGACGCGAGACCCCTCGGGGCGGTCACGCCGCCGTGACGCCCCGCCTGCGACAGAGCCGCCCGCACGCAACGCGGAGAAGGGTCATGAGGCAACAGCTCGCGGAAGCACGGCTCCAGGTGGAGTCCACACCCGCAGTTCCAGGAGAGCGCACCCTCCGGGAGGACATCACCGCCCCGGAGCGCATCCGGTCCCTGCTGGCGGCCGTGGCCGCCCTGGGAGGCAAGGGGCTGCTGCGCCGCGACGGCCGGGCGGTGCGCGTGACGCTGGAGCGCGTGGACACCGGCGCCGGAGCGCTCCACTGGCGCACCGTGCCGGGCGAGGGCTGGGGCCCACCGCCCCACGAGGTGGAGGTGGTGGGCTACAGCTCGGTCCTCCACCTGCGCCTGGACGGGGGCACGCGGGAGGCGGAGCGGTACGTGACGCCGCTGCCGACGCGCCTCGAGCGGGTGCGCCATCGCCACCACCAGCGCTTCCCGGCGCAGCCGGGCACGTGCCTCCAGCTCCCCCTGCCCGGATGGCTCGGCCGGGAGCGCGAGGTCGTCGATGTGTCCTTTGGCGGGTTGGCGCTGAGGCTCCGGCCCGGAGAGCAGCTCGCGCCGGGCCGGGTGTTCCAGCCCGTCATGCTGGTGGCGGAAGGCGGTGAGCGGCTCTTCCTGCGCGCGGAGGTCCGCCACGTGTCCACGGGCCTCGAGGGGGACACCGTCTGTGGCTTCCGGGTGGAGCCCCTCTCCGGGCGTGACGCGGAGCGCTGGTGGAGCCTCGTGGCGCGGGCAGCCTGTCCCATGGTGCGCACCGACGGAGCCCTGGTGGAGGAGATGTGGCGGCTCTTCATCGACTCGGGCTACTTCAACCTGGCGGGCCGTTCGGCGGAGTGGTTCGAGGAGCAGCGCACGCACTTCGTCGGCCTGGGGCGGCGTGCCGCGCACCTGCCGCACATCCTGAGCGAGGCGGTGTGGTGCTCGGAGCGGGGCGTGGAGGCCACCATCTCCGTCATGAAGCCCTACCGCTCCCTGTGGCTCCTCCACCAGCTCGCGAAGCGGCAGGGGGGCTCGCGGGCCGAGCGCATCCCGGGGCAGCTGCTCCGCGACCTCTACGTGCGCATGTTGGAGCACGCGCGAGGCGACCCCGGTCTCCGCTGGCTGGCGGCGTACATCGAGACGACGGTGCCCTTCATCCACCGCACGCACGTCGGCTTCGCGCAGCGGATGGCGGGCAGGGCCGGGGTGCTCCTCCTCCCCCTGCGGATGATCGACGTCCACTGCGCCGAGCTCAGCGGGCAGGGCGCGGAGGGCCTGGACATCGGTCCCGCGACAGCCAGCGAGCGGGTGCTCCTCGCGGAGGAGATCGCCCGGACGCGGCCCGCCAGCTACGTCGAGGCCCTGGACCTGGGCCCCGAGGCCCTGGACCTGGAGGAGGGCGCCCGGCCGTGGCGTGACGCCGGGCTGGAGCGCGAGCGGCACATCCTGGTGGCACGCCGCGAGGGAAAGCCGCTCGCGGCGGCGGTGCTGGAGCTGGGGCAGCGCGGGACGAACCCCTTCCTCCTGCTGGATGCCACGCGCCTGTTCCGGCTCGACCAGGAGGGAGGAGCCGCCTGCGTGGCGCTGCTGGACGAGGCACGCCGCTGGTACGCCCGCCGGGGGCGCGAGAGCTTCGTCTTCATGCGCGAGGACGGCGACGGCAGCTACGCCGCGGCCGCCCGCCTGCACGAGGACTCCGCCGGCGCGGAGCCGTGCCTCTGGATCATCCCCGCAGACCTCGTGCCCGAGTTCCTGGAGCACGTTCACGAGCAGACGGTAGGCCGTCTGCCCCATACCCACGAGAAGGAGTCGTCATGAACCTGGTGAAGACGCAGTACCTGCCGCACGTGCTCGAGACCCGCGCGCGGCTGGAAACGGACCCCGTGGTGCGCCAGCTCCTGTCGCCGGACATCTCCCCGGCGCTGCTGGAGCGCTTCCTCATCGAGTGGTCGGCGCGCGGTGCGTACATGACCGAGCCGGTGGAGGGGTGGATCCGCGGCGCGGGCGAGCGCTGCATCGCGCTCGGACAGGAGAAGCTCGGCCAGCAGCTCGTCACCCACGCGCGGCACGAGTCCGGGCACCACCTGATGACCCTCGAGGACGCCCGGGTGCTCGCGCGGCGCTGGAACACGCGCTACACGCAGCCGCTCGACGTGGAGGCCCTCATCGGCCAGCAGCCCACGGAGGCCATGCGCCAGTACCGCCAGGTGCATGACGAGGCCCTCTCGAGCGACCAGCCCATCGGCCAGGCGGCCATCGAGTACGAGGTGGGTTACCTGGCGGTGGTGCTGGTGCCGCGCATCCTGGAGCAGGTGACGAAGGTGCTGGGCAAGGAGACGACGGACCTGCTCACCTTCCTCAACGAGCACGCCGCGGTGGACGTGGGTCACACGGCGCTCAACGAGCGGATGATGGAGGAAGTCCTCTCCCAGAAGCCGGAGGAGGCCCGCCGGCTGGCCGGGTTCGGCGCGCGGGGGCTGGACTGCTACCTGCGCTTCCTCGACGACTGCCTGCGCGCGTCCCGAGGCACCTGGACCGCTCGGAGCGCGGCGGCCTGAGCCCCGCCTGAACCGGGAGCGCCGTCCCCGCTGCCAGGGATGGCGCTCCTCACGGCCTCACACCCGGGCCCTCACGCCGCCTGGCCCGGCTCCGCGTTGCGCGCCTTGACCACCCAGTCGCGCACCTGCTCGCGCAGCTTCTGCGGATCGAATGGCTTGTCCACCCGCGCGTTCTGCACCTGATCCATGAACGCCCGCGCCGCCGGCGTGAAGGCACCTCCGGTGAGGAACACCATCCGCCGTGCCACCTCGGGCGCCGCCGCCGTCAGCTCCGCGTGCAGGTCCATCCCCGTCAGGTCCGGCATCATCAGGTCGCACAGAATCACGTCCAGCTGCTGCCCCTTCGGACCCTTGAGCAGCTCCAACGCCTGACGCGAGCTCGTCACCACTTCCACGTCATGCTCGCGCGCCAGCGTGCGCCGCACCGCCGAGCTCACCATCACATCGTCGTCCACGATCATCACTCGGCCACGCACGCGCACACCCTCCTGCTCTTGTTGCACCGGACGTACTCCCTGCTGGGGCTGGGGGGCCACGGGCGCCACCGCCACCTTCAGTGTCACACGAACCACCGTGCCCTTGCCCGGCTCACTCTCCACGGTGATGTCTCCCCCCATCGCAGTGATGTAGCGATGACACAGCGCCAGGCCCAACCCCGTACCCACACCCACCGGCTTGGTGGTGAAGAAGGGGTCGAAGATGCGACCCAGGACCTCGGGCGGTATCCCACACCCCGTGTCCCGCACCTCCGCCACCATCCGCTCCCCGTCCCGCCGCGTCACCAGCCTCACCTCGTTGCGCGCCGCCTGCCCCTCGGGCAGCGCCTGCGCCGCGTTGATGATGAGGTTGAGGAACACCTGTGCCAGCCGGGACTCGTTGCCGTCCACCCACGCGGAGTCCACGTACTCCTTCTCCAGCCGCGCCCGCGGGGTGAGCTCGTTGCCCGCCAGCTTGGCCGCCGAGTCCAGCACCGCGTTCAGGTCCACCGGCCCGCGTGACTCCTCGTCGCCCCGGGAGAACGTCTTCAAATCCCTCACGATGCGCCGCACCCGGTCCGCCCCGTGCCAGGCCTCGCGCAGCGCCCGATCCATGTCCTCCAGCCGCTTGCGGCCCGGTGCGTGGGCGGGCAGCTCCTTGCCCAGCGCCGCCGCCTCCGTGCTCGCGAACTCCAGGTTGGAGACGATGTAGGCCAGCGGGTTGTTGATTTCGTGCCCCACGCCCGCCGCCAGCGTGCCCACCGCCGCCATCTTCCCCGCCTGCACCAGCTGGGACTGGGCCTGGCGCAACGCGCGCAGGTTCTCGTCCAGCTCGCGGTTGGCGGCCGCCAGCTCGCGCGTGCGCTCCTCCACGCGCGCCTCCAGCCAGCGCTCGCGCCTCTTGAGCCGGACCGCCTTCAGCGCGTACCCGCCCAGAGCCACCACCCCCAGCACGCACAGGGCGTAGAACCACTTCGTCTGGTAGAAGAGCGGAATGAGCTTCAGCTTCACCACCGCGCCGGGCTCCGTCCACACCCCGTCCCGGTTGGCCGCCGTCACCACGAAGCGGTAGTCCCCCGGCGGCAGGTGCGTGTACGAGACGGCGCGCCGGTCCTCCGCGTCCACCCACTCCTTGTCGTACCCCTCCAGCTGGTAGCGGATGGGCACCCGCGTGGAGTCGCCCAGCGACAGCGCGGTGAAGCGGAACTCCACGTCCCGCTGCCCGGGCTCCAGCACCAGCCCGCCGGTGGCCGGCACCGGGCCCGGCTTGCCCTGCACCCGCACCTCCTCCAGACGGGGCTCGGCCGGCGGCCAGCGCACCACCACCTCCGCCGGCTCCACCGCCACCACGCCCCGCAGCGTGGGGAACCACAGCCTCCCGTCCCTCGAGCGCCACCCCGCGGGGAACATGGCCCCGTTGCACTCGGAGCTGCGCATGCCGTCGCGCCGGTCGAAGATGAGCGGCTGCACCGTGGTGCGCTGGCCCTGGGCCACCTCCTCCAGCTCGCGCCGCGACAGCCGGGAGATGCCCTTGTTGCAGCTCATCCACAGGTGCCCCTCCGCGTCCTCGAGGATGCGGAAGACGGCGTCGTCATAGAGCCCCTGCGCGGTGGTGAAGCGGGTGAAGCGCCCGCCCCGCAGCAGGGTGAGCCCCTTGCTCGTCCCCACCCACAGGCCTCCCCGCGGGTCCGCGTACACGTCCAGCACCCGGTTGCCCGTCAGCCCGTCCGCCGTGGTGTAGCGCGCGAAGGTGTCGCCCGACAGCCGGTACAGCCCCGAGAAGGAACCGAACCAGAGCGCCCCCTCGGAGTCCTCCGCGACGGAGACGACGGGCTGATCCGGGCCCCCGCGCTCCGGACCGAAGTACGTGAAGGTGCCCGCGCGCAGGCGGCTCAGGCCCTTGCTGGTGCCAAACCACACGTCCCCGCGCGAGTCGACGAAGAGGGAGAAGAGAACCTCGCCCACCAGCCCCTGCTCCTCGCCCACCCGGGTGAAGCGCTGGCCGTCGTAGCGGAAGGCGCCTCCCGTGGTGCCCACCCACAGCGTGCCCTCCCGGTCCTCGGCGAGCGCGCGCACGTTGCCCTGCGGCAGCCCCTGCTCCGGGCCGAAGACGGTGGTCACCCCGTCCTTCATCCGCGCCAGCCCGCCCGAGAAGGTGCCCACCCACAGCGCACCCTGCCGATCCTCCATCACCACCGAGGTCAGCTCATCCGGAATGCCCTCGGGCTGGCCGAAGGAGACGAAGGTGCCGTCGCGCAGCCGGTTGAGCCCGCCCGTCATCGTCCCCACCCACAGGGTGCCCTCACGGTCCTCCAGCAACGAGGGCACGCTCGCGCCGGACAGGCCCTCCTTCAGGCCGAGCACCGCGAAGGTCTCGCCCGCCCAGCGCGCCAGCCCGCCCCCATCCGTCCCCACCCACAGGTTGCCGTGCCGATCCTCCACCAGCGAGAGCACCTTGTTGGCCGGCAGCCCGTCGCGCGTGGTGAAGAGCCGGGTCCGGCCCTCGTCCAGGCGGATCAACCCTTCGTCCGTGCCGATCCACACCGACTTGTCATGGGCCTCGAGCAGCACGCGCACCGACGAGCGGCCCGGGGGCCCGGCCGGCAGACGCACCGGCTCCAGGTGCTCCCCGTTCAGGCGCACCAGTCCCCGGGCCGTCCCCGCCCAGACGGTGCCTCCATGGTCCACCAGCACCGCGCGCACCCGCTCGTCGGGCAGTCCCTGCGCGGCGCCGTAACGCCTCGCCCGCCCGTCCTCGAGGGAGAAGAGTCCCTCGTCCACGCCCACCCACAGACGGCCGTCCGCACCGGGCGCGAGCGCGCGCACCTCCACTTCTCCCGGCCCCGACTCCACGTCCACGCGCTGGAAACGGCCCTCCCGGTACGAGACGAGCCCCCGCACCGTGCCCACCCACAGCGTGCCCGCGGCGTCCTCGGCGAGCGCGCGGATGACCTCGTCGCGCAGCTCCGGCGTGTTGCGCCTGTCATAGGTGGTGAAGTGCACGCCGTCGAAGCGGACCAGGCCCTCCCACGTGCCGCCCCACAGGTAGCCGTCCCGCGTCTGCGCGAGCGTGAAGACGGTGTTCTGCGGCAGCCCGTCCTCGTCCTTCCAGAAGTCGTGGCTGTACTGGGTGACGCGACGGGTGGGATCCAACGCGAGCGCGGGCCCGCCCAGGCCCAGCATCAACGCGATCGCCAGCCCCAGCAGGCCGTGCACCCTGTCTCGCCGCATTCCAGCCAACATGTGCCATGTCCGACACTCCGGGAGCAAACCCGGATCTCAACGCACCGCGGTCTGACAGGCGGGCGCTCGCCACACCCGGATGCCGGAGCCGGGTGTGGCCCTGTGACCTACACCACCTCACCCCGTGAGAAGATGCGCCGCAGCAGGGCCTCTCCCTCGGAGCGGGGAGGCGCCGGAGACAGGAACGACGGCACCTCCCGCGTCACGACGCGAGGGGAGTCCCGTCGCTGGCCCTTCGCCCAGCACGGGAGGGGGGAGCGGAGACAGGCCGTGTCCGGCCTGGTGAACGGAAGCTGTCCGGTCTGGCGGAACATGGGGACTCCTTGGAAAGGAACGGCGCACCAGACGCAGTGTGCCCTCCGGGCCTGACATGTCAGGTCGTCCCGGCCCGTATTCCCTCCTGCCTGCCCCTCCCCTACCGTCCGTTGGACTCCAGGCGAGGAGCCGGACCCCTCGCTTCGAGCCATTGCCACCCTCTCCGCCTCAACCCCAGCTTGCCAGCGGACACTCGAAAGGAGTCCATCACCATGAAGTCCGTCATCCGGATGGGTTTGTGTGTCGCGGCGCTGTGGGGCGGCGCGGCACTCGCGGGAGACGACAGCTGGAAGCAGCCATACGGCGGCTCCGGACAGGCCGGGCAGGATGAGCCACGACCGGTATACCGGACCGTGGAGAGAGGGGCGGACACGGGCCTCTACATCCTGCTGGGCGGCGGCACCGACGGCTACACCGGCCAGCTCGCACCCGAGCTGAACCCGGGCTTCGCCTATGGCGCCACCGTCGGTGTGAAGCCCTCGAAGATCCTCGGCCTGGAAGTGGGCTACAGCGGCGGCATGAACGACATCGACCTGGCGGGACCGGGCGGCGTGGCCGATGGCGCGGACATCGTGCGCAACGGCGCCCAGGCGGCCGTCACCGTGGGACTCACCCCCACGCGGCTGCAGCCCTACGTCATGGGCGGCATCGGCATCGAGAACTTCAACGTGCGCGGCGCCGGCCCGGTGTTCGGCTTCCAGGATGACACCAGCGGGTACGTGCCCGCCGGCGTGGGCCTGCGCTACAACATCGGCAGGCTGCTCACCGCGGATGCCCGGGTGAACTACAACATCCCGTTCGAGCAGGACTTCGCCCCCGTCGACAACAACATCGGCAACGGGCGCTACCAGGCACTGCTCCAGTTCGGCGGTACGTACTAGCCGTCCGGACCTCAGGGGAAGCGCGCGAGGAAGGCACCCAGCTTCACGCCCGCCTCGCGCGTGGCCGGGTCCAGGCTCTTGGGCCCGGCCGCTGGGAGTTGCATCGCCAGTTCCACCAGGGCTGGCTTCATCTCGTCCCAGGCCGCCGTGGCTTCCGGCTCGCTGTCGAAGTAGCGGCGGTGCACCAACCACCCCGAAATCCCGCACGTCAGCGCATGGAACGAGCGCGAGGGGTCCTCTTCCAGGGTGAGCCGCAACCCCGCCGGGTGCTCCTCGTCCCGGACGATGGTGCCGCCCTCCGCGCCACCCAGCCCCAACGTGCTCCCGCCCTCCGCCGGCCTCCAACTCTGCTCGTCGCTCATCGCCTCACGTGCCTCCCGCGTGGAGTCCACCCGCCTGGCGAGCGACCCGCAACCGCCCGCGTGCCCGCCCGTACGGTACCGGGCAACGGAGCGCTCCTCCTCCAGGGCGCCCCACGAGCGTCCTCGAGTGGAGCGGACCTTAACGGGAGTCGCGGCCCAGGTGGCACTCCTCGTACCTCAAACCGCTGCCACACCAGCAGGGATCGTCCCCCCCGGGAGGCGTCGGGAGTGGGGACATCGAGTCGAGCATCCGCCACAGCATCCCGCCGAGCCACCGCCGCGAGCGCCGGGCCCGCTCGAGCTTCTCGCGCTGGGCCGCGTCGAGCGTCCCGCCGAGCTTCACGAGGGCACTCTCCAGCTCGATGAGGGCCTGGTTGGCGAAGAGATCCTCCACGTCCTCGTCCACCGGACACGCATCGAAGGCCCGCTTCAGGGGCTCGATGGCCCGAGGGTCTCCGTAGCGCGCCAGGGCCAACGCGCCCTGACCGGGGTCCTCCTGGAGCAGCTCGAGGAGCGCCTCGAAGATGCGCTCGTCCCGCGCACCGCTGTGAGCCAGCACGGAGAGCTGGCCGAGGCGCGCATCCAGGGTCCGGGCCTCGGCGAGCACCTCCAGCGCGACGGGGGCCACCGCGGGCCCCAGGTCCTCCAGCGCGTAGAGCAGCGCGTCATGGAGCACCTCCCCGGGCCGGGTGAGCAGGAGCCGCCGCACCAGGGGTTCGAGGGCCTCGGGAGCCCGGAGCTCCGACAGCAGCTCCGCCGCGTGCACGGGCGCGTACCCGCCCCCCGGCGCCTCCTCCCGGGTCAACGACTCGTCCCGGAGGAGCGCCAGCAACGGCTCCACCGCCTCGGAGCCACGCGCGAGGATGTCCGCGCGCAGCCGGGAGGGGACGAGGCGGGTGTGCTCCAGGAGCTGGCGCACCAGCTCCCGCGTGTCCCGCTCAGCCATGGGGCCACCCTCCGCGCAGGGACTGGTGGGCCTCGTCCACGAGTTGGGGGTCGTTCGACACCGTGAGCTGCTCGGGCAGGGACGCGAGCACCTCCCAGACGCGCTCCCACCACTCCGCCAGCTCCGGCTCGCTCACCAGCCCGAGCCGGTGCAGGTACTCGCTCCACGGGCGCAGCGCCATGGCCGTGGCCGCGTGCACGTGCGGGTGCAGGCTGCGCTCATCTGGGATGGAGCGCACCCAGTGCTCCAGGTCCTCCGGCACGGGCAGCAGCACGTGCATGGCGCGAGTCATCACCCCCTGGTAGCCGAAGGGACCGGGCAGCAGGTGGAAGAGCTCCGGGAAGACGAGCTGCGTGCGCCCCCACGGCCAGCCCCACCGCGCACGCAGCTCCGGCTCGAAGGACAGCAGCAGCGTCCGCTGCTCGTCGAAGAACGCCTCTGGAGACATGCTGAGCAGGAACTGCTGGGTGCGGCGCTTCCAGGGCTCCCGGCCGGTGCGCAGCGCCAGCGCCCGCTCCACCCAGTGCGGCACCGCCCTGGCGAAGGTGGACAGGCGCGCGTTCAACGCCTCCAGCCCCAGGTCCGGCGCCTCGCGCAGCGCCACGTCCATGCACGTGAGCACCGAGCGCGACACATAGTCGACGCGCGTCCACTCGGCGAGCGTCTCGTCCTCGCGCACCTGGGGCCACGCCTCCAACAGGCCCGCGAGCGCCTCCTCGATGCGGCCCCGGTAGAGACACCACTCGGCGAGTCGCATCACCAGGGTCGCATCCCCCGTCTCGCGAGCCAGCGCGGTGAGCGCGCCCTTCACGTCCCGGCCGGGCAGGCGCAGGGACAGCTCCGCGCGCCAGGTGCGCACCGCCGGCTCCGCGTCGTGCACGCGAGGGACCCGCTCCCGCCAGTCATCGAGCAGCCCCTCGAGCTCCTCGTACCGGCCCGCCGCTTCGAGCGCCTCCTCGACGCGGCTGCCCACCTCGAAGGCATCCTCCTCGTCGAATCCCGGATGCATCGCGGCCTCGCGCGCCAGCACCAGCTTCTCGTCGACGGAGGCCTCCGCCAGCCGCTCATAGAAGGAGAGGGGCAGCTCCTCGCGCTCCGTCCCCTGCCGTGGATCGTTTCCCATGCGCGGAGCACTGTAGACACGACCGCAAAAGTTGGCATGGAAATACGACCTTAAATGTCATAATGTGCGAAGCCTGCTCGTCGGCCCAGACGTGCTCGGCCGGGTGCATGCAACCCATTGTGAGAGGTTGTGCCGTGCCATGCGGAAGTTCCTACTGCGTCAGCCGCCCCTGCTGCTTCTCCTCATGGCGTTCGCGGCCGTTGCCAGGGAGCGTGAACCCAACGTGCGCAACGTCTATGTCCGGGACGATCCAAAGGACGAAGCGAAACGCGTGTACGTCACCGGCGAGGTGGTCACCGTTCTCCGGTTCCAGCAGCCCTGTGACCCGGAGCGAACGAAGATGCTGGGCTGGGAAGGCCGCTTCGAGCCCGTGCAGTGCGCCGGAAAGTCGGTGCTCATCGTACCGCTCCAGGACCTCGAACCCGAGGATCGCTTCCTCCTACTGGTGACGCTCACGGACGGGAAGGAACTACCGTTCACCGTAACGGCCACCGGGAAGAAGGAGCGGGAGCGGCCCGACCAACAAGTGAATGTGTTCCTCGATCCGGAGACCCGGGAGGCCCTCCAGGCGCAGCTGAAGGACGCACGCACCCGGGCGCAGCTTCTCGAGGAAGCAAGCAGACGTCATTGGAAGGAAGATACCGAGGACCACGCGCTCGCCAGATTCCTGGCGAAAGACTCTTTGAGGCTCACGCCGCTTCGTGCCCGGAAGCGCTGGTACTTCAAGAACAAGGGGGCGACCATCGAGGCCACCGTACTCACCGGCAAGGCCAAGGCAGCGGTCTTGTTCCATGTGACCAACAGCGATCCGACCAGGCCTTGGAGCTTGTCCGGGGCGCGTCTCCTGACCACACGACCAGGAGAGAAGGCTCCCGTGTTGTTCGGAGAGGCGAAACCGTTCGCGCTACAGAAAGACTGGGACGAGCTTGGCCCGGGCGCATCCGGTTCCCTCGCTGTCGTCGTGGACAAGAGCGCGTTCACTTCACGAGAGGGTCCTTGCGACCTGACCGTGGAGTTGTACCGCCAGGATGGTCTGCTGGAGACCCATATTCTTCTAGATCGTCGTCTTGTCCGTGAGTAAGAGCGCCAGCCATGCCTTCGACCAGAGCACTGCGCCCACTCGTGGTTGTAGTCCTGCTCATCGCGACCTCGGGCTGCCCTTCGGGCGGCGTGCTCCTGAGGCCAGACGGCAGCCCCGGACCGGAGAAATGCCCGGAAGAAGCCCTCAAGGCCATGCGGATTCTGCGTCTGCGAGTGGGGGACTCCGCCTTTGTCGAGCTCGACGTGAACCAGACAGACACCAGTCCCATCACTCTGTACGAGGGACCTGTCGAGAGCATGCTGAACGGAGACCTCGGTCCCCTCGAATCGCCCACTCGCCTCTACGGACGCGTCTGGACGGGTGGCCCGCAGGTCGTCGTCCGGTATTACGAAGCGAAGCCACCGGACGGGGACACCATTCCGATCTGTGCGGTGGCGAGGCTCGCACATGGCCAGCTCAAGAAATTGCCCGGCTCGAAGCCAGGGATGGCCGTACTCGAGTTTTCGGGGGCTGGGGTCTACATCGTAGACTCGTTCCGGTGAGAGCCGGGTGACGCAGACCCTCACCCCGACCCTCTCTTGGTGGGAGAAAAAACGGTTCTCCAAGAGTTTCGGGCACCTGGCTTGAATTGATGGGGGGTCAAAAACCATCAATTCAGGTCTCCCCTGGCGCTCGCAGCTACATTCTCCACTACGCGGGACCTGCACCAGAAGTGCACCGACCGGCGGGGGCGTTCGGGCAGGGTGTCCCGGGCTTCGACTCGGGGCGCTTCCTGAGTTGACCGTCTCCAAGTCGAGCAACCGCGCAAATGGGCACGGTATCTCCGTCCGGTGGTTTCGCCTCGTAGTACCGGACGACAACCTGTGGCCCACTCGTCCACACCCGTCCGTAAAGCCGTGTGGCGGGCTCAAGCGTGCCAAGCGAGCCATCAAGCACGCTCTCGACCGGCCCCTCCTGGAGCGTGATGGGCCTTGCGCCAATCTGGTTGGCGTCGAGCTCAACGTCCGTAGCGTCACTGACGTGCATCCGAAGAATCCGCATCGTTTTCAGGGCTTCTTCCGGGCACTTCTCCGGTCCAGGGGTGCCATCCGCTCTCAGGGACACTCCCGCCGATGGGCAGCCAAGAGACGTAAGAATCAAACCAATACGACGGGTGGACGGGTGATTGCCACGATTGCCTGCGGTTGTGTGAAGGGCAGCACAAATGGCCTACCAAGAAATGCCACTGACCCTCAAATGCAAGTGCGCACATGAACGGTGAGACCGATTGGGACGATGTGTGGGAATTGGCTCGTGCCGTGCTCGAAAACGGCGCCCCGTTGAACCTCACCGACGAGACGCGCGCCCTCCTTCTGCGGGTCGCTCAGGAGGTGGCCATCAGCAAGCAGGATGCGGAAGATGCTTTGCGCAGCTTGCCCGCCGCCACGACGATGCTACGGGAAATTGACCGGCGCATCCATGATGGATCTTGGCGCCTGACCGACGCTCGAAACCGGGCGAAGAAGCTGCGAGACGAGGGGGACTTCGACGGGGCACAGCAAGTCATGCATGACGTGCTCGCCGTGGAGGTTGTCCCCTTCTACCGGGAGCAAGCCGAAATCACGCTGGAGAGCTTGGCTGGGCTGGCGGAGGTGCACGCAACCGGGCGGCTCAATCCGAACCTACACGACCGGCAGCAACTCGCGGCGCTTTCCCTCCGAGTCCAGCAGGGTCACGCCCTGGCACTCACCGACGACTTGTGCGCCCTTCTTCGCCGGACCGCCCCCACGGCAGCCATCAGCGAGACCGAGACGGAAGAGGCCCTGAAGAGCCCGGAAGGCGCCGAGGCCCTGATGGGGATGGTCCTCTCTCGTTTCCGGGAGAGCGAGCGCCGATTCTTGAATTCGATGTACCGGATGACGAGCCTCCGGGACTCGGGTGACACCGAAGGTGCGCGCCAACAGATGCGTGACGTGCTCGCCGTGGAGATCGTGCCGCAATACCGCCGGATGGCCGAGGAACAACTAAGGGGCCTCGACAGTTCGCCCCCGGAGTCGTGACGGCTGGGGACGCCGGTCAAACATGAGTCGTGTGCTCACCGTGCCGGTTTTGACAAAGGTGATGCGTGCCCTCGTGTTGTCCTGGGAACCAGACTGGGGCGGAGTGATTTCATACGGCTACCAACATCTCAGGGACGAACCCGTGGGCCCTCCTCACACGGGCTGGCTGATGTACTTCTCACGCCGCCGGGGAGAGGTGCCCCCCCTGCCCGCGCCCGTGCGCGTCGAGCCCGTGGAGGACAAGGGCTCGCTCGTCATCCTCACCCCCGAGCGCTTCACCGTGGACAACCCGGCCCACGTCTCACTCGCCGATGAGGTGCGCACGTTGCTCGACCGGGCCGGCTTGTTGAAGGAAACAGGCGACGGTGGCCCCGTCCAGGCGTAGGAGACCTCCGCCAGACCCTCACCCCGACCCTCTCCCAGAGGGAGAGGGAGGGAAGGGCGCGGAGCTCCGGGCCAGGGAGATCAGCAGCGCCGACATCTCCGAGGGCGTGAGGATCTGACTCGCCGCCCCCATCGCCCTCGCCGCTCCCGGCATCCCATCCACCACGCAGCTCGCGCCGTCCTGCACCACCGTGAGCGCTCCCGCCCGGCGCATCGCCAGCAACCCCCTCGCCCCGTCCTCTCCCATCCCCGTCAGCAACAGCCCCACCGCCCTCGCGCCGTGGAACCCCGCCACGCTCTCGAAGAGCACGTCCACCGAGGGCACCGACACCCCCCTCGCCGGCTGCGTCTGCAACCGCCCTCCCCGCACCACCAGGTCCCGGTCCGCCGGTGACACGAACACCGCCCCCGGCTCCAGCCACTCCCCCCCCATCGCCACCACCGTCCGGTGCCCCGTCCCCCCCAGCCAGCGCGCGAAGCTCGGCTCGAATCCCCGGATGATGTGCTGCGCCACCAGCACCGGAAAGGGTGCCGGCGAGGGCAGCGCCCGCAGCAGCTCGTACACGAGCGGCGGCGCCCCCGTGGAGCCTCCAATCGCCAGCAGCGCGCATGACTTCCCCTCGGAGAGGGTCGTCACGGGCCGCGCCACCTGCACCACCGGCATGTTCGGGGGCGTCCGCCTCCGTCCCACCACCCGCGCGTGCGCCATCACCCGCACCGTGCGCAGCAGCCGCTCCCGGAACTCCTTCACCGCGTCCAGCCCCCCCGCCGTGGGCTTGGCCAACACGTCCACCGCTCCCGCCCTCAGCGACTCGAACGTCCGGTCCCTCCCGGGCGTGTCCAACTGCCCGCTGAGCACCACGATGGGACAGGGCGCCGTGGCCATGATCTCCGCGATGGCATCCACCCCATCCATCCCCGGCAACACCAGGTCCATCAGCACCAGCTGGGGATTCCAACGACGCACCGCGGCCACGGCGTCACGGCCGTCCGTCACCTGTGGCAACAGCTCGATGTCCGGCTCGCGCCGGAGGATCTGCTCGAGAAAGGCGGCGACGGAGCGCGAGTCCTCAACCAGCAGCAGCTTCACCTGAGCGGCCTCCCCGGCCTGTCAGCTCTCGCATCAGACCCAGGAAGAAGGCCTGTTCGAACCCACCTCTTATCACGTACGCGTCCACGCCCGCCTCTCCTCGCACGGAGTGAGAAGGACCCGGGGCTCCACCGGCCATGACGGGAATGCCCCTTGCGAGCGGGAAGGACTGCCCCAGAATGTCGCGCGCATGACGGACGTTCCCGCGGCCGGGCGGCGTCCGAGCTCCTCACCCACCGGGTCTCCCTTGGTCCCAAGACTCCTGCTCTGCCTCCTGCTCTTGCCCGGCCTGGCCATGGCCCAGACGCCCCAGCCCCTGCCCGCCTTCGAGCTGGAACGGCTGCAACTCGAGCCGTCCGGATTGGGCTCGCTGGTGGTGGGCACCGGCCGCACGTTGGACCCGGGCGTCGTCCGCGTGTCGCTCCAGGCGCACTTCGAGCACCTGCCCCTCAACTTCGCCAGGACGTGGGATCCGGTGGTCCACTCCATGGCCCTGGTGCAGAACCGGCTCACCGGGCACGTCACCGCCGCCGTCGGCGTGCTGCCCTGGCTCCAGCTCGGCGCGCAGCTGCCCTATATCGTGGACCAACAGGGAGACTCCTTCCGGGGCATCACCCCGCCCGAGGGCCGGGGAATGGGCACACCCTGGCTGTCGGTGCGTGCGGCCCCACTCCAGGTGAAGAACGGCGCGCCGTTGAACCTCGGCCTGGAGCTCTCGGCCGGACTGCCGGTGGGCAGCACGGAGCTGCTCGCGCGGGACACGTTCGCGGTGAACCCCCGGGTGCAGGCCAGCATCCAGGGCGAGGGCTACCAGGTGGGCGCCGAGGTGGGCGCCCTGCTGCGCCCCGGGTATGACCTGTCGCCACTGTCCCAACGCACGCAGGACGTGGTGGGCAGCGAGCTGCGCGTGGGCGCCACCGTCACCTCGCGCGGAGAGAATGGCACCTCCACCCGGCCCGAGCTCAGCGTACTGCTGAACCTTCCGCTCCAGGGAGGCCGGCCCAGCGGCGAGGTGCTGCTGGGCGTCCGCAAGCACGCCCTGAAGGGGTTGGATCTCTACTTCCTCGGAGGGCCCGGCATGGGCACCGCCGTGGACATCCCCGTCCTCCGGTTTCTCGTGGGCGCCTCCTTCGTCACGGGAGAGGCGGACTGACCGGGGGGCATGGTCCCGCACGGTATTCCGGGGTTACAGTGCTCGCATGAGTCGTCAACCCTTGCGTCGCTGGATGCTGGCGGGAGCCCTCGCTGGCTCCCTGGGCCTGTCGTGCACGGAGCCCGAAGAGCCTTTCCCCAACCTCGACGAGCTCGAGCTGCTCCAGAACCTGCACAGCCCCACGCGCAACCCGCCCAGGGACCCGACGAACAAGTACGGCGACAACCCGGTGGCGGCGGCGCTGGGCCATCGGCTCTTCGACGACCCGGGCCTGTCGAGCTGCGGCACCATCTCCTGCAAGAGCTGCCATGACGGCGAGGGCCGCACGGTGGACACGGCGGTGGCGGAGGGCTGCAACGGCAAGCTCACCGGGCGCAACCCGCCCTCCATCCTGAACACGGGCTACAGCACCTGGTTCATGTGGGACGGGCGCGCGGACCGGCTGTGGAACCAGGCACTGCTGCCGCTGCTGAGCCCCATCGAGATGGACTCCAGCGCCGACCTCCTGCGCGCCCGCCTGTCCGAGGCCTACGCGGAGGACTACCGCGGCCTCTTCGGCAAGCTGCCCTCGGAGGAGGAGGACGACGAGCAGCTGCTGGCCAACTTCGGCAAGGTCATCGCCGCGTACGAGCGCACGGTGAACCGCACCGACGCGCCTTTCGACCAGGACGTCATCCGCTTCCTCGCCGCGGTGGCGGCGGGCACGGCCGAGAAGGACCCGGCGTACCTGGGGCTGAAGACCTTCGTGCGCAAGGGCCAGTGCGCCGCGTGCCACAAGGGCCCGATGCTGAGCGACGACCAGTTCCACAACATCGGGGTGAAGGACCAGAGCGACAGCCAGCGCGGCGTGATGGCGGCGGCCGACACGCTGCTCGCGTGGACCTTCAACTCGGCGGGACCCTACAGCGACGCGGCCGCGGGCAGCGTCGAGTCGGGACGGTTGCAGCGGTTGAGCAGCGACGTGAAGCAGAAGAGCGCGGAGCTGGAGGGCGCCTACAAGACGCCCACGCTGCGCAACGTGACGCTGACGGCGCCGTACATGCACACCGGCGAGCTGAAGACGCTCGAGGACGTCATCGACCTGTACGACAAGGGCGGCGAGCCCCGGGGCAACTACGCGGGCGAGGTGTCCATCACCATCAAGCCGCTGGAGCTCACCGACGAGGAGAAGAAGGCGCTGGTGAAGCTGCTGGAGTCGATGACGGGGGCGCCGAGGTAGCCCCGGCGGGCCGGGGCGGCTGGATGAGCGGCCAGGCGCGCTTGAGGGTGACGGCGACGGAGGCGGCCACGGCCGCCTTCACGCAATCACCGGGAAGGAAGGCGAGCGAGCCCAGGGCGGCCTTCGCGAGCGGCAGGTTCGCCGCCACGGCGAGCCACGGAATCCCCACGGCGTAGAGGACGCCGATGCCGCCGAGCACGTTGATGGCGAAGGCGAGCGGCACCGAGAGGCGTGACCAGGCGCGCTCGGTGAGCCAGCCGATGACGAAGGCCCCGGGCAGGAAGCCCACGAAGAAGCCACCGGTGGGCCCCACGTAGACGGAGAGCCCGCCATTGCCTCCAGCGAGCAGCGGCAACCCCGCGGCCACGAGCAGGTGGAAGAGCAGCAGGGACAGGCCCGCCTTGCGCGCGCCGAGCGAGGAGCCGGCGAGCATCACCCCGAGCGTCTGGGCGGTGATGGGGACGGGGATGAAGGGCAGCGCGAGGGGAGGCATCAGCCCGAGCGCGGCCACGATGGCGGCGAACAGGGCGACATGGACGAGGTCGCGGGTCTTCACGAGGGTTCCTCGGGGTCGAAGCAGCGCGCGTCGATGGCGTCGGCGAGCGTGTCGGCGGTGCGGAGTGTCTTGACGAGCAGCGGGACGAGCACGGCGAGGGGATTGCGTTCCAGGCCGCGCACGCGCTGGGCCTCCTGGATTTCACGCAGCCAGGTGGCCAGCAGGGGGATGAAGCGCAGGGTGAGGGAGAGCAGCAGGCCCAGCCGCGCGGGACTCAGCCCGAAGCGGGCCAGGGGGCGGAAGGCGCGCTCCAGGGACTCGAGCATGTCCGAGGCGCGCGTCGTCTGGGAGACGAGCGTGGCGAGCAGCAGCAACACGGCGAGCCGCAGCACGGACTCCAGCGCGAACACCCAGCCGGACAGCCACACCTGCATGAGGAAGAGCGGGCCGAGCACGAAGGCGGAGAGCCGGAGGACGGGGGCGACCTCGCGCGGGCGCAGGCGCGCGAGCCCGTAGAGGCCGAGCGTGACGGCGAGCGCGGCGGAGACGACGGGCAGGGAGCGGAAGAGCAGCAGCCCCGTGCCGGCCGCGAGCAGCGCGAGCATCTTGGCGCCCGCAGGGACGGCGTGGAGGGGCGAGTCCCGGTGGAGGTAGACGCCGAGGCTCACGCCATCATCCGGACGTAGGCGTCGAGGGCGACGGAGGGGACGTCATCGAGGACGATGCGGCCCTCGTCGAAGACGAGCACGCGGTCGAAGTCGCGCAGCAGCTCCAGGTCGTGCGAGACGACGATGGCCGTCTGGGGCATGTCGTGGATGGCCCGGGCGAGACGGCGCTTGTTGCGCAGATCGAGCAGCGTGGTGGGCTCGTCGAAGACGACGTAGCGGGGCTCCATGACGAGCACGGAGGAGAGCGCCAGGAGCTGCTTCTGACCGCCACTGAGGAGGTGGGCGGGGTGTTGACGGAAGCCCTCCAGACCGTAGCGGCGGAGGATGGAGGTGACGCGCTCGGAGATTTCGGCCGGAGGGAGACGGAGGTTCTTCAACCCGAAGGCGATGTCCTCCTCGACGGTGGGGAGGACGATCTGGTTGTCGGGGTTCTGGAAGACGAAGCCCACCTTGCGGCGGACGGCACGGGCGTCCTTGCGGGTATCGAGCCCCTCGACGAGGACCTGACCCTGATCGGGAACGAGGAGCCCGTTGAGGAGACGGACGAAGGTGCTCTTGCCGGAACCATTGGAACCGACCACGGCGACGCGGCGCTCGGAGAGGGAGAGGTCGAGCCCCTTGAGGACGTGGTGCTCACCGAAGTGGTGGTTGACGGCGCGGAGCTGGATCATCGCTGCGGAAACGAGCGAGTGACTGTAGCGCCTTTTTGGTTCCGTGCATGTCCCCTCTCCCTCTGGGAGAGGGCTAGGGTGAGGGTATTTCGTCCTCCCGGTGCGCCCCCCGTCACACGGAGAGCAACCCGGGACCCGTATACCCTCACCCCGTCCCTCTCCCAGAGGGAGAGGGTCTGACCCGGGTCACTCAGTGCATGTGCGTCGGCTCGGGCTCGGGCCGCGTCAGGCCGACACCGGGGTGCTCCTCGCCGTGAGCCTCGGCGTCAGGAAGCGCCTGGGTGGACTGGATGGGAGGGAGCTTCCCCGCATGCAGGCCGGTGATGAGCCGCACGTCCCGCCGCTTGGTGAGATACGTGTAGGCCCAGTCGAACATCACGGCCAGCTTGTTCCGGAAGCCGATGAGGAAGGTGATGTGGATGCCCAGCCACATCAACCAGGCGGGCTTGCCGCGCAGGCGGACCTTGTCGTAGAGCACGCCGATCGCCGAGCCCCGGCCGATGACGGCGAAGGAGCCCTTGTCGTGGTAGCGGAACGGCTCCAGCGGCAGGCCCTCGATGCGGCGGCGGATGTTCCTGGCCACGTGCCGGCCCATCTGCATGGCCGCCGGGGCGATGCCCGGCACCGGCTTGCCGTCCTGCATCAGCGAGGCGAGGTCACCAATCACGAAGACGTCCTCGTGGCCGGGAACGGTCAGCGTGGGCTCCACCTTCACGCGGCCGGCCCTGTCGAGCGGCACGCCGAGCGTACGAGCCAGGGGAGAAGCGGCCACGCCGGCGCCCCAGAGCACCGTGCGCGCGCGGATGCGGGTGTCGCCAACGGAGACGCCCTCTTCGTCCACGGCGGTGACCATGGCACCGGTGCGCACCTCCACGCCGAGCTTCTCGAGGTCCGCGCGCGCCCTCTGTGAGAGCTCCTCGGGATAGGTATTGAGGACGCGGGGGAGGCCCTCCAGGAGGAGGACGCGAGCCTGGGAGACGTCGACGCGGCGGAAGTCCCGGGGCAGGGAGTGCCGGGTCATGTACGCGAGGGCGCCGGCCAGCTCCACGCCGGTGGGGCCGGCACCGATGATGACGAAGGTGAGCCACTCGCGCCGGCGCTCGGGGTCGGGATCGCGCTCGGCGGCCTCGAGGGCCAGCAGCACGCGCTCGCGGATGGTCCTCGCGTCGTCGATGGTCTTGAGACCGGGGGCGAACCGGGCCCACTCCGGATGACCGAAGTACGAGTGCGTGGCGCCGGTGGCGAGCACCAGGGTGTCGTAGGGGATGTCGCCGCCGTCACAGACGACCACCTTGCGCTCCATGTCGATGGAGCTGGCCTCGGCGAGCAGCACGGTGGTGTTGCGGCCGCGCAGCACCTGGCGGATGGGGGCGGAGATGTCACCCGGGCTGAGGACGGCGGTGGCCACCTGGTAGAGCAGCGGCTGGAACAGGTGGTGGTTGTACCGGTCGAGCACGGTCACCTCGACGGGGGACTTCCGCAGCTTGCTCGCCGCCTGAAGTCCACCGAAGCCCGCGCCGACGATGACCACACGATGCCTCTGCGGGTTGTTTTCCATGCGCACAAAGGTGGTCCGTGGTGGGCGCATCGACCAGCGCCCCCGTGAACACCTGGCACCTGGGGTGGGTGACGCATGCCCGCTCGCCCTGGGAGCGGGAGCCCCAGCGCCCGCTCCAGACCGGAGAGCCTCGCGAGCCCTACCCCAGCACGCGGAAGAACCAGACGGCCAGCGCGTAGAGCGCCGAGAGGCCGAGCAGCAGGAACTTCACTCCGGCCGCGATGGCCGCGAACTGGAGCAGGTGCTCGGGCGGCTGCTGGAAGGCGTCCAGCGCGCGCCAGAGCGCCGCGTCCTCGAGTGCATCGAGGAGCGCCGCGACGAACGGGGCCAGGCCGAGCCACGCGCCCAGGCGCGCATACTTCCCGGGCGCGGCCCTCGCGGCCAGCAGCGTCAGGGCGGAGACCAGGAAGGGATAGGCCAGCAGGAAGGGGACGTCGTGGAGCAGTGAGCTCCGCGCCGCGTTCCTCCCCGTCTCACCCCAGACCGAGAACATCTGCTTCGCGCGCTCGGCCGACCAGGCGAACTCATACCCGATGATGGTGTACGGCTTCAGCTCCCGGTCGATGGCGGACAGTCGCAGGAAGAGCGCGACCGACAGGGCCCCGGAGATGGCGGCGATGAGCAGGAGGGTCTTCTTGCTCGGACGGGTCAGCAACGGCGTCATGAGATACGGCCTCTCCTGCTCACGAGGGACGTCCTAGCGCACCAGGTGGAACGCCGTCTGCCGCTGGAGCGCCCAGCGCACCTTCCCGCTCGCGTCGATGATGACGTCCTCCTCCTGCGCCGAGCGAACCTTCTGCCCGCCCCACTCGGCCACCGGACTCGTCGCCTGCAACTCGATGGAGAACCACTGGTTCGGGATGACCCCGTGGTCTCCGTTCCCGGGCACGCCCTCCTGCCGGTCCCACAGGCCGATCATCGGCCCGGCCCCGTGCCCGTTCAGCCCGATGGGGTGCGAGTACACCGTCCCGTCGATGCCCTCGGCCCGCATCCGCTCGAGCGATGCCTTCAGGATTTCATTGCCCGTGCGCCCCGGACGCAGCTCCTCGAACACGATGTCCTGCAACCGGTTCGAGCGCGCCAGGGCCGCCTTCAGCCCCGCCGGTGCGTCCGTCTCGCCCTCGCGCAGCACGTAGCCCATGTGCTGGGTGTCCGTGTTCAGCCCCAGCGCCGTCACGCCGAAGTCGCAGTGCAGCACGTCACCCCGCTCGATGACCGGATCCTCGCCCAGCTCCGCCTCCGTCTTCCCCTGCCGCTGCACCTCCACCGACGGCTGGAACCACGTCCCCAGCCCCAGGTCGTTCACCCGCTGGCGCATCCACCACACCACGTCGCTCGTGCGCGTCTTGCCGGGGATGACCACCTGGTTCGAGAACCCCGTCTCGATGATGTTCCACGCGACCTTCGTCAGGTCCGCGTAGAAGCGCTCCTCGTCCGCGCTCCGCCACGCGATGAGGTCCACCGCGAGCCCGCCAGCCGGCTTCATCTTCGCCGTCCACTCGGGCCCGAGCGCCTCGGCCATGCCCTCGTACTCGCCATGCGTCAGGCCATCCGCGAAGGCGAACGTGCGCGACACGTTGATACCGATGACCTGGGGCTTGCGCTCCTCCAGCACCGCCTTCAACACCTTCCACTGGTCCGGCCCCCACAACTCGGCCTGCCGGGTCGTCCCGCCCCGGTCCACCTGCATCTGCGCGCGCCGCGTCTCGTACACCCCGCCCTGCGACCCGCCGCCCAGCGCGAGCCGCTGCACCCCCAGCTGCGGACCCCGGTCATGGAAGACGTAGATGGTCCGCCGCCGAGCCGCGAACGTCGTGGGCGACACCAACGCCGGGAAGACGGGATCCTCGTTGTACTCGCGCATCGGCACCACCCACATCTCGATGCCGTACTTGCGCATCAGCATGGGGAGCGCCGTGTCCATGCGCTCGCGCAGCCAGGCCTGCTGCCGGGTGGCCTGGTCACGCAACGTGCCGAAGGGGCGCTCGGGCGCGGCCGCCTCCGGTGCGGGGGAGGCGGGGGCGGTGGTGGCACAGGCGGAGGAGACGAGGAACAGGGGGACGAGGAGACGAATCCAGGTGTTCTTCATGGCGGCGCAGCTTCGCACGTTGCGCCGCCGCGTCTACCCTCGTGAAAACCGCGCTTCTCACCGCGTGGCGAACACGAGGTCGTCCACGTCATCGAAGACGCCGCCGGGGCACGGCTCGGCGCTGCCCGCGTAGCGGAACACACCCCGCACCGCCTGCAACGCGCCCCCCGGCAGCACGAACGTCGCCGACAGCACCTGCACCCCCGGACGGCTCGGCGTGAGCGTCGCCAGGTACGTCCACGCCGGATTGCGCGCATCCGCCGCGAAGTACAGGTCCAACCGGTTCTCGCCCGGATCCGTGTACGCCCACACCGTGGCCTCCACCCGCACCGTCTTCCCCGGCGCCAGCGTCCCTCCCTCCACCGTCACCACCCGCAGCCCGTCGAGCGCCTCGTCCCGCTCGTGCTTGCCACCGTCGCCGTCCTCGCACGAGCCCCACAGCGTGTTGGGCGCGTTCGACTCCGGGCCGAGCCGCCCCCGTCCCGTCAGCAGCGTGCCCGAGGTGCACCCCTGCTCCACCCCATCACACCGCGGCGCCCTCAGCTCCGGGTCGAACATCGCGCGCTCCACCCCGCAGCCCTCCGGGCCACACCGCGACTCCACCGCGCAGGGGCCGCACTCCAGCGTCCCTCCGCACCCGTCCGGCACCGCGCCACACACCCGGCCCGCCGCCTCGCACGTCAGCGGCAGGCACACGCCCGGCGCGTACCGCTCGCTCGTGGCCAGCGTCCCCTCCAGGTCGTTGGAGCCGCCCACCACCAGCACCGCGCCGTCCGGCAGCCGCACCAGCCCCGCCCCTCGCCGCGCCGTCCCCAGCGCCGGCTCCGCGCTCCACGTGTCCGACGCCACGTCGTAGCTCTCCACCGACGCGAGCGCCCCCGACATCACATGGAAGCCTCCCACCACCCGCACCCGCACCCGCCCGTCCCCACCCTCCTCCACCCACGCTCCGTGCCCCTCGCGCGGCGTGCCCGGCGCCTTCGCCAACAGCCACTCGCCGCTCGCCGGGTCGTACAGCTCCGCCGTGGCCGCCGCACGCGACGTGGTGCCTCCCACCACCAACACCCGCCCATCCGGCAGCCGCGTCACCGTGTGCCCCGAGCGGTGCGTCCCCGCCGCGCCTCCCACCGGGCCCGCCTTCGTCCACTGGCCGCTCGCCGGGTCGTACAGCTCCGCCTGCAGCCCGCTCACGAAGAGCACCTTGCCGCTCGCCAACACCACGCCCGTCTGGGCACCACCGCGCGCGGACGTCGGCGCGCCCGTGCGCGTCCACCGCCCCGTCGCCGGCTCGAACAGCTCCGCCGAGCGCACCGGGTGCCGGTCCACGTCGAAGCCGCCCGCCACCAGCACCCGTCCGTCCGGCAGCAGCACCGCCGCGGGGTCGTTGCGCGCCTCGGCCATGTCCGCCACCGCCGTCCACCGGCCCGTCGCCGGGTCGTACACCTCCGCGCTCGCCAGCGCGCCGAAGGACGCCGAGTACGTGCCGCCCACCACCAGCACGCGCCCGTCCGTCAGCGCCACCGCCGCGTGGTTGCGCCGCGCCGTGCGCAGCGCCCCCGTGGCACGCCACTCCCCCGTCTCCGGGTCGTACACCTCGCAGCTCGCGAGCGTGCGGCTGCCGTCGTGCCCTCCCGCGGCCAGCACCCGCCCGTCCGCCAGCGCCACGAAGGGCAGCAGCTTGCGCGGCGTGGTCAGCCCGCGCGCCACCGTCCTCTCCGACGGCTCCTCCGGTGCCGGCGCCGAGCTGCACGAGAACACCCATGTGAAGAGCGCCACCATGGCGCAGGACGTCGAAACCCTTTTCATGACCCTCCCCACTCCGTTCCGAGAGGGACGGGTCTACACTCAGGGTCTGACATCCCCGGGCCGCACTTCTCCTGTGATTCCCGGGAGTTATCGTCCTCTTCACGACAGGCCTGACGGGTTGTGCGGGATTCGTGCCGCGGCCCGTCATGGGCCCGTCACAGGTGTGTCAGGGAGCCGTCCAACCCATGACCCATGGGGTGCTCCTCCTCCTCGTCCACGTTCACGTTCACCGGCTCCGCCTCCAGGCCCTCGCTGTGCCGCGGGGGCAGCGCGCCACCGTCGTCGTCCTCCAGCTTCAGCAGGTGCGGGGTGCGCTCGAGGTACAGCTCGCCGTCGCGCACGTGGCGCACGTCCGCGTATTCCACCAGGAACTCGTCGCGAGACAGCAGGCGCGGCTCCAGCTCGAAGTGGCTCTCGCCCACCGCGCCCACGCGCCCCACCTTCCGGCCCTCCGCGTCCCGCACCACCATGCCCTCACGCACCTCTTCCAGCCGTACCATGACGTCCTCCTCACGAGCCCCCGCGCCCTCCCGCACCGGGCCCCTCTCCTTCTGAGTGGGGAACACCCGGCGCCACGGCAAGGGCTGGCAGGAGGGGCGGCCCTGGGGACAGGGGGTGGCTCCTCGCCCCGGCGCGCATGCGGCGAGTGGAGGCGTGGGGCCAGCGGGGTGCGCGGTGCCTAACGTTTCCGCGAGGAGGAAGCCGTCATGCTCCTGGAAATGACCGCCGTGGAGGCCCGCGAACTCAAGGAGGTCCTCGACTCGTCCCTGCGTGAGTTGCTCGACGAGATCGCCCACTCGGACCATCGCGCCTACCGAGAGATGCTGCAGGCCCGTTACAGCCGGCTCGAGCAGCTCAACCACCGCCTGGAGGCGTCCGTCGAGAGCGATCAGGTCTACGCCTGAGCCCTCCCGGCGTGCGCGAAAGTGTCGCGTGCGTGCGCCCCCTCAGGGCGCGAAAGGTGCGCATTCTCGGGACGTCCGGCATGCTTCGAGTACGGAGGCGCTCCGGGGAGCCCCGGGCGCCCGCGAAGACATGCACGTGACGATACCGGCCGCGCCCCTCCGTTTCCTCCTCTCCCCGTCGCTCGGAGAGGTGAAGGAGCACGTGCGGGCCGAGCTCTTCGGCCGGGCACTCGCCCAGCGGCTGGGCCGCCCGGTGGTGGTGGAGCTGGCGCCCTCGTACGAGGCCCTGGAGCGGGAGCTGGTGGAAGGCCGGGTGGACCTCGCCTGGGGCACCGCCGAGCAGTGCACCGCCTTCGAGCCGGAGTCGCGCGCGGTGCTGAGGGCCGTGCGGGCGGGGCGCTGGTACTACCACGCGGCGCTGGTGTGCAGGGCCGAGCGGCCGCTCACCCTGGAGACGTTGAAGGGCACGCGCGCCGCCTGGGTGGCTCCGCGCTCCACAGGCGGATACCTGCTGCCCGTGCGCCACCTGCAGGCCCGGGGGCACACCGCCTCGGACACCTTCCACGAGGAGCGCTTCCACGGCACCTACCGCAAGGCGCTACAGGCGGTGCTGGCCGGCGAGGCGGACGTGGCCACCATCTACTCGAGCCACCCGGAGGAGAACACCGTCCGGGCCTACCTCGCCGAGCACGTGGGTGCGGACGAGCGCCTGCTCATCCCCTTCGAGTTCACCGAGCCCACGCTGGCCGACGGGCTCATCCTCACGTCGCGGTTGCAGGAGGCGGACGCGGCCGCGCTGGTGTCCATCCTCACCACGCTGGCAGTGGGGGGCGCGGGGCTGGAGCCACTGCTGGGCCTCTTCGACAGCGAGGGTTTCGTGCTCTCCTCGCTGCCGGTACCCCGGCCGCCCCCGCTCCGGGCGGCGCGGCACACGGAGTACCTGGCGGCGGAGCTGGACGCGCAGGAGCGGTGCATGCGGCTGTGGACGCCCACGGGCTCGGCCTTCGGGCGGGACACGCGCCACGCCGAGGGCCGAGCGCTGGAGACGGTGCTGGGGCCCGAGGCGGGAGCCGCGCTGGTGGCGCTCGCGCGGGCGGCGAGGCACAGCGGCGTGGGAGGACGGGTGGAGTACCGCCTGGAGGTGGAGGGAGACACACGGTGGTACGCGGCCGAGGCCACGGTGCGAGCGCCGGCCCCGGGCAGCACGGCGAGCACCACCACGGCGCTGCTGGTGCGGGACGTCACCGAGCTGCGCGCACTGGAGGAGGAGCTGTACCGGCTGGCCTCCTTCCCACTGCTGCACCCGGAGCCGATGCTGGAGGTGGGGATGGACGGGGCGCTGCGCTACGCCAACCCGGCGGCGCACACGGCCTTCCCGGATCTGCTGGTGCGTGGGGCGGGGCACCCGCTGGTGGAGGCGACACTGGCGTGGGCGAAGCGGGGCGCGGAGGTGGGCGAGTCCCCGCCCACGGTGCAACTGGGAGGGCGGCACTGGGAGCTGACGGTGGCGCTGCTGTTGGACCCCGAGGGGCTGCGGGTGTTCGCCAAGAACGTGACGGCGCGCAAGCAGATGGAGGCCCAGCTCTTCAAGGCGGACCGGATGGCGGCGCTGGGCTCGCTGGCGGCGGCGGTGGGGCACGAGATGAACAATCCGCTGGCCTACATGCTGGCCAACCTCAGCTTCGCGACCGAGGAGCTGGAGCGGATCCGGAAGGCATTGCGCGAGCAGGGAAGCGAGCTGGGAGAGGACCTGGGCGACGTGGAGGAGGCGCTGGGCGAAGTGAGGGACGGGGCGGACCGGCTGAAGACGATCGTGCAGGACCTGCGGATGCTGTCGCGCGCACCGCCGGAGCAACGGGAGCGGGTGGAGCTGGTACCGGTGCTGGAGCACGCGCTGAGCCTGGTGCGGGGTGAGCTGCGGCACCGGGCGAAGCTGGAGAAGGACTTCCGGCCGGTGCCGCTGGTGGACGGGGACGAAGGACGGCTGGGCCAGGTGTTCCTCAACCTGCTGTTGAACGCGGTGCAGGCGATGAGCGAGCTGGACGCGGCGCGCAACGTGCTGCGGGTGGCGACGTACACGGGGCCTGGGGGCGAGGTGGTGGTGGAGGTGCAGGACACGGGGGTGGGGATGGCGCCGGAGGTACTGGCGCGGCTGTTCGAGCCCTTCTTCACCACGAGGCCGGCGAGCACGGGGCTGGGGCTGTCGGTGAGCCACGCCATCGTGTCGAGCCTGGGAGGCACACTGCGAGCGGAGAGCCGCGAGGGAGTGGGCACGACCCTGACAGTCATCCTGCCGGCCGCGCCGTCCCACAACAACCCCTCTCCCTCTGGGAGAGGGACGGGGTGAGGGTATCGAGCCCCCGGGTTGAATCCGTCGAGGAGGCTGGGAGCTGAGAGTCGCCTCGCGCCTCAGCTACGGCGCATCGCGGTCTCCGCGCGCCGCACCTGGTCCACATCGAGCATGTACTTGAGCGAATCCGCCCGGTCGTAGACGACGGTGACCTCCTGACCCACGACGTACGCGTCCTCCGCGAAGAACGTGGAGTAGGAGCCTTCGCGCTCCAGACCGTCGCCGTCCTCGAACCGGAAGGTGAGCCGGCCGAGGCTCTTGGGCGAGTGCTGCACGTGGGTAATCCACCCCACCGTTGGCACGCCGTTGCGCAGCAGTTCCCCCTGCGCCTTCCGCATGCGCAATCCATGGAAGCCCAGTCCCGCGCCGCCGGCGATGAACACGAGGCCCAGGAGCAGCCTGGCGGGATCGCCGGAGGGGGCCGGTTCCCGTGGACGAGTCACGTGCAAGCGTATGGGTCTGGCGACGGTGACATCCTCCTCCTGAGCCTCCTCGCCGCCAGAGAAGGAGGGGAGCGCGTCGTAGCTGAAGAACACGCCCGCCAGCAGCAGGGTCAGTCCCATGAGGCTCTGGCCGATCGGAGTCTCGCGAATCATCGTGGGAGAGACTCTATCGCGAGGATCGCCTGCCAGCGCATGCACGCCGACATTACGGGGCACCAAAGTCGAAGTACCATCGCGCATCAAATGAGACGATTACTCCCACTGCTCGTACTGCTGGCTGGCTGCGAATGGGTGGCCAACCCCATGAACTTCACCCGGGAAGAGGTCCCGCGCTTCAAGGCGCACGCGGACCACCCCGCGCCCGTGACGAATCCCACGTCCCTCAAGGTGATGGCGTGGAACGTGAAGTACGGGGCCTGCCGCATCGACTTCTGGTTCGACTTCTGGGGCGACCGCGTCCAGATGTCCTCCACCGAGGTGACGGACTGTCTCACCAAGGTGGCGGCGCTCGTCCGCGAGTACGACCCGGACATCCTCATGGCGGAGGAGATCGAGGTCGACTCGAAGCGCAGCGCATACATCGACATGGTGCGCTTCCTGCTGGAGAACACGAACCTCCGTTACGCGGCCTACATGTCCACCTGGGACTCGCGCTACGTGCCGTCCGAGGGCGTGGGCCGCATGAACCTGGGCAACGCCATCTTCTCGCGCTACCCCATCACCAAGGCCGAGAGCATCCGCCAGGTCGACCGCACGGACCAGGACGTGGTGACGGCGACCTTCTACATCAAACGCGTCATCGGCCGGGCCGAGGTGGACCTGGGCAACGGGCGCACCATCGCCGCGTACGTGGTGCACACCGAGGCGTATGACCAGGACGGCACCAAGCAGAAGCACATCCAGCAGATTCACGACCTCCTGCGTGCGGAGAAGCTCCCGTGGGTCATCGGAGGTGACTTCAACGAGCTGCCGCCGGTGTGCGACGAGCGCGCGCCCGCGGAAGCCCCGGAGTCCTGCGACGGCAAGCTGCGGCTGTCCGGCTTCCTGGACGAGCGCGAGAGCAGCAAGGGCACCGAGTTCGAGCAGCCCCCCTACACGCCCAGCGTCATGAAGCCGTTCTACGAGGACTTCGAGCCGTTCATCCCGCTGGCCCGCTACGGCGTGGGCGAGGCGAACCAACGGCCCTACTTCACGCACTCGATGCTCGGTCCGGACGCGGTGAACGACCAGGGCGTGCCCGGCTTCTGGAACCGCACACTGGACTACCTCTTCATCCGAAAGGGCGAGGTGTGGACGGACACGGACGTCATCCAGGAGCCCGGCCGCCTCGGCGTCCAGAGCAACGCCCTCGAGCTGTCCGACCACGCCCCCGTGGCCGGCACGTGGAGGCTGCCATGAGAGCCCTGCTTCTCCTCGTCCTGCTGGGCGGCACCCTCTCGCTCGCGGAGCCACTGCCCGCCCGGGACACCGCCGACGTGGGCCCGCGCGGCTCCTGGAGCGTGGGCGTCTTCAACCCGCTGCGCATCGCGGTGCATGACCGCGTCGAGCTCCAGACGCATCCGCTCCTCTTCTTCGTGGCCCCCCACGTGGATGCCCGCGTCGCCCTGGTGCGCTCGCCGCTCCGGCTGACGGGCGAGGCCGGCCTCTCGGTGCCGACGTTCGCCCTGCGCCTGGCCAAGGGGTTCTTCTTCCCCTCGTGGGACACCAGCCAGAACGACATCGGCTGGATGCTGGTTCCACGGGCCGGCCTGCTGCTCTCCGGAGACGTGCTCGCGCACGACGTGTGGACGCTCCGGGCGGAGGCCTCCTTCCGCGTTCCGTTGGGCCCCAACAGCGCCGAGCCGCTCAACTCCTTCCTCACCCCGTTGGATCTCCTGCTCGCGGCGCCGCTGACCGGCTTCCGCTCGCGCGTGGGCGGCGCGTACGACCACGCCTTCAACGAGCGCCTGCGTCTGCGCGGTGAGCTGAACCTCTACGTCACCGGCCCGCAGGGAAACCTCGAGGTGTCGGGCGTGGACGTGGGGCCGCTCGCCCCGCTCTCTCCGCTCATCGTCACCGCCCATGCCGGGCTCGACATCGCCCTCTTCCAGCACAGCCGCCTCACCCTGGGCGTGTTGTGGGCCAACGCGGACCAGGGGGCGACCAAGGTGGTGACGGGCAGCGACGGCTTCAGCGAGCGCGTCCGCGTTCGGGGGAACAACTTCCTCCCGACGCTGGACTTCATCTGGGCGGGTTTCTGAGCTTGTTGGAGTAGATCCGGAACGTACACACCTCCCGGAAGCCCATCCGCCGGTAGATGCCCAATCCATCCGGCGAGGCCTGCAGGGCTCCGCGCTTCGCGCCGAGCCCGCGCGCGAACGCGAGCGTGTAGTGGGTGAGCGCCGAACCGTAGCCCCGGTTCCGGTGCTCGGCCCGGGTGCTGATGTCGAAGATGTGCGCGCCGTCCCCGCTCAAGTAGAGAGAACTCGTCCCCACCGGCTGGCCATCGACGAGCCCGAGGAAGAGCTTCAGCGGACGCTCCGCGAGCTGCCCGAGCCGGGCCACCCGCTCGTAGAAGTGCACCACGTGGGCATCCGGCGGCTCGAAGAGCGAGGCGATGACGCGGCCGAAGGCCTCCACCTCCTCCGGCCGCTCCACCACCTTGATCTCCAGCCCGGCGGGAGGGCGCATCTCCGGGAGCTCGCGGAGATCGGCGACCATCCCCACGTCGACCTCATCCTCCAGGAAGTCGTGGCGCCGGAGTGACTCCAGGACCGCATCCTCGCGGAGCTCGTCGCAGGTCCACCACGCCGCGGGCCGCCGCGCGGCGTTGAACGCTCCGCAGATGCGGTCGGCCAGCGCCGGACCCTCCGCGCCCAGCCGCTTGCTGATCACCAGGTTGAAGGTGTCGGTCTCGTAGCCGGAGTCGATGACGGCGTAGTGCCCGGTCCGTTCGACCCTCGAGGGGGGCCCGACCAGACCTGGATAGTAGGTGTTCTTGCCGATCAGCCCCTCGAACAGGAACTCGAGCTGCGCATCCATGGAACCTCCCTGGGTCTGTGTGGCGGCTCTCCTACCAGAAGCGACCCCGTTCAGGACACACGCAGAGTCATGGCCTTCGAGCAGAAGCCGCCGCTGGTTCGTCAGGGTCGGGTTCTTCAGCGAGGATGACAACGCACCACCCGCGCACGGGTCAACACACACGCCAGCACGACGAGCCCGAGTCCCCACGCGCCACCGCCCGAGGCCACGCCACACCCGAAGCCCACCCGCAGGCCGAGCATGCCGCCCACGGTGAAGCCGAGCGGCGCCGAGAGGGCGCTCCGCATTCCGAACTGCTCGGCCCAGGCCTGGGCCTCGTGGGACCCTTCCGCGAGCGCCTCGGGAGGCACGACGGAGAAGACCCCAGACGCATCCGCCACCACGGGGGCTCCGACGGGCGAGCCATCGAGGAACACCTGCACGGAGGCACCGGGCGCCGTCCTGCCCTCGAGCTGGGGCTGAGCGGCGACCCCGGCCGCGCCACTCCCGGGGGAGACCCAGGTGGGCACGGGAGGCGCGGCGAAGGCCTGAGCGATGACCTCCACGCGCCCCTCGAACTCGGGCGCGCCCGCGACGATGGGCTCGGCGCCCCGGGCCCCCTCGGGCGTGTAACCCGAGAGCCCCGCGCTCGCGGATGCGGCGCATTCCGAGGGCACACCACCGGCCGCCTGGACGAGCAGAAGCCCCCCTCCACCACCGCCTCCAGGAGAGGTGTCACTGTCCGCGCCCACGCCGCCCTTCGCCGAGAGCACCGTGCAGCCGAGCTTCTCCGCGACACGCACGTGCACCGTACCGCCCGCGCCACCGCCACCACCGCCCCCATGAAGCGTCGTGGCCGAGGGCGCGGCCAGCCCGTTGGCCGTGATGATTCCGCGAGGACGAGGACCCTGGATTTCACGGGCACGCACGAAGACGATGCCTCCCCCCGCGCCTCCACCCGAGCCCTCGATTCCCGCGCCACCGCCGCCGCCGAACAGCAGGCGCTCCACGGAGCTCGAGTAGCGCAGCGCCATGCCGCCACGGCCTCCCACGTCGCGCTCGAGCGCTTCCTGCGAGGAACGGCCGCCCTGCCCTCCCCTGCCGATGTGGCCTCCCCCGCCTCCGCCCGCGTCGTGGCAGTTGCCGCCGCCTCCTCCGTTGGCGAACCGGGCGTACCCGTGCGAGAGCGCATCGAAGGGGATGCTGACGAACCCCTCGCCCTTGCGCGCACCGCCCCCCCTCGTCGCCGGCCCGTCCTGCTCCGCGCAGTCGTAGAGATACAGGGCCACGTCCTTCTCGGCCTCGCCGCCGCGGAAGCCCGTGCCCTCCGCGTCCAGTGAGCCCTGGTTGAAGACGGTCTCGCTGGCGAGGAAGGCCAACACCCCGCCGCTGCGCCCGTTCCAGGGCGGAGCCCGCAGCGAGCCGGTGCTCGAGACGCGCACATCCGTGTGCTCGGGCACGCGCACCACCTGGGACGGAAGGGTGAAGTCATTCACGAGCGGCGCGGAGAGGCGCAGCATCCCGGTCGAGACACCCGCCAGGCGCGCCAGTTCCCAGCGGCCCGTGCGCGAGCCCTCCAGGTCGAGCGCGTCCACGCGCGACTGCTCGAGCGACAACCGCTCCCCCACCTGCAGCACGAGCACCAGCTCGCCCGCGGCGAAGGCCGACGCGTCCTCCACGCTCAGCTCGGTGGCGCCCACCGGCGACATGGCGGCGAGCGCCGTGGAGGCATTGATGACGATACCCGGGTCCCTCACCTGCAGCGAGCCATGCTGGCCATTGCCCAGGCCGAAGACATCCTTCTCGGCGAGGACCGCGCCCGGCAGCAGCACGAGCCCCACGGACAGGAGCCCGAGCAGGGCCCTCCGTGGATTCTCCGGGACGAAGCGACGCGAGGCGGCAGGCGACACGGGACTCCTCCAGTCTCCACCGCTCGTCATAGGAGGGAACGAGGGAGGACGGCAACCCACGCGGCCCGTGCGGCCTCCGACCTCAGAACCGGCCCTGCGCGAGCGAGAACACGGGCATCATGCGGCCCGGGCGCGAGACGTCCGAGGTGATGACGGGAAGCGGCGCCCCCAGGGAGACGCGCTTCCCGTCGACGTTGAGGAGCGCGGGAGAGGGAGCCCTGGACGCGAAGGCACGATCCGGCTCCTTGGTGAGGTTGATGAAGACGGTCTGCACCAGGGCGACGAGCAACCAGCTGGCGACGTGGGTGGGCCAGAGGACGAGCTCGAGGCCCCCGTTGCGGTGCGGCCGGCTGTACTGCACGGCCCAGAAGACACCGTAGGTGGCGACACCGGAGAGCCACGTCCAGATGAAGCTGTGGGAGTAGTCGAGCTCCGTGGCGGCGATGAGCCAGATGGGGATGGTGCTGAGGAGCGGGAGGACGGCGCCGTTGAGGAGGATCATCGCGTGTGTGCCCGCGCCCAGGACGAAGTCCACGCCCTCTCCGCCGGTGAAGGCGGAGGTGAGGACGGTGGCGCCGAAGAGGGCGACGACCTCCACGGCCCACATGCCGGTGCCCACGAGGAGCTGCGTGCCAAAGCCGGTGAAGAACTCACCCAGGGGCCGCAGGAGCGAGAAGGACGAGTGCCGGGCGGGGACTCCGGGCACGTGCTCATGCGAGAGCAGCCCGTAGCCCGAGGGCGCGGCGAGCGTCGGCGCGAGCAGGCCGAGCGCACGAGGCTCCCGGGCCTCGAGCCGGGGAGCGTCCACCGGGGAGAACTGTAGGACGGAGAGGACGAGCAGCGTGGTGAGCATGGTGGCTCCGGGATGAAGGCGCCGGGAAGGCGCGAGGTGGAAGTATGCCGCGCCACCGGGAATCAACGCTTCTGCTAACCTCCCACCCCGGCGGCTCCCCACCGCCCTCCCATGCGCTGCCCGGTCTGCCATCGTCGCCTCGCTCCTGGCGCCGCCTGCCCCGTGCACGCGGAGCGGCCCCGGCCCTCCCTGGAGCCCGAGCCCCTCCCCGTGCCCGGGCTGCCCGGCTTCCACTCCCTGGCGCTCATCGGCTCCGGGGGTTTCTCCCGCGTCTTCTCCGCCCGCCGCGACGAGGACGGACGCGAGGTGGCCCTGAAGGTGGCTCGCGGCCCCTTCGGCCCTCGCTTCGCCCGCGAGGCCTCCGCCCTGCGCCGCGTGGGCCCTCCCATCGTCCCCGACGTCCTCCACGAAGGCGCCCTCGACGCCCAGCCCTACCTCGTCCTCGAGCGCCTGCGCGGCCAGACACTCGCCGCCTGGATGGCCGCGCTCCCCGGCTCTGGCGCCGCTCCCCTCTCGCACGTGCACGAGCTGCTCGCCGGACTGTGCGGCGCCCTGGAGCGCGTGCATGGCGCGGGGCTCGTCCACCGCGACCTCAAGCCCGAGAACGTCTTCCTCCGCGAGGGCGGCGCGCTCAGCCTGCTCGACTTCGGCCTCGCGCGCTTCCTCGATGACTCCGACCCCGGCGAGCCCGAGGCCTCCGTCAGCCTCACCCGCACCGGCCAGCGGCTCGGGACCGCCGTCTACATGGCTCCCGAGCAGTGCCTCGAATCCCGTGACGTGGATGCGCGCACGGACCTCTACGCGCTCGGCGTCCTCCTCTTCGAGCTGCTCACCGGCGCACCGCCCTTCACCGGTGGGGCGGACGAGGTGCTCCGGGGCCACGTCAGCCTCCGGCCGCCTCGCGTCTCCGAGCGCGCTCCCGTGCCGCCGGCCCTCGATGATGTCCTCCTGCGGTGCCTCGCCAAGGATCGCACCGCGCGCTTCGGCTCCGCCTCCGAGCTCCTCGCCGCCTTCGATGCCGCCCGCCGCACCGACACCTCCGCGCCCGGTGCCGCCGAGGACGCGCTCGCCCCCGCACGGCCCCGGGGCCTGCGGCTGATGGCCGTCCTCGGGGTGCGCGGCGAGCTGCCCGTGGACCAGCTCGTCTCGACCGTGGCGCCCGAGGGCGGGCTGCTCGCGCGCGTGCACCCGGGCCGCTACCTCATCGCCTTCCCCGAGCACCCCTCGGCCGAGGCGGGACTCCGCGCCGCCGCGCGCTCCGCCCGGCAGCTGCTCGACGAGCCCGGCACCACCGCCGTCCTCCACCTCGCGGAGCTGCGCGTACGCCCCGGTGCCACCGTCACCCGCCTGGCGGGCACCGCGCTGGAGCAGCCGGACTCCTGGTGGCCCACCGGGGCCTCCAGTGGAGACACGTTGCTGCTGGCCACGCCCGAGGCCGCCGCACGGCTCGGAGAGGGCGCGACGACGCCTGGCCCCTCGGGCTCCCTGCTGCTCACCGGGGACTCCGCCATCACCCGCGCCCCGTCAGCGACCGAGCCGCCGCCCCTCGTGGGCCGCAACGCGCTGCTCGACTCTCTCCTGGCCGACGCGGCCCGCTCCTTCTCGGGCCATGGCCCCGGCCTCTCCGTCCTCACGGGCGAGGCGGGCCACGGAAAGACGCGCCTGCTCGACGCGCTCGCCGCCCGGCTGGAGTCGGAAGGCCGGGCCCGGGTGGTGCGGCTCGCCGCCCCCCACCCCGACGAGTCCTCCGCGGATGCGCTCCTGAACGCGCTCTGGGCCCAGGCCCACCCGGACACGGCCACGCCGCCCGCGCTGCCCTCCAGGGCCCGGCGCCACACCCTCGCCCGCGCCGTGGCCGAGGCCCTGCGCCAGCTCGCCACCCGGCAACCCCTGGCCCTCCTCCTGGACGATGCGCACCAGGCGGACCCCACGTGCCTGGACGCGCTGGAGGTGGCCACGCTCGCCGCGCCAGAAGTACCCCTCTGGGTGTGCGCCGCCGGCCGTCCCGAGCTGCTCGGCCTGCGCCCCCTCCTCGGAGAGCGGGCCGGACACCTCGCGCGCCATGTCCTGCCCCCACTCGCGCCCGAGGCCAGCCGCGCGCTGCTGCTGTACCTGCTGCGCCCCGCCGAGTTCATCGCCGAGCCCGTGCTGGCCCGTCTGGAGCAGCTGGCGCAGGGCGTGCCGCTGTCGCTGGTGGAGGTGGCCGAGGCGCTGAGGGCCTCGGGGGCACTGCGCGCCACGGCGGGCGGTGAAGGGTACGTGGCCGCGGACGAGCTGCTGCACGTCTCGGTGACGCCCCTCTTCGAGCGGCTCGCCGCGAGGGCCCTCTCCGTGCTGCCCGCGGCGCACCAGGGGCTGGCGCAGCTGTGCGCGGTGTTGGGCCAGGAGCTGACGGTGGCGCAGGTGGACGCGGCCCAGCGTCACCTCGATATAAAGGAGGACACCCCGCACGTGGCCGGCCTGGACGCGGGAGCGGGGCTCGTGAGGCTGGAGCGCGCGGGAGTGCTGCGGGCGGTGGCCGCGGACCGCTACGCCTTCCGGCAGCCCCAGCTGCGCGAGGCCCTGGAGCGAGCCCTGCCCACCCCGTGGCGCCGGGCCCTGCACGCGGCGGCGCTGCGAAGCCTCTCGGGAGGAGGCGCCACGGAGCAGCGCCGGCGCGCACGCCATGCCGCGGCCTGTGGCGCGCACGAGGAGTCCTTCACCGCCTGGTTCTCGCTGGCCGAGGGCGCGCGGCAGGCGCACCGCTACGTGGAGGCGGAGCAGGACTACACGCACGCCCTGGCGCAGCTGCCGGAGGGAGACTCGGAGCGGCGCGCGCGAGTCCTGGCCGGGCGAGGCCGGGTGCGCTACCGCACGCATCGCTTCCGAGAGGCCCTCGCGGACCTGAAGGCGGCGCGCGAGCTGGCCGGGGTGCTGGGCCACACCGCGCTGGAGGTGGATCTGCTGTTGGAGGAGGCCACCGTCCTGGACTGGCTGGAGGACGGCGAGGGCACGGCGGCGCGCACGCAGGAGGCGCTCGACAAGGCGGACGCGCTGGATGACCCGCGCCTCTCCGTGCGCTGCTCACTGGCCCGCGCGAGACAGGCGTGGCGGCAGGGGGACTGGACGCGTGCGACGCGGCTGCTGACGGCCACGGAGGAGTCCGCCGCGCTCCTCAGGGACACGGAGACGCGCGTCATCGCTCTAATGATGCGGGCCACGGGGCTGGCGCTCCAGGAGCAGGCGGACGAGTCCATGCGGGCCTTCGACGAGGGGCTCGCGCTGTGCCGCAAGGAGGGGGACACGCTGCACGAGGCGGCCACGCTCATCAACCGGCCCTTCCTCTGGCGCGTGCGCGGGGACGTGGAGGCGGCGCTGGAGGACCTGCGGCGCTCCTCGGCCCTGGCGCGCGAGCTGGGACACCCGCAGATAGAGCGGTGGGCCTCGGGCAACCTGGCCGAGTTCCTCCACTGGGCCGGGCGCACGGAGGAGTCCTGGCGGCTGGCGCGGCGCGCGCACGAGCTGGGCGTGCGCTTCTTCGCCGAGCACCCGGTGGCGGTGGACGCGGTGCTGCTGGCGCGCGTGTGCGCGGCGCGTGGAGACCTGGAGGAGGCGCGGAGGCTCCTGGCATGGCTCTCCGAGCACTGCCGCCGCGAGAGCGCCCCGCCCAACACCCTGGTCCTGTGGCGGCTGGTGGAGCTGCAACTGCGCGAGGCCGATACCGGCACGAGGAGCGCGGAGGACTGGAAGGCGCTCGTCGCGGAGGCCGAGCCGAACACCTCGGGCGACGAGCTGACGGAGGTGCTGTACCAGGCCACCCGCTCCGCGCTGGGGGCCGGGAGCCGGGACGAGGCCGGCGAGTGGCTCACCCGGGCCGAGCGCACCGCGGCGGCCTCTCCCCTGTGGCGCGCGCGGCTGGACGCGCTGCGCGTAGCCTGGGAGGCAACACCCGCCCCTCCGGCGCTGTAGCCTCCAGGGCAACAGCGCCCCCCTTCCCCACCGTCCACCCGAGGACACGAAATGCCCGCTCCCCATGGCCCGCCCCGTGCACACCCCGCGCACATGAATTTCACGTCCATCCGGCGGTCCTTCCGTTCCATGCACTTCCGGTTCCATCCCCTTGTACTGGGCGTGTCGACCCTGCTCGGCGGCCTGGCTTGCCAGCCCGAGCAGTTGGAGGAGAGCGAGGCACTGGCCGGGGTGGAGGCGGAGATGCGCGTGGCCAACTCCCTCACCACGCGGGCGCTCGTCTTCAACGCCATCTCCACCAACCGCCGGGCGAACGATCTGGTAGCGGGCAAGGGAGTGCCGTCCGAGGGGATACCGGGCCAGGGACTGGCGGACCTGTTCGACCCGGAGACGGGCGACGGGTACCTGCAACTGCAGCTGCGGGACGAGGATGCGCAGCACTTCATGGAGTACCTGGTGGGCTGCGCGCTCGACGAGACGCAGGCCCTCACCTGGAAGGAGCCGCTCAGCGGCGAGGTACGCCAGTGGAAGGGCAAGGCGGGCCTGTGCACGCAGTGGCGGGAAGGGGTGCCGACGGAGGAGTGCAGGCGCCGGGTGTCGGCCTGCATCCTGGCGCGCAACAACGCCTTCGGCCGGAGGGTGGAGCTGTCCATCCGCGGCGAGGACCCGGAGGACCTCACGCGCTTCGAGATGGAGTCGCAGACGGGCGCGGTGGACTACGACCCGGACCTCGCGCAGTACGTGCCGAGCTTCCTGGGCTGCACCACGCTCCAGAGCGGAGCGAACCGGAACTGTGGCTGGCGGCCGGGCCACATCGGCCGGTGCGTGCCGGGCCAGACGGTGCGGCTGGGAGCGGGAGGGCGGGCCCCGGACCGGTGCTCCACGGGCCCGGCGCTGGGCGTCACCACGAGTGGCCGCTCGGTGCTGCGCGTGTGTGCCGGCATCATCGGCTGTGACTCATCCCACTCGCGCCGGCTCGCGCAGAGCGAGGGCACGTGCGCGGCGACCCCGCCAGCGGTGACGTTCACCTGCCCCGCGTCGGGGGACTTCAACGTGATGCTGGCTCCGTACAACAGCTGGCTGGGGAGCACGGCCAGCGTGGGGGTGGAGACGGGCACGGCGGCGGCAACGGCCTACGCGCTCTCCGAGGGCGAGGTCTTCCGCTACCGGGAGGGCGCCTTCTACGGGACGATCTTCGACTCGGCTGCGCTGAAGGCGGAGGTGTCCGTCACCAAGGAGGGCCGCATCGTGGGCAAGGATCAGCACATCAACGGCTCGGTGTACCGGAAGATGTTCTCCTGCTACGCGCCGGAGTGGACCCAGGGCTCGGCGTACGCCACGCATCGCGTGTGCGCGCTGCCCGGCTCGGGAGCCGACTGCGCGGCCACGGTGACGGGTGCGTGCATCGACCCCTCGAACCCCTCCGCCTCGAAGTGCCTCGTGGAGGACGGGCCGCTCGTCAGCGGGGATGGGGACTTCGAGCTGTGCCAGGACCCGGAGCAGGAGCAGTGGACGGAGCCCGTCACCGTCTACCTCCACGCCCCGTGCGAGCTCCAGACGAAGGACACGAGCCTCTGTCAGTGGTGGCCGCGCCCCAGGAAGTAGACTCCCGAGCCCGCGACCATGACGAACCCGAAGGACGGCGAGCACTCGCTCTATGGAGAGGAGCTCTCACCGGGAGCGCAGGTGGGCGGCTACATCGTCGAGAGCACCCGGTTCCGGGGCAGTGTCTCGACGCTCTATCGCGCGCGTGAGGCCCGCACCGGGGAGCCCGCGGCGCTGAAGGTGATGAGGCCGCAGTTCGCCGCGGCGCGGGGGGCGCTGCGCCGCTTCCAGCAGGAGGCGGAGACGCTGCGGCGGCTGAAGCACCCGCACATCGTGGACGTGCTCGAGCACGGGACACTGGCGGATGGCCGGCCCTTCATCGCCATGGAGTGGCTGGAGGGGAGGGACCTGGCGGCGGAGCTGGCGGCGCGAGGGCCCTTCTCGGCGCGCGAGGCGTTGGAGCTGCTGGAGCAGGTGGGCTCGGCACTGAGGGCGGCGCACGGGGCGGGCATCGTCCACCGGGACCTGAAGGCCCAGAACGTGGTGGTGCTGCCGAGGGCGATGGGGCCGCTGGTGAAGCTGGTGGACTTCGGGGTGGCGAAGCTGCTGGCGCCGGAGGAAGCGGGCTCGATGGTGACGAGCACGGGCATGGTGCTGGGCACGCCGCTGTCCATGGCACCGGAGCAGATCCGCGGGGAGACGCCGGACGCGCGGACGGACCTCTACGGGCTGGGCGTGTTGTTGTACCAGCTCGTCACGGGACAGCCGCCCTTCCAGGGGACGACGCTGGTGGAGCTGGAGGAGCAGCACCTGCACGCGCCGGTGCCGAGAGCGAGCGAGCGTGCACCGGTGCCAGCGGCACTGGACGCGGTGGTGGGGCGCTGCCTGGAGAAGCGGAGGGAGGACCGGTACCCGGACGTGGACGCGGTGCTGGAGGAGTTGCGGCGCGCGGTGAGGGGGACGGGGCCGGGTCGCTCGAGGCAGGTGCGAGCGCTGGGGTTGTACGTGGAGGCACTCATCGAGGGGCAGATCGACGACGCCACGCTGGACGTGGTGGACGCGCTGCTGGAGGGAGCGCGGGCGAAGGCGGACGCGGTGGGGCTGACGGTGATGGTGGAGGGGAGCAGCTTCCTGCTGGGGGTGGCGGCGCTGCCGGAGGACGCGGGCGCCGAGCGGGAGTTCCGTCGCCGGGTGCTGGAGCTGGCGCTCTCGCTGGCGGAGGAGCCATTGCAGGATCTCCGGCTGGCGCGGGTGTTCCTGGCGCCCACGCTGCACGTGGACACGGCGACGCTGAGGCCGGACGCGAGCGGCAGACAGGGCCTGGGGGGTGGCCGGCTGCTGCGCCTGTCGGCCTGGACGACGGGGCACCCGGGCCGGGGCGTGGTGGTGACGGAGACGGCGCTCGAGGGGCTGGAGGACACCTTCCAGGTGGCGCCGCTCCCCGGGAAGGAGAGCCTGCGCCACGTCACCCGGCGCGCGGCGTGAGGCTCACTTGATGCCGTGCCGGCGCAGCAGGCGGTACAGGTACACGCGGTCCATGTCCGCGCTGGAGGCCGCCTGGGACACCTTGCCCTGGTGCAGCTCCAGCAGCGCGCGCAGGTAGCGCCGCTCGAAGTCGTCCAGGGCGAGCCGCCTCGCCTCGGCGTAGGGCACCTTCGGATCCACCTCGAAGCGGCTGCCCGTGGGCGCCACGTCCGACAGCGCCAGCGTGTCCTCGAACACGAGGCAGCGCTCCAGGTAGTTGCGCAGCTCGCGCACGTTGCCCGGCCACGCAGCCTGCTCCAGCCGGGAGATGAAGCCGTGCGAGCGCAGCGCCTTCGTCCGCTCGGGGTCCGCGCCCAGCGAGCCCAGTATCTGCTCCACCAGCAATTGCAGATCCTCGGGGCGCTGGCGCACCGGCGGCAGGGGGATGCGCAGCACCGCCAGCCGGAAGAAGAGGTCCGAGCGGAAACGTCCCGCGTTCACCTCCGCGCGCAAGTCCCTGTTGGTGGCGGCGATGATGCGCACGTCCACCGGCGCGTAGGTGTTGGTGCCCACGCGGCGGATTTCGCGCGTCTCCAGCACGCGCAGCAGCTTGGGCTGGAGCTCGGCGGGCAGCTCGCCGATCTCGTCGAGGAAGACGGTGCCGCCATGGGCCTCCTCGAAGGCGCCGATGCGGCGGGAGGCCGCGCCGGTGAAGGCGCCCTTCTCGTGGCCGAACAGCTCGCTCTCCAGCAGGTCCGGCGGGATGGCGCCGCAGTCCACGGTGAGGAAGGGCTTGTCGCGGCGGGCGCACTCCTGGTGGATGGCCTGGGCCGCCTGGCTCTTGCCGGTGCCCGTCTCGCCCTCCAGCAGCACCGTCACGTCGCGGGCCGCCGCGCGCTCCAGCAGGGCGAAGCACATGCGCATCGGCACCGACACGCCCACCAGCGAGCCGAAGCGCGTGCGCTCGGACACGGGGAGCCGGTTGCTGTCCGAGCTGTAGTCGAAGCGCACCACCGCGCGGCCCAGCCGCAGGAGGCTCCCGCCGCGCAGGTACCCCTCGGCCACCTGCACACCATCGAGGATGACGCCGTTGGTGCTGTCCAGGTCCCTCACCCGCGCGCCCTTGGGGCCCACGCGGATGTCGCAGTGGAAGCGGGACACGGTGGAGTCATCGAGCGAAACGTCATTGCTCGGGTGCGAACCGATGGAGCACGCATCGGACACCGAGTCCCAGACGGTGCCAGCCCCGGGACCCTCCACCACGGTGAGGAGGAAGCGCCGGACCGCGGGCAGCTCCGAGGAGCGGTGGGCGTGCGCGTAGGGCCTCGTCACGCTGACGTCCTCGGCCGCGGAAGCCTCGGGAGAAACGTCGGTGGTGCCACGAGTACGCTCGATGGAGGACATGAACGAACGTTAACACGACAATTCCCCGACACGACGGGGGCCCTCGAAAAGCAGGACGCCCCGGCCCGGCTGCTCGGCCGATCCGGGGCGTCTGGGGAACTGGCGCGCGAGGGGGGTTACGCGAGCACGGCGATGAGCTTCGCCAGGCACCAGGCCTTCTTGACGCAGTTCCACGGCTTGTACCACTTGCACGCGCCGGTGCCGTTCCAGCAGCCCACGAAGTCGTTCCAGGCGTTGATGACGACCGGGCCCGCGTTGCGGATGCAGTTCACGCACGCGCCCCAGTTCTTGGCCACGCAGGGCCGCACGCAGCGGGCGATCTGCGCCGCCTCGGCGGTGGGGATGAGCAGGTTGCCGATGACCGAGGCCGCCTCCTTGCAGCTATTGGCGAAGGAGCTCTTCTCCTGCTCACCGAGCGCCGCCAGCTGGAGGAAATCGGGGCGCAGCACGTCCCGGTTCGCGAGCTGCTGCTGGCCCTCCTGGGTGAGCTGCTGCACGGGGCTCGGGGTGCCCTGCGGCAGCGTCAGGTGGGCCTCCTTGATCTCCCCCTGGGCGATGGCGGCGTGGATCTTCTCCCACTTGAGCGCCAGCGCCACGGTGCGCGTCTCGTGCTTGGAGGCGAGCAGCTCGAACTCGGCCGTGAGCCGCGCGTCACCTTCCTTGCCCTCGGACTTGCCCGCCGCCTCGGCCGCCGTGGAGACGATCTGATAGGCCGCCATCATGCTCGAGGCGTAATCATTGGTGAGGGCGTCGTAGCGCTCTCCCTCCGCGTCGGACAGCACTCCCTTCTCCAGGATGCCATCGGCGATCTTCTCCAGCTCGATGAGCTGGCTCTCCGCCTTGGTGGAGACCGCGTCGTACTCCCCACGGTCGAACAGGCTGCACTCCTGCGCGGAGGCCTGCGTCGACAGCAGCAGGACGCAACACACCAGGGACAGCAGCACGTGACGAATCTGGGCCATGGAACCAACTCCTTGGAGAATGAGAAACGAGGGCGGCCGTCCAGCGCCCGCGCATGAGGGCTCGCGACGGCGGACGAGGGTTTGTGCAGCCGATGTGCCAACAGCTGGACAGCCTCGCGCTCCGAGGGAGCTCCGACCCCTTGGCTTAGTCGGGATAGCCGGACGGACAACACGCGAGACGGGAGGCGTGTTGTCACCGCGGCGACAAGGCACGACGCGTACCGGGAGCGGCCCCGCCGGGAGGACCTCCAGAGTGGGGAACGTCGCCCGGACGGCTACAACGGCCCCTTCCCGAGGCGGGGGGCGAGCCACTGCCCGTCCGTGGACGGGCGCACTGGAACGAGCGACGCTCGGGGGCCGAGAGACACGCGGATGACGACACCGAGCGACGACCGCTTCCACATCGAGCTGCTCAAGCTGCTGCTGCACGTGGCCTGGAGCGATGACGAGATCGACCCGCGCGAGGCCCGGGCCCTGCTCGGCGCGGCCCGCCGGTGGAAGGTGCCCCTGCCGGAGCTGCAGCGGCTGGAGTCCTGCCTGGAGTCGGGCGAGCCCATGCCGGCGCCCAACCTGGGCCTGCTGCGCCAGCGCCCGGACGAGGTGCTCGCGACGGTGCGCACGCTCATCGAGAGCGACACCCAGGTGAACCTCTCCGAGGAGGAGATGCTCGCCCAGATTCGCGAGCTGCTGGGCCTGCCCCCGGCCTGACGCGGCGAGGGCGCGCTACTCGTCGAGCAGCGCCGACCAGAAGGCGGAGAGCCGCCAGACTTCGGTCAGGTCCGTCTGGCGATCGAGCGCGGCGTGGGAGAGGAGGGGCGAGAGCAGGAGGCGCACCCGGGTCCGGGGTGCCAGCCAGTGCGCGAGGAGCGTGGACTCGACGGCGGGGATGACGGTGTCGTCCGTGCCGTGCAGCAGGAACACGGGCGTGCGCGGGGCAGGCGAGCGCTCGGGCGAGAGTGCCGGGTCAGCGGCGAAGTCCTTCACGTGCGGTAGCAGCAGCGACCCGAGCGCGGCGACATCCCGGTCGTTCACGTGACGCATGAGGGTGGCGGCGGGCTCGGGTAGCAGCGACTGCATCCGCCGGGCCTCGGCGAAGGTCTCGAGGGCCCGCTGCGCATCGTGCATGGCGAAGTGCGAGGCGCGAAGGAAGGCGAGGAGGCCCGCGCGCAGCGGCTCCACCTGCTCGGGGGGGACGAGCTGGCCGGCCATGTTGAGCAGGAGGATGACCACGCCGTAGTCATGAGGCTTGCGGCGCTGACCGTCGGACTGGACGCCGGTGCAGAGGAAGGAGAGCACGCGCGACAGGTCCCCATGCCCTCCGAGGGAGAAGGTGAAGGCGACCCTGCCCGCGAGCGAGGGCCGGCCCGCGGCGACGACGGAGAGCCCGCCGGCGAAGCTGATGCCCATGAGGCCCACGCGCCCATCGGGTGCGAGCTCCGGCCGCGAGGAGGCCCAGAGGGCGGCGTCTTCGATCATGTCCGGCTCGCGCGGGGTGAGCTGGTAGCGGAGCAGGTCGGGCAGTTCGAGGGTGATGACGGTGAGGCCCCCGGCGGCGAGGTTCCGGGCGAAGGCCGTCAACCGGGGCTCGTCGATGCCGTCCGCGTGCACGCCGGGGGTGAGGAGCACGGTCCTTCCATGGGGGTGCTCGGGCCGGAAGACGCGGGCGCGCAAGGGGCCGTGGCGCGAGGGGATGCGTGCGTCCTCGACGGAGAAGGGGCCGGTGCCCCAGCGGGCGATGCGCCCGGCCGCGCCCCCCTGCATGCCGGCGGCCCTCGCCACGAGGGACAGTCCCCGGAGCAGGCCCGGGACGACGAGCAGTGCGAGGAGCAGGAGCCCCCCCAGCACGGCCAGGAGCGTCACTCGGCGGGTGCGCGGGCGCATGAGCGGGGCCATTCAACCAGCGAACGTGCCCGCGCGCACGGTTCCGGAAAGCCGAAGGGCCAGACCCGCCGGGGCATCCTCGCCCCACGAGCCTGGCCCCTGGAAGGCCACCGCGAATCCGGGCTCAGCCGGAGATGATGCGCTTCAGCTCTTCCTTGTCATTGGAGAACTGGAAGGCGTTGTAGAGCTGGAAGCCGTTCTGCCGGTCGAGGACGCGCGACCACAGCATCCGCACCACCTGCAGCCGGTCCTTGGAGAACTGGAACTGGCCCAGCACCTGCTGCACCTGGCCGACGAGGAAGTAGTTGCCCTCGGCGCCGTCCTCCAGGACGTTCATCTTGTCCTTGCCGAAGGGCTCGCGCGCCATGGCGTTCAGGATCTTCTGCAGCCTGCCGTCGGCGATGGGCTGATACGCCGGGACGGGGGGAGGAGGCGGCGTGGGGCGCGGGCCGCGGCCACGCAGCTCGGGGGCCTCGGCGATCACCTCGCGGATGTCGTTCAGCTCCTCGTAGGCCTCGCGGAGCTTGCCCTTGCCGCTGCCCCGCCCGCTGCGCTCGAAGGCCTCACCGAGCAACCGCTCCAGCCGGGCGAGGCGCTGCTCCAGGTCCTCGCGCTCGACGACCACCGGAGTGCCGCGACGGCCGCGCCAGAGCTCGTTGTCGTCATCACCCCGGAAACCGGAGGCCATCGGGGGCGCGCTGCCGGTGGCCTGGCCCGGAGGCGGCGCGAGCGCCGGAGCGGCCTGTGAGGGAACGGGCGCCGTCTGGGCGGAAGCGGCGGCGGCGGTGAGGAGGGCAACGGCGGCGAAGAGGGCCTTCATGGGAGTCATCCTTCTGGGTGATGTCCTTGCTGCATCTGTCCACTCAGACGGCCAGCGAGCGTCATCATTCAAACGCATGACTCCTCCAGGGCGGGGACGCGCCAGCGGTACACTGTACCGCATGAGCCCCGGTACTCCGGCCCCCGAGCAACACCCTCCCGCGCGCGGGCGGCTGCTCCTCGTGCCCCTGATGCTCCTCGTCATCGCGCTGGGCCTGGGCTCGCGCTCGGCCCTGGCGGCGGTGTACCTGCCACCTTTCCTCCGGGCGTACACGGGTGACACGTTGTGGGCTACCATGGTCTATCTGTGCCTCGTCTTCGCGCGGCCGCGCATCCCGGTGCGCCGGGCGGCGGCCTGGGCCCTCGGCATCTCCGTGCTCGTCGAGCTCAGCCAGCTCTTCCATACACCCTGGCTCGATGCGCTCCGGGCCAACCGCTTCGGCGCCCTCCTCCTGGGCCGCGGCTTCGTCGGGTCCGACCTGCTCTGCTACGCGGCCGGCGCGGCGCTCGCCGCGGGCGTGGACCTGCTGTGGGCCCGCTGGCGCCGTCCCCTGCCGCCCCACACCGTGGCGAGCGGCACCCGGAGCTGAAGGCCTTTATTCCCCTGGGGTCGTCCGGACCCCCTGTCGATTCCTTGGAACAGGTGCCCGCCCATGAGTGTTATGTGGTGGATCGCGGACCTGCATCCAACAGTGCGAAAGCGGGACGGGGAGGATTTCCCGGCTCGACTTCGCCCCCTGGACAGGTGTAGGCCCGGTTATCGCTCCAGTGAGCGAGCAGTTCGTCGATGGACGCCGGACTGCAAGGGAAAGAATCAGAGCAATGGCAAGTGGAACTGTGAAGTGGTTCAACGACGCGAAGGGCTTCGGCTTCATCACCCAGGACAGCGGGGGCCCCGACGTGTTCTGCCACCACACCGCGATCCAGACCGACGGGTTCCGCACCCTGGCCGAGGGCCAGAAGGTGGAATTCGACGTGAAGAAGGGCCCCAAGGGCCTGCAGGCCGAGAACGTTCGCCCGATCGGCTGATCGCGCGCCTCCGGCTCCTTACCTTTCATTCACGAGGCCCGGCCTCCCTTGAGGCTGGGCTTCTTTTTTCACCCTTTCCCCGGAGACCCCATGCAGGGAAGGTCGACAAAGCGACAGAAGGAAATGGCTCGCCAGCAGAAACAGCGCGACAAGGAGGCCAAGAAGGCCGAGCGTCAGCGCGACAAGGACGCCAAGCCCCCCAGGCAGCCGGGCGACGAGGATCCCGACATCGCGGGCATCGTGCCTGGCCCCCAGCCGCCCCTCGAGATGTGAAACAGCCAGCCAGGCGCCAGACAGGCGTCCAGGGCCCGGGATCGCGAGACGGTTCCGGGCTTTCGTCTATCTGGCGACCCTTGCCCATCCCCCTGTCAGGCGCCATGCATTAGGCCAGGGACGCGGTAGGTGGAGGTCCGGTGCCGCGCCAGTCAGGAGCAGATGATGGGCAAGGGTGATGAACGCGCCCACGGCGCATCCGAGGAATACGAACCCCACGAACCGTCCTCTACGGGTGAGAAGCGCGTCTTCGACCAGCCCGCCACACTTCGGGAGCCCGCGGCGCCTCGTGTCCCCCGGGTCATGCCACCCTCGGCCGTGGCGGTCATTCCCCTCTCCGGCGAGGAGCGTCCACGCGCCGCCGAGGCCCGGCTCACGACGCTCCAGCAGGCGCGCGAGGCCACCGATGCGCTGCTCCACGAAATCTTCGAGGAAGAGCTCCTGTCGGCCCCGTTGGAACCCGACACCGCCAGGCGTGTCCCGGCGGCGCAGCCCAGGAAAGAAGAAGACTGGCCCGCGGAGCTGCACTCACTCCCCCTGAACGAGGAGTGAGGCGCCCCACGTGCCGAGGCTCACGCGGCTTCGAGCCTACTGCTCGTCACGCTGCGGCCGCGGGTCCTCGCTGGACCCCTCCGGGTCACGCTCGTCGCCGATGCCGTGCGGGGCCGTCTGCTCCTCGGGTGCGGTCTTGAAGCCTTCCTGGTCCGGCTGCGGATTCACGTCCACCGGTTGATCCATCCCGGAGCCGCCCCGGCCCTGGTCGTCGTCGATGCCGTGCGGGGCCGTCTGCTCCTCGGGCGCGGTCTTGAAGCCTTCCTGGTCCGGCTGCGGATTCACGTCCACCGGCTGCTGCTGGGACCCGGACTGGCCCGCGCCGCCCGTGCCCTGATCCTGTGACGGGACGTACTGCGGTCCCTGCTGACCCCGCTGCTGATCGCGGCAACCACCCGCGAGAAGCAGGGCCGTGGCCGCCGTGCCAAGAACCACCGCGCGCTTGAAACCCTTCATCATCCTGGCCTCCTTGCTGGGAGCCGTCTTTGGCTTCCCACAAGGCTTTGGCCTGTCATGCCCCGATGCAGCCGCCGAGCGGGCTCACGCCACTCGTCCGCCCCGCGCGAGGGCATGGGAGGGCCTGTCCGGTCGCTCGCGATCGTCTGGACGAGATGCTCGGCCACCATCTGGGATTGGATTCACACGTGCGTGGTGGAATCCCCCGAGGCGATCAATCCCTCTTCCTCTGCGAGCGAGCGCAGGTGTGTCTTGATGCGCTGGAACTGCTGCCGGAGCGCCGCCGCCTTGCGCTTGAGCGCCGCGTCCGTCAGGTCCTCCTCACCCTCGGACATCACCCGCGCCACCTCTTCCCAGGACAGCCGCTGGTCCACCCGGAGCAACAACAACATCCGTTCCTGTGGATCCAGACTCTCGCGCAGCGCGCGGAAACGTTCCTTCACCGAGGTGCGCTGCCAGGGCCGTGTCTCCGAGCGCGGCTTCATCGCCTCGTCCGGCAGCGCCGACATGCTCACCGGCTGCTCCCTCCCCGCGGGTGCGTGCATCACCTGGTAACACGCGTTGCGCGCCAGCCGGTACGCCCACGTCCGGAAGGAGCTCTCCCAGCGAAAGCCCGACAACCCCCGCAGCAGGTTCTCGCTGAAGAGACTGAAGGCATCCCGGCTCCGCTCGTAGTCGTGCAGCACCGATGCCATCAGCCTCATTATTTCCTGCCCATATCCCTCCAGCGCCCGCTCCACGGCTCCAGCCAGCTCGCCCCGGCCGCACAGCTCACGGATCTCCTGCTCCAGCTTCTCGCGCTCTTCCAACTGCATGGTGGCTCTCCCTCGTCCTGGACCGTCGGCTTCCATGTCTTCCTCTCACACCGGGCGCGGAGCCTCCGCACCGGCGCCTGGCTCCCCTGGCGATGACTCCATGGCCAGCAAGGCGTGCCGCTCGTACCCCCCGGCCCCCTGCTCGCGCGCGATGCGCACCGCCTGGAGGAAGCCCTCGCGAGCCTCCTCCTCGTGGCCCAACGCCCGCTGGGCCTCGGCGCCAATCCGGTGCAGCTCCGCCTCATAGAAGTGCTCGCCCACCGCCTCGCCCCACTTCAATCCCTCGTGCACCGAGAGCAGCGCCTCTTGGGGCTGCCCCAACCGCAGGTGCACTTCCGCCAACAGCCCGAGGTGGTGCGGCATGCCGGCCCGCAGGCCCACCATCCGCCACCTGCTCAGCCCATCACGCATCTGTTCCAGCCCCTTCTCGGCCTGCCCCAGCTCGGCGAGCGCCCAGCCTCGCAGCAGGCCCGACCACACCAGCCACAGGCGGAACCAGTGCTCGCGCGAGAGGGCATGGCACTCCTCGGCCAGCTCGAGCGTGCCCCGCGCGTCGCGGCACAGCTGGCAGGACAGGGCCGCGTACAACAACACATACGCCCGGGTGTGCACATGGCCGATGCGCCCGGCCAGCGCCACCGCCTCGACGCGGTACTGCCGCGCCTGCTCCAGCTGGCCGAGCACGGAGTGGACGACGGCGGCGTGGATCAGCGCCATGGACCTCGGGTCCACCCAGTGCCGCACGGCCAGCTCGCGGTGCTGCGCCAGGGTGAAGTCCGCGCAGGACACCGCGCGCTCCACGAACTCGCGCGCCTGGCCCATCCGGCCCCAGATGAAGAAGTCGGTGGCCATCATCCGGTAGCCCAGGGCCAGCAGCTCCTGGTTGTGCTGACGCGAGCCCAGCCCCACGAGCTGCTCGGCCAGCTCGTGCGACAGGCGGTACTCGGCCCGGGCGAAGTAGTAGGCGTAGGGCCCCCAGTAGGACAGCTCCAGGCCCGGCAGCGCCTCTCCCACCAGCCCGAAGAGCTCGCGCGCCCTCACGTACGTCTGCTTCACCTCGGGCGAGCGGTAGCCCTGTACCTGGGAGAGCGGAATGCCGAGCGCGATGAGCAGCTGCAGCTCCTGCTGGATGCGCTGTCCGGCATCGGGCAGGGAGCGCAGCAGCTTCAACGCCTGCCGCAGATGGCTCACCGCTTCCTGGTTCGCCGAGTGCAGGCTGGCGCGCATCCCGGCCTGCATCCACGAGCGGATGGCCGGATCGTACTCGCCCGCCTCGGTGTAGTGGTGGGCCAGCAACTCCGGCTGCGTCTCCACCACCTCGGGGAACTGCTCCACCAGCGCCTGGGCGATGCGCCGGTGGTGCTGGCGCCGGGTGTTGCGCAGCAGGGACTGGTAGGCCGCGTCCTGGAGCAGGGCGTGGCGGAAGTGGTAGCGGGGCCCCTGCCCGTCCTCCTCCTCGCGCTGGAGCAGCCCCGCGGCCACCAGCTCCTCCATGTCCTCCAACAGCGCGGAGGAGTCGCGCCGCGTCAGCGTGGCCAGCAGCGCATGGGAGAAGTCGCGCCCCACCACCGCGCACACCTGGGCCAGGGCCTTGAGCCGCTCCGGCAGCCGGTCCAGGCGCGCCAGCAGCAGCTCGTGCAGGGTGACGGGAATGGAGGACAGGGTGCCCCCCTCCAGCACCATGCGCGTCATCTCCTCCACGAAGAGGGGGATGCCATCCGTCTTGGCCACCAGTTGTTGCACCTGCTCTCCGGACAGCTCGCGGCCTCCCGCCGCCTCCTGCACCAGCGTGGCGGTGAGCCGCGCCGGCAGCCGGTCCAGGCAGAGGGTGTGGAGCCGCTCCGGGACGGGCCAGGTGTGCTGGAAGCCCGGGCGGGCACTCAGCACGAGCATCACGCGCGAGCCGCCCACCCGGCCCAGCACGTGGCCGAGCAGATCCAGCGTGGACGGGTCCGCCCAGTGCAGGTCCTCCACCACGCCGAACACCGGATGCTCCCGGGCCATGCGCAGCAACAGGACCGCCAGCGCCTCGAGGGTGCGATCCTTCTGCCGGTCCGGTGAGAGCTGGAGGACGGGCAGGTTCTCCTTCACCGGCAACGAGAGGAAGGCGGCGATGAGGGCCATGGCGTCTGGCTCCATGCCAAACGCGCCCAGGCTCGCCTCCAGCCTGGCCAGGTTGTCACGTGGCGAGCCCTCCGGCTCCAACCGGAAGAGGTGCTGCAGCATGTCGATGATGGGGTGGAAGGCGCTGTTGCCGAACTGGCTCCAGCACTGGCAACGCAGCCGGATGCTGGTGGCGGGAGACACCCGCTGGCGCAGCTCCTGGATGAGGCGGGACTTGCCGATACCCGCCTCGCCCTGGACGAGCACGAAGGAGCCCCTGCCCTCACGGGCCTCCTCCCAACGGCCCATGAGCATCCCCAGCTCGCGGTCGCGGCCCACCAGCGGGGAGAGCGCACCGGTGACCAGCGTCCGATCGAACCGGAACACCGCCTTGCGCGCGTGCGTCACGCGCCAGGCCTCCATGAGACGCGCTCCGGACAGACCCTCGAAGGTGCTCGCGCCGATCGCCTCGGACTCGAAGCCGCGCTGCACCAGCGTATGCGTGGTGTGGCTGAGCACCACCGAGCCGGGCTTCGCGCGCCGCGCCAGCCAGGCGGCGATGCGCGGGGCCTCGCCCTGGATGGTCGGGGTACGCCCCCGCAGCTCCGGGAGGATGTCGTCGAACACCACCATCTCGGTGTGGATGCCCACCTGCACCGCCAGCGAGCCGATCAACTCCAGCCCCGCGCGCACCGCGTGCTCCGAGTCCTCCTCGCGCGCCACCGGGTAGCCGAAGCAGGCCAGCACCTCGTCTCCCAGGCAGGTGGTGATGGAGCCGCCGTGCCCCTGGATGATCTCCGAGCAGCGCTTCTGGAAGGCCGCCTCCAGCTCGCTGAAGTCCTCCGGGTCCAACCGCTCCGCGAGCCCCGTCAGGCCCACCAGCCGACACGACACCAGCGTCACCGGCCGGCGCTGGGGCACCAGGGACCGTGGCTCCTCACGCCAGGGCCCCAGCCGCTCCTCCAGCCGGCGCAGCCTGTCACGCAGCTCGGTGGCCGAGCGCAGACGCCTCCCCGGATCCTTCACCAGGGCCGAGGCGGTCAACGCCGCCACCTCCTCGGGCAGCTCCGGACGGCGCTCGCGCACCGAGGGCACCGGCTCGGGAGACACCACCTTCGCGCGCAGCTCCTCCAGGGTGGCGCTCGGATAGGGCAGCTCGCCGGTGAGTATCTCGTACAACATGACGCCAGCGGACCAGAGGTCCGTGCGCTCATCCTGCTTCTCGCCCGCCCACTGCTCGGGGGACATGTACGGCGGGGTGCCGGCGGAAGGCAGGTACTGCCCGGCGGCGGCGACGCCGGACGTCAGCCACGCGAGCCCGAAGTCGAGCAGCTTCACCGTGCCCTGAGTGCCCAGGTAGACGTTGCTGGGCTTGAGGTCGCGGTGGACGATGTGGCGCTCGTGCGCGTGCTCCAGCCCCGCGGCCACGGCGATCATGATGTCGAGCGCGCGCCGCACGCCGAGCCGCTTCTCCCGGTGGAGCAGCGCGGCGAGCGACTCGCCCTCCAGGCACTCCATGATGAGGAAGGGAATGCGCGGCTCCCATTGCGCACCCACCCATTCGGAGACGTCGAAGATGCGGACGATGTTCTCGTGGTCGAGCTGCGCGATGGCCCGGGCCTCCTGGCGCAGCAGGTTCATCATCCACCGCTCACCCCGGCCCTCGCGCGGGAGGAGGAACTTGAGGGCCACCACGCGTTGCAGCTCCTCGTCGCGCGCGCGGAAGACCCGGCCCATGGCCCCACCCCCCAGCTCCGCGAGGATCTCGAACCGGCGGCCATCCGAGCCCCCCAGCCTCTCCCCGCGAACCGGCTTGCGGAACGGTGGAGGCTGCTGCGCCACCTCCTTCAGGAAGGAATCGCCGAAGTCGCCATCGTCGACGTGGGACGTGTCCAGATTGTGACCGGTCTTGTCTTGCATTCCCTACTCCCCGGTCGACGGGCCCTCTCTCCAGAGAGCCTTGATGAATGAAGTTATGGGTCCCATGGTCACCGGGCAATGCAACGGGTCGGGAGGGCAGGAGCAATGTCGGGGGTCGGTCACGAAGCCAGGAAGCGCAGCGCCCGGATTCCCGGCAGGAAGAAGTAGCCGCCGCCCCGCGTGTGGACGAAGCGGGGCAGCCCGGTGAGGCGCTGGCGCACCGGCTCGGCGGGAATGGTCACCGAGTAGGCATGGGGATCGCTCCCCTCCACCGCCGGATCATGATTGTCCCCGGCGATGGGATCCCTGCTGTCGTAGTGCCCGGCGAACTTCGGATTGTTCATCCAGGTCTGCTGGACGAACTCGAACTGGCGCCGGATGTTGGCGTTGAGGGCGAGGAACATCAGCCCCTGCTCGCCGTCCGGGTCCTTGTACGGCCGGCCGCGCCGCAGGAGCTGGTGGCGGTTGGAGATCTTCAGCGACTCCTTTGGATCTCCGGGAATGAGCCCATCGCGCGGGTTGCTCCGGCGCACGTGCGCGTTGAGGGGGCAGCGCAGCCCCTTCGGGTCCGACGCGAAGCTGAAGTCGTTGTTGCGCGAGGGGTCCTTGCCGAGCCCCGGGTCATCCTTCGCCGGGCACAGCGAGAGCGGCGCGCCACTGCGCCACCGTCCCATCATCTTGGCCGCCAACAGCTCCTTGCGCGCCGCGTCTCCCTCGGGGTCCTCGGGGTCGTGGCTGTGCTCGGACAGGAAGCGCTCGAAGGCGTCCACGTCCTGCCGCAGCTTGCGGATGACCAGGTAGGAGCCATTGCGCCCCAGGTCCTTCGCCGTGGAGCACTTGACGTCGAGCACGGGCAGCAGCCCCTGGGGGTCCTGTTCCGCGGGCACGACGGGCGTGAAGGGCAGCTGCCCGTACTCGTTCTCGTAGCCGAGGATGAACTCCCCCGCCTTGACGGGCGCGCTCTGCCCCGGCTTCAGAGGGGCTCCCTCGAAGGTGGGCTGCGTCATGCCATCCCGGTAGCCGAACGCCTCCCGGGAACCCTCCTCGGTGCCATCGTCCCGGACCATGGGCTGCAGGTAGGCGTCCTGGATGAAGACCTCGCGCAGGCCATGCGCCTCATACCGCTGGCGATGCCGCTGGTGATAGGCGTCCATCGACCCCGACTGATCCAGGTTCCCATGGGTGAAGAGCATGAGGACGAGGTGGATGTCCTGCGCCCCTCCCTCGTCCGGCCGGCCGAACTGCCAGTTCGCCGGCGCGCTCGTGCCCGTGTCACCGAGGGCGCGGGCCCGGTACTCCTCGGCCATGCCCTTCACGAACTCGGGTAGGAAGGAGCCCACCACCTGCTCGCTCAACCCGAGCTTCCGCAGGCCGCTCGCGGAGAAGGCCACGTGCAGCGCGTGGCGCTTCTTCTCTCCCTTCGCCTTGCGCATCTCGAGCGCCTTCTGGGTGGTCACCTCCTCCGAGGCGATGTCCCTCAGCCACTTCTTCGCCCGCGCCACGTCCCCCATCTGGAGGAAGAGGTAGCGCGCGCGCCGAAGCTCCCCATAGCCCGCGAAGAGCAGCGCCTGGATGTCATGTGTTTCGAATGGTTGCTTCATGTTCTCCGTCTCCCATCCACCGCGCGGCGCTACAGACACAGCAGCCATTGCCTCGTCCGCTCCGGGCTCATCCGCACCCGGACCCTCGAGCGGATCTCCCTGTTGTTGGCGATATTGCTGATGCTCTTGTCCGGGTGCCGGGTGAACCAGGCCTGGGTGGGCACCTGGTGCTGACGCACCCACTGCTTGAAGGCCTCCTCGCGGTCCGCGCCCAGCTCCAGGCGGAAGGGCCGCCGCAACAAGCGCGTGCGCGGGAAGCCCTCGGTGTTGCACCAGATGGTGGTGAGGCCGATGCTGGCCCGGTCCACGAAGCTGCCGAGGTAGCTCTCCCAGCTCCCGTCGTAGTTGCTGAAGAAGAGCACGCGGTACTTCGCGCGGCGCAGCAGCCGCCGCTTCCCGCCCTCCTGCCCGTCCTTGACGAGGACCCAGCGGGCGAAGTGGATGCCCTCGATGCCCCCGAGCTTGCCCTCGTCGAAGTAGTACGTCGCCAGGTAGCCCCAGTAACGGAACGCCAGCTTGATGAGCGGCAGCCGCAACAGGCCCGGTTTGAGGTCCACGACGTGGGTGAGCTGGTTCTGCGTCGCGAAGTCCTCGTGCCCGAGCAGCTCGCCCAGCCGGCTGGCGTCCTCATCGCCGTAGGCGTGCACCACCGGCTCGCGCCTGCCCGCGAACGCCCTCACCTTCTCCGTCGCCACCTCCAGGGCCTCCTGGCACAGCAGGGCCAGTCCCAGGGGAATGCCCACCGGTAGCGAGAGCCCGGCCAGGAACGTGCGCACGAACCGCGTCCGCAGCAGCCGCGTCTTCCACGGCAACGGCTCCGGGTCGAGCCGCGGCACCGGCTGGGCCCGTTCGAGGTACCGCCGGATGTCCTCCTGGAGCTCTCGCCCCTGCCTCAAACGGCCCTCCCGGGGGAGCGCGAGATACTCGTTGATGAGCTCGCGCACCCGGGCATCGTTGTCGATGCTCTCCACGGTCAGGCCCGGATAGCCCCGGTAGAAGAGCGATTCCGGCAGCGCGTGGTCGAGCAGGAAGCCCTGGAGCTCCTCGTCCGAGGCGTCCCGTGGGAGGTCGCAGTGGCAGTAGATGCGCTCCCTCAGCGTCTTCCCGGCCACCCGGATGAGGTCGTCGAGGAACTCCCCCACGGAGCCGTCGAAGTTGGCCTCGAAGGCCAGCATCCGCCGGCCGCTGCCCGGCACGATGACCCAGCGCAGGAAGTGCGTGGCCTTCAAGGAATGAAAGGGGATGTGCGGGTTGTGCAGGGTGTCCTGGCCGATCTCCTTCAACACCGTCTCCAGCCGCCAGCACCCCTCGATGTCGGTCTGGATGGGCACGAGCACGGTCAGCGCGTTGCACCTCGCGGCCACCCGTGCCCTGGCTCGTTGCTGACGGGGTGACACCTCCGGGCGAGGCGCGAGCCCGCCGACCGACCCCTCTGCCTCTCGAATTGGAAATACCCGTGCGCTCGTATCGTCCATGTGCAGTGCTCCCATGGACGTTGGAGGGCTCGACGCGCGTTCGTGACACACTTGCCGGAGGAGCTTCCCCGTCAGCCTGCTCCGCCGGACCCCAGGCGGCCAGCCGCTAGGGGTGGCGCCGCCGGAACTCCTCGCTCAGCCGGGCCAGGTAGCTCGCGGCCTCCGGGGTGCCCTCCGCGGGCGCCCAGGGTGCGAAGGACTTGTCATTGGCCGGTGCGTAGGGGCCGTTCTTCACCTCGTAGATGACAGTGTCCGGAGCGAGCGCCACGAGGCCATGGAAGATGCCCGGGGCGAGGTCCACGCCGAAGTGCTCGCCACCGGCCTCCAGCGCCAGGCAGTCGCGCACGCGGCCATCCTCCTCGAAGGTGAAGAAGGCGACCGCGCCCCGCAGCACCACCCAGGCCTCCGACTTCGGCGGCTCCAGGTGCCGGTGGGGCCGCACATAGCTGTCCGGTTGGATGACGTTGAGCATCCGGTGCAGCGTCTCGGCCTCGGCCTTGTGGAAGGGCAGGATGATGCGGCGGCGGGGGCTCGTCCGGGAGACCTCGGTAGCGTGCTCGACGAGAGCGCGGGAGAGGACCACCAGCTCACCCTCGGGTGCATCCAGGGCGCGTCGGGAAGAAGGGCTCATGGCCCCGAGCGGAGCACAGGCGCTCCCCCCTGGCCACGTGTCACGGGTGCATCGGCTCCTCGCCGCGCGAGCCCATGTCCTGAAGCTGACGGCGCAGACTCGCCTGGGCCCGCTGCTCGTAGGCGAGCATCTCGTGCTCGCGGGCGAACTGGATGGCCTGGAGGAACTCCTCGCGGGCCTCCTCCTCGCGGCCGGCCCGCCGCAGCAGCTCGCCCCGGGCGCGGTGCAGCTCGGGCAGGTAGGAGTACTCCTCCGTCACCGCCGGCCACGTCAATGCCTCGTCCACCACGGCCAGTCCCTCCTCCACCTCTCCCAACCGCAGGTGGAGGATGGCCTGCATGCCCAGGTTGTGATGCATGCCGGCGAGGAGGCCTGACTGCTTCCACTGCTCCATCACCTCGCGCATCAGCCGCAGTCCTTCCCGTGGCTGTCCCAGCTCGCCGAGGGCCCAGGCCTTCATCGCGGAGGGCCACAGGTACCACAGCAGGAAGCGGTGCTCGCGCGCGAGCGGGATGCACTGCTCCGCCAGCGCGAGGGTCGTCCGCGCGTCCCACCGCAACTGGGCGCCGAGCGAGCAGTACGTTAGCGCGAAGGCCGTCGTATGCGGGTGGCCGATGCGCCCGCACAGCTCCAGGGCCTCCCGCGAGAAGCGCTCGGCCTCTTCCCCCCGTCCCAACACGGAGAGGATGACGGAGCCATAGGCCAGCGCCGACGCGCGCGGGTCCACCCAGTGCTGGACGGCGAGGCGCCGGTGTTGTTCGAGATCGAAGTCCGAATACGCCAACGACTGCTCCACGTGCTTCAGCGCCCAGGTCATCTCCCCCCAGGTGAAGAGGTCCGTGGCCATCATCCGGTGCCCCATGGCGAGCAGCTCCCGGTTGCCCTGGCGCTCGCCCAGGCCCACCAGCAGCTCGCCCACCTCGTGCGCCTCCCGCGTCTTGCCTCGCGCGAAGTAGTAGGCGAAGGCGCCCCAGAAGCTCAGCTCCAGGCGGGGTAGCTCGTCGGCCACCTGCAGGACGAGCTGCCTCACCCGCGTGTACGTGCTCTCCACCTCGGAAGAGCTGAAGCCCTGCACATACATCAGCGGAATGCCCAGGGCGATGAGCAGCTGCAGCTCCTCCGCCGTGAGCGTCTCGGCATCCGGCAGGGCCCGCAGCAGCTTCAGTGCCTGGGTGAGGTGGCTCACCGCCTCCTGGTTGGCCGAGCGCAGGCTGGCGCGCACGCCGGCGAGTCTCCAGTAACGGATGGCGGGCTTCACCTCCCCGGCCTCGGTGTAGTGGTGGGCCAGCAACTCGGGCCGTGTCTCCGCCACCTCGGGGAAGTGCTCCGCCAGGGCCCGGGCGATGCGCTGGTGGTACTGCCGCCGCGCGCTGCGGGGCAGGGACTGGTAGGCCGCCTCCTGGATGAGGGCATGGCGGAACTGGTAGCCGGGCTCGGCCTCCTCGTCCCGCGACTGGAACAGCCCCGCGGACAGCAGCCCCAGGAAGTCCCTGCGCAGCGCGGCCTCGCCCAGCCCCGTGAGGATGACGAGCAACGCGTGCGAGAAGCTCCGCCCCACCACCGCGCACAGCTGCGCGAGCTGCTTCTGCCGGCGCGGCAGCGAGTCCAGCCGGGCCAGCAGCAGCTCCTGCAACGTGACGGGGATGGACGCCGCCGCCCCGCCCTCCAACATCACGCGCGTCATCTCCTCCACGAAGAGGGGGATGCCGTCCGTGCGGGCCACCAGGTGCGCCACCACCTCGTCCGGCAGGCCCTGGCCCCGCGCCACCTCTTTCACCAGCCGCTCCGTGCACGCCGCCGGCAGCCGCTCCAGGGAGATGGACTGGAAGCCGGAGCGCTGCGCCCAGGGCGGGCGGAACTCGGGCCGGGCGCTGAGGACGAAGAGCAGGCGCGTCTTCTCCACGATGCCGAGCAGGAACGTCAGCAGTTGCAGCGAGGACGGGTCCGCCCAGTGCAGGTCCTCCACCACCACCAGCACCGGGCGCTCGCCCGCGTTGCGCACCAGCAACGAGGCCAGGGCGGCCAGCGTCTCGTCCTTCTGCCGCTGCGGGGTGAGACGCTGGTGCGGCGAGTCCTCGGCCACGGGCAGTGACACCAGCGAGGCCAGCAGGCGCACCTGCACCGGCCTCAGCCCGCGCTCCTCGAGGAGCCGCTCCACCGCGTGCAGGTTCTCCTCGGGCGTGCGCTCCGGGCGAAGCCACATCCGCTGTAGCATCTCGATGACGGGGTGGAAGGCGCTGGTGCTGAACTGGCTCCAGCATTGGAGCCGCAGGTGCATGGGCTTTTCATTCAGCACCCGCTCGCGCAGCTCCTGGATGAGACGGGACTTGCCGATGCCGGCCTCGCCACTGACGAGCACGTAGCCGCCATGTCCCTCGCGGGCCCGGCCCCAGGCCTCGAGCAACGCCTCCAGCTCACGCTCGCGGCCCACCAGCGAGCTCAGCTTCCCATCCCGCTCGAGCGTGCGCTCGAAACGGATGACGGCCGCGCGCGAGCGCAGCACGCGCTGCACCCTCAGGGTGCGCCGCCCCTCGAAGGCCCGGTCCCCGAGCGGCTCGGTGTCGAAGGCACGCTGGACCAGGCTGTGTGTATTGGGCCCGACCACCACCTCGTCCATCCCGGCCTGCCGCGCCAGCCAGGCGGCGATGCGTGGGGCCTCGCCTTGAATGGTGGGCGTGTGCCCCCGCAGCTCCGGGAGGATGTCGTCCAGCACCACCATGTCCGTGTAGATGCCCACCTGCACCGCCAGCTCCGGGTTCGTCCCCGGCGGCAGCCTGGTGCGGAGCGCCTCCTGCACGGCCTTGGGCAGATCCAACCCCGCGAGCACCGCGCACTCCGCGTCCCCCTCCTTCGCCACCGGATAGCCGAAGCAGGCCAGCAGCTCGTCCGCCATGCACAGGGTGACGAAGCCGCCGTGGCTCTGGATGACCTCCGAGCCAGCGCGATGGAAGGTCGCCTCCAGCTCGCCGAAGTCCTCCGGATCCAACTCCTCGGCCAGCGCGGTGAGCCCCGCCACCCGGCAGGAGACCAGCGTCACCTGACGGCGCTGGGGTGCCACCAGCCGCCGCGACTCGCGTCCCGGGCGCAGCAGCTCCTCCAGCTCGCGCAGCTCGTCCCTCAGCTCCGCGGCGGAGAGAAGACGCTTCTCGGGATCCTTCGCCAGCGCCACGGACAGGAGCGACTCCAGCTCCCAGGACACCTCCGGGTTGCGCTCGCGCGGTGACGGTACCGGCTCCGGCGAGAGCGCCTTCTCACGCATCTCCTCCACCATCAGGCCCGGGTAGGGCAGCTGTCCGGTGAGCAGCTCATACAGCATGATGCCGGCCGCCCAGACGTCCGTGCGAGCGTCCACCCGCTCGCCCAGCCACTGCTCCGGGGACATATAAGGAGGCGTGCCGGCCATGGGCAGGTGCATGGCGCTGCCCGGGGTGACGAGCCACGCCAGGCCGAAGTCGAGCAGCTTCACCGTGCCCTGCCGGGTGATGAAGACGTTGTTGGGCTTGAGGTCGCGGTGGATGATGTGGTGCTCGTGAGCGTGCGCCAGCCCGGCCGCCACGTCGCGCATGATCTCCAGGGTGCGGCGTAGGGGAGGCCTCCGTTCCCGCATCAGCAGGTCCGAGAGCGACTCACCATCCAGACATTCCATGACGAGGAAGGGGACGGTGGGCTCGCCAGGTCCCCCCTTCCACTCGGACACGTCGAAGATGCGGACGATGTTCTCGTGGTCGAGCTGCGCGATGGCCCGGGCCTCCCTCAAGCCCATGCCGGCGAGCTCCTCGCGAGGAAAAAGGAACTTGAGGGCCACCACGCGCTGCAGCTCGTCGTCGCGGGCACGGAGCACCTGGCCCATGGCGCCCTCGCCCAGCGCCTCGATGATTTCGAAGCGGCGGCCGTCCGCGCCCCCCAGCCGATCCCCGGGGAGCAGCCGGCGGAACGTCGACGCCGGGCCATAGCTGGCCACCTCCATCAGGAATGAATCGCCGAAGTCGGACGCCACACCGTCCGCCTCGGGCTCCACTTCATCCCAATGGGGATGCGCCGACCTCTGGCCGTCCTGATCGCCGGTCTGTCCCATGGCACTCCCCCCGCCCCTCCACCAGAAGCTAGGGGTGCACGAGGAGCCGAGCAACGCATCCGTCCGACAGGGTGGGGGCAGCGTCTTATTTCGTTCGCGGCGGGCCACCTCGCGCGCTCGCGGGCGCGTCCACCAGCAAGGCGAGCGGGCCCTGGTGACGCGACCATGGCCATCTCGTGCAACGCGCACCAAATCTCACACATCACACCAGTGAGTCGTGGACTCCACCGTAATAAGAGGCGGGGAACGGAGCTCCCAACTGGCGAGGCCCATCCCGCTTTCACACCGTCCACAGAAAGGAGCAGGTGAAGTCATGAGTACCATTCTTCTTGTCGATGATGAGCCGGAGCTCCTCGACCTCTACACGGAAGTTCTGGAGCTGATGGACCACCGCGTCCTTCGTGCACATGATGGACGGGAGGCCCTGGAGATCGCCCACGAGCGGCGGCCGGACCTCGTGGTGACGGACTGGCAGATGCCGCGGATGAGCGGGGTCGAGCTGTGCCGGCGCCTCGTGCAGGACGAAGAGCTGCATGACGTTCCCATCATCATGCACAGCTCGGCGACGGACCCGCATGCGCCGGGCGTCCGGGCCTTCCTCTCCAAGTGCTCGGAGCTGACCGAGTTTGAAGAGGTGGTGAACAGGACCCTGACGGACTCGTGCGCGAGTCAGCAGGGTCCGCCCTCCCGGCACATCACCCTGGAGGACCTCTCGCGGGTGGCTCGGACGACCTGGGAGACCGATAGCGGGTGTGCGACGGTCCACTGAGGTCCCTTCATCAGAGAGCAAGCGGGCCGGAAGATTCATTTTCCGGCCCGCGTGCTTTTCGAATCGAGCCTCCTCTACCGGTGCGGGAGGTTTTCATGCAACGGACTCTCGCTGGGGATGACCAGCACTTCCAATCCCTCATCGGCCCGCATCAGCCACTCCTGCTCGGACTCGCACGCAAGTTGTGCCGCAATGGTGGCGCCGCGGATCCGGAGGATCTCGTCCAGGACACGCTGGAGCGCGCACTGCTCCACCTCGACCAGCTCCGCGAGTGGAGTGACAGCACGCGCCGCGCGTGGTTGTGCACCACGTTGCAGCGGAGATTCCTCGACCAATGCCGCCGCCAGCGCACCGAGAGCACCGAGGGCCCGAACCTGGAGCGCGTGGGCGCCCCGGTGCTCGTGCGCGAGCCCCGCGCGTGGCACACCTGGGAGCAGGTCTCCGACGAGGAGCTGCGGTGGGCCATCACGCGCCTGCGCCCTCCTCTGCGCACCGCCTTCGAGCTGCACCTCGCGGGGCTGCGCTACAAGGCCATCGCCGGGCAGCTCGGCACCTCGACGGGAACCGTGGGGTTCTGGCTGCACCAGGCGCGGCGCGAGCTGAGGGCCCTGCTGCGCCCCATCGCCACCGCGCACGCCGAATCCCCGAGCTAGGCGAGCGGCCAGCCGTGTATCGGACGGCTTGCGTTTCTGGAGCACCGTCCCAGACAGGGGGACATGGAGTAGCGGGCGTTCACGGTTTGTAGAAACACCGTGCACTTGGGTTCCGAGATGGTCGCGGGAAATCTGCTCGGGTGCCTTCGGTGCGCCGGGGAGCACATCGAAGGAGCCCATCACCCGGGCCTCGTGCTGCTCTCCATCCTGATCGCCGTGGCGGCGTCCTATACGGCCCTGGACCTGGCGGGCCGGGTGGCGGGGACGTCCGGAATGGCGCGGCGGATCATCCTGGGCAGCGGCGCGGCGATGATGGGCGTGGGCATCTGGTCCATGCACTTCGTGGGAATGCTGGCCTTCCGCATGCCCATGCGGACGAGCTACGGGCCCGGGCTCACGGCGCTCTCCATGGGGGTGGCCATCCTCGGGGCCTGGGCGGCCCTGTTCGTGGTCAGCCGCAGCCTCGTCACGCCGGAGCGGCTGGTGATGGGGGGCGTCTTCATGGGGCTGGCCATCTGCGCCATGCATTACATCGGCATGGCCGCCATGCGCATGGAGGCGACGCTCCAGTACGAACCGCTGCTGTTCGTGCTCTCGGTGCTCATCGCCATCGCCGCGTCGGTGGCCGCGCTGTGGCTGGCCCTGCGGTTCCAGCGGGAGCAGCGCGCCTGGACCTGGCCGAAGCTGGTCAGCGCCCTGCTCATGGGCATGGCCATCTCCGGCATGCACTACACGGGAATGGCGGCGGCCCGCTTCACCCCCACGCCCATGCCAGCCGGGTACATCGCCAGCGGCTTCGAGATTGGCGGGCTGGGCGCGGCGGCCATCGGCGTGGCCACGCTGGGCGGACTGGCGCTCACCCTGATCGGCTCGCTGGTGAACCTCGAGCAGCGGCGAGCCCAGCGCACCTTGACGCTGCTCGCGGACACCAGCGCCCTGCTGGGACGCAGCCTGGACATCCCCACCATCGCGGAGCTGATGGCGGGCCAGGTGGCGCCGGAGGTGGGCGACGGGTGCCTGGTGGACCTGTTCGAGGAGGACGGCGTCTCGCTGCGCCGCATGGCGGTGCGCTACCCGAGTCACCGCGAGCGGGAAGAGCGCTACCGGTGCACCCGCTACGTCCTCGATGAGCACTCGGAGTCACCGCTGCAGAAGGTGCTGCGCACCGGGCAGTCCGAGCTGTTCTCGCCCCTGCCGCGCGGCGTGCTGGAGCGGCTGGCCAGCGGGCCCGAGAATCTCACGCTGCCGAGGGACGCGGGGGCGCGGGCGCTGCTCATCGTGCCGCTGATGCACCGTGAACGGGTGCTGGGCGCCATCACCGTCTTCACACGGGAGCACCCGCTGGCGGATCCGGAGCTCGCGCTGGTGCACGAGCTGGGGCGGCGCGCGGGCAGCGCGGTGGAGAACGCCCGGCTCTACCACGAGGCGCAGGAGGCCATCCGCGTGCGCGACGAGTTCCTCTCCATCGCCTCGCACGAGCTGAACACGCCGCTCACGCCGCTGTTGATGAACCTGCAGCGGCTGCAGCGCACGGTGGCCGGTGGCGAGGGCACACAGGCGCTGTCCGACGAGCAGTTGCAGCGGATGGTGGGCGTGGCGCAGCGCCAGACGAAGCGGCTGGCGCGGCTGGTGAGTGAGCTGCTGGACATCTCGCGCATCCGCCTGGGGCGGCTGGAGCTGAGCCGGGAGGAGCTGGACCTGGGGCAGGTGGTGCGCGGCGTGGTGGAGGGGCTCGGCGAGGAGCTGGTGTGGACCGGGACGAAGCCCACGCTGCACGTGGAGGGTCCGGTGGTGGGGCAGTGGGACAGGGCCCGCCTGGAGCAGGTGGTGGGCAACCTGCTGGCCAACGCCGCGCGGTACGGACAGGGCAAGCCGGTGGACGTGACGGTGCGCGGATACGAGGGCGAGGTCTGTCTGGTGGTGAAGGATCGGGGCATCGGCATCGCGCCCGAGGCGCGCAAGCGCATCTTCGAGCGCTTCGAGCGCGCGTCCTCGCACAACTTCGGTGGGCTGGGGCTGGGCCTCTACATCGTGCGGCAGATCGTCGAGGCCCACGGCGGCACCATCGGGGTGGAGAGCGAGCTGGGGGTGGGCTCCACCTTCACCGTGAAGCTTCCCCGGCGGCAGACACACTGACACCCGGCATCACGCTCGGCCGCACGTGGATCCGCTCCCAGCGGATTCGCGGGCGCGCGGGTGTCCAGCCGAGAAAGTCCGGGAAGGAGCTACAGGCCCTCCCAGCCTCCCACCAGGCAGGGGACCGAGGTTGCCGAGCCGTCACACGGAGCATGCGTAGTTTCACCCCCGCACCACAAACGCAGCAAGGAGGGGTTGAACCATGCCCACACCGACTCTCACGACCAGCGCCTACGTTCTCCACAACCTCGGTCTCGCCTCGGGCTTCGGCGGCTCGCTCTTCGGCCGCATCGCCCTCAACCCGTCGGCCAGGCTCATTTCCGACAAGCAGGACCGGGCGAAGATCGTCAACGCGGCGTGGAACGGCTACAACATCGTCAACGCCATCGGGCTGGGGACGTCCGCCCTCACCTGGTTCTTTGGTCGCTCCAAGGTGAGCGGCCGGAGCATCTCGCCGACGGCGCGCAAGCTGGTCATCGCCAAGGACTTCCTCATGGGCGCCACGCTGGTCAGCGGCCTCGTCAACCTCATCGGTGGCGGCTTCCTGGCCAAGCGCTCCCTGCAGGAGGGCATCCCCATGGAGTCCGGCAGCAAGGCCTCGGAAGAGGCCCCGCAGGACGTGAAGAGCGCCACCAAGCTCGTCAACTGGCTGGGTGTCTTCAGCCTCGCCACCATGGCCGGCCTGATCGGCGTGTCCACGTGGCTCGACAACGAGGCCCAGACCAGCTCCAAGTGGAGGCTGGTGGCCAACATCCTGCCGTGACCGCTGGCACCTGAAGCCACGCACTCCCCGGCCTCCGCGCGCGCTCGCGAGCGGGGGCCGTGGTGTCTGGACGCTCGCCCGTCCCACCCGAAAGGACGGGGTGAGCGCCCGGTATTGAACGGTGTGCCCTCTACCCGTTGGCCCGGGAGGTGCACACCCTTACGCGCCAACGGAGGGGATGGAATGGAAGGAAGCCAACGGACGCGAGTCCTGGTGTGTGCATGGGCAATCCTCGTGGTCGCCTGCGGGCCCGGCGGGGACGGGTGGGAAGAGTCCTTCCCTTCCGAGCCCGGCGCTTCCGAGGAGGTGGCCACCGAGGCGCCCCTGCCCAACGGGGGGCTCGAGGTGGCACCCGTCCACGTGGAGACGGAGGTGGGAGAGCCCCGGGCGGTACCCCCGCTGTTCCAGCCGGGCTACCACGCGGCGCTGCGCTGGTCCCACAGCACGGGCAACGTGACGTTCCGCCTGCGCGTGCCGGTGGGCCGTGCGGGGCAACGGGTGCGGCTCGCCTTCCGATCGGGAGATGGAAACCTGGTGCTGCGCCGGGCCACCGTGGCGCGCGCCGGGCCGAACGGCTCGCTGGCCTCCGCGCCCGTGACGGTGACGTTCTCCGGCACGCAGGGCTTCTCCGTGGGGGCGAGGAAGCGCGTGGTGTCGGACCCCGTCCCCTTCCCGGTGGGCTTCCGTGACGAGCTGGCCGTGTCCTTCGAGGTCCAGGGCGCGCTGGGCGTGAGCGCCATCGAGACGCTGCCCGGCAGCTACGTGCGCTCGGGGGCCTATACGGGCACCACGGGCGCCATCGGTGGCTCGGCCTGGGCCCGCGCGGTGGGGCTCGCCACGGTGGACGTCGAGGGCCCGCCCGCGCGCGCCTTCGTCGCCATCGGGGACAGCATCACCGAGGGCTACATCACCGAGCGCGACGACACGCGCCTGGCGTGGCCCTCGCTGGCCGAGGCCCGGCTGGGCGTGCCCGTCGTCAACGCCGGCGTCTCCGGCCAGGGCTTCTACGAGGAGTTGGAGAACCTGGATCAGGAGGTGCTGCCGCTGCAGGGCATCACCGACTGCATCGTGCTGCTGGGCACCAATGACCTGAGCTCGCTGGGGCTGGAGGGATTGCAGACGCGGATGAACCTGCTCCTCTCGCGGCTCGCGCCCCTGTGCCGCACCTGGGTGGGCACGCTGCTGCCCAAGGAGAAGTCCAACCACGGCGACTACGAGGTGGTGAAGAGGGACCGGCTGGCGATGAACGCGTGGATCCGGAGCACCTTCCCCGACGTCATCGACTTCGAGGCGGTGACGCGCCAGCCGGACAACGTGCACCTCTTCCTGGACGGGCTGGAGGTGGACGGCATCCACCCGAGCGCCGAGGGCCATCGCGTCATGGCCGCCGAGGTGGTGCGCGTGCTGCGCGAGCGGGGTGTCCAGCCGGAGCAGGGCGTACAGCCCCAGGGCGACGAGCCCCCCGCGCCCTGAGCCCCGGCGAGGGAGGGAGACGGCAACTTTCCAGTGCTCCCACCTCGGGCCGGTCCACGAGGAAATCGGGCGTGACCGGCCACGCCCGGGACGTTATCTCCTCGCCCGAGGGGACACCCGGCACGGGACGATGACGAGCACCTGGTACGACGCAGTGGTGGTGGGGGCGGGCTTCGGCGGACTGGCCACGGCGCTCGAGCTCACCCAGCGGGGCGCCCGCGTGGCGCTCTGCGAGACCCTCAATTATCCGGGAGGTTGCGCCAGCACCTTCCGGCGGCACGGCTACGCCTTCGAGGCGGGCGCCACCCTCTTCTCGGGGCTCGCCGAGGAGCAGCTCTTCGGGCGGTGGATGCGCCAGCTCGGGCTGGACGTGACGGTGGACTGGTTGGATCCGCTGGTGGAGCTGCGCACCCCGGGCATGCGGCTGGGCGTGTACCGCGAGCGCCAGCGCCTGATGGAGCAGCTCCTGGCCTTCCCCGGCGCTCCGGCCGATGCGCTGCGCGGCTTCTTCACGCTGCAGCAGCAGGTGGCGCAGGCGCTGTGGCCTCTCTTCGATGATCCCACGCTGCTGCCGCCGCTCGACCTTCGGGCACTGCTGCGACACACCTCGCGGGCCACGCGGTACCTGCCGCTGGTGCGCTGGATGGGACGGCCGCTCGGCGCCGTACTGGAGCGCTACGGACTGCTGCGCTTCACCCCGCTGCGCACGTACCTGGACGCGCTCTGCCAGATAACGGTGCAGTGCGGTGCCCTGGAGGCGGAGGCCCCCTTCGCGCTCGCGGCCATGGACTACTACTGGCGCGGCACCGGGCACGTGCGCGGTGGCATCGGACGGCTGGCGGGCGCGCTCGCGGGGGCCGTAGGTACCGGGGGAGGCGAGGTGCTGTTCGCCAACCGGGTGAAGTCGCTCGAGCCCGTGCCCGGAGGCTGGAAGGTGACGTCGCGCCAGGGAGAGCTGCACGCGCGCCACGTGGTGGCGAACATGCTGCCCCAGGGGCTGGTGCGCCTGCTGGGACTGCCGCCCGAGCGCGTGCCCTCGCACCTGCGAACGCTGGCGGGACGGGTGGAGGAGGGCTGGGGCGCGGTGATGCTGTACCTGGTGGTGCGAGCACCGGAGGAGTCCTCGCCGGGCGCGCACCACCTGGAGCTGGTGCAGAACGAGCAGGCGCCCTTCGTGGAGGGCAACCACCTCTTCGCCTCGCTCAGCGGCGAGGCCGATACGGGCCGCGCGCCGCCGGGACACCGGACGCTGACGGTGTCCACGCACGTGCCGCTGCGCTCGTTGATGGCGCGCTCGGAGGAGGAGCAGGCCCGCCTCGTCTCCACCATCCAGGAGCGGATGCGGCAGGGATTGAGGCGGCTGGCGCCCGAGTGGATGGAGAACGTGCAGCACGAGATGACGGCCTCGCCGCGCACCTTCGAGCGCTTCACCCAGCGCGAGGCGGGTGCCGTGGGAGGAGTGCCGAGGCGAGCCGGGCTGCACCACTACCGCACGTTGGGGCCGCGCGAGGTCCAGCGCGGGCTGTGGCTGGTGGGGGATTCGGTGTTCCCGGGGCAGAGCACGTTGGCCACGGCGCTCGGAGGGGTGCGCACCGCGGCGAGCATCGCGAGAGGGGTGAGGTCTCAGTCACCCTCGAAGCGGACCCCCGCGGCCCTGGCCTCGGACACCAGCCGGTCCACCTTGTCGACGTAGGCGTCCATGTCCGCCTTCCGCTCCAGGCCTCCCGATGACATGTAGCGCACGGTGCCGAAGATTTCGCGCTCACCCCAGGGCCGGTCGTGCAGGCCGAACACCCAGCCGATGTTGGCGTAGGAGTTCGCGTCCCGCCCGTCCAGGAGGTACTTGTTGTTGAGCTCCAGCGCCATGCGGTGCCCGTGCTCGGGGGTGCTGCTCCACTCCAGGATCTTCTTTCCCCAGTACATGCGCATGGCGTTGTGCATGTAGCCCGTGTAACGCATCTCGCGCATGGCGGCGTTCCAGTACGGGTCGTGCGTGCGCGCCCGTTCGAGCTGCTCCTTCGTGTACTGGTGGTGCCGCTCGTCGCCCCGGTGCTTCTCCAGCGTCTTCCGGGCCCACTCGGGCAGGCACTCGAAGGAGTCGTAGTGGGGCGTGTACTCGGCGAAGTTCTGCGCCAGCTCGCGCCGGACGATGAGCTCCTCGAGGAAGCTCTCGCGCTGGTGGTCCGCCACCTTCGCCTCGCGCGCGGCGAGCGCCACCTCCACGGGGCTCACCTGACCGAAGTGGAGATACTTGCTCATGTGCGAGACGTGGGTCGTCTCCGGGTGGGGGCGGCTCTCCTGGTACTCGGGGAGGTGCTCCGTGAGGAACTTGCGGAGCAGGCGCTTCGCCTCGCTCGTGCCGCCCTTGAAGCGGTGGCTCACCGCCGGCACGGAGCGGTCCAGGTCCAGCTTCGCCAGCACCGCGTCGAGGTCCTCCAGGTCGAGCCCCTTCACGCCGAGCCCCAGCGAGTCCGTCTTGAGCGGCGTGGGCGAGAGTTCCACGAGGTACGCGATCCAGAGGCGGTGGATCTTGGGACGAAGGGTGCGCGCGGCGAACTCGGCCTTGCCCGAGGCGGCCGCCACGGGAACCACCACGTCGCCCTCGACTTGAATCACCGGGCAGGAGGCCTTGTCGGCCACGGCCCGGCGCCACTGCTTCTGGTGCCGCAGGTAACCCCGGTCACACACCACCAGTGCCGCGTGCCGGGCGAGCTTCAGCGCCACAGCATCCGGGCCACCGCGCTGGACCACGAGGGGAATCTTCCGGCGAGCCAGGGCGCGCTGCGTGTCCTGGAGCCCCTCCAACATGAAGCGGTAGTGACGGACGTTGGCCTCGGGGTAGCCGTCCATCAGCCCGAAGCCCACCAACAGCGGCAACTTTGCCTCGTTGGCCCGCTGGATGGCGTATTCCAACGCGGGGTTGAACGCGGCACGCTGGCTCTGCTGCATCCAATAGAGGATGTACTCGCCACTCTTCGACTCGTGGGTGTTGAGCCGTTGGATGCGGCCCTCCTCGATGGTCCTGCTCGCCATGGCTCACCGGTGGAGGGACTGGGGCTCGCGCTTCCGGGAGCTGGCGGAGACCGGCAGGTAGCACTTGCCCTTGTACTCGGCCTGGCTCTCGTAGCATGGCGGGCGTTTGGCCAGTTCCACCCAACAGCCGCCGCGGATTTCCACCTCGCCCTCATTGGGTTTGCAGGGCGTCTTGGCCTGATCGACGAACGGCGCCTTGGGCAGGGGATAGGCGATGGGCGCCTGCCCCATCCTGGCCTTGTGGATCAACACGGGCGCACGGTGCGAGGCCATGGCCTGCTCGGCCCTCCACCGCTCCACGGATGAACGGCTCGTGTCCTGCTGCCCGTACCTGTCCCGCTCCACCAGATGGATGACCAGGCGCGCGGACAGGAGCACCAGGACGACCGCCGCGGCGGTGCGCCAGCGGCTGGCGCGCACCCACCGCCAGCCGGATACGGGCAGATGCCACAGGAACTCCAGCAACCCCATCGGCACGCGGGTGAGGTGGACGCGAGCCTCCTCATCGTTCGCAACCCGCCCGACGGCGGTGCCAAGCAACTCGAGCATCCCGCGAAGCTGGGACAACTGGCCGGAGGCCGGAGCCTTCTCCACCTCCAGCACGAACTGGGGAGGCATGGACTGGGAGCGCAAGCACACCCGCCACTCCTCTTGCGGCTCCATGGGAGCGCGCTCGCTCGGGAGCAGCACCAGAGCCGGGTTGTCCGTGAACGCGTTACGGGCCTCGTAGAGCCGGCCCAATTCCTCGGTGTCCGGCTCCGGCTTCCGGACCGCGTACCGCTTGAGGAGCTTGAAGCGCCCCAACCAGCCCCTGAAGAACCCCCTGTCCGCCATGTGCGCCTCCTCGCCCCGCTTCCTCAATGTTTGAAGACTCATCTCCGCACTCCTCACGATGCGAACAGGCCCATGTACCCGAGTGCTTCGGAAGCCGCATGGCGGAGGGCCGGGCCTCCTTCGCGCGCCAGCCGCGACAAGGCCGGTGCCGTCTCGGCCGCGAGTGGGCCGAAGAGCCCGAGCGCCACCACCGCATCATGCTTCAGCCCCGGGAGTGAGGACAGGCCACTGAACGCATCGAGCACGAGCCGGAAGGACGAGTCCGGCCTGTCCAGCAGGCGCGACAGCGGCGGAATGGCCTCGCGAACCCCGAGCCTGCCGAGCGCCAGCGCCACCTGACCCCGCACCTCCTCGGGGACGGAGGAATCCTCCAGCGCCACCAACAGGCTCGGTGCGAGTGCCTCCGTGGCAGGACCTCGAACCGACAACGCGGCGGCGGCCCTGCGCGCCACGGATGAAGAGGAATCGTGAAGTGAGCCCAGCAGCGCGCCAGCGACTTGCGTGCTCGTGGGCGAGAACCGCGCGAGCGCCTCGGCGGCGGCGGCCCGGACACGCGCCGTCCCCGCCCGCAGGGCCTCCAGGAGCACCTCGGACGTCTCGGGCAGGGGCTCGAGCCGGCCCAGGCGCCCGGCCGCCTGGATTCGCGTGCTCTCGTCCCCACCCGCCCGGAGCGCATCGACCGTGACGCCCCACAACCCGGGGGTGTCGTCGTCATCGGGCAGGAAACCGGCGGCGAGGTGGCGCACACCCGGCACGTCATCTCCGAGCAGGCGCTGGAGCTCGGTCCGCACGGACGGAGGCGCCGGAGGATGGAGCACGCGCAGCGCGGCCTCCCGGACCTCCGCGCGCTCCGAGCCCAGGTGCGGCACCAGGGCGCTCGTATCGAAATCGGCCTGCCGCAACGCCAGGATGCAGTCCTCCCTCACGCGGGCATCGTCGTCCGCCAGACAGCGGATCAACCCTGGAATCGCCGCGGCATGCGGACACGTCACGACAAGCCGCGCGGCGATGCGCCGGACCGCGGGCTGCTCGCTCTCGAAGAGTTCCACGACACGGCCGGGGAGTGCTTCCTGTAGGGGAAGGTGCAACCGGGCCTCGGTGAGCTGGAGCAGACGCTCGATGGCCATCCCCTGTTCGGTGGGAGGCGCATCCAGCACGGCATACACCAGGAGGGTGATCGCCCCAGGTTCCTTGCGAAGCGCGGCCACTGGCAGCGCGAGCGCTTCCTTCAGCCCAGCAAGTGGGTCCATGGAGATGGCTGCTAGCACACCCGGACATGACCAGGAAGGTAGTGCCTTGGAAACCGCCTTGAGTTGTCGACAGGGCGCCAGAGCGTAGACCCTCACCCCGGCCCTCTCCCAAAGGGAGAGGGTGCGCTCGGGAGCCTCCGAACCATCCAAAAAGCTGATGGCTCATCCCGTCTTCCGTCTGGTTTCCCCGAGGGCTCCGAACCCATCGTGAGGGCATGAACGCTCCCGCTGTCGCGCTCGTGGCCGGCATCCTCGTGGCCCTGCTCGTGGGCAACCCCTACGTGGAGTGGACCCGCCGCGTCACCCATCCCCTGCTGGCCCTCTCGGTGGTGGGGCTCGGCGCCGGCATGGATCTGCGCGTCGTCGCCGCCGTGGGAGCACACGGCGTCATCTACACCGTGGCGGGCATCACCGTGTGCCTGGTGCTCGGCACCCTGTTCGCCCGGGCGCTCGGCGTGTCCCGGGAGGCCGGTCTGCTCATCAGCGTCGGCACCGCCATCTGCGGCGGGAGCGCCATCGCAGCCATGGTCCCCGTGCTGCGCCCCAAGACACACGAGGTCTCCGTCGCGCTCGGCACCGTGTTCCTCCTCAATGCCGTGGCGCTCTTCGTGTTCCCCGCCGTCGGGCATGCCGTGGGACTCGACGCGAGCCGGTTCGGCCTGTGGAGCGCCCTCGCCATCCACGACACCAGCTCCGTGGTGGGTGCCGCCCTCCAGTTCGGACCCCAGGCCCTGGAGGTGGCCACCACCGTCAAACTGGCTCGAGCCCTGTGGATCGTCCCGCTCACCCTCCTGGTCGGCGCATGGCGGCGCAACTCGGGCGACGCATCGCCCCAGCAGGGCAAGGCGCGGCATCCCTGGTTCATCCTCGGATTCATCGCCACGGCGGCGCTCGTCACCTGGGTGCCCATGCTCCGGCCGGCAGGGCAGCTCGTGGCAGCCGCCTCCAGGCAGGCACTGGTCCTGACACTCTTCCTCATCGGCGCGAACCTCACCCGTGACGCGCTCCGCTCCGTGGGCGTGCGGCCCCTCGCCCAGGGCCTGGCGCTCTGGGTGTGCATGGCGGGCATGAGCCTCGGCGCCATCGTCCTGCGCCTCGTGGACTGAGGCGCGCTCAGAGGTGCAGCAGCGCCGGTGGCGCGGCACGAGCGTGGCGCAGGAAGCGGCCCGCGAGGCCCGAGGGCTCATCCACCGGCAGCACCCACGAGAAGGCCCGCTCCACGCTCAATCCCGGTACCGGCAGCACCCGCAGCCGGCCCAGCGCCAGCTCGTCCTGGATGCTCCACCTGGACAGGAAGCCCACGCCCAGGCCGAGCCTCACCGCGCCCTTGATGGCCTCGTTGTCGCCGAGCTGCAGGTCTCCCGCCTGAAGCCCCCGGCGCACGCCCGCCTTGCGCAGCGCCCGCTCCATCACGGCCCGTGTCCCCGAGCCCGGCTCGCGCCAGAGCAGCGGCACCGCGCGGAGCGCCTCCACCGAGCGCACCCGCAGCAACTCCGCCGGGGCCCGCGAGGAGACGACGGGCACCAACTCGTCATCCAGGTAGCGCTCCAGGCGGATGAGGGCGGCACGGGCGTGTCCCTCCACCAGGCCCAGCGGGGCACGGCCCTCGCCCACCCACGCGAGCACCTGTGTGGTGTTGCCCACCTCCACCCGCGCCTGCACGCTCCGGTGCGAGCGCAGGAAGGAGGCCAGCAGCTCCGGCACCACGTAGCTGGCGACCGTCGTGCTTGCCGCCAGCACCAGCTCTCCGCCGGGCTCCTCCTCGACGGAGACCGCGAGCGCCGCCTCGTCCAGCAACTGGTGGATGCGCTGCGCGTACTCCAGCAAGGCACGGCCCGCGTCGTTGAGGCGCACGCCTCGCGCGGTGCGCACCAGCAGCGGCTGGCCGCATTCGCGTTCGAGCTGGCGCACCTGCGCCGTCACCGCGGGCTGGGACAGGTGCAGCAGCCGCGAGGCCGCCGACACCTGTCCCGTGGTGGCCACTACCCTGAACGTCTCGAGCCGCCGCGGATCCAACCGTGTGAACAGAGGGCCCTCCTCACTCCAGCACCTTCACCGCCTTTACCACGCCATCTCCCACGGCCTCTCCCTGGTGGATGGTGAAGCCCAGCCTGCGGCAGACGTGCTGCATCGCCCCGTTGCCCGACAGGATGTCCGCGACGATGCGCCGCAGCCCCCAGTCCCGGCCCACCGTCACCAGCCGGCTCAGCAGCTCCGACCCCAGGCCCTGCCGCTGCACCGCGTCGCTGATGAGCATCGCGAACTCGGCGTCCTCCGTCCCCGGCAGCCGTGTGAGGCGCCCCACCCCGAGAATCTCCCCGCCGCGCCTCCGCTCCACCACCAGTGCCATCTCCCGCCCGTAGTCGTTGAAGCAGATGCGCGCCAGCCGCTGGTGCGCCACGCGCTGGTCCAGCTTCATCATCCCCGCGTACCTCAAGAACACCGTCTGCTCCGACAGCGTCTTGTGGAACTCCACCATCTTCGGCTCGTCCTCGGGCCGGATGGGGCGGATGTTCACCTCCTCCCCATCCTTCATCCTCCACCGGGCCACGTACTTCGTCGGGTACGGGAGGATGGCCAGCCGGGGCAGTTCCTCCTCCTTCACCTCCGGGCCGTGCAGCACCACGCGCGCGTCCAGCGCCACCAGCCGCCCCGCCGACGCCAGCAACGGGTTGATGTCCACCTCCTTGATGAAGCGCTGCTCCACCACCAGCTGGCTGAAGCGCACCAGCAGCTTCTCCAGCTCGACCAGATCCACCGGTTTGCGCCCGCGCACGCCCCGCAGGGCCTCGTGGATGCGCGTCTGCTCCATCATCCGCCGCGCCAGCGTCGTGTTCAGCGGCGGCAGGGCCAGAGCCCGGTCCTTGAACACCTCCACCAGCGTGCCACCCGCGCCGAACAGCAGCACCGGCCCGAACTGCGCGTCCAGGCTGCTGCCCATGATGAGCTCGTAGCCGTCCAGCTTCACCATCGGCTGCACCGTCACGCCATCGAACGCGTCCGCCTGGCCCAGCTCCTCCAGCTTCATCCGGATGCCATCGAAGGCGCTTCGCACCGCGTCCGCGTCGCAGAGGTTCAGCCGCACCCCGCCCACGTCCGACTTGTGCGTGATCCGCTGCGAGTGCAGCTTCAGCACCACCGGGTAGCCCAGCGACTCCGCCTCGCGCACCGCCTCGTCCACGCCCCTGGCCAGCCGGGTCTCCACGGTGGGAATGCCATACGCGGCCAGCAGCCGCTTGGACTCGTGCTCCGTCAGCAGCAGGCGGCCCGCGGCGCGCGCGTCGCGGATGAGGGCCTCGGCCTCCTCGCGCCGCTCCGGCTCCTCCGTCAGCACGGGCGTCTCGTACAGCCCCTCCAGGTTGTACGTGTAGCGCCACATGTAATTGAAGATGCGCGCCGCCGTGTCCGGGTAGCCGAACGTCGGAATTCCCAGGTCGTTGAGGATGCGCTCGCCCGCCGCCACCTCCGAGCCTCCCATCCAGCTGGCGATCACCGGCTTGCCCATCTTCACGTAGGGCTTGAGCCGGTCCGCCGTCTGCGTGGGCTCGGTCACGTCCTGCGGCGCGAGGATGACGAGCAGGCCGTCACTGTTCTCGTCCGCGCCCGCCACCTCGAGGGCCTTCGCGTAGCGCTCGGGGTCCGCGTCGCCCAGGATGTCCACCGGGTTGCCGTGGCTCCACGCCGAGGGAAGGATGGCGTCCAGCTTCGCCACCGTCTTGTCCGACAGCTTCGCCAGCTCGCCCCCGCCCATCACCAGCGCGTCCGTGGCGAGGACGCCCGGGCCGCCCGCGTTGGTGACGATGGTGAGCCGGCGGCCGTCCGGACGGGGCTGTTTGGCCAGCACCTCGGCCATGTAGAAGAGGTCCGCGATGGAGTCCACGCGCAGCACGCCCGTGCGCCGGAAGGCCGCGCTCAGCACCTCGTCACTGCCCGTGAGCGAGCCCGTGTGCGAGGCCGCCGCCGCCGCCGCCTGCGCCGTGCGTCCCGCCTTGATGACGATGATGGGCTTGTGCAGCGCCACCTCGCGCGCCGCCGACAGGAAGCCCCGCGCGTCACCAATCGTCTCCATGTAGAGGAGGATGCTGCGCGTGCGCGGGTCATCCCCCAGGTAATCGATGATGTCGCCCCACCCCACGTCCAGCATCGAGCCCATGGAGACGAAGGCGCTGAAGCCCACCGACTCGCGCATGCTCCAGTCGAGGATGGCCGTGAGCAGCGCGCCGCTCTGGCTGACGAAGGCCACGTTGCCCGATCGTGCCATGCCTCCCGCGAAGGTGGCGTTGAGCCCGCTCGGCGGCCGCATCACCCCCAGGCAGTTGGGCCCGATGATGCGGATGCCCGCCTCGCGGGCGATCTGACGGACCTCCTGCTCCAGCTTCACGCCCTCGGGGCCGATTTCCTTGAACCCCGCGGAGATGATGATGGCGCCCTTCACCCCTGCCTGCGCGCACTCGCGCATCACGCCGGGCACGGTGGTGGACGGCGTGACGATGATGGCCAGGTCCACGGGCTCGGGCAGTGCATCGAGCGACGGCCAGGCCCGGATGCCCAGCACGTTCGTGCGCTTGGGATTGATGGGGTAGACGGTGCCCCCGAAGGGGCTGCTGATGAGGTTCCAGAGGATGGTGCGCCCCACGCTCCCCTGCCGTTCGCTCGCCCCCACCACCGCCACGCTGCGCGGATTGAAGATGGCGTCGAGTGGATGACGGCCTCGCAGGTGCAGCAGGTCGTACGAGGGATCGTTGGGCGGCGGACGCTTCGTCTGGGCCATAGAGTCCGCTTTCTGGTCCCGAATGACCTCGGGTTCAACAGCAACCGTGTGGCGAGCACACGCCGCGTTACCTGAGCGGCAATGGAAACGGCGAGGACACGGGGGTGTGGCGGATGTGGAACAGGCTACGCTTCGCGGACCCATGAGAGCCCCGCCGAGAATCTGGCTGCCACTGCTCGGGCTGTTGGCCGCATGCGCGACCTCGAGCCCCGTTACGCGGGAGGAGAACCAAGCCCCGGAGGTGGTGTCCTCCTGGGAGGAGGGATGCGAGGACGAGCGCAGCCTCGTCCTGCTGTGCCGTGATGAGGGAGAGGAGTGTGGCTTCTTCCGCTGCCGGGAGGTGGTTCCCCGCGAGGTGCTGTTGGCCTACCGGGGCGGCGGCTACATCCCGGGCGCCTCACCCGCTTCTCCTCGCCGTTGGTGGGGCCACCCCGGAGGCTGGCCACGCAACAACGAGCCCGTCCTCACCTTCCGCTTCAACCGTCACTTCGACCCCAAGCCTCCTGCCTTCCTCCTTCCTCCGGGCCGTTGGGTTCGTCATCACCTCTTTCCCCAAGCCAGGGAGCTCAGGGAGTGGTTCCATCAGCGGGGGATACCTGACATCCACCAGTTCACTCTCCTCATTCCGGAACATGTCCACATCCGCATCCACAGCGGTGGACCTCGTGGGGGCCTGTGGAACCAAGCCTGGTGGGACTTCATGGAAGCCCGCCCCTATGCGTCACCCGAGGCCATCTACCGGCACGCGAGAGAGCTGATGTTCCGCTTCGAGCTGACGGGTCCCATTGTGCCGTATCATCGCGGAGGACGCTGAGGTGGCGAGATGACGAAATTCTATCGGCTCCGAGCACCGAGACCGTCACGGTACACCGGCAATCTCGACGCCAGGCACAAGTGGGGCAGCCTCCCTGGGCTTCACTGCTCCGAATGCGGAGCCACCTGGGCAGGCAGCGCGACCGCGTACCCAGGCGTGGACTTGTCTTCCATTCCCGAGCGCGGAGAGTATGAGAGGCCTCGACCGGAGCCCTTCGAGGAGTTCGTGAGGTTGCGGGAACGGGTGCGGCCACTCGTACCTCCTGGTGGCCAACTGCTCCCGGGTGCCGAGTTCGGTCCGCTGGTGGGCTCAGCCACGGGCACCTTCAGCCCACTCTTCCTCCATTTCGCACGAACGAAGTTGGTGAGCCGCGAGGCATTGGAGCAACTCCAGGCCGCGGGTGTCCGAGGACTGCGTGCATTCCCGACGGAGCTACGTTTCCGGCAGAAGAAACACCCGGAGATGCTGGAGCTGGAAATCCTGGCCCACGGGAAGCTGCATCCAGACTGCACGCCCCAGCGGTCTCCGCCTTGTGCCCGGTGTGGCTGGGATGACTTCGCCTTCCCAGAGGAGCCCCTGCTGGACGCAGCATCACTCCCCACGCACACCGACCTGTTCCGCCTGAGTGATTTCGAAACGATTCTCATCGGCACCGAACGCCTCGTGGACGCGGTGCGCCGCCTGAATCTGGACGGAGCCGACATCCACGAGGTGCCCGTGCGTTGAGGCCTCGAGCCTCCTGGCGCCTCAGTACGCCGCGGTGAAGCGGCGGCGCACGAACTTCGGCTTCTCGAGCTCGTCGATGAGCGCCACCGCGTAATCCTCGGCGGAGATGGCGCTGTTGCCCTTGGCGTCCGTCACCAGCTGGTCCGTGCCGGTGCGGTACTTCCCGGTGCGCTCTCCCGGCTGGATGAGCGCGGCCGGGGCGAAGAACGTCCAGTCGAGGTCCGACTGACGGTACACGTCGTACGCCGCGATGTGCGCCAGCGCGATGGGTTTCCAGGCGGCCGGGAAGGACGGCGTGTCCACCACCCGCACGCCCGGAGCCACCTCGAGACCCCCCGCCCCACCCACCACCACGAGCCGGCCCACCCCGGCGCGCTTCACCCCCGTCACGAGCGACTGCGCCGTGGCGGCGAGCGCCTCGGTGACGTCTCCCTGCCGCGGACCGATGGCCGTCACCACCGCGTCATGTCCCCCGGCCACCTGCGCCACGCTGGCCGGGTCTCGCGCGTCTCCCGAGACCACCTTCAGGTTCGCGTGCTTCAGGTCGAAGCCCGCGGCATTGCGTGCGATGGCCGTGACCTGGTGACCCCGCGACAGGGCCTCCTGGGCGATGCGGCGGCCAATGGTTCCCGTGGCTCCATAGAGTGCGATCTTCATGGTTCTTGTCCTTCCCTCGAAATGCTTCCCGCTCCTTCCGTAACCATCATGGTTACGGAATGGGGCAAAAAAAATCAGCCCGACGGCTGCTGTTCATCGTGTTCCGCTCTCTTTTCCGTAACAGGTATAGTTACGGATGGGACGGCTGTCAACCTGGAGTGGCCCGGGTACCGGCTACGCGGGAAGCCCGCTCGGCGGTAGGCTCGCCGGGCCATGGCTCGCCGCAAACAGGCCGATGAGACCACCGCCCGTGTCCGCAACCTCATCGCGCTCGACTCCGCCAACATCATGCGGAGACTCGACGCGCGCCGGGGAGAGATGTTCGTCCTCTTCTCCCGCCTGCGCAGCCGCGAGCCCATGCTCAGCACCCTCTCTACCCGGTACGCCTCGGCCACCTTCCACGACCTCATGAACCTGCCCGCGCGCGAGCAGTCCGTCGTGGACCACTTCTACGAGTGCCTGGACTCGCTGCGCTGGTACTTCACCTACACCGAGGACATGCCCAGCACCGCCCAGCAGACCTTCAACACCCTCCACCGCCGGCTCGAGGAGGCCCACCGCCAGCTCGTCGCGACCATCGGCCACCCCGTCACCCCCGAGGGCACCACCGTCGTCGAGGGCGAGGTCCTCCGCCGCGAGGACTCCGCACCCGAGGCCGCGCTCGTCCGCGCCTCGCCTCCCCGCCGCCGCCGCGCGGAGTGACGCATCCGTCACCACGCGGCGGGTCGAGCCACCGTCAGACCGCATGCGCGCCTCCAGGGCCGAGGCCGGAGCGCTCGGCGGGACCAGCGCCCCTCACCGTGGGGCCCCCTCCTGTCTCCTGGAACACGACGAATCTTCATCGTCAGGAGGAAGTCCGATGCGAGCTCCGCGCCTCATCCCCCCGCTCTGTTGTGCGCTGTGGCTGTTCCAGGCCCTGCCGGCGAGCGCCGCCCCACCCACTCCAGGAGGAGAGCCTCCAGCGGGGCTCATCCAGGCCAATGCCGAGGCCCTCTGCTTCTTCATGGAAGAGATAGCGGCTCAGCCCAAGCAGCCGGACTGCGAGGAGAAGACAGCCCAGGAGCTCTCCGCGCTCTACCCCAGCCTGCCACCGGCTCAGCGCGCACAGCTCCAGCAGCTCCAGGCCGAGTGGCCGACGCTCCGCCAGCAATGGCTGGCGCTCGATGAGACGCAGAAGGAGACCATCCGGAGTCAGTGGGCGGCGATGGCCCAGGAGCAGCAGTCCCAACAGGGAGTGGGAGGCTCCGGACCTTCACCCACCCCGTAGCGGCCATGTGTATAAGGAGGGCGCTCAGCAGGAGGAGACCCTCTGGTATGGACTTGCAGCTCTCTGGCAGGGTGGTGTTGGTCACGGGTGGTTCGGAGGGGCTTGGCGCCGCCGTGTGCGACCGGCTCGTCCGGGAGGGGGCACGCGTGGCGCTGTGCGCCCGGAATCCGCGGCGGCTGGAGGACACCGCGGCCACCCTGCGCTCGCTCGGAGGCGAGGTGCTCGCGGTCCCCGCCGACGTGTCGCGCGCGGAGGACCTCGAGCGCTTCGTGTCCGCCGCGCACGAGCGCTGGGGACGCGTGGACGCGCTGGTGAACAACGCCGGCTCGGCCTCGGCGAAGGCCTTCCTCTCGGTCACCGACGCGGAGTGGGAGGAGGATCTCCAGCTCAAGCTGTTCGCGGCGATGCGCGCCGTGCGGCTGACGGTGCCCCACCTGCGCGCGGCTGGAGGCGGAGCCATCGTCAACGTGCTGTCCATCAAGGCCAAGGAGCCCGGGAAGAACACCACGCCCTCCTCGGTGTCCCGCGCGGCGGGGATGGCGCTGACGAAGGTGCTCTCCAAGGAGCTGGGGCCGGAGGGCATCCGCGTCAACGCCGTGCTCGTGGGGATGATCGAGAGCGGCCAGTGGGAACGCCGCGCCCAGGCCGCGGGCAAGCCGCCGGAGGTGCTGTACGCCGAGCGGAGCCGGGAGGCGGGGGTGCCTCTCGGGCGCATGGGCCGGGCCGAGGAGTTCGCCGACGTGGTGGCCTTCCTCGTCTCGTCGCGCGCCTCCTATGTGACGGGCACGGCCATCAACGTGGATGGCGGCCTGTCCGGCGCCGTCTGAGGAGAGGAGGCGAGCGGGAGAGCGCCAGACCGCCCGGCGCGGGGGCTTCGCGGCCGGTTCCTGTCTCGGTCCGGAGCTTTCGTCTAGAGTCCCGGGCCGCATGCTCGAAGCTTCTCGTGGCCGGCGGTGGGCGTTCATCCTCACCCCGTTCCTCCTCTGTGCGCTCGGCGGGGCCCTCTGGCACTCCGGGTCTCCGAATCCTGTGCGCCGGCAGTCCCGGACTCCGCACACCGTCAGGTCCTCCGCGCAGCCCGGCAAGCCCTTGCGGCTCGCTCAGGCCCCCCTGCCCGCGCAGCCCGCTCAGGCCCCCGAGCCCTCCATCCGCCGCGCACTGCCCCCGCCCTCGCCCCGGGCGCTCAAGCTCCACCAGCTCGGAGAGAAGCTCGGCGTGCGCCCGGAGATCCGCCTGGAGAACCCCTGCGTCCTTCAGTCCGGGACCGCCTGTGCCCGCACGGCCCTCACCCCCTTCTTCGAGTCCCTCGACACCCTCTCCGCCGGCAAAGCCTCCGCCCCCGCCGTCATCTCCGCGTTCGGCAACTCGCTGATCGCCGGAGATCGCATCGTGGACGTGGTGCGCGAGGAGCTCGGCGGTGCCTTCGGTGACGGCGGCCGCGGCGTGCTCTTCGTGGACCGGCTCGCGCCGTACGGACCCCGTGTCCGCGCTGGCTTCGCGAAAGGAGGCTGGGAGGCGCGCACCCTGGGAGAGATGAAGCTCGCCGAGCTGCCCTTCGGGCTCACCGGCGTCTACCACCTGGCCACCGCCGCCAAGGCCAGCAGCCGCTTCCAACTGACGGGCGAGCCGCGCGGCACCCTGTGGTGGCTCGACGTGCCCCGCGCCGGCCGGCTGTCCGTCCACGCCGATGGCAAGGAGCTCGCCCGCGCCGAGCCCCAGGGCAACGGCCAGGCCCAGGCGCTCACCTTCGACATCCCCCCCGGGGCCCGCAGCCTGGACGTGGTCGCCGAGGGCCGTGGCGCCGTGGTGCTCGGCGTGGTGCTGCAACACCAGCGCCCCGGCATCGTGCTCGACACCCTGGGGGTGCCCTCCGCCGACGCCAACCTCTTCCTACGCGCCCAGGAGGACATCTTCCGCGCCCAGCTCGCCGAGCGCTCGCCGCGCCTGCTCCTGTTCATCCTCGGCGGCAACGAGGCCAAGCGGCTCGAGTGGGGCCGCTCCAACCTGGCCGAGGTCGAGGAGGGTCTGCGCACCTTCATCCGCCGCTCGCGCGCCGCCAGCCCCGACAGCGCCTGCCTGGTGATGGGTCCCATCGACGCCGTGCGCGGTGGCAACGGGCCCAACAAGCTCACCCAGCGGCCCTACCTCGACGAGGTCATCGGCATCGAGCGGCAGATCGCCCTGGCCGAGGGCTGTGCCTTCTTCGACATCTTCTCCGCCATGGGCGGCCCCGGCTCGCTGGCGCGCTTCGTCCAGGCGGGCTTCGTGCACGACGACCTCGTCCACCCGCGAAGCCACGGGCTCGATCTGCTCGGCCAGCTCCTCAACGACGCGATGCTGCGTGCCTGGGTGGAGTCCGGAGACCCCAGCCGTCAGGCCACCCTGGCCCCGGCGCTCCAGGCCTCGGAGGAAAACCGGTGAGGGCGCTCCCCGTCGCGCTCCTCTTCCTCGGATTCACCGCGCTGGCGGACCCTCGTCCGGCCCCCTCGCGCGCTCCGGCCGCCTCCACTCCCGCTGCCACCAGGACGAAGGACAAGGCCTTCCCCCCGGAGGTGCAGCGCGCGCTGGATGCCGTCATCCGCGCCGAGCTCGCCCGGGGGCCCTACGCGGGACTCTCGGTGGGGGTGCTCCACGGCGGCATGCGTTGGACGCGCGGCTACGGGCTGCGAGACCTCGCCCACAAGCTGCCCGCCACGCCCCGGACGACGTACCGGATGGCGTCCATCACCAAGTCCTTCACCGCGATGGCGGTGCTGCGACTGGCGCAGGAGGGCAGGCTGGACCTGGACGCGGACATCCGCACCCTGGTGCCCGGCTACCCCGAGAAGCCCTGGTCCGTCACCGCGCGCCAGTTGCTGGGGCACCTCGGGGGCGTGTCCCACTATGACGGCCCCGAGGCCGCGGAGAACACGCATCGCCTGGACACGGCGGGGGCCCTCGCGCTCTTCGCCGACAAGCCGCTCGTCGCCGAGCCCGGCACGAAGTTCGTCTACACCACCTGGGGCTACAACCTGCTCGGCGCCGCCGTGGAGACGGCCTCGGGGCAGCGCTTCGGCGAGTACCTGAAGGCCCATGTCTTCGGCCCCGCGGGCATGAAGCACGCGGCGCTGGACGACTACCGCACGCGCGACAAGCAGCACGCCCTCGGCTACCGTCATCACAAGGGGCAGCTCGTCGCCTCGCACTACCTCGACGTGTCCAGCCGCTTCGGCGGCGGCGGTGCCCGCGCCTCGGTGGAGGACCTGCTCGCCTTCGGTCAGGCCGTGCTCCAGAGCACCCTGGTGACGCCCGACACCACGCGGCGGATGCAGACGTCCATGAGCACCCGTGAGGGACAGCTCACGGATTACGGCATGGGCTTCGCCACCTATCCGCTGCGCGGCCACTACGTGGTGGCCCATGCGGGTGGCCAGCCCGAGACGACCACGCTGCTGCTCATGCTGCCCGCGGAGGACGTCGTCATCGCGCTCGCCACGAACCTGGAAGGCGAGGCGAAGCGGCTGCGGCGCATGTCGCTGCGCATCATCGAGCTGCTGCTGGAGGACGGGCAGGTGCGCCGAGACGCGCACGCCGTGGACGAGGTGGATGCCGTAGTGCACGAGGGCCTCTCCCGCGTCTTCACCTACGGGCTCGCCTGGCACGTCTGGGCCACGCGGGGAGCCGGCACACTGCCCGAGCCGGGAGAGCTGCCCGAGGCCTTCTCGCGGGTATCCGCGCTGCTCGACCGCGCCACCATCGCCCAGGAGCCTCCGGCCGCCCTGGCGAGGGTACGTACGGCGCATGAGCCTCGCGGGGGCTCGCTCTTCATCCGCGTGGGCGCGCAGATGGCCCGGACGTTGGAACAGGCCCTGGGGTCCGAGAAACTCCGTGAGTACCCCGCGCGAGGCCCGCTCGCCTTCTTCACGGATTACCTCGCGGCCTGCGAGCAGGTGGCATGCCCCGCGGAGCTGCGCTTCAGCGAGGCCCTCCAGAACGAGGTGCGGCACTTCGACGAGCAGTGGAGACACTCGCTGGTGGATGAGCTGCGGCGGACCCGGCTGGATGAGACGCCGGACCCGGAGATGCTCTGGCCTGCCTTGGAGGAGGCCACCACGGGCGCCGCGCTGCACCCGGACTACACGGAGGAGATGCTACGCATCGCCGCTCGCTACGGCCGCAGGGGCAAGCACGAGGAGCAGCTGCTCTGGCTGGAGCGCGCGGTGGCGCTCCACCCGCGCTCGGAGGAGGCCCGTCAGGCCCTCGCCAAGGCCCAGGGAACGGAGGAGACGCAGGACGCACCCGCTTCCGCCACTCCCGCCCGCGCGCCCGACGGCAGCCCCGTGCCCGACAACGCCGGGCTTCCCTCGCAGAAACGGGCCGGCTCCCACGAGTGAAGACGGGGCTCCATGAGTTCTGGAGCTTCGGTCTGGCGCAGGAGTGTTCCCACTCGGACGGACGGTGCCCTGGTGCACTGCAATTCGAGTGCGGCTCGAAAACGGGCGGAGATTAAGCTCCGCGCCATGCGCGTGCTTGTCCTTCTGCCCTTGCTCCTCGGTGTCTCCGCTCGCGCGGATGCGCCGCCAGATGACCTCCTCCAACGCCTGGGCGAGGCGGAGGAGCGGAAGCTGGCCATCCCCGCTTGCCGCACCGTGGAGAGCGCGGTCACGGAAGAGTTGGACAAGGAGGGCAAGGTGAAGGGGCGGCTGACTCGCAGCTACGAGATCACCCGCTCCGGAACCACGGTGGTTGCGCGCAAGCTCCTCTCCCAGAAGGAAGAGGGGGACCTGACCAGCCAGCTCAAGGCGGAGCCGAAGGACCCACCGAAGAACGAGGACGACAAGGCGAGGCTGTCCCCGTTCCATCCGCGAGCCAGGGCGGATTACCGCTTCGAATCCGCACCGGGTCCGAGCGAGGGGCTCGTGACCGTGAAGTTCGCCCCCTTGAAGGCGGACAAGAAGCGGATGAAGGGACAGGCGGTGGTGGACGCGCGGGCCGGGAAGATGGTGACCCTGCGCATGTCCCCCTCCGACATGCCTCCCATGTTGGATGAATTCCAGATGGACTTCCTGGCCTACGCGGACACTCCATGCGACCGGCAGCCCACGCAGCTGAAGATCGCCGGCTCGGGCGGGGTCCTCGTCTACAAGGTGCGCTTCCGGACGGAGGTGACGGTCACCGGGCACCAGAAGGTGGCCGAGCCGGGCACCGCGACCGGAGCGCGCTGACGGCTGTTGACCCCCGGAGAAGCACTCAGAAGGGGGATGACCTGACACCCGGAAGCCTGTTATGCCCTGGAAGGCCGAGCGGCGATGAGCGCCGCCCCGCGAGTACCCGGAGGCACCCGATGATGACGCCCATTGTCCCCGCCCTGGTCGCTGTCCTGTTCGCCCAGAGGGCGTAGGACGCCTGGCTCGGCTCCGTAGGTTCCGTCGCAGCGCGTTCCTGACTCCCCGCTGGGTGCCCTGACGAACCAGGTGCGCCACAGGCACCGCTCTGCCCGGAGTCCTTTCAGTGTCACTCGAGTCCCTCGGCTGGGGTCCAGACCTCGGCCACGCGTTTTCCCTTTTGCTGTCCCAGTCCTCCCTTCCCCTCGTCCCTGGCCGCGTAGTGCGCCAGGAGCGCGGGCTCCTCACCGTCCAGACGTCCGAGCGGGCCTGGCTCGCACGGCCCTCGGGACGGCTCCTCCACCACGCCACTGACGCCGAGGCCCTGCCCACCATCGGCGACTGGGTGGCACTGCTGCTGCCCTCCGGCGAGGGCGAAGCCCTGCTCCACTCCCTCCTTCCCCGCCGGGGCGTCCTCATGAGACGCGGGGCGGGAGGCGAGCACGAGGGCCAGCTCATCGCCGCCAACCTCGACGTGGTGTTCCTCGTGACCGGGTTGGATGGGAACTACAACCCGCGACGCATCGAACGGGCACTCACCGTCGCCTGGAACAGCGGCGCCGAGCCCGTGGTGGTGCTCAGCAAGGCCGACCTCCACGAGGACGTCTCCGCCCGCGTCCTGGAGGTGCAATCCCTGTCCCCGGGAGTCCCCGTGCTCGCGCTGAGCGCGCAACAGGGCACGGGGCTCGAGGCGCTGCGCGAGCGGCTTCCCGCCGGGAAGACCGGAGCGCTCCTCGGCTCCTCGGGCGTGGGCAAGTCGACCCTCGTCAACCGGTTGCTGGAAGAGGCGCGGCTGGCCACCCAGCCCGTCCTGCCGGACGACAAGGGCCGCCACACCACCACCCACCGGGAGCTCTTCGTGCTGCCCCATGGCGGCCTGCTCATCGATGGACCGGGGATGCGCGAGCTCGGGTTGTGGGGAGAGGAGGATGGCCTGGACCAGGCCTTCGCCGACATCCTCACGCTGGCCGCGGACTGCCGCTTCTCGGACTGCACACACCAGCGCGAGCCAGGGTGCGCGGTGCGAACAGCGGTGGACACCGGGGCTCTCACCCGGGAGCGGCTCAAGAGCTTCGAGAAGCTCCAACGCGAACAGGCCTACCACGCGCGGCAGGTGAGCAGCGCCGGGAAGCGCGAGCACAAGCGCATCGAGCGCAACCTCACCCGGGAAGTCAGGCAACACTTACGAGCGAAGCGACGCGGAGACTAGACGGTGACCCACTGCGCTGACGAAGCCGCCAGCGCAGTGGGTCCACCTGTCACACATTCACCAGGTTCCCCGAGGCCGGAGTCTCCGCTGCCGGAAGAGCGGAGGCCTTCGCGGTCTCGGGCACCTCCTCGAGAGTGCTCACCCTCCGGGAGATGAACCGGACGATGACGTACATCAGCAACCCGAGCGGACCGTACATCCACGTCAGCAGGACACAGGGGATGACGGCCAGGTGGGGAATCTTGCGTCGGATCGCATCCCGGACTTCCCACGCGCCGACGAACAGATCGAACGCCAGGTAGTGGATCCAACACACCAACGCCGTCCACGGTTCCTGGAAGAGCCGCATGGCGCCTTCGAGGGTCGCGGCACTCGCCCCCTCTGGAGGGGAAGCCGCCAGCAGCAGGAAGCCAATATGGGCCAGGGCCAGCACCACCGGTATGAACACCGAGTGCACGAGCTTCTGGGTCCACTTCCAGCGAGGTGCGAACATCAGGAGCGCCCACGCGGGAAAGAGGCCATAGGTGAAAACGAGAAACAGGGTTTCGACTCTCATACAGTCCTCCGGTCATCACAGCGGTTCGGGTTCAGGACGAACCGACACGCGATGGGGCCGTGGCGCTGGATGTCTCTTGCCCGGGCTGCTCGCCCCGACGCCTTGTTGAAGAGCTCTGTCGGGTGACGAGCGAGCACGAGGCACCCACGCGGGTGGGCAACCAGGGCCTCGGTCCGTTCGCTTGTCGGCACCCCACTCCACCTTCACGGGCCCACGAACCGAGCCCACGCGGAATTCGCGGGTCGTCGTCGGCAACTGCGCACTCGCCACCCCAGAGGGTCGCGCGGCGGAGCGGTGGTTCTAGCGGGCAGAGATCATGAGAGACGCGGGTGGCGCGTCGATGAACAGACTAAGACCACGTCCCGGATTTGGCCAGCGGCTTTTCATCACCGCCCATCGAAAGGTCTGGGCACGGACAAGATACCGCGGGTGCTCGAACTCGTTCCGCGCACGCTAAACAGACGCCTACCCCATTCCTCGGAGGTTCGAACCATGTCGAATCGGTCGTGTACACCACGCGCGCTGCTGCTCCTGGGACTCCTCTCCACGGGCTGCGCCACGAGCGGAAAGACGTCACCCGGCGCGGAGCCCTCCACCCAGACGGCCCAGCAGAGCCAGTTCGCCGCGCTGGAGAAGCGCCCGTCCAACCTGGAGGTGGTGGCCCGCCTGGAGCAGACGCCGGGCAACATCGCCATCACCCCCGAGGGCCGCGTCTTCCTGAGCCTGCACCCGTTCGGCGGCCCCCAGTATTCGGTGGTGGAGTTGCTACCGGGCGGCACCACGCGCCCCTACCCCACCGAGCAGTGGGCCCGTGCCCCCGGTGCGGACGACGGCATCGGCCTGCGAACGGTGATTGGCCTCGAGTCCGACAAGGACGGCGTGCTGTGGATGCTCGACAACGGCAAGGGCGGCGGCGAGGGCGCGAAGCTGGTGGGTTGGGACACGCGGGGCGAGAAGCTCGTGAAGACCATTCCCCTGCCCCAGCCGGTGGCGGCGCCCAACTCCTTCCTGCAGGACCTGGTGGTGGACACGGAGCGAGGCGTGGCGGTGCTCGCGGACATGGGCCGGGGTGACCTGGTGGGCGAGAACATGCCCGCGCTGGTGGTGGTGGACCTGAAGAGCGGCCAGGGCAGGCGCGTGCTCATGGGGCACCCGAGCCTCGATGCCGAGAACGTCCCCATGGTCGTCGAGGGCCGGAAGCTGACCGTGCCCGACAAGCGGGGCAAGCAGGTGGAGCCGAGGCTGGGCCTCAACCCCATCGCGCTCGACCCGAAGGGGGAGTGGCTCTACTTCGGAGCGATGAACGGCCGCACGGTGTGGCGCGTGCCGCAGAAGGACGTGGCGGACCCGAAGCTGTCTCCGGCGGAGCTGGAGGGGAAGGTGGAGACGTACGGAGAGAAGGCGGTGAGCGATGGCATGAGCATCGACTCGGCGGGGAACCTGTACATCACCGACCTGGGGGCGGGGGCGATCGGCGTGACGAAGCCGGATGGGAGCTACAGCGAGTACATCAAGGACGAGCTGCTGCGCTGGCCGGACGGACTGAGCTACGGGCCGGACGGGTACTTCTACGTGACGGTGAACCAGTTGCACCGGCACGCGGTGCTGAACCGGGGGAAGGCGGAGACCCAGCCCCCCTTCCTGGTGGTGCGCTTCAAGCCGCTGGCGCCGAGCGCCGTGGGCCGCTGACCCCCCATCACCCCTCTCCCTCCGGGAGAGGGACGGGGTGAGGGTACCCGAGCCCGAACGAGCAGCACCGTTCACCCAAGGGCATCCAGGAGACGAACGAGCCCCGCTGCCGTCGCTGAGCGGACAACTCCGTGACGAGAGACACACAAGCGCGGTCAAAGCCTCCGGACCCGAGGTTGAGATACCGGGTCCGGAGGGAAGATGAACCTGACGAGGCGCGAGCTGCTCCAGTACTTCAGCCTGACGGCGGCGGCGGGCCTGAGCGGGCCCGGGTGCATCGGCTGGACACGAGAGGAGGCCATCCCGGTCGATTCCTGGCACAAGAGCGTGTGCCGTTTCTGCGGCTCTGGCTGTGAGACGCGGGTGGGGCTGCGTGGCGGGAAGGTGGTGAAGGTCGAGGGCCTGCAGTCGGGGTGGAACCAGGGTCGGCTGTGCATCAAGGGACTGCTCAACCGGGAGATCCTCTACGTCTCGGACCGGGCGCAGTACCCGATGGTGCGCAAGAACGGGCAGCTGGTGCGAACCAGCTGGGAGGAGGCGCTCGACGCGGCGGCGGCGGGCTTCCGCGAGGCCATCGCGCAGGGAGGGCCTGACGCGGTGGCCTTCTACGGCTCGGGGCAGCTCTTCACGCAGGAGAGCTACACCGCCAACAAGCTCTTCAAGGGGGGCATCGGGACGAACAACGTCGATGGAAACCCGCGCCTGTGCATGGCGTCGGCGGCGTTCGGCTACAAGTCGGTGTTCGGAGCGGACGAGCCCTCGGGGTGCTACGACGACATCGAGCACGCCACGCTCTTCTTCGTCATCGGCGCGAACATGGCCGAGTGCCACCCGGTGGTCTGGGAGCGGGTGCGAGACCGGATCCGCACCGCACCCGAGACGCGTGTCATCGTCGTGGACCCGAGGCGGACGCCCACGGCCCGCGATGCCACGCAGCACCTGCAGCTCCGCCCCGGCACGGACGTGGCGCTGCTCAACGCCATGGCCCACGAGCTGCTGAACACGAACCTCGTGGATCCGGAGTTCATCGAGAACTTCGTCACCTTCCGAAAGGGAACGGCCGACTCGCCGCCGCTCACGCTGGAGGACCTCCGGAAGTTCCTCGCGGACTACGCGCCGGAGAAGGTGGCGGACCTGTGCGGCCTGTCCTCGGCGGAGATTCGCGAGGCCGCACGGCTCTTCGGCATCTCCCAGGCGGCGATGAGCTTCTGGACGATGGGACTCAACCAGCAGACGCACGGGGTAGCGGCCAACCGGATGGTGATGGCGCTGCACCTGCTCACCGGACAGATAGGACGCCCCGGGACCGGACCCTTCTCGATGACGGGCCAGCCCAACGCGGGCGGCGGAGTGCGTGACACGGGCACGCTGGCGCACGCGCTGCCGGCCGGACGGCTCGTCACCAAGGAGCATGACCGCCACGACATGGAGAAGCTCTGGGGGTTGCCCGAGGGCCGCATCTCGCCCAACCCCGGCCTGCCCGCGGTGCAGCTCTTCGAGGCCATGCGCGAGGGCAAGGTGCGCGCGGCGCTGGTGATGGCCACCAACCCGGCGCGCTCGTTGCCCAACGCGGACCGCTACCGCCCGGGCATGGAGAAGGCATTCCTCGTCGTCAGCGACTCCATCTTCCCCACCGACACCGCGCGGCTCGCCGACGTCTTCCTCCCGGCGGCCATGTGGTCGGAGAAGGAGGGCGTCTTCTCCCAGTCCGAGCGCCGCTACCACCTCGTGGAGAAGCTGGTGGACCCCCCCGGCGAGGCGCGCTCGGATCTGGAGATCCTCGTGGCCCTCGGCGAGCGGCTCGGCCATGGCGAGTTGCTGAAGGCACGCACACCCGAGGCCGTCTGGGACGAGTGGCGAAAGGTCGCCGCCGGCACCAGCTACGACTTCACAGGCATCACCTACGCGCGGCTGAAGGAGCTGCCGGGCCTCACGTGGCCCTGCCCCACCGAGCAGCACCCGGGCACCTGCCGCCGCTACGTACCGGGGGAGGATCCCCTGGCGAAGAAGGAGGGGCGCATCGACTTCTACGCGCGGCCGGATGGGCGAGCCATCGTCTACCTCTCCGAGCAGGGCCCCTTCCGGGAGAACCTCTCGAGCGACTACCCGATGATCCTCACCACCGGGCGCCGGCTGGAGCACTGGCACACCGCCACCATCACCGGGAGGGTTCCCGAGCTGAAGGGCATCCCCATGGACTACCTGGAGCTGCACCCGGGAGACGCGGCGGTGCTGGGTGTGAAGGAAGGGGACTGGGTACAGGTGACGAGCGCACGCGGCTCGGTGCGGCTGCGCGCGAAGCCCAGCATGCGGGTGAGGCCTGGCGTGGTGTTCGCGCTCATGCACTCGATGGAGCACCTGGTGAACGCGGCGACGAGCGACTCCGTGGACCCCATCTCCGCGCAGCCCGAGTACAAGATGGCGGCGGTGCGCGTGGAGCGCGTGAAGGAGGGCACGTGATGAGCCCCTGGTACGTGCTGGCGGCGGCCGCGCCCGAGCCTCCTCACGGGGCCACCCTGGGCGGCACGCTCGGAGGCATCGCGCTGTGGGCCATCGGCGCGGCGGTGCTGGGACTGCTGGCGGTGGAGTTCGTCTTCAAGTCGAGGATGGCGCGCTCGACGTACCGGTGGACGCTGCTGCTGGGCCTCTTCATCCTGCCGGGCGTGGCGCTGCTGGGCACCACGGGGCACATGTTCGAGTCCATGAAGGAGGTCGAGGCCTGTCAGTCCTGCCATGTGATGGACCCCTTCGTGGCGGACATGCACGACACCCGGAGCGCCTCGCTGGCGGCGCGCCACTACCGCGCGGGAGCCATCCCCGCCAAGCAGTGCTACGCGTGCCACACGGGCTACGGCATCTTCGGCACCGTGGAGGCCAAGCGCGACGGCTTCCGCCACTGGCTGCTGTACGTGACGGACACGTGGAAGGAGCCCATCACCTACAAGGGCACCTACCCCAACGCCAACTGTCTGTCCTGTCACGCCACCTCGCCCGTCTTCACGCGGGTGGAGAGCCATCAGGCCCTGGCGAAGCAGCTCGCGGCGGACGAGATGAACTGCTTCACCTGCCACGGGCTGCCGCACCCGCCCCGGCCGACCCGCGCGCCCACCCGCGTCACCGCCCACCCGTGAGCAACGCCATGCGCATGCCCTCCTCCGACGTGCTCATCCGCACCGCCGTCATCCTCACGCTGGTGGGTCTGGTGTCGCTGCTGCCCATCCTCTTCAGCATCCGCGCCGGTTTCGTCGGGCTCTTCATGCTGGGCAGCCTGCTGCTCACGGTGTCCATCGCCCTGTACGTGGTGGCCGTGGTGCGCGAGCTGCGCCGCGGCGGCGCGCTGTGAGCGGGTAGCGCGCTCGCACAGGGCGCGTGAGGGACTCTCGATACTCGCCCCTGGGATTACGGGAATGTCAGCGCTTCATGGGAAACTGCGTGGGGTCATCACCACCCCACGAACCAGGAGCGCCCCCCTTGCCCGAGTTCGATCCGACGTGTCCGCACCAGATGGAGAACCCCTACCCGGTCTATGCCGCCGCCCGCGCCGAGCAGCCGGTGTTCTTCAGCCCCCAATTCCAGATGTGGATCGTCACCCGCTACGAAGACATCTGCACCGTGGTGAAGGACCCGGCGGCCTTCTCCTCGTCGGGTGCCGCCTCGGTGGGCGGCGGGTTCCCTCCGGAGGTGCAGGCGGTGCTGGCGGAGGGGATCCCCATCACCCCGTCGCTCGTCGACAACGACCCCCCCTCGCACACCCGGTTCCGCAACCTCGTCAACAAGGCCTTCACGTCCCGCCAGGTGGCGGACCTGGAGTCACGCGTCCGCCAAGTGGCCCAGGAGCTCGTCGAGTCCTTCGTGCACGAGGGCCACGCGGACCTCATCACCCGGTTCGCCACGCCCTTCCCGGGCTGGGTGATCGCCGACATCCTCGGTCTGCCGCGCGAGGACATGCCCGAGCTCAAGCGGCTGGGAGATGCCATGGTGGCGCTGCTCGGCTCGGCCCATGAGCCCCTGGAGCGGCAGCTCGAGTACGCCCGGGGCGTGGTGCAGTTCACGAAGTACCTGCGGGCCCGGGTGCGCGAGCGCGCCGCCGCGCCTCGCGATGACCTGCTCTCGCTCCTCGTCACGGGGCGCGATGAGCGGGACTCGGCGCTGAGCGACCCGGAGCTGGTCAGCATGCTCAGCCAGTTGCTGAACGCGGGCCACGAGACGACCACGAACCTCATCGGCAACGCGCTCGTGCTGCTGCTCGACCGGCCGGAGCAGCTGCGCGCGCTGCGCGAGGACCCGGGCCTCATCCCCCAGGCCGTGGAGGAGAGCCTGCGGATGGACGCGCCCGTGCAGGGACTCTTCCGGACCACCACCCGGGAGGTGGAGCTGGGCGGGGTGAAGCTGCCGGCGGGAACGCGCCTGCACGTGCTGTACGCCTCGGGCAACCATGACGAGTCGGTCTTCCCCCAGCCCGAGCGCTTCGACCTGCACCGGCCCAACTCGGACGCACACCTGGCCTTCAGCCGGGGCATCCACTTCTGCGTGGGCGCCCACCTGGCGCGCCAGGAGGGACGCATCGCGCTCGAGGTGCTGCTGCAAAGGCTGCCGAACCTGCGCTACCAGGACGGGCTCCGCCCCGTACGCCGGACGCACTTCTTCGTGCGCGGCTACGAGCACCTGCCCCTGGCCTGGGACGTGGGGTGAGGAAGCGAGCCGCCCCGGCCCTGAACCCGAGCCCGTCCGCCCGCCAGCCCCGCGGCCGGGCTTGCCGCCACCTGCCAGTGAATTGGTCCGAGCCCCTGGCGCGCCTCCATGGAAGACTGCGCCCCTCATGCGCGCAGTGCTCCGTTCATCGCTCATCTTCTCCCTGACGCTCGTGCTGTCCACCGTCGCCGGAGCGGCCACTCCGGGGGGAAAGCACCAGGGCATCCACGACCGTGCGCCCGACGAGGCCCGCGTGGAGCGCGTCCTCCAGTCACTGTCTCCTCGTGAGAAGGTGGGGCAGTTGCTCCTCGCCTATCCGCAGGTCGGCAAGGAGAACCCCGTGGAGGTGGGCGGGGTGCTGTTCGTGGGTGGGACGCTGCGCAAGCTGGAGGCGGCGAAGGAGCGCATCCGCTCGTCGCGCGAGCGCGCCCGCATTCCTCCCTTCTTCGCGGTGGACATCGAGGGAGGTGGCTTCAACCGCCTCAACCGGCACCCGGCCCTCAAGGAGCTTCCGTCCGCGAGGGACATGGCCACGATGGAGGACGCCACGGTCGAGGCGTGGGGCCTGCGCGTCGGCAAGGCGATGCGGGAGGTGGGGCTCAACATGAACCTGGCGCCTGTGTTCGACGTGTCCCCCAAGGGCCACATGTTCCGCAACGGGCGCGCGTTCTCCGGAGACCCCGAGGTGGTGAAGCAGAAGGCCACCGCCTTCGCCCGGGGCCTCGCGAAGGCCGGAGTGGTCTCCATCGGAAAGCACTTCCCGGGCTATGGCGATCTCGACTCCGACTCGGACCACGTGCGGGCCATCGCCGACTGGGAGGTGGAGCGCGTGCGCCAGGAGGCGTCGGCGTTCCTCGCCGCGGACCGGTTCCTCGGCGGCGTGATGATGTCGAACATCGTCTACGAGAAGCTCGGCCAGGCGCCCGCCATCCTCGAGCCCTCGCTCGTCGCCATGGCCCACGAGGGCGGGTGGATCTCCGTCACCGACGACGTGGCCATCCGCGCGCTCGCCGAGCACCTCGGCACCGAGCGCGACGAGGTGGTGCGGCGCGCCTTCCTCGCGGGCAATGATCTCATCCTCACCACCGAGCCACCGGACTGGTCGGGCGGCCTGGACTACTTCGGCATCCTGACGAAGCTGGCCGCGTCGGACCCGAAGATGGCCGAGCAGCTGGACGCCGCCGTGCGCCGGGTGCTGCGCCTCAAGGACCGGATGGGCCTGCTGGAAGGGATGTAGAGCGGGGGCTCGGAAAAGTGAGACGGCCCCCGGGAGCACCACGAAAAACCATGGGCTGAGCCCTCCCTCTGCCCTGCCGGCACGTCCGAGACCCGAGCGGAACGCTTCCTGCTTGGGGTCCGGCGCATGAACGAGAAACATCCTTTCTATGTCCTCGCCGCGTGCACGGCCCTGGTGCTCCTGACCGGGGGCACCGCGTGCTCCGGCGGGCACGGTGAGCCCGAGCCGGAGCCAGGAGAGGTCCGCCCCATCGTCCTGGGAGCACCCCAGGCCAGCACGCGCGCGTGTGGCGCGGTGAGCACGGACTCCGGCACCCTCTTCGTCGTGGGGACCACCAACGGCGCACTGGAAGACGGCGGGCCTCGGGGCAGCGTCGATACCTTCGTGGCGCGGGTCGAGCCCGACGGACGGCTCGCATGGGTGAAGCAGCTCGGTGGGCCCGGTGTTCCGTTCGGGTTGGTCGTCCGCTCCTGCGCGGTGGCGCTCTCGCCGGCGGGAGATGTCCTCGTGACGGGCACGGTGAACGGGCGGCCGTCCTTCCAGGGGCGGACCCTGCCCGCCACCTTCACGGCCTTCGCGGCGGCACTCACCTCCGATGACGGAAGGCAGCGCTGGCTCCGCCTGCTGGGAGACCCGAGCGGCCCCACCGAGGCGATGGGACTCGGGTTCACGCCCCAGGGGGAGCTCGTGGTCTCGGGCTACACGCGGACCACCTCGCTGGAGGGAGCGGCCTCGCTCGGCGAGGGTGACCTCTTCCTGGCGTGGCTCTCGGCGGAGGGAGAGCTGAGACAGGTGCGCCGGTACGGAGGGCCCGAGGAGGAATACCCGAGCGCTTTCGCGGTGGGACCCTCCGCGCTGTTCGTCGCCCGGAAGGCGGTGTCCAGCGCCGTCGGAAAGGGCATCGGGTTGGAGCTCATGCGGGTGGGATTCGATGGCACGGTGCAACGGCACCTGACACTGCCCGACCCGGTGCGATGGGACATCCCCTCTCTCTCACCCGTGGGAGATGGAGTGTGCGCCGCCTTCCAGATCCTGACCCAGTCCGCGGAGGCGGGGGCGGGCTCGGATTACGGCCTCTCCTGCTTCGATCCGGAGCTCGTCGAGCGGCATGCCACGCGCGGCCACCAGCCGGGAGTGAGCACCCGGCCGCAAGTGCTCCAATGCGAGCCCACCGGAGCCTGCGTGCTGGCGGGAATGACGTCGGGTCCGCTGGACGGAGAGCCCGCCACGGACGCGAACCAGGCCTTCGCCGTGCGCTTTGGCCCCCAGGGAGGGAGAGTGTGGACGCGGCTCTTCGGCAGCGCCGACTCCGAGACCTTTACGAAGCTGACCGCGCTCGCGAAGGCGCCCGGACAGGGCCTGTGGGGCGTTGGCGAGAGCACGGGAACGCTCTTCGGAAGCCGAGTGGGAGCCGGGGATTCCTTCATCGTCCGCATCGAAGCGGATGGGAAGATCCCCGCGCCGTGAGCGCTGCTCCATCCGCTCCACGGGAGACGCATTCCGGCCATCAGCACCGGGAGGGTCGTGGTTGGAGTGCCAGGACTGATGCCCCAGGATGCCGACATGCTCTTGCCTCATCGAAACACGGGCAGACGGCTCGTGCGTCTGCTGCTGGCCAGTGTCCTGCTCGGCGCCTGCGCTACCGGCCACGAGCGCTTCGGCCCTCCCCCACCTCGCGGGGAGTTGCGCCTCGACACGGAGTCCGTCGCCCGCCTGCGCCACGCGAGCGTCCTGGGCACCACCGGCTCCTCCTCGGCCACGCTGACCGGGGCGTCCACGCTCGCCCGGGTCGCGCCCCTCCTCCTCGTCGTGCTCCGAAACGATGGGAAGGCGAATGAGTTGGACCAACGCCTCAAGGAGTGCGCCATGCAGGCCGAGCGTCAGGTCAACTCCCCGCTCTTCGGCAACCGCGAGCCCACCCGGGAGGAGTGTGGCGAGGAACTGGACGTGGACGGCTGCGGTGAGCCCATCACCCGGGCCATGCTCCTGGGCAGGCAGAAGCACGACATCGCCCTCGCCTGCGCTCGCGAGGTTCTCAAGCAGCTCTGGCCCACCCCCTTCAGCATCGAACAACGGTACCGGTTCTATCCGCGAAACCGGATTGTCGAGGCCATCAGCCACGCGGAGGAACAGCAGCTCATCAAACGGGGATGCACCGACAAGCTACGAAACACCATCAAGCCGGACATCGTTCTCCACGCCGACTACAATCTCCTTCAGGCCTTGCTCATCATCGACCTCAAGTTCCCTTGCCCTCCCTCCAACACTCCGAGATGGAGGGAGTATGACAGGGCAAGTCCCTATGCAGGCTCGAACCAGGGCAAGGTCTACAAGGATGCATTGGGCGGCGAGGCCCTGCGCCTCACGCCACGAGGGATCTTCTGATGAAGGAGAGCCTCCCCACCCTTCGAGTGCGGACAGAGTACGGCGACCTGCTGGCTCGCGACGGCATCGTCATCTGCTTCTTCATGCACCGCTCTCATGGAGAGGTGATTCACGCCGTGTGGCAGGCCCTACAAACGTACCGCCGAGCCATCCCGCTCCAGGCATTGAGCTGGTACGTGGACCTCAACGGGGACCCTCAGCCTCTCGATGACAAAGGTTGGGAGCACGTCCGCGAGAAGATGCTCGACCGGGAGTGGCCCATCCCCTGCTCGGTCACTCTGGAGGAGCACTGCGACGCGGCGGGCGGATACAACTTCGAGTACGAGGGACGGTGGCTCGACGAGCCCCGGTACATGTACGACGAGGATCCCACCTGCGCCGTGACATTCACCCTGCCCACTGAGTTCCTGGTGGAACACGGCCCTGGCCGCGTTCGCGCCCTGGCTCTCGAGCTCGCTCGCGCGCTGCCCTTCAACTTCGGCTATGCCAGCCTCGCCCTCGTCTCCCCTGGTGGACATTGGTACGCGGCTCGCCGCACGGTCCTCGAACTGCGAGACCGCTATCCAGGCATGGATGTCTACAAACTCGGGGAGACCAGTCAGCACATTGGCACCCGAGCCCGGGGCGCCTACTGGCTCACCTTCCTCGGTCTACCCCTGCTCGGCCGGCTCGGCGGACTCGAAGTCCTGCGACGGCGGCTCCCCTTTCCGGACGTCTCCATGCTGACCTTGCCGCCCCTCGAAGGCGAGCGCGTGCTGATCTCCCTTGGCGAGTGGCCCGAGGCCATCGACACCGAGAAGCAGGAGCGCCCCTCCCCCCAACTCCTCGCCCTCGCCCAACTGCTCGAGCCATTCCTCCACGAGGAGCGATCGAACTGGTTCTCCTTCCTCGAACACGACCCGGAGGACATGCGCCGTTGGATCCATCGTTTCTGTCCCTGAGCGGAAGGTCCCGGCTCACCGCTTCCGGCGGCGCGTCACGCGGTCGTAGCTCTTGAGCTTGCGGTAGAGCGTGGTCGCGCCAATTCCCAGGTCCTGCGCCGTGCGCGTCCGGTTGCCTCCGTTCCTCGCGAGCACCGCGAGGATGTACTCGCGCTCCAGTTCCTCCAGCGTGCGCACCTCCCCCACCAGCGCGGGCGCGGGCAGCGCGACCCGTACGTCCTCGGGCAGATCCTCCAATTCGATGCGTGTCCCCCTCGCGAGCGCCACCGCGCGCTCCATCGCGTTGCGCAGCTCGCGCACGTTGCCCGGCCAGCCGTGGCGCTGTAGCTGATCCGCCACGTCCGTCCCCAGGCTCGGCGCCGGACGCCCCATCCGCCTCGCCGCGTCCACCAGGAATACCTGCGCCAGCGAAAGGATGTCCTCGCGCCGCTCGCGCAGCGGCGGCACCGTCAGCTCCACCACGCGCAGCCGGTAGTAGAGGTCCTTGCGGAAGCGCCCCGCCGCCACCTCCTCGGCCAGCGGCCGGTTCGTCGCCGCCACCACGCGCACGTCGATGGCACGGTGGTGGTTCTCCCCCACCCGCCGTACCTCGCGCTCCTGCAACGCGCGCAGCAGCTTCGCCTGCATGCCCAGCGGCATCTCTCCTATCTCGTCCAGGAAGAGCGTCCCGCCCGCCGCCGCCTCCAACAACCCCGGGCGCTCGTGCGTCGCCCCCGTGAAGGCCCCGCGCGCATGGCCGAACAGCTCCGCCTCCAACAGTGACTCGGTGAGCGCCGCGCAGCTGATGGCCACCAGTGGCCCCGCCGAGCGCGCCGACTCCTCGTGCACCAGCCTCGCCACGCGCTCCTTGCCCGTGCCACTCTCCCCGGTGACGAGCACCGTGGCCTCGCTCCTCGCCGCCCTCCTCGCCAGCTCCACCACCCGCCGCATCTCCGCCCCGCGCGCCACCAGCCCCCCGGGCCCCTCCGCCTCACCCACCACCTGCTCCAGCGCCCGCGCCCGCTCGCGCAGCTTGCGCTCCGTGCGCTTGAGGGCACTCGCCACCTGGTGCAGCGAGGCGTCCAGCACCTCACCCTGGAAGTACGGCAGGTGCTCCTCCAACTGGCTCCCCCACTCCTCCAACGTCCGGCCAGCGAAGTGACAGGCCGCATCGCCTCTCGCCACGCACCGGTCCTCCAGGACATAGATCGGCCGGCCCGCCACACGGCTCATGTAGCCGCTGCCGAAACCGCACTGCGTCCAGCACGAGGGCGCCTCCGCTCGGCCCAGGTGCAGCAGGTGCTGCTCCGCCTCGTACGAGTCCTCGACGGTGACGCCCCGGGGCGCCAGTGGATCATTGTCCTCCAGCCGGATGCGGATCAGCCCCTGCAGAGTGTGGATGAGACCCCCGGCGGCGCGCCACTCACTCTCGCTCGCCCAGTCGAAGCCCGTGCGCATCGCCTCCGCCATGCGCCAGCCGTGAGCGAAGCCGAAGCGCGTCAGCACCGCCCGCGCCCCCGCCAGCCCCAGCATCTCCACCAGCTGCTTGCGCAGCATCCCGAGCGCCACCGCATCCAGGATGAGCGCCCGCTCGCCCGCGAAACGGACGCCCTGCCGCGAATCCACCTCCAACAGCGTCTCGATGCGCAGGTCCCTGGCTCGCATGGGTGACTCTTTCATTTTGGAAGAAGGGTCGTTCATATCGAACGGTGCGCGCGTCCCCCTAACATCCAAGCCCACGGATTCACTACGGTCGAGCGCTGGCGCGTGGTTTGCTCTGTTCGAGAGCCAACCCGGGGCGGCCACGAGGGACGCGCGAGCCACCGCTCCCCGGGAGACCAGGAGGACGGGGTGTCGTTCAAACGAGAGACGCTGGAGGACGGCTCGGTGCGGGTGTCGAGCGAGCGGTGCAGTTTCACCTACCAGCGACCGCGCCCGGGTGTGGTGTTCATCCGCATCGTGGGGACCGACAGGGGCGAGTTCGGCACCGCGCCCATGGACGAGCTGCGCGAGGACATCAGTCGCTACGCCCCCATCGAGCTGTTCTTCGAGATGGATGAAGTCACCGGAGCCAACCTGCCCGTGCAGGAGGCCTGGACCGAGTGGTTCAGCTCCAACCGACCGGCGCTCAAGAGCGTGAGCATCCTCACGCACAGCAAATACATGCACTTCACCGCCGAGGTGGTGAAGTTCTTCTCCCGCACCGGCGAGCTCATCCGCGTCTACCTCGACCCGGCGCCCTTCGAGGAGGCCCTGCTGCGCGCCGCGCCCGACGCCTCCCGCTTCATCCGGAAGTAGCCGCCAGGGCTCAGCGCTTCTCGAGCTCCTCGGGGTGGAAGACGCGCGAGGCCACGCGGTCCAGCACCTCGTCGCCCCAGACGAGGCTCGCCTTGGCCAGCCGCTTCATGTCCTTGGAGAAGGCGTTGCCCTGGGGCATCTGCGTGTAGACGCGGCTGAGGTAGAGGCCGCGGTTCTCCCGCTCGTAGTCCACGGTGCCACCGCCCGTGTCGGTGCCCTCGCGGGCCTCGGCCTGGAAGCCCTCCAGGACACCCGGCTTGGGAGGCTCGTGGAAGCGGTAGACGAGCGCGCTGCACTCCAGCGAGTGCGTCTCCTCGTGGTACTCGAAGTACACCTGGGCCCCGCCGATGGCGATGCCACCGAAGCCCTGCTCGTTGAGGCCCGGGCTCAGTACGGCCCCCTCGGAGCGCACGTACCAGGCCACCAGCTCGCGCGCCGACTCGCGCGTGAGGGCCACACCACTGGGGGGCGGCGGCGCCACGAGGCCCACCGCCGAGAGAATCCATTGCAGCATCGCGAAGCTCTCCGTCAGTCGAACCTACCCTGGCACGACTGCTCGAAGGAATTGTCGCGAGGAGGGGCGCGAAAGTTGCCTCCCCATCCTCGCCTCCTACCGTGCGAATCCATGCACGGAGGGTGCGGACCCCGGGCCGTCAGTAGCAGTAGGTGCAGTAGAAGAAGCCGGAGTGGATGACGTTGTTGTTCTGCTCGCCCCAGCAGCTCACGGTGCAGTCATCGTTCGTCTCGCAGGCACCCACCTGCCCATCGACCTGGATGGGAAACGACTCCCAATAAGAGCTGTACCGGGGGCGGTAGAGCGTCGTGCAGGCCTGGGCCGACACCTGGCCGGACTGCTCGGTGGCGGGAGTGGAGGTGATCGTGGACGTGGGCTCGTCCGCGACCGTCTCGGTACCGGCACCACAGGCAAGCAGGAAGCTGGCGGCCAGGGGAACGACGATGCTCGAAGCGATCTTCATGGGGGGCTCCTTCCGCGTCATCACGCGTTGGGTGGGGACACGAAGTATGCACCGCGAGCACTCCGGGTGAAAACACCACGAGGGTCTCGAGACCTATGACGCACGGCGGTGCGCCAGGAATTCGCGGGCCATGAAGTCTCGGAACGCACGGACCCTGGCGGGAACCAACGGGGCGGCTGGATGCAGCAGGAACAAGGAGAACCGGGGCGGGCTGTCCTGTTCGGGCAGCAGCCGTATCAATCGCCCCTCCGCGAGCTCCGGTTCGACCAGGGCCATGGGCAGGATGGCGATTCCGGCTCCCGCCAACGCCAGGGTGCGGAGGAACGCACCATCCTGGGCCACGACCCCCGGCACCAGGCGGACACTGCTCGGACCGCCATCCCGGCGCATCACCAGGACGCGATGCGTCGAGAGCTCCGCCAGGCGGCGTGGGTGACCTTCCCGTTCGAGGTAGGCCGGTGAGGCGACGAAGCCCACCTCCACGTCGAGGAGCCGGAGCGCCACCAGGGAGGAGTCCCGGAGGGACGAGGCCACGCGAAGCGCGACGTCCAGCTGGTGCGCGTCGAAGTCGAGCTCCCGGTCGGTCAGGAGCAGCTCCAGCGAGATGTCCCGGTGGGCCTCACAGAACCGCGCGAGCACCGGAGCGAGCACCGTATTGGCGAAGTCCGGCGGAGCGGTGACGCGAAGCCGCCCGCGAGGGTGCCCCTGTGCTTCCTTGAGCGCATCCGTTGCCTCCTCGAGCAGCTCGAGCGCCCGCCCGACGCGCTGCCGGTACAAAACGCCGTCCTCCGTGGGCCGCACGAGCCGGGGACTGCGACGGACGAGGGAGACACCCAGGGCCGACTCCAGACGCGAGAGTCTCCGGCTCACCGAGCCCTTGGTCTCACCCAACTGCTTCGCCGCGGCGGTGAGCGAGCCATGGTCCACGACCAGACAGAAGGCACGAAGGTCCCGCAGGTCGTCCGGAGCCGTTGCCGGAATGGAAACCCCGGGTTTCGTTTTCGATGTCTTGTTGCCCATTCGGCGACAGGGTACCTGACCGTCCAGGAGACCCCTCACGCATGAGCACGACGACGAAGAACATGACGCGCCGGGAGATTCTCGGCGGACTCGGGTTGACGTTGGCGGCGGTCCCCCTCAGCCAGCTCCTGGCCTGCGGTGGCGAGGGCCCGGCGACGAGCGGCTGGGCGACCGGCGGCACCGCCGCGATGACCGGCGCCAGCAGCTACCCCAACCCGTTCACCGCCTCTCCGGGCACGGTGTGCAAGCTGACGTGCGAGCAGATCCTCGGCCCCTGCTACGGGAACACGGAGGTCCGCAAGGACATCAGCGAGGGCCATGCGGGACTGCCCGTGCGCCTCGCGTTCCGCGTGTTGAACGAGGCCTGCGAGCCCATCCCGGGTGCGACCGTCGACATCTGGCATGCCGGGCCGGCAGGGGTCTACTCGGGAGAGGACCAGCACCCGTTCTGCAATCCCGACAACCAGGAGGCCCGCGCCGCGCGGTGGTTCCGCGGTGTGCAGACGACGGATGCCGACGGCCGGGTGGATTTCGATACCTGCTTCCCTGGCTGGTACGCGGGCCGGGCCATCCACATCCACTTCACCATCAAGATCGCCGGCACCGAGTCCGTGACGTCCCAGCTCTACTTCGAGGACTCGCTCAACGACGACATCATCGGCACCCAGCCGCTCTACAACACGCGGGGCCAGCGTGACACGCGCAACACGGCCGATACGGTCGTGGCGCAAGAGAAGATGGGCGATTTCATCCTCCAGACCCAGAAGATGCCGGATGGCGCGCTGCTCGCCTGGAAGACCCTCATCGTCCGCTCCTCGGCCAGCACCCCCTCGTGCGAGGCGCACAGCCAGCAGATGAAGGATCTGATGAACTCCGGCATCGACCCCAACGACGCGAGCACCTTCCCGCCGGATATCCTCACGCCGAAACCCTGAGCGGTGACTCGGGCGGGCCGTTGGACGGGAGTTGGGGCAGACTGTCCCCCGCGCCATGTTCCAACGCCTGCTGATCCTCTTCGACGCCGGTTCGGCACCGTCCCCGGTGCTGACCGCGGCGCGGCGTCTCGCCCCGGCGCCCGAGAGCGTCCACCTGTATGGCCTCGCTCCCGAGCGCAGCGAGCTCGAGACACACCCGACGCCCAGCCACACCGTCCTCGCCCACCTCCAGGACGCCACCCGCGACTGGCCCGTGCGGTCCAGCGTCGGTCACCAGCTCGAGACACACCTCGACGCCGGAGCGGTCATCCAGACGGCGACGCGGCTCGGCTCCGACCTGGTGCTCGTGGGTCCGCTGCTCGGCATGTCGCCACGTGCTCGCGTGGGCATCATCCTGGCGCTCGCCATCCGCGAGCGCATGCACGTGCTCTCGGTCGGCGCACACTGTCCGGAAACCCAGGCACCCACCCACCGGATCGCCATCACGGTGGCCCCGGATGGCAGGGGGCTGGGCTCGGTGGCGGCCTTTCTCGTGGGGTACGCACCACCTCCGCCTGTCGAGCTCATCGCCCTCACCTCGGAAGCGTCACCGGACCGGGCCGGCGAGCTCCAGACGCTCTCGCTCGCCCTGGGCATCGCCGAGACGCCGCGAATCGAATCCCTCCTGGAGGGACACACGGGACGGGCGGAGGCCTTCGACTCGGCCGCGCTGCGATGCGGGGCGGACCTCCTGCTCGCACCCACCGATGCCGTTGACGACCTCCGCGCGCTGGGCATCGGCCTGTTCGGCGCCAGGGCCATGCAGGAGGCGCACGTCCCCACGTTGCTGCTGCCGCGCACGCTGCCCGCCTCCTCGCTCATCGAGGAGCGTTACGCCGTATCGGACGCGCTGGTCCTGCCGGGCCTGGAACCCCGGTTCGCGGTCGAGGGCGTCGGGTTCCTGTCGAACGTCTCGGTGCCGGAGCCGGGCGAGCTGAGGGTCTTCGAGGGGGGCGTGCCCCTGGGCGGGGCTCGGCACCAGGGCGGAACCGCGGCCCTCCCGGCCTCCTGGTTCTCCCATGTCCGTGGAGAGCGGGCCCTCGCCTTCGCCTTCACGGGCGACGTCGCGGCCAGGGACCTCGCGCCATGCCACGTGCTCGCCCCCGAGCGGCCGTTGCTGCTCATCGACAGCGGTCTCGACCGGGCCCCGCTCGAGGCCGCCTTCTCGATGATGGGCGAGGTGGCGCACCTCGTCTTCGTCCGGCTGCGCGACAGCGAGCCGCTCGACATGCACCGCGAGCGGTTGCGCAGGAGCCTGCCGGGCCTGGGAAGGCCGCTGCTGCTCGACGCCAGCGCGTGGCTCGATGACGCACGCGCCGAGGACGTCCCGCGCCAGGTCGATGCCCAGCGGCTGCTGCGTGTGGCCACGCGCCTCGTGGGCGGCGGCGCCCGCATCGTCGCGGTGGTCACCCGGGACGGGCACAAGCCCCGCAGCCCGTTCATCCGGACGCTGACCCCGGACGAGTTCCTGCTCCTGCCGGGCGGCCCCGTGCCGGAACCCCTGCCAGTGCCAGAGGCGCCCTCCCCGTTCTTCCGCGAGCTGACCCTGGCCGGAGGCGGTGTCTGCCTCGGGGGCCATGCCATCGACCTCGAGTTCGACAATGCCCGGGCGCGCGAGTCGGTGATCGCCGCCATCGAGGGCGCCCGGAGCAGCGTCCACTGGCAGTGCTACATCGTCGAGGACGATGCCATCACCGCGCGTTTCACCGAGGCACTGAAGCGGGCGGCGGGCCGGGGCGTGCGCGTGCGCCTGCTCGCCGATGCGCTCTACAGCGGATACGGCTCCTTCGGCGCCATGAATCCGGCCCTGGTGGCGCTGTCCGAGACGCCCAACATCGAGGTGCGCGCCATCGCGCCCCTGACGGGGATGCCGAGCCTCGCCGAGCTGAAACAGCGCAACCATCGGAAGGTCACCCTCATCGACACGGAGCGGGCCTTCATCACGGGCCGCAACATGGGCGCGCCCTACTACACGAGCTTCGACGAGGTGCCCCTTCGGAAGACCTCGAACTACCGCGAGGTGCCCTGGCTCGATTGCGGCGCGCGGCTCGCCGGGCCGCTCGTCTCCGAGCTCGAAAGCGCGTTCCTGGCGGAGTGGACGCGAGCGGGGGGCCAGCCCTATCCGGTGCCCTCCGCCGCACCGGTGGGGACCCTGCCGGCACGGCTCGTCCTGCACGAGGGCCTCACGGATACGCACACGCTGGACACCCAGCTCGCGCTCATCCGCCATGCGCGGTCGCGGCTGGTCATCGTGAACACCTTCCCGCTGCTCCTGGAGCTGAGGAACGCATTGGTCGCCGCGCTCCAGCGCGGTGTGCGCGTCGAGGTCCTCTTCGGCAGTGTGCGCCCCCACTACGGCCAGGGAATCTATTTCCCCGGTGGGGCCCTCCGCGAGGTGGCGGACTGGTACGTCCGCAGCCGCCTCGACGAGGTGATCGCCGCGGGCGGAGTGGCCTACGAGTTCGCGATGCCGCCTGAGCCGACCTGGGAGCCCGGGTTGGAGCGGGTCTTCCCGCACGTGCACGCCAAGCTCCTGGTCTGCGACACGGCCGCGGTCGCGTTGGGCAGCGCCAACCTGGACGTCACCGCGGCCTATTGGGAGAGCGAGGCGATGCTCGTCGTGCACGACACGCCATTCGCCGAGCGCATGCTCGCGGCGCTGGAGCCGCTGCTCGCGGGCTCGCGCAGGATCGATCGCGAGGACAGCCACTGGCGAGCCGAAGCCGGGCAACGCGCCTGGGTCGGCCGCAACTGGCCCTCCCTCATCGGCTGAGCATCTTCGGGTTCGTCATCGACGAGACGAACGGCCACGCCATGTCCTTGCCGGTCGGCGGAGAAGAGTGTCGGATGCTCCAGTTGGCCTCAAGACCGGGTCCTGACTTCTTGATGGAATCTTCCAACGACGACTACGACACCTGGGAGGGGCTGCTCGAATTGGTAGCGGACGGAGTCACCGAGAGCACGCACCTCGATTTCAAGCGCGATGCCTACGCGAACCCGCAGAAGCCCAAGGAGAAGCAGGAGGAGGACAAGGACGAGCTCCGACGTGATGCCACCGCATTGGCGAACAGCGGGGGCGGTGTCCTGCTGATTGGCGTGGAGGAGGACGCGAATGGCAGAGCCGGAGCCGTCCCTGGGATACCGCAACCACTCAAGCAGGAGAGCTGGGCAAGAGACGTCCTCAGCCGGTTCGTCGAGCCGCCCTTCACCCGCTCAGCACTCGAGGTGAGAACCCTCTTCGATCCGCAGGATGAGACCCGAGGCGTCGTCATCGTTCGAGTCTCGGGCTGCGAGCCTGGCCTCCCGTATGCCGTTGAGGGCAAGGGTGATGTGCCGCTGGATTTCTGGATCCGCGCGGACAAATCCAAGCGACGGATGCCGTACTTGCAATTACGGGCAAGCTTCCGCGGCGACATCACGGATGTCACGAGTCAGAGCCTTGATGCACAGGCCATCTCGGAAGTGCGAAAGCTCGGACACTCGTTGAAGGTAGCGCGTGGGGATCTTTCCAAATCAGTGGAATTGCTCGAACAACTGCGGTTCTACGCTGTGGAACATGGCCATGGATACAGCGATCGTGTCCGAAGCGAGGTCATGCAGGCAGCAGGAGAGGCACTGCACCATTCACGCGCGGGTATCTCTCCGATTGTCGCGCGGCTGGCCATCGACATCATCGACGAGGCGCTGCCCTTCTTCCACATGCGCTACCCCTCTGGCAGAGAAGTGCTTGAGACAGAGCGCGACCTTCTCCGGCAAGCCGCCGCATATGGGTGGGAACTTGCGTACGACGGAGCGAAGTACCTCAAGGATCTCCGAATCATCAGCCCTGGCAGCCACCTGCTGGGCATCATTCTACGGATCGCGTATTTGAACGGTCTAGACGATCTCCAGGATCAGATTCTCGATGAACTGAGGACCCTCAGGGAGATCTCGGAGGAGCGCGGGCTGCTCGATGCAGTCCGGGTCCTGGACTATCAACGAGATCAAGGTCTAGAGGATCCCGACGGTCCGGGTATCGACATACCCAAAGGCTTGGGGTGGGCAATCCTTGGACACGAAGGTCCGGACGAAGATGACGACGAAGATGACGATGACGCTTGAGGCAGATGGCACGGTGACGGCTCCGAAACAACCGGCGCTGCCCGCCACCGTGCGCTGAGCTCCCGGTAGTGGCCTCCGTCTCAGTTGCCGGCGCCGTAGATGGCGTCACGCACGGAGACGGTGAAGGCTCCCGACATCCCCTCGAAGGCCGTGTTGGTGAGCGCCACGACCGTCAGGCGGCGCTGCGGATCCACGAACCAGTTGTGGCCATAGGCTCCGCCCCACTGGTAGGTCCCCGCCGACTGCGGGGTGCGCGTCTTCGCCGGGTCGACGAGCACCGCCCCCACGAAGCCGAAGCCCCAGCCAGGCCCTTGGGTCTCGGCCTCCGGGCCCACCTGCGCGGTGCTCAGTTGCCGCACGGTGGACTCCGCCAACACCGGCGCGCCGCCCTTGCGCAACGTCTCCAGGAACTTCAGGAAGTCGCCCGCCGTTCCCACCATGCCCGCCCCTCCAGACGGGAAGGCACGCGGGTTCAAGGCTCGACCGGGGGCGAAGCGGACCCCAACGCCGTTGTAGACCACCACCTGGTCCTGGCCCATGCGCACCGGCTCCGGCTGTCCGTCCGCGTACGGCGTCGCGAGCCGCTTCACGTCCTTCACGCTGAAGCCCGTGTCCGACATCCCCAGTGGTCCGGTGACGAGCCGCTCGACCACCCGGGGCAGCGGCGCCCCCCCGGCCCGGGCGACGACCGCGCCCAGAACGTCCGTCGCCACGGAGTAGTTCCAGCGCTTCCCCGGCTCGAACGACAGCGGCACCGAGGCGATCCTGCGAAGGTTCTCCTCCAAGGTGACCTCGGACCCGTCCAGGCCATCGGAGACCCCGGCCCGGTGATACGGCCCCTGCTCGGACTCCATGAAGCCGTAGGTCAGGCCCGAGGTATGGGTCAGCAGATGGCGCACCGTGATGACGGGCTCGCGGCCATCCGCCAGCTTCGGCCGGAAGGTCGGAATCCACTTCGTGACCGGATCCTCCAGCGTAAGCTTGTGCTGGTCCACCAGCGCGAGCGCCGCCGCGGAGACGAGCGGCTTGGACATGGACGCCAGGCGGAACAGCTCGTTCTCCCGCATGGGACGCCCCGCCTCGCGATCCGCGAAACCGGCGGCCCGCCGGTAGACGACCTTGCCGTCCTTCGCGACGAGGACGACCGTCCCAACGATGCGCTTCTCCGCGATCGCTCGATCGATGACCCCGTCCAGACGCGCCACGAGGGCGCGCTCCTCGGAGACGTCGGGGGGAGTGGCGGGAGACTGAGCGAGGCTGACGGCCACCAGGGCGGTGGCGATGGCAGAATACATGGGATGGCTCTCCTGTTTATGTAGCGACCGCTCCGTAAATAAGAAGCCCCTCCCCTCGTTTCAATAGTGACCGCTATGAAAAACGACTCTCTCTCGGAACGGCGCCCGCGTGGGCGCCCTCGCGGCTTCGACAGCTCGAGGGCACTCGACCAGGCCCTGGAGGTGTTCTGGAGGCTGGGGTACGAGGGCGCGTCGATCGCCGACCTCACCGAGGCGATGGGCATCACCCCCCCCAGCCTCTATGCCGCGTTCGGGTCCAAGGCCGAGCTCTACCGGCAGGTGCTCGCGCGTTACCGGGCCAGCCAGGGCGCATCCCCACCCCGCGCACTCACCGAGGAGCCCACCGCCCGCGCCGCCATGGAGCGGGTCCTGCGCGAGGCCGCCAGGGGCTTCTCCAGCCGGGAGCACCCGCGCGGATGCATGATCTCGACGGCGGTCCTGGCATGTGCGGAAGAGAACCAGCCGGTCGCCGAGCATGTCGCCACCCTGAGAGCGGATGCGCTGGCGGCGCTCCGCACCCGCATCGAGCAAGGCATCGCCGAGGGGGAGCTGCCGGCCGGAACGGACGCGGCGGCACTCGCTCGATATTTTGGTGCCCTCATCCAGGGCATGTCGGTGCAGGCACTGGATGGCGCGAGCGAGGCCGAGCTCCTCGCGCTCGTGGAGATCGCGATGCGGGCCTGGGACAAGGTGGCCCAGAAGGCATCGACGCCACGAAAGAAGCCATGAGGAGCCCATATGTCCGAGCGGATGGTGCGTGCGGGAGATGTCGATCTTTGGAGCGAGGCCCTGGGTGACCCATTCAATCCCCCGGTGCTGCTCATCATGGGAGCGAACGCCTCCGCGATGTCGTGGCCGGACGAGCTCGTGCGGCTCCTGGTCTCGCGAGGCCTCTACGTCATTCGCTATGACCACCGTGACACGGGCCGATCGACCTGCCGGGACTTCGCCGGGCATCCCTACTCGCTCGAGGATCTCGCGAGCGACGCCGTCGCCGTGCTGGACGGCCATGGCATCCAGGCCGCTCATGTGGTGGGTCTATCCATGGGATGCTCTCTCGGCCAGGTGCTGGCACTCGATCACCGCGAACGCCTGCGGACGTTGACGCTCCTCCTCGGCGCCGCGCTCGATGTCGATTTCGTGGGCAACCTCCGGCGAGCGCTCGCGGGCGAGCCCTCTCCCGATGGACTGCCAACCCCGGACCCGCGTGTGCTCGCGGAGATGGGAAGGCTCTCGACACCGTGCGCGGAGCGCGAGGCGGAGCTCGATCGGCGCGTGGCCATCTGGTCGGCGCTGGCCGGCGATGCCCTGCCTTTCGATGCCGCCGAGTTCAGGCGTTACGAGGAGCGAGTGATGGAGCACGCGGGCACCCTCGTGCAACCTACCGCCCACGCCCTGGCGACGCCCGTGGCGCTGTCACGAGGCGCCGAGTTGCGGCAGGTGACCACGCCGACGCTGGTGCTCCAGGCGCCCAGGGATCCGCTCAACCCGCCACCGCACGGGCGACACCTCGCCGAACTGATTCCCGGGGCCCGGCTGGCGGAGATACCCGGGATGGGTCACGCGCTGCCCCGCGTGATTCACGAGAGACTGGCCGAACTCATCTGCGCGCAGGCCAGTAATGGGTAGGATGATGGGATGCCCATTGCCCACCTGACTCCCAGCGACCTCGAGGCCCGTACGGCACGTGCCATTGCCGCGGCGACGAGTGCGGGCCGTGCACTCGGACTCGACGTGACCGCCCCGAAGGTCCTGCATGACGTGTTCTCCGTCGTCGTGCACCTCGCGCCATCACCCGTGGTGGTCCGCGTCCCCGTGGTGCTTCCGCCCGGGCTCGACGGGGCGCCGCAGACCGCGCGTCAGGCGCGCGAGCTGGCCGCGGTCTCATGGCTGGCCGATCGAGGGCTCCCAGTCGTGCGACCGAGTCCCCTCGTCCCCCGTGAGCCCGTACGGCGGGACGGCTTCTCGATGACGTTCTGGGAACTCGTGGAGGTCGACACCTCGCGCCAGCCGGACTTCGTCGCCGAAGCGGCGCTCGCGGCCGACCTGCACGCGGCGCTGCGCGACTACCCGGGCGAGCTTCCGTTCCTCTCCCCCATCGCCGCGACCGTGCCCACCTGCCTCGCGCTCCTGGAGGAAAACCCCGGGCTGCTGGCCCCCGCCGACCTCGAGCGGGCTCGGAGCGAGTGGGCCATCCTCGGGCCCGTGCTCTCGTCGCGCGAGAGCTTCGCCAGGGCGTTCCCGGGTGTCGGCATCCAGCCGATCCACGGTGACGCACCGTCGTACAACATCATCCGTACGACCTCGGGAGTGCGCTACGCGGACTTCGAGGACGTGAACCTCGGCCCGGTCGAATGGGATCTCACGTTCCTCGGCCCGGACGGTACCGCCGTCTACGACGCCGCGGCGGCGCGAGCAGGCGTGAGGCCTCTCGACCCGGCTGTCCTGCGCGTCATGGAGACCGCGCGGATGCTTCAGGTGGTCGCCTGCTACGCCCTCGTGCCACAACTGCCGATGCTGGCCGAGGGGCTCGCGCCCTCGCTCCAGAGCTGGCGGACGATGCCGTTCGCGGGCGGGCTGGGCTGAGCATTCCCTGATACGTCACACGTCTTACAGACTTGAAGCCTCGTGGTCCGCTGGGGAGGTGAGGCATGTCCACCCGTCTCGCAGGCCGGTGCCCGGTCAGCGTAAGTCAGCTCACCAGGTTGGACGTGCTGACTTTGATGGTGCTCATGCTCCAGATGGGCTGCGCGACGAGCACGCCATCGAGAGGCCTCCTGGAAGGCGGCTACCACTATCGGCCGCAGACGCCCCATGACTGGGGGGCGCGCCCCTCTTCCAACAGCGGAGTTGGTGCTCGAGAGCAGCCCACCCCGACACGGAGGCAGGAGAGCGTTGCCAACCACCAGGAGGAAACCCGGGAGCGGGTGAGGCGGGTGGAGCAGGCCCGGGCTGTGAAGCTGGTGCTCGCGGCGCAGCGCGAGGGGAGAAACCCGGACGCGGCACGCGAAGCCGAGGCAGACAGGGCGCTGGCACGGGTAGTGGGCCTGTGCAACGGAGTGGAGGAAGTGGGGGCGACGCTGGTCTTCAACTTCTGGGCGGAAGGGGGCCCTGTCGATCCACCAGGAATGATGAAGACCGCCGAACAAGCCAGGAAGGTAGCCATGCGCGAGTTGCGGAGCCGATTCCCTGGCCTTGAATAGGAGGAAGACAGATGGAACTGCCTCTTGCGTTGCCTGGTTTGGATCGGCTGATGGGGTTGTGCCAGCGCTTGAATTTGAGGTTGGAGACGTTGCCACCCGCCCGTGAACCACCGAGGGCTGGGAGTTCGTTGGAGGGCCTCCCTTTCGATCCGGTCCTGGCGAGTGTCTATGCGCGTCTGGGATACGCGGCATTCGCCACGGAGTTGATAGGAATCGGGTGGATTCTTGATCGATCCGACGACCAGGTGCATGAGCTGGAGGAGAACAACAAACGCTGGCGGGAGAAATGGTGGGAAGAGCTGGGTGAGCCCGTGATTGTCTTCGGTGGCGATATCTACACCTATGCCACCGTGCCAGGCCTCGCGGATCAGTGGGGCAGACAGCCCGTGGTGGAGGTGAACACCCAGGAATTCGATGGACCCCACGTGCTGCCCGTGGCCTCGAACGTGGACCGGTTCTTCGACAGTTACTCACGCTACCTGGAAGCCCTCGTCGCGGACTCTCGCTACCAGGAGTCCGGTGAGAAGGAACTCATCTTCCCTTGGGATGCAGCCGACATCCTCGCGCGGGACGAGCCATTGGTGGAGTTGATGCGCTCGGGGCGCTTCGACTCGTTGATGAAGAACATGAAAGAGAGCAACGCGACACGCCGCTGGTTCGCGAAGGTGACGGGTCACCCGGAGTGACCCGGTCCGGGCGTTTCGCCCCGCGACGTGCTCGCCCACGCCAGCGCTCTCTCCACCAGCGAGGTGACGAACGCGTTCTTCCGCTGCGAGTACGTCGAGAAGAGCCGCGCGCCGTGCGCGTAGGCCTCGCGCTTCTCCTCGGCGTAGGCCTTCACTTCGTCAGGGTGCGCGCGCAGGTAGTCGCGGACGGCGAGCTGTGAGGTGAAGAAACTCCCTCCCTCCTCGGCGATGGCGACGTTGAAGTCGGGCGGCCCCCGCCGCCGCAGGTAGAGCCTGCCCGGAATGAACACCTCGCCGAAGTCCTCGTAACCGAGCGCGACGAGGCGTGGCGTGGCGGCCCTTCCCTCATCGAGGGAGCGCACCCCCACCAGGAGGTCGACGATGGGTTTGCCGGTGAGCCCGGGCACCGCGGTGCTTCCCACGTGCTCGAGGCGTGTGACCACGTCACCCAGGGCTTCTCGCACGCGCTCGGCCTCGGCGGCGTAGAGCTCCGGCCATCGAGGGTCGGGCTCGGACAGGATGATGGGCTCGTCGACGTTGGAGGTCACGTCATCAGCCTCCCACAATGATGCGCCAGGGCCATGATGGTCCACTGGGGATTCACCCCCGCGACGTCGGGGAACACACTCGCATCGCACACGCGCAGATTGCGCAGGCCTCGCACGCGGAACTGCTCGTCCACCACGGAGATCGCGGGGTCCGTGCTCATGGCATTGCCGCCCTGGGGGTGACCCGTCCCCATGCGCAGTTGGGCCGGGCTGGTGAGCGCATCGATGAAAGCCTGCACGTCGGCCTCGCTCCGGATCCGGTACCCGAGCCGTGTGCCGGCGACCACCTCCGTGGGCTTGAGGTCCGTGCTCGCCAGGAAGGCCCGCGCCACCGTGGCGATGCCCTGGCGGAACCGCCCCAGGTCCTGCGCGAGCGGCAGGCGGATGTGCGCCTGCTTCTTCCCATCCAGGGTGATGATGCCCTGCGGCTCGACCCCCACCAGCGGCGCCACCACCACTCCCCGCGCATAGTTCATCATCCGCTGGAAGTGGTCCTCGAAGTACCCGGGCATGGCAACCGCCAGCGACCCCGGGGGCGCGTACCAGGACTCGATGATGAACCCGCTCCCCTCCTCGGGCATGAAGTAGTGGGAGATCTGCAGGCTCGGGCGCGGATGCACGACCCGGTCGAAGAAGGCGAAGACCGGGGTACCCACGTTGGCGCTGAAGCGCCGGCCCACCGGCACGCCCCGGTCCCCCAGCGCCTGGCGCACGTCGCTCGAGGCGAGCAGCAGCGCCGACGAGGCGATGGCCCCCGCACACAGGATGAACTCCTTCGCGCGCACCGTCACCCGGACCCCTTCGACGTCCACCACCAGCGAGGTGACCGCGCGGGTACCGTCCGCCCCCTTCCGTGTCGAGAGATGGATGTCCACCACACGCGCGTTCGGCACCAGGTGGCAGTCGCGCTCCAGGGCCCTGGGCAGATGCACCTGCATGGCATTGAGCTTGCGCTCGGAGCCACACCCGCTGTTGCACAGGCCCAGGCCCTGACAGTCCTTCAGGTTGACCAGGTTCTCCCACAGGCCAGGGCTGGGTGGCTCGTCCACACGCGGCTTGCGCGCCTCCCCCAGCCCCCCCAGGAAGCGCGTCGCCGGGTTGGTGAAGGCGGTGCTCTCGGACATGGGCTTGATCCCCACCTCCCGTGCCATCGCCAGGTAGGCCTCGCGCAGGGTGGCGGTGTCGATGGGGAAGCCCACCCCCTGCCAGCGCTCCAGTTGCGACTGCGGCAGCTGGAAGCAGATGGCGTTGTTCACCGTGCCGCCACCGCCGACACACGCGCCCTGGAGCACGGTGACGGCGCCGCTGAGCGCCTCCTCGGAGCCTTCATCATTCGCCACCTGCAGGCCCGAGCGCTTGTACAGCCGCGCCGTCATGGTCAGGTCGTCGGTGCTCATGTCCCGCTCGGCCACATAGGGACCCGCCTCCAGCAGGAGCACGCTCTTGCCCGCGGCTGTCAGGCGCTCGGCCAGGATGGAGCCCGCCACTCCCGATCCGACGATGGCCACGTCATAGGTGCGCGCCTCGGGCATGCGCCGGATGGGCAACACCCGCTGGTGCTTGGGCTCGAAGACCGGGCGCTTGTAGCCCACCAGCGCGTCCGTCTTCGGATGCGCGAAGTACGGCAGCGCCACCATCTGGAACATCAGCTCGAAGGTGGTGCGCAGCCAGCTTCCCTCGGTGCGGTTGAGCGTCTCGCGCACCCACTTCTCCAGCTCGGGCAGGAACCCCTGCGCAATGGGCGCGAAGGTGCCCAGCACATCCAACCGCGTGCGGATGTCGTTGAGGTCCTCCGCCTTGGAGGTCCGGATGAAGCTCTGAAGGTTGAGGATGACGTCGCGCGTGGTGGGGCCGGGGCGCGGGAGCGGCTTTGGCAGCATCACCGCCGCGATCAGCGACAGGGCGCGCCACTGCACGGGCGAGAGGTACCGGTCCCTGTCCACACTGAACAGGAAGGGGATGTTCTCGTACACCTGGCTGAGCTGGTCGTTCATGAAGGTCAGGAACGCCGCGGTCGCCTCGAGCGCATCCGCGGGCCCGCTCTCGTTGGTGGCCTGCATGGAGACAATCTGGTCCAGCAGCTCGGTGGGGAGCACCCGGGTGGTACCCGCCGCCACCTGACGTCCGGTGTCGTCGAATACGCGGATGAACAGCGTGGAGAGGTCCGCCGCCGAGTCGAAGCCCCGGTCATCCACCAGGCGCTTCTCTCCGGTGACGGCGTAGCGCCGGCCGTCGTCGGCCACGAAGCCGAAGGAGAAGTCGAACACCTTGCGCCGCCCATCCGGTGAGGTGTTCCGGTAGAGGACGATGGTGCCATCCTGGCCCACCGGCGTCCCCCGGTGCGCGTGCCCGCGCCACTCCACCGCGCCTCCGACGATGGAGGCCTGATGCACCCCCGCGTTGATGAAGTCGCGCAGCCGGGGGATGGCCACCTCCAGGGTGAAGCGGAAATTCTTCGACCGACCCTTCCCCCGGGCCGCTCCCTCCTCGGGTGTGGACACCCCCTCGGCGAGGAAGCCACTCATCGACTCCCGGAACCTCAACCCCACTCGGTCACTGAAGCTCATCACTGCCTCCTCACTAGGGACTTGGGTCGTCGCGCACCACGAACTGGAGCCGCATGCCTCGTAGCCGCGGCAGCTCCGCCACGGCGCGCTCTCCCACCCACTGCGCCGGCAGGTACTCCCAGGTCAGCACGGGGGAGCCGCCAGCCTCGCCCGGCCCGACATCCCCTGGCCGTTCGGCGGCAAGTGTCAGGTCCTCGGGGTCGGAGCCCACGGGCAGCGACGACAGCGGAATGGAGAGGATCGGCCCCTTGCCATTGGAGGGCTCGAGCATGGGAGAGATCAGCAGCAGCGGCCCCACCGGGGCGACGTTCGGCTCCGCGGGATGTCCCGGCCCCTCATCGACGCGCATGCTCAACAGGAGGCCCTGAGGGCCGATGGCTCCGGCGGGGACCTCCAGCCGGGGACCGCCCTGTGACAGCGAGAGACTCCCGCCAGAGGGACCGAGCGAGCCCGCGACGCGGGAGCCATCGCCCACCAGCGCCACGGTATTTTCAGGGGGAGGGGGCGGGGGGCCATCGGGCTGGATGTGCCATTGCGTACAGGCGCTCGCGACGAGCAGCACCACGGCCAGCCAGGCGTGCAAAGGTACGCGTGGTGCACGCTGAAACGCTCGCTCCCTCATGGTTCCCTCTCCGGTGGATGCCCGCGGCATGCACAGGACAGAGGACGTGGGCGCGACTTGTGACATCGCGAGAAGGACGCGTGCCTGGGGAGGAGGGCTGGCCTTCTACATCATGAGGTTGGCCGCCCGCTTCCGCCCGCTCGTCTCCATGATGAACTACCGTGATTCGGACAGGTGCCGGGTCGCGAGCCACTTCTTCCCGTTGAACAGGTAGACCCACGTGGCATTGCCCTCGCCCCAATCGACCAGGCCCTGCCGCGCCGTCTTGGGCTCTCCATTCGGGCCGGGCTTGGACCTTGGACCGTAGAGCTGGAGGCAGCTCACCTCACGCGGCAGCGCCCGCACCTCCCTCACCTGCCCATCACGCGTGAAGAGCACCCGCACGGGCACGGACTGGTTGCACGAATAACCCTTGCCCGGAAACGCGTAGTCCGGCTGGCCGTCCTTGTCGAAATCCCCCTGGACGCAGGGCCATCCGCTCGTCTTCAGGGTGTTCAGCTCCACGCCAATCTCCTCGAGCTGGGATGCCGCCGTGCCGGGAGTACCCACGCACAGGCACTTCCAATTCTTCTCCGGCGAACACTCCGGTTCCGCATGGGCGAACGCCACTCGCTGGCCGTCCGGCTCACCACGGGGTGAGGCATCCGCATATCCCAGGGCCGCCAGTGAAAGCGCCCAGGTCCACAGCCAACGCAACTCCATCACTCGGCGCTCCCGTCGTGCATTCATCGGGTTTTCTCCTTCTTCAGCCACCGGTCTTCGTATCCTTCCGGTCGTGCGCCGCCGCTGTCAGTTGCGCGGTATCGACGCGGACGAAGATCGAATCGCCCATCGCCGTCAGCGTGTCGCCGGCATGGACCTCGCAGATGATCCGGCTCTTGCGGCCGAGCTCGCCTTCGACCCGCGCGCGAAGGGTGAGCGGCCCCCCCATGGGCGTGGGCTTGATGAACTTGATGCCGAGGTTGCCGGTGACGCATTCGATTCGCGGCAGACTGCCGGGTTGGCGGCCCTCGGCGCGGTAGTGGTAGGCCATCGCGGTCCAGTTCGAGTGGCAGTCGACCAGCATCGCGATCAATCCGCCGTACACCAGGTCGGGCCAACCCGTGTATCTGGCCTCGGGGGTGTGGCTGGCCATGACGTGGATGCCGTCCTCATGCCAGTAGCTCTTGATGTGCAGACCGTGCGGATTGTCGCAGCCACAGCCGTAGCAGATGCCCTCTGGCGCGGCGAGTTCTTGCAGAGATGCGGTGCCCATTGTTTGTGAGTCCCTCCAAGGTGATGCTCAGCCCACCGCGCGGTGAGCCGCCGAGAGCTTCTCGAGCAGCGTGTCCACCTGGGCCGCGGTGATGATGAGTGACGGCGCGATGCGCAGCGTGTTGTTGCCCGCAACTCCGATGACGAGCCCCTCCGCGAGGGCCGCCTTCACCAGCTCGGCGGGAGGCCGCTGGAGCTGGACGCCCAGGAGGAGCCCCTTGCCACGCACCTCATGAGTGGGGCCGAAGACGCGGCGCAGGCCCTCCAGGAGCTGATGGCCCCGCTCCACGACGTTGCCCAGGAAGCCCGGCGAGGTGACTTCCTTCATCACCGTCAGTCCAGCGGCGCACGCGAAGGGATTGCCACCAAACGTGGTGCCGTGCAGACCGGGCTTCAGCAGCGCGGCCACGGGCTCGGTCGCGAGCACCGCGCCGATGGGGACGCCGCCGCCGAGCCCCTTCGCCAGCGACATCACGTCGGGGGTGATGCCTTCGTGCTGATAGCCGAACATCCGCCCGGTGCGGCCAATGCCCGTCTGGATTTCATCCACCACCATGAGGGCTTGGTGGCGCGTGCACAGCTCCCGGACCCGGGTCAGGAATCCCGCGGGAACCGGACGCACACCACTCTCTCCCTGGATGGGCTCGATGAACACACCGGCCACGTCATCCTTCATGGCGGCGGCGAGCGCGTCCACGTCCCCGAACGGAACGAAGTCCGTGGGAGGCAGGGGCTCGAACGGCGCGCGGTACGCGGGCGTGTGCGTGATGCTGAGGGCGCCGAGCGTGCGGCCGTGGAAGCTCCCCTCGAAGGCGATGACGCGGCGCTTGCGGCCCTCATGCGCCACGTTGCCCCACAGGCGCACCAGCTTGTAGGCCGCCTCGTTGGCCTCCGCTCCCGAGTTGCAGAACAGCATCCGCCCTGGAAACGCCTGGGGGACGATGCTCGCCGCCAGCTCCTCCTGCCCCAGCTGCCCGAAGTGGTTCGAGGTGTGGAGCAACGTCGCGGCCTGCCGCGACAGCGTCTCCACGAGCTTCGGGTGCGAATGCCCCAGGGTGCACACCGCCACGCCGGCGAAGGCATCGAGGTACTCACGGCCCGCGCCGTCGTACAGGTAGCAGCCATTGCCACGGACGAAGCTCACGTCCTGACGGCGGTAGTTCTGGATGAGGAAGGAGCTGGGAGTGGTGGTGACGTTCAATTCGGAAATTCCCTCGTGACAGGCCATGGGGAAGAGCGTCGGCCCGTTGATCGCGCCCCTACCATGCGTGAACCCGTGTGACGAGCCCCAAAACCTCCCGGGCCCCCTCACGCCAGGGAAGCCCCGGAGCGTTCACCCTCCTCGGAGGCTTCGGCCAATGGCCTCACCACCCCGAGCTGCCGCAGGTAGCCGAAGGTGTCCCACTCGCTCGTGTCCTCGACGAGCCGGCCGTCCTCGAACTCGGAGAGGGTGATGCCCTCCAGGGTGACATGCTGGCCTCGGGGCTCCACCCCGAGCAGCCTCCGAGCGAGGTTCCCCTCCATGTGCCACCGGATGATGACGGTGTCCCCCTCGGCGTAGACGGCGAGGATGCGCACCTCCAGGTTCGGGAAGCAGGCATGCAACAGCCGCACGTAGGCCTTCACGCCCGCGAGGTCCGCGCCCCCCGTGAGCGGGTCATGGCTCACGTAGCTGGGATGGCAGAGCTCGTCGAGCACCTCCACCCGCCCCGCTCCGTACACTTCCTCGATGATGCGCCGGGCCGCTTGCTTGAGGCTGGCCATGACACTCCTCCTCGGGACGGGCATCCCCTCCCGGACCCGTCCCCCATCCTCGAAGATAGGAACGAAGGACCGGAGCGCCGCGCTGGCCCGCCGTCAAGGAGCACGGCCACGCGAGCGCTGTCTGACCGGGACAAGCTGTCACGCGCCTCCGCGAGCACGGCCGCCAGTCTGTCCGACTGAGAGGCGAAGCGAACCACGGCTTCCCTCGAAGCCCTCCGTCCAGAGCAAGGGAAGACCGTCTGGCACACGCGCTGCAACCCTCGCGGCACGCGCCGCTGGCCGGACGGTGCATGGGAGGGATTGCAATGCGCACATGGATTCGTTGGGGAGCTGTCGCAGTCGGAGTGGGAGTGGGCCTGGTGCCGTCGGGGGGCCGTGCCGAGCAGCACGCACAGGAGCGGCGCACGGTGGCGTTGGCGCAACCGCTGTATGCGCTCTCGGGACAGTTCGGGGCTACCGTGGAGCACGCACTGAGCAAGCACGTGACGCTCGCCGCGACGCTCCAGCTCAACGCGCTGGTCGACCGGAGCACGTTCGGCTCCGCCTTGAACACCACCACCCGGCGCTTCGGCGTGGGACTGGAGCCGGGCGTGCACTTCTACCTCTCGGGCCAGGCTCCCGAGGGCTTCTGGGTGGGTCCGCACCTCGAGGCCTCGGTGCTCCAGCGAAACGATGTCCACGAGTCCGTCTCCCCGGAGGGGGCGCAGACGGTGAGGACTGGCTCGCGGACGCTCAGCTACGGAGGGAGCGCGTGGGCGGGCTACACCGCCATCCTCGCCCCGGGATTGTCCGCCCAGGTGGGAGTGGGGCTCGTGGCACTCGTTCGCGACACGGACTCATCCCCCGAAGGCATGTTGGGGAGCACCCTCGGGGGGCTGTCGGGTTCCATCAGCCAGAATGGCTGGTGGGTGGGCCCGCGCATGTCGGTGGGCCTGGGCTGGGCCTTCTGAGACGGCTCCTGGCGAGGTGCTAGAGGACCTGGTCGACGGCGCGGCGCACGCGCTCCCAGTCGAAGTTGTCCGCCGGGTCCGTCTTCCGGCCCGGAGCCACGTCGCGGTGGCCGAGGATGTTCTCCTTGGGCACCTTGTACGTCCGGGCCAGGTACGGCACGAGCTGCTCCAGCGCGCGGTACTGCGCCTCGGTGAAGGGCGTCTGGCCGCTGCCGTCGTTCGTTATCTCGATGCCGATGGAGCGCGCGTTGACGCTGGGAGTCGTCTCGCCCCGCAGCGAGGAGACGCCAGCGTGCCAGGCCACCTTGTTGTCCGGCACCAGCTGATAGAGGGTGCCGGTGGGTGACAGGAGGTAGTGCGCGCTCACCCGGCTCCCCTTGGAGCTGCGCAGCGTCGCCAGGTCCACCGAGACGCGGTTGGAGCCGGTGTGGTGGAGCACGATGACGTCGATGTCCACCCCGTTGCGCGACTCGAAGTTGGGCGAGGGCTTGGACACCACGGGCGGCTTGTGCACCGGCCTCAGCGCCTTGAGGAGCGCGGTGCGGGTGACGGGCCCGTAGGCGCCGTCCGCGGTGAGCCGCCAGTCGCGCTGGAAGCGCATGAGGGCGTCCTTCGTCTTCGGCCCGAAGTCCCCATCCGCCCTGCCCCCCAGGTACTTGAGCTGGATGAGCACGAACTGGAGCCGCTGCACCTCGAGGCCCTTGCTGCCCTCGGACAACGGGCCCTCGGGCAGCTCCGGCCCTGTCGGGGTGATGGCCACGGCAGGGGCATTGGAAGTCGGCGTCGGCATGGTCCTCTCCGGGTGTGAGGTACGGACACTCCGCGTCCAGGACGCATTATCCCCCCTGGACTGACCTGGCCGCGCGCCCGCGGAGGTCGAGGTGTCCGAATCCTATCGGCCCGGAGGCTTCCGGCTATAAGGCGCGACCGGAAGTCCCTCCCGCCTCACCCCACATCCACCCGAGGTCACACACCATGCGTCCAGCCCAGCTCGTCCCGCTCGCCCTGTTCCTGCTGCCGCTGCACTCCGCCCTCGCCGCCGAACCGGCCAAGGGAGCCTCCCGTCCCGCCTCCGAGGCGAAGCCCGCCTCCTCCGATACGGCGCTCGCGCCCCTGGTGAGCGCGGATGGCACGGGCGCGGCCCCCGGCGCCAAGGGGCTCGTCTTCGGCGTCAACCAGCTGCCGACGATTGGCGGCTTCTACTATGTGAGCCCCGTGGGCTCGGTGCGCGCCGGCCTGGGCTTCACCATGAACTTCAAGCCGGACGTCAACGCCCAGTTCGCCATCGACGCCAGCTACCGCCACCACCTGCTCACCGGCAACCTGCGCCCCTTCGCCGAGGGCGGCATCAGCTTCGGCTACTCCGGTGACGTCGACTTCGCCTTCGGCGGAGGCCTCGGCATCGAGTACTTCATCGTCCCCCAGCTGAGCGTGTCCGGCATCGTCGGCGCCCAGCTGCGCTTCGACAACGGCGGCGACTCCATCAGCATCCCCTTCGCCACCACCGGTCTGATGCTCAACGTGTTCCTCTGACACCGGGGGCGGCGGGAGGTTGACGGCCCGGGAACTTGCCGTTGTCAGACCCGGGCTCAGGATAGGCCTCCGTGAGCACTCAACGAACCGATCGGTGGCGTCAGCTCCTCTCCACCCACCGGGTGGGCAATCCGCAACACCGCGCGCCCGCGCCGGACAGCGCGGACGAGCGGACCGAATTCGACAAGGACTACGACCGCATCGTCTTCTCGAGCGCCTTCCGGAGCCTGCACGACAAGACGCAGGTGTTCCCGCTGTCGACGAGCGACTACACGCGCACGCGGCTCACGCACAGCATCGAGGCCTCGTGCGTGGGGCGCTCGCTGGGGCAGCTCGCGGGGCGCGGCCTGAGGGCCCAGGACGTGGAGGTGGACCCGTCCTGCCTGGGCACCATCGTGGCGGCGGCGTGCCTGGCGCACGACATCGGCAACCCGCCCTTCGGGCACTCGGGAGAGGCGGCCATCCAGCACTGGGTGGAGCGGAACTTCCAGCGCTTCGTTCCGGTGGAGAAGCAGGACGCGAAGCACCCGTTCGCCACCGAGGGCGAGTGGAAGGACCTGGCCAGCTTCGAGGGCAACGCGCAGGGCTTCCGCATCCTCAACCGGCTGCAATCGCGCAACCGGGATGGCGGGCTGCGCTACACCGTGGCGACGGTGGGGGCGATGAGCAAGTACCCGAGGCCCTCGGTCCTGCCGCGCGGGCGGGACAGGGACAAGGCACGCATCTCGGAGAAGAAGTTCGGGTTCTTCCAGGACGACGCGCAGCTGGCGCGCGAGGTGTACGGCAAGCTGGGATTGGTGGAGCGCGAGCCATACGTCTTCAGCCGGCACCCGCTGGCCTTCCTCGTCGAGGCCGCGGATGACATCTGCTACGCCATCATCGACCTGGAGGACTCGGGGAAGCTGGGCCTCATCCCCATGGAGACCGTCTGCTCGCTGATGGAGGACGTGGCGGCGCTCCAGCCAAGCTTCAAGCCCTTGAAGGACAGGGTGGACTGGGAGTCGCGGCTGGGGCGGGCCCGGGCCGGGGCCATCTTCGCGCTCATCCAGGAGTGTGTGACGGCGTTCGCCGAGCATGTCATCGCGATGGAAGCGGGAAGCTTCGAGCAATCGCTGGTGTCGGCACGGCCGGAGGCGGGCGAGCGGCTGAAGACGATCACGAACATCACTCGCGAGAAGGGGTACTGGAGCGAACGGGTGCTGCAGATCGAAGCCGCGGGCTTCCGGACGCTGGGAGGTCTGTTGGACAGGTTCGCGCCCGCGGTGCTGGCGGACAGACCGAACCGGGAAGAGGAGAAGTTGCGGCAGTTGCTGCCCCTGGAGTTCTTCCAGCGCCCGGGCCCGTACGTGGAGAGCCGGAAGGAAGCCATCGAGCGGCTCAATCCCTACCAGCGGCTGCTGTGCGTGACGGACTACGTGTCCGGGATGACGGATGGCTTCGCGGTGGACCTGTACCAGCGGCTCTCGGGAATCAAGCTGCCGGGCTGAGGCTCAAACCTCCATGAAGCCAAGGCCGCTCAGGCCCTCTTCCTCCAGGGCCAGCTTGAAACGCTCGGAGACGATGAGGGCCCCCTGCCAACCCCAGGGACGGAAGATGTTGGCGTCCCCGATCTTCTCCGGGTCCACCTTCATCCCGACGACGTTGCGGTAGTGGCCCACCTTCTCGGGCACTCCGTGCCTGGGCTCCCAGAAGGTCACCTCTTCGCACCGGGACTCATCGATGCATTTGATGACGCGAAGGGGATTGAGGACGAAGTAGGGCTCCGGGTGTTCTTCCACCCGAGCCGGGATGAACTGCACTTCGTGCTGGATGCCCAGCCGCTCACAGAGGGCGACGAAGCGGCCGTTGACGACGGGGACGTTGAGGCCCGTCAGGCTGAAGTCCAGCGCGTGCCCTTGCTGACCCAGGAGGAGGACGAGGGGCTTCTCCGTGGCGAAAACCAATCCTTGATGCAGCCGCCAGGGGATGACCTGCTGCCCCTGCTCATCCCTTGGACCCTTCACATGCCAGCGCCCAGGGATGTGCACGTCGTCAATCAGGCGAAAGTATCGAGCAGGGTGTCTCATGTTCGCCGAGGACCCGAAGAGAGGACCTGCCGTGACCACGTCCATCGGAAATCGGAATGCCGCCTCCATGGCCGCGACGAAAGCCCGCGCGTCCTCCACGGAAAAGCGTGTGAGCGCCGGGTCCGGCGGAAGGTGCTTGAAGGTGAGCACGAGTCCGCGCCCGTATGGCGGGCCGTGGTGTTCGCGCACCGCCACGGACTCCAGCACGTGGAGGCGCGACTCGACGTCAGGTGGAACTGCTCGGACCGGGAGCGGTAACAGGAGCAGCAGGCAGAGGGTGAGGACGGCTCGCTGCGGCATGAGAGCTCTCATTGCCCAGCGTAGCAGCGAAGCCGCTTGCCCGTTGTTTCGTTCGAGCAGCCGCCGGAGCGGGTTCACTCCTCCCCTATCGAGTCCGCGCACGGGCGGGAGGCACCACTTCGATCTCCGTCACCGGATTGCCGCGCGTGTAGAGGCTGGCGGAGGCGCGTACGACGGTGCCCTCCTGGATGCTCTGCAGCGACACCTGCTGTCCCTGGCGCAAGACACGCACGTTGGGAGCGAGTGACAACGTATTGGCGGCGCCAGCGTCATCGACGAGCACGAGCCGCTGCTGGGACACCGAGCGCACGCGGCCCGTGTAGATGACGTTGGCCACGGCGTAGCCCTGGTTGTCGGTGTCCGGACGGGCCTGGGCGCCACCCGCGCCACCACCGCCCACGCCTTCATTCACGGGAGTGCCACTCTCCTGGGCTCTCGCTGGCGCCTCCGCGTTGGGGTCTCCTAGCCCCGTGGCTCCGGCCGGAGCCTCCGCGTTGGGGTCTCCGATTCCGGCGGACCCACTGCCGCCCACGCCCTGTCCGGCGCCCCCTGCCTGCTGGGCCTGCACGAGCTGCGACCGCATCCGCGCGAGCTCCAGCTGAAGCCGGGCCACCTCCGCTCGCAACCGGGCGATCTCCTGCAGTTGCCGGGCATCGACGCTCGACATCTGCTGGTTGCCCGTCGTCTGCTGCCCCGTGTCCTCCGCCTGCCCCGAGCCTCCCGTAGCGTCCGTCGCTCCCGGCACGTCCGAGCCCTGGGTGGGCTGCTGTACCGTGCTCCCCGTCCCCGGGTACTGGGCGTCCTGAGCCAGACTCCGCGTGGCGCCGCACACGAGGAACAAGCCAAGCACCGCGATCCCGAAATCCCACCAGGTCGGCTTCCGCATCGACGCCGCGCTCCCTTCTTCTTGTAGAACGTTGGGCGACAGCCACTCTCGGGCAACCGGCGCCAGCACCGGGCGAAGTGGGAAGCACGCGTCCGGCCCCCTGCCCGTTCCCCTGAATGACTACCGCCGTCGCGAGGAGCCGTGAGCAAGGCCACGGCCCCTCATTCCCTCGCTGGACCCGCGGCAGGCCGGTCGGGGCTCACTGCTGAGAGCCCGGTGGCACCGCCATCCGTTGCCCGGGCCCCATCTGTTCCCGGCGCTGTTGTTGCTGTTGCCCCCGCTCTTCCTGCTGCCGCTGCCGTTGCTGCTGGGCAGGCTGCGCGACGATGTAGCGCGCGACCTCCTCCCCGGAGGAGATGAGCTCGAACGAGGTCCGTACCTGCGTCCCCTCGGGAATCTGGCTCACGCGGATGCGGCTCAGCTGGGGACCCCTGAAGGCCTTCGTCTCCTCGTCGATGCGGAGCCGGTAGAGGCTGCCGTCCGAGGTGTCGACGATGTCGATGTGCTTGGACGTGACGTCGCGCACCCGGCCATCGAACACCGCGGTGGCGACGGTGACGGGACCTCGCACCTGAATGTCCGCCGTGTTCGGGGTGCCCGTGCCACCGCCGCCCGTCCCGCGCAGACCGGCCACCTCGCTCTCCAACTGGGCCACGCGCTGGCGCAGGGTGAGCAACTCGCGCTGCATCGCCTCGGGGCTCTGGGGTACGGCGGGCTGCTGCGCCGAAGCCTGTCCCCCGACACCTCCACCCGTGCCGACTCCTCCGCTCCCAGCAGCACCGCCCGCACCGGCGCCTCCGCCTACACCGGCGCCTCCGCCTACACCGGCGCCTCCGCCGCCACCCGAGCCGGTCCCGGTCGTGCCCGTACCGCCGGTCCCCGCCTGTTCACCCGGCTCCGGCCCCACCCGCGTCCCGATATCCACGGGGGGTGTCGCGGACGGAATCTCCGAAGTGGTGCCACGGTAGGTGGGACCCGTCGCTCCTCCAGTCCCCGTCCCGCCCGTTCCCGCCCCACCTGCCCCGGCTCCGCCCGCTCCTGCCCCACCCGTCCCCGTCCCGCCCGTCAGCCCCTGATCTCCGCCCTGTGTGGTCTGCTGCTGGGACACACCACTCTGCCCACCTGTCCCCTGCGCTCCCGCGCCGCCCGTGGCGGGCTGGCCCTGGGTCGTCCCCACCGAGCCGGCCGACTGCTGTCCGGGCGCCCCAGGGGTTCCCAGCCCGGTCGTGTCCTGGCCCCGCTGAATGCTGCCCGCCCCCGAAGGGCTCGCCTGTGTACCCGGCGCCTGGGCTCCGCCAGCCCCCGCGGCTCCTCCTACCCCCGCGGCGCCTCCCGCGCCTCCCGCGCCTCCGCTCTGCTGCGCCAGGGCCACCAGAGGGGCAGTCCCCAAGGCCAGCGCCATCCAGATGGCTCTCCGCATGCCGTCCTCCTCGTCGTCCCCCTCCCCGTGGCGCAAAGGTGGGAATTGTTCGTGGAGGGACACACCCGGCCCGCCGCATGCCCCTGCCCCCCTGGCGGCTCCCCGGGCCAGCGAGGCCCTATTTGACGGACCGGGCCGGGATGAAAGAGAACGGGCGGTGAAACTCCCGGCGGCTTCATGTCACCACGGCGCGTGGCCCACCTCTTCGCGGTGCGAATGACGACCCTGGCCGGCGGCGCATCCTCGGCGCAGGACGCCGAGCGCCGGCTGCTGACGCGCGCGCGGCAGGGAGATCCGGTCGCCTTCCGGTCCCTCTTCGAGCAGCACGCACCGGCCGTCTGGCGCTTCCTGCGCGACCTGTCCCGGGACGATGCCGCCGCGGACGAGGCCACCCAGGAGACCTTCGTACGCGCGCACGGGAAGCTCGGGGCGCTGCGCGACGAGGCGCGGCTGGCCTCGTGGCTGCTGGGCATCGCGCGCCACGTGTACCTCGAGTCCCGCCGGGGCCGGGCGGTGCACCTGGACGCCGCCGCCGAGGAGAACGAGCTGCTCCTGGAGGCGGCGCTGCCCACGCCCTCGCCGGAGGATCTGCTGCTGGACCGTGAGTTGGAGGGGCTGTTGGCGGAGGCGCTCGGGGAGCTGCGCGAGGAGCGTCGAGCGGCGCTGCTGCTGCGCATCGACCATGGCCTGCCGTACGAGGAGATCGCCCAGGTGATGGGCTGGTCCATCCCCAAGGTGAAGAACGAGATCCACCGGGCGCGGTTGCAGCTGCGCGAGCGGCTCTCCGCCCACGTGGGAACCGGAGGTCGTCCATGAGCCACCCGTGCCGAGAATCGGACCTGGACGCGCTGCTGGCCGAGGAGCTGCCGGCGGAGGAAGCGGAGCGCGTGCGCGAGCATGTGGCCACGTGCGCGGGGTGCACGCAATCCCTGGCGTGGCTGCGGATGGAGCGCGGGTGGATGGCACAGCGGGCCAGGCGCATGCCCGCGCGTGCGGCGTTGAACTTCGGCGCGCTGGAGGCCCGGCTCCGGGCGGCGGCGGCGCCACGCCGGGGAGAGTGGTCGCACCGGGGGATGATGGCGATGGGGGCCGTGGCGGCGGTGGCCTTCGTGCTGCTCAGCCTCTTCCCCCAGAACCCCACGCTGACGCTCTCCGAGGAGCCCTGGCGGGACGGGCTCGTCTCGGTGGCGCAGGTGCCGGCGTGCATGGACCCGAGCGTCGAGGCCGTGGCGCGGGTCGAGGCGAGCTTCGGCGCGTGCCTGCTGGCGTCGCCGGCGCACCCGCTGCGTGGGGAACGGGAGCGCCGCGCCAGTCTCCAAAGCCCGTGACTGGTTGCACGAGTGGGTGGATCGACACCGCTCCTGACTATGTCCAAAAACTTCGTGGACACTCCACTAGAGCACTTGCACGTGTGGGGACCCACGCTGCTCCGGTCACCGGCACCACACTGACGCGGTCACTTCAATTGGAGTGCCGACGGTGGGTTGTCGCGCGTCCAGGGGCGGCCAGCAGGTGCGGCGGAGACTCCGGGTGTGTGCGCGTCGCCCCCCTGTAGGGTTGGCCAGCCCTCATCCTATCCTTCAGGCCTGTTTGTCCTGGGGGAAAGGCCAGCGCCATGGCGAATGAGCACCGGAGTCTTGGGGCGCGGGAGGGCGGCAGTACGCAGCTCGAGGCTCGGAGAGAGAGGGCGGGACGCGCGCCGTGGTGGGCGCCTGCAGGAGCCTTCGCCCTCATCGTGCTCTTCCTCTTCGCGGCGTGCGCGACGCACGCGCCGATGGCGGGCATGGGTGGAGTCCGTAACCGCACCTGGGAGGCGGCCCCCGAGGACGACGAGGCCCGGGGGGCGTCGGCGACGGAGCCTGGGCTCGAGGGCGCCGTCGTGTTGGACGTCGTGGTACTCGAGCCCGGGAAAGTGAGGACGCGGCCCGTCCCCATCACCAAGGCTGAGTTTCGGGAGAATGTGGAGCGCCTCGCGCGGGGCCGCCGACTCCAGGACGGGCCCCAGGAGGTGGCTGCGGAGGTCCTCAAGGTGCAGGAGGCGCTGCGCCAGGCCCGGGAGGCACGGCCAGTCTCGGACGTAGAGGCTGGGGGCAGATTCACCGCCGAGGGGGAGCCACGCGCTGACGGTGGCCGAGGGAGCGTGTACGCCATCCTGCCGGAGGAGCAGTGGGGGCAGGTCAAACTCGAGCCGCAGGCCGAGACCGAGCTCCGCGCGAGGTACGAGCGGTTTTGCATCGTTCGAGGGGGCGGGGACTGCCTCGGGCTGTTTGAGGATGGCCCATATCTGCGCTCGGACGACCGGAGCACTTTGGCCCTGGCCCTGGCGTTCGGCTCAGTCCTGGATGAGACGTTCGCGGCGCTGGGGCGAGAGGTGAGCCCCAAGGCGATCCTCGCTACGCTTTTGTGGACCGCGAGTTTCTATCTCGGATTGTGGCTTCTGCCTGAGCCAGCGACCAAGGGAGTTGCCGCCGTGCTCACGGTGGCACTGGTGGCTTGGCTGGGCATCGACACGGTATGGGGCCTCATGGATGGCTGGGCGGAGCTCGTCATGAAGGCGCGCGTGGCCACCACCTTCGACGAGCTGCGCGAGGCCGGGGCGGGTTTCGCCAAGGTGCTGGGGACGGATGCAGCCAGGGCGATGATCATTGCAGTGACGGCGCTGTCGGGGCGGACGCTGGCCGAGCTGGGTCCGGCGTTGCGCTCCCTGCCGGGTTTTCGGCTCGCGCAGGTGCAGCTCGCGGGGCAAGGAGCGCCGACGTTGGTGGTCGTGCGGTTGGAACAGGTCCAGGCGGTGGCGGCCTCTGCTGAGGGCGCCCTGACGATCACGGTAGGCCCCGAGGGCGCTCTCGCTGGCGCCATGATGAGCCGCAACAGCGGGGCAAGTACCAGCTCAAGCGGCTCTCCCGCTAACGAGGTGTACCGGCACCGCGGCGGTAACAGACAGGTAGAGAGGAATGGCGGGCGGTGGCACCTCTCCCACGAGGCGTGTCCGTCAACGACATTCCTGCCTCGGACCCCCTGGGTGACCAACTGCAGGTAGCGGCCAGGGAGGTAGCGGCCGGATGGAGTAAAGAGACATACGGGCCCAAGGTGACAGCGGCGATCCAGCGGATGCTGAAAAGAGGCCTCGTGCATCGCGCGGAGCTTCTTGAGCGCCAGGCGCGAGGACGTTGGGTAGAGGAGCAACTGCGGCTGCGCTTCCCTGATTTGACGTGGAATCGGAAGGGCGTTGACGTCACCGGCCCCTCAGGCCAGAAGTACCACTACGAGATTCTCTCGGACACCGAGTCGAACTTCGAGATTCATGGGCGGCGGATGGCGAGCACGTTTTTTCGTATGATCTTCTTCTGAGAGGCTCGTGACTCCGAACATCCACTACGAGAACAGAGAGATAGAAGGGGAGCGGTTGGAGCTGACGGATAACACCGCCATATATTGGCTCGGCCCGAGCATCACGTTGCGCCGGTGCACAGTCATCCTCGGTGTTCCGGGACGGTGGCTGAGCTTGGTGTCGGGACGGCTGATCGACTGTACCATCCAGGCGAAGCGCGAGCTCGTGGACTCTCGCTGGACAACGATGGGGTTGAAGGGCTGTCGTTTCAAGGGTCGGTTCAGCGGAAATGAGTTCGGGCACCGCCGCGGTCACCTGGACAACTGGGAGCTCGGGGGCGTCGAGGACTGTGACTTCTCCGAGGCTCGGTTGGATCTGTGCCGGTTTCACGGCTGCGACATGAGTACGGTTCGCTTGCCGAAATGGCCCTGCTTCACCATCGTGGACCCTCTCAAGTACGGGCCGGATCTGCTGAGCGTGCCGTGGCCTGGGGACTTTACTCCAGTCATCCTTGAGGGGCCGCTGAAGGAGCTGCCGTCCACGGTCGCGCGTACGTTCTACGCGCCGGCGGAGGCCAAACGCTCGGGCGCGACGCTGGAGGAGTTCAAGGCGGCAGTGGAGCGATTCGACTTCATCGTGCGATGAGGGAACGGTGCGAAACGAAGCGTACTCGGCCACTGCATTCTGGCGCCCGCGATTAGTGGAGTGTCCGGCAAATCCCTGGACATAGTCGTGGGGCTGGTTCCGTTCCCCTGGCTGATGGCGGGGTCAGACTCCCTGCGACTATGTCCAAAAGCTTCGCGGACACTCCACTAGTACGCCTTGGCCAGTTCCACGGCCTTCTGGGCCTGCACCAGGCCGTAGCCGAAGATGGGATCCTTGCCCTCGATGGACGTCGGCTCCGCGCTGTCGACGAGATCCCTCGCGCTCTTCTCGAGGATCTCCCGCACCTGGCCGGCGGTGAGCGAGGGCTTGGAGCTCCACACCAGCGCGGCCACCCCGGAGACGTGGGGCGTGGCCATGGAGGTACCGGTGCTGTAGGCGTAGTCGCTGCCCTTGACGCCCAGGCGCACGTTCTGGCCGAACTGGGCGCGGATGAAGGGCACGGTGGTGGTGGAAATGGACGTCACGGGCGGCCAGCTGGCGCGGCTGCCCAGGGTGAACGCGAGCGCGTCGTCATCGGCAGGGTCGTTGTTGCCGATGATGACGGCGCGAGCGCCCTGGGAGCGCACGTTCTTCACCTTGTCGGCGAACTTGATGTCGCCGCGGTCCACGTAGGCGACGAAGCCCTCGCAGGTGGCCTCGGGGCACGAGCGCAAGCCATTGCCCAGCCCGCAGTCGATGAGCTTGCCCTCGTACGTCTCGAAGGGGACGTAATCGAGCACGCTCGAGGTGTAGAACCGGCCCCCGGCCGACAGCTCCGCGTAGGGGGACTGGCCGCCGGGGTAGGTGGAGTAGACGGACTGGCCGGGAGCCACGAGGCTCAGGTGCTCGCCGCCCTGGGAGAACTTGGGGTGCTTCTCGGTGGAGGTCACCGCGCCCACCGCGAGCACGGAGGAGTAGGCGGACGGATAGACCTTGGACTCCGGGGAGGCCGTCTCACCGGCGTTGCCGCTGGCGGCGATGGAGAGCATTCCCCTGCCCTCGTCCCAGAGAGCATCGAAGGTGGCCTTCTCGTCCTCGTCCGGGTTGGGCGAGCCGAGCGAGAGCGAGGCGATCCGCGCGCCCTGCTCCTTGCACCACTTGACCGCCGCGATGACGTCCGAGGTGCGGCCATCGCCCCGCTCGTCGAGCACGCGGGCGATGAGGAGGGAGGCGCCGGGGGCCACGCCCACCATCCCCTGGGGGCTGAGCGTGTCGTCGTTGGGGTTCACATTGCCGGCGGAGCCGAGCTGGGCAGCGACGGTGCCCGCCACGTGGGTGCCATGGCCCCCGCCCCACTTGCCGGACGCGTCCTTGTCCTCGGGGTCCTCGTCATCGTCGACGAAGTCCTTGCCGCCGACGATGGCGGCCGCGAGCTCGGCGTGGTTCTTGTCGATGCCGCTGTCGATGATGCACACCTTGATGCCCGAGCCATTGGGGGCACCGGAGTCGAGCACGCCATCGTTGTTGGCATCCCAGACGGCGTTGGCCTGCACCATCTTGACGGCCCAGGTGTACTCGCTGGGGTTGCCGGTGGTGGAGCCGGGCGCGGCAAGCAGGGAGGACACGGCCAGCAGCGGGGAGCCGCCGAGCGCGCGCACCACCCGGTCCGGCTTGATGGCGGCGACGTCGGGATCCCTGGCGAGCTGGGCCTGCTCCTCGGGGGTGAGGGAGAGGGCCATGAGGTCCATCGAGGGCCAGTGGTACTTCATGGAGGCGCCCAGCCGCCGCACCTTCTGCTCGCGCTCGCGGGACACGGCGGCGGCGCGCACGCCGGTCTGCTTGCGGAAGCGCACGAGCACGCGCTCGCGGCCGGTGGCGTCGGAGGCGGGCGTGTCACCGCGCAGCGCGGAGGCGGCCGTGCCCACCGCCATGGCGGAGGTGGCATCCTCGAGGCCGCCCTGGACGACCAGCTCCGGGCACAGGGGCTGCTCCGTCTCGTTGGGCTCGACGACGATGGGCTCTTCCTTGCAGGCGGTCGTGCTCAGCCCCAGCAGGCCCAATAGAACCAATCGCCTCATGTCTCGCGTCTCCTTGCCCCGTCCGTGGGGGGGTGCACCGCCGGTGGCGGTACCGGGCGGAGGAACGGGCCCCGCCAACCTGTGGCGGTGGGGCCCATTCCCATTGAAGCACGGTAGGTCGTCCGCTCGCTGGGCGGTAGGGAGGGCGGGGGTGAATCCTCCCGGCGGGCGAGTTGGTGGACGTCAGCGCGAGGTGGGCTCGATGGCGAAGAGCCGCTCCACGTCGCGCGAGTAGTCGGCCAGCTGGCGCTCGACGGTGTCGGGGCTCCAGCCCAGGAGGGGGGCGATGTCGGCGGCGGCGATGCGGGCGGCGGCGCGGCCGAGGTCTCGCGTCTCGAAGGCAACCTTGAGGCGGCGCACGAGCAGGTCGGACAAAGTGTGGACGAGCTCGTGGGTGACGCCGTGGATGGCCTCGGCGCGGATGTAGGGGAGGCCGGGGGCGAGCGGCTCGGCGAGGGTGGGCTGCTCGCGGGTGAGGGCCCACACCAGGCGCCACCGGGAGCCGTAGGCATGCACGAGGTGGACGGCGGTGTCCTCGCGACCCACCTCGGCGCGAGCGGCGGCCAGCTCGGCGTCGAGCGAGGAGAGGTCGCCACCGGGAAGGGGGATGGAGCCGGTGGTGGCCTTGTGGTGGGGAACACCGAGGGCCTTCTCGACGGCGTCCACCGTGTCGCGGGCCATGACGCGGTAGGTGGTGAGCTTGCCGCCGGAGATGGCGAGCACGCCGGTGGGGCTGGTGTGGATGGCGTGCTCGCGGCTGGCGCTGTTGGCGTCGCCGTGTCCGTAGCCGCTGGCGACGAGGGGGCGGATGCCGGCCCAGGCGCTGACGACGTCCTCGCGGACGAGGTGGGCCTGGGGGAAGAAGCCGTTGGCGGAGGCGAGCAGGTAGTCCACGTCGGCCAGGCTGGCACGCACCTCGGAGGGGTGGGCCTGGGTGGCGGTCTCGGTGGTGCCGATGATGGTGTGGGTGCCCGCGGGGAGGATGAACATCACCCGGCCGTCGACGGGGGACAGGAGGGTGATGGCGCAGTCGGTGGGGAGACGCTCGCGGGGGACGGAGATGTGGACGCCCTTGGAACCGCGGACGGTGGAGGTGGAGCCGTTGGCATCGAGCTTGCGGATTTCATCGGACCAGGGCCCGGTGGCGTTGACGAGGACGCGGGCGCGGACGGTGAGCTCCTGGCCGGTGAGGGAGTCGACGACGGTGGCACCGCGGGCGCGGCCGTCCTCGAGCAGGAGCGCACGAACGGAGGCGTGGTTGAGGACGACGGCACCGGCCTCGGAGGCGCCGATGGCATTGGCGAGGGTGAGGCGGGCGTCATCGGTCGCGGCGTCGTAGTAGCGAGCGCCGCCGGTGAGACCGTCGGAGCGGAGGCCGGGGAGGAGCTCGGAGATCTGTCGGGCGTTGAGGCCTTGAGAGGCCTTCACATTCCGGAAGAGCGCGAGAGCGTCATAGAGCATGAGGCCGGCGGAGAGCTTCCAGCGGGCGATGCGGGCGCCCTTGTAGACGGGCCAGACGAAGGCGAGAGGCCGGACGAGGTGGGGAGCGAGACGGAGGAGCCGGTAGCGCTCGATGCTGGACTCGAAGACGAGCCCGAGGTGGCCGTGCTCGAGGTAGCGGATGCCGCCGTGGATGAGGCGGGAGGAGCGGCTGGAGGTACCGGAGGCGAAGTCCTCGCGTTCGACGAGGGCGACGCGGAGACCGCGGAGGGCGGCATCGCGGGCGATGCCACAGCCGGTGACGCCGCCGCCGATGACGAGGACATCGAAGGACTGGGAGGAGAGAGCGAGCAGGCGCTCGGAGCGAGGAGGGGGAGGCTGGGGAGGAGGCGAAGGGAGGGCCGGGACGGCGCCGGAGTCACCGCGGAGGGCGGGAGCGGGAGCGGTCTGGGCAGCGGGTTGAGGACGCACGGCAGGAGTGTAATGGCGAGGGAGCGACTGGGGCAGCAGGAAGCGAACGCGGTGCGTCAACAAGGGCGGAACAAAACCCCCTCTCCCTCTGGGAGAGGGCTGGGGTGAGGGTCTACGCAACACTTGGATCGTCAACCACCGTCAACAACCCCTCTCCTTCCGGGAGAGGGACGGGGTGAGGGTATCCGAGGCCCCGGGCTCCAACCCGAGCCCCCCGGGGGCGGGGGACTGTCGGGAAGGAGCCGGGAGGAATGCGGGAGAGCGGAGCCGTGCATACCTCCACGAGAACCCGAGGGGCCGGACGGAGGTGGCGCGTGAAGACGGTGACGTACGAGCGCAGCGGCAGGACGAACACGGGGGCGCAGGCGGTGCGGGTGGAGGGAATGAAACACCTGCGGGTGCTGGAGCAGGGCGAAACGGTGGTGGAGAGGGACCTGACGGAGGAGGAGATCCAAAGGCTGCAGCCGCTGTTGGAGGAGGCGGAGCGGCAACCAGCGCCGGCGGCCCTGCCGCCCGAGGCAGGAGGCCCGAGGGGGATGGCGGTGAGCCTGGCGTTCGAGGACGAGGAGACGCCGAGGGTGAGGCTGGGGTGTCACGCGGGCCAGCCGGTGAGAGGAGCGGGAGAGGCCTACGACGAGCTGCTGGCGGAGCTGGACGCGCTGCTGACGGAGGAGCTGCACGAGCGGGCGCCGAGGCATGCGCACGCGGTGTTGCCGCACGAGCTGCGACAGGAGGAGTAACCCGGGGGCCCGGGCAAGCCGGCTCAGACGGAGGGGAAGGAGCCGGAGAGCGGCTTGCCGTTGGGAGGGGGCTCGAGGGGAAGGGAAACAGTGAAGGTAGCGCCCTGGCCGGGAAGACTCTCGACGCGGATGTCGCCGCCGAGCGAGTCGACGATCTGCTTGCAGATCCACAGGCCGAGGCCGAAGCCGCCGAAGTGCCGCTCGGAGACGGCGCGTTCGAAGCGCTGGAAGATGCGGGCCTGGCTGTCGGGGGCGATGCCGATGCCGTGGTCGCGCACGGTGAGGCGAGCGGAGGAGCCCTCCTGGACGACGGCCATTTCGACGGGGTGGTGGGCGCCGTACTTGATGGCATTGGAGAGCAGATTGGTGACGACCTGCTCGAGGCGGAGCCGGTCCCAGCGGCCGATGATGGGGGGGCTGGGGTGGAGGACGAGCGAGCAGCCGGCGCCGGCGGCATCGGCCTCGGCGCGGGAGACGACGTCCTGGAGGAGGGAGGCGAGGTCGACGGTCTCGCGCTCGAGGGCGAGGCGGCCGGCACGGATGCGGGAGACGTCGAGCAGGTTGTTGACGAGCTGGTGGAGACGCTCGGCGGGGCGGAGGGAGGCCTCGACGCGCTTGCGAGCGGGGTGGGGATTGCCGTTGGCGTCGAGCGCCGGGAGCGAGCGCCACAGCAGCTGCAACTGGAGCTGCAGCGAGGTGAGGGGCGTCTTGAGCTCGTGTGAGGCGACGGAGAGGAAGTCGTCGCGAATCTGGAGGGCCTGCTGAAGGTCGGAGGCGAGGGCCTCGACCTCGCGGCGGGCGAGCACCTGTTCGGTGACCTCGGCGCACAGGCCCATGGTGCCGAGAATCTCCCCGTCGACGCCGCGCCAGGGCTGCCAGGTGAGGTCGAAGTACTTCACCTCTTGATGGCCGGAGCCGGAGAAGTCGGCGCGCAGGGGTACCTCGTGGCCGACGAAGGGAGTGCCCTTGCGGTAGACCTCGTCGAGCAACTGGACGAGGTGGGGGTCGAGCCCGGAGACGGTCTCGCGGACGGAGCGGCCGGGGGAGAGGCGCTCACCGACGAGGGTCTGTCCGAGCGGGTTGACGAGCTCGACGACGTGGTCCGTGCCGCGGGTGAGGCAGATGGCGACGGGGGCCTGCATGAAGAGGGTCTCGAGACGTTCGCGCTGGACCTCGGCCTCGAGGTGGGCGTCGTGCTCGCGGGCGAGGAGCTGGGCGCGCTCGCGGTCCTCGCGAAAGCGGGCGGAGATGTCGCGGAAGACGATGACGGTGCCGAGCCGGTGGCCGAGGGCATCGCGGATGGGGGCGGCGGTGTGCTCGATGGGGAGCTCGCCGCCGCGGCGGGGAAGGAGAAGGGCCTGGTGGCCGAGCTGGACGGGCCGCTCCTCGTCGGGGGAGAGGGAGACGGGGGCGAGGGGCTCGCGGGTGGAGGGGTGGACGAGCTGGAGGACGCGCTCGAGGGGCTGGCCGATGGCATCGAGCTCGCGCCAGCCAGAGAGGTAGGAGGCGACGGGGTTGATGAAGCGGACGAGGCCATGGGGGTCGGTGGTGACGACGGCGTCGCCGATGCTGCGCAGGGTGATGGCGAGCACGTGCCCATTGGCCTGGGCGGAGGCGCGAGCGACCTGGGCCTCATGGAGGGAGAGGCGGACGCGGGCGCAGACGAGGGTCATCAACGCGGCGACGCCGGTGAAGAGGGCGCTGGTGATGGTGTGGTGGGCGGAGGAGCCGGAGTCGCGGAAGAAGAAGCGGGTGGCCAGGAGGGAGAGGACGGTGGCGAGCGCACCGGGGCCGTAGCCGCCCAGGGAGGCGGAGAAGATGATGGCGGCGAGGAAGAAGAAGAAGGGAGAGGGGGCGAGCCAGGGCCAGAGGCACCACTGGAGGGCGAAGGCGAGGCCGGTGGCCAGCAGGGCCAGTGCGTAACGAGCCCAGGTGGAGCGGAGGTAGGGAGGGGAGTGGCTGTTGGCGGAGAGGAAGGCCAAGGAGCCCTCGGGGGAGGCCGGTGGGGGAGAGCGGGAGTCCGACGAAGGATGGACGGAAGACGGCCCCGGAGAAACCGGAGACACACGGGACCCATCCTGAGTGAGTTCGAGGCCGAGCACACATCCCCCCTGAGGGGGGAGAACTCTACCTGCTTGCCCGAGTGCACCACCAGGGAGGAGGCGGGAGGAGCCGGTTGCGGGGGGGCAGGCTCCGCGCCTAGAGAGAGCGCATGAAGCGAGTGCGGTTCTCGGTGCACCGGACGGTGGGAGAGGCAAGGCTGCTGGCGGGACTGCTGGCGGGCTCGGGGCTGTCGGTGGAGGTACGAGGCGAAGCCCTGGCGCCGCTGAGCGGAGAAATCCCGAGTACGGAGACGTGGGTGGAGCTGTGGCTGCCGCCGGAGGAGGTGGCGAAGGGGAAGGAGCTGCTGGCGGAGTTGGAGGAGGACGAGGAGAAGGCGGGGAGGACGGTGGAGTGCCCGGGGTGTGGGGAGGAGAACCCGGGGAACTTCGAGCTGTGTTGGAGCTGTGAGGAGGAGTTGCCGTCGTCGCGGGGGCCGAGGAGGAGACTGCGGGCGGTGCCGTGAGGGGGGCATTCCCCGGGGGTGGAGGAAGTAAGCCCGGCTGATTGCTGCGGGCACACGGTGTCGGGCATTGACCAGGGAAGCGGGCATCGAACCGTGCGGAGGGGTTGGCGAGTCTCTAGAGTCAGGGAAGCCGTGCAGAACGAACCTCCCGCCGAAGAGAGCCGGGGACACCGAGGCCCCGAAACCTCACAGGACCGACCGCGCAGGAAGCTGGATCGGAGCTGGAGGAGTCTGTTGATCGTCCTCGGGGTGGCGTTCGTGATCCACCTGATTCCGCTGTTCTTGCCGAGGAACATGCCGGAGCAGGAGCTGTCGATCGCGAGGCTGACGCCGGACGCGGCGCAGCGGGTGAAGGTGCTGAAACCGCTGAAGGAGAACGCGAAGGCGACGGCGGCGGACCTGAGGGAGGCGGCGGAGCTGCTGAGAGAGGGAGCGCCGCTGGACGCCTACGAGCTGGCGAAGGAAGCGGAGAAGAAGGACCCGAGCCAGGTGGAGACGCAGCTGGTGCTGGCGAGGATCTGCCATGGGCAGAGGATGAACCGATGCGAGGAGGAATCCTTCGCGAGGGCGGAGAAACTGGCGCCAGGAGATCCGAGGGTGGACCTGCTGAAAGCGGACTTCGAGGAGAGGAACGGGAACCTCGAGGGGGCGCTGGCGGCGGTGGAGAAGGCGTACGCAAAGGCGGGAGGGAGCGTGGGGGTGGGGGTGCGGTACGGAAGACTGTTGAGCGAGGCGGGGCGGTGGGACGAAGCGCTCCAGATATTGAAGGGGCTGGAGGGGGAGTTGGGAAGGCCGCAGGTGTTGGTGGAGGAGGGGTTGGTGAGGGTGAAGCAAGGGAGGATGGAGGAGGCGCGGGAGCTGTTTGGGGAGGCGGTGGAGGCGGATCCGAAACTGGTGATGGGGTACTTCCACCTGGGGATGACGGCATTCCAGATGGGGGACGTGGAAGGAGCGGAGGAGGCGTTGAGGGAGGCGGATCGCCTGGACATGTCGGACATGAGACCGCTGTCGGCGCTGTGTGAAATCCAGAGGCAGGCGGGGAAGACAGACGCGCAGAGGGTGACGCGGATGGACCTGGAGCGTCGCTTTCCGGAGCGGATGGCGGCGGTGAGAAAAGCCTGCCGAGCGCCCTGATCTCCCCCCTCTCCCTTCGGGAGAGGGACGGGGTGAGGGTATCGAGCATCCCAGGTTGAACCCCGAGTAAACCCCCTCTCCCTCTGGGAGAGGGTTGGGGTGAGGGTCAGCGTCGAAGAGCAGCGCCCACGAAGCTCCAGCTCACTCCTCGGGAATACCGCGGATCTGGCGGAGCAACCGAGCGGAGGACTTCACCTCGGCATCAACGGAGCCATCGGGAATCTCGGTGCGAACGACGGCCTGGAGGAAGGGAACGGCCTCGTCATCCCTGCCCTGGCCGACCAACAACTCACCGAGAGCCATACGGGCGCGAGTGAGCATGACCAGATCCTCGGCCTGGACGGCGGCATCGATGGCATCGCTCAAGGCGGACTCGGCGAGCTCGGGGCGGCCGCGAGCGAGGAGCTCACGGGCGCGCTGGAGGTGGCGGGAGACATCCATGGGGAGGAACCCAAGACACACGGAGAGGGACAACACGACCGGGGCCGGGTTATCCCAGGAGGTATGGACGCCGAGTCACGGATCGTGGAGCTGGAACTACGCTACATGCAGCAGCAGGAACTGCTGCAGGAGCTGAGCGACGCACTGTACGCGCAGCAGCGCGAGCTGGACGCGCTGCGAGCGGAGCTGGAACACGTGAAGAAGAAGCTGGAGGGAGAACCGGGCCTGGTGGATGCGCGGCAGCAGGAGAAGCCGCCGCACTACTGAGGGGGAACACCAGGCCCGGACTGGCGGACCTAGAACCGCCACCCGAGGCGGAGGCCGATATGGGGCCTGGGCTCGAGGTAGCCGAGCTCGACGCCGAAGGTAACGGACCGACCCTGGTAGCCGAAGCCGAAGGCGGCGTGGGCGCGGAAGGTATCGCCCTCGAAGAAGATCCACGGCCCACCGAGGAGCTCCACATAGATGGGAACCCGGCGGGGAGTGATGCGCAGGTTGAGGTCGAGGGGGATGCCCAGGGTATTGGGCTGGGTGGCGAGGAGGGCGCCGAAGCGGGTACCGATGGAGAGGGGGCCGAGGTCGACGAAGTCGACGGCGCCGGTGAGATGAAAGAAGGCGCCCGAGTCGAACTGATAGTCGCCGCCGAGGGTGAGGCGGAATTCAGTGGCCTCGGAACGAGCCGGGGCGAGGAAGACGGCGAGCGCGAAGAGACCACCGAGGAAGGGACGCAACAGCTGCTTCATGGAAGAGGCGCTCCTGGGCTTGAAGGATGGAATGCCAATCAAGCAAGCCTGGGGAGAGCTCGCCAGCGCGAAGATGCGAAACACAGGACGGGAGACACGACGCCCGGGAAGGACACACGCGGGACGCAGAAATCCAGTGATTCGAAAAGGCGAAGGCCCCGAGTTCTCACGTGATGTGAGGACTCGGGGCCTTCAAAAAAAATCCGGCAGCGACCTACTCTCCCGCGCGGTTTCCCGCGGAGTACCATCGGCTCTGGAGGGCTTAACTTCCGTGTTCGGGATGGGAACGGGTGGGACCCCTCCGACATTGCCA